>NZ_KV804982.1:65809-115118 GCF_001811505.1 Streptococcus sp. HMSC034E03
TCCCCTTTTTTCTATCTATTATGCACTATCTCTAGCAAATTGTCTTTCCAATCTTTATGGTCGAGATCAAACTTTTATACATCTATGCTTTAATTGTCAATATCCTATTCAATCTTTAATTTCCTTTGATTTCCTAGGAGAGCATTCTCACAGATAAATTAGACTGTTGATTACTTTAGTCGTGTCTGACTAATTTATCTCTTAAACTTCCTCTAATATTTTCAACTGTAACCAATGGCATCGTACTAGTAATTTTAAAGATTAGATGGAATTTTTACTCGGATTTTAAAACTATCTGATATTCCTTTAAATCCCAGAAAGAGAGATTGGCGAACATCACTAAAAATAATAAAAACGGAATTATTCCTAATATAATAAAAGAATCAACTTCATCTGTTACCACAATAGTATAAACACGCCATAAAAGTAGAAATAAGAGGATGAAATAACTCATTATTTTACCAACTGCCATTTTCCAGTTAGCAGGGGACATTTTGACAAACACATAGGGTCGACCTTCATAGTCGAGTAAAAGTCTTTTTTTATGAGAATATTGAAATCTAAACCCCAACACGAAGAATAAGATTATAAATAATAAACCGAATTTCGATACTGCTGCTACATTTGGAAGTTCAGGTAATAAAACCTTAACTAAATGCCTCCTTAATAGTGTCGTACCGAAAATAATACATAAAGTTGCTCCTACAAACTGATATGGTTTTATTTCAGAATATGTTGAAGAAAGCAATGTCTTATATTCTTCAGGCTCTATACAATAACATTTATGAGTTCTAAAAAAAGCAAACAATGGAAAGAAAAGCAATAAAATACTAGCATCACAATCCAATAAGTAGTACTTGCTATTCCATTCAAAAACACGATATCTTACATTTTTATACAAGCTGTTTATAATTACCAACTGCACTTTTACCTCCGTCCTAAGCGCTTTTTAGGATCAAATAATGAGGCAGTCCCATTATCTATTTTACTTCCCAGACAATCAAGTACGTCATCAAGGCAAGCAATATTGTGATTATATTTTACAATAGTTACCACATCATCTATCATAGTCAAAACAAAATCTTATCGACTGATGTTCTTTAGAATTCCTATCTATCATTACTGAGCATACTCCCTACTTTTTTAGCCCAATAGATTCTTTAAAATATACTAGCCGCCTATTCTTTTTATGAGAAATTCAATAAAATCGCTAGCATAGTATTCTCCATCTCTAAAAACTGCTAACTCATCGGTCAAACTTTCCTGTTTTTGAAAATAAAACATGCCATCTTCCCCTTCACAGATGACTAATTGTTCAGAATTACTAAACCCTTCTTTTCGGTTCAATTCATTTATGTAAACAATATCCCCGCCTATAACACTATCAAAATCTAATCCATAGATACTGAATATTTCTTCTCCATAAATTTCTCCACCCATGTAGTTTTTAAGCCACCATTTATAGGTTTCAGGAAAAATAAAATGTAATCTTTCCTCAGCTTTTGTAATCCATTCATCAGAAATCCCCTCTCCAAATGGTCCAAAGTCCACACCATCAGTAGAAGCAATTCTCTTTTTTAATTCATCAATCATAATCCACCTTTATTTATTAAAAATTTATAACTATTAGTATTTGTCCAACCTGTCTAGCTATTATCTTCCTCACAGAAATGCTTGTATTTCTATCATATCAAACAATTAGTATTAATCTAGCAGATATACATTGAATGTTTTTCTTTTTCCATCAACTATATATCTTTCAACATCTTCTTCCCACCATGAAACTGTATCAGATAATATTTCTAAAAAAGTATTTTTAGAGTTTGCATCCTTGATAAAAAGATCATTTGAATTGTTTATAAAAATATTAATCCTCTCTGGATGTATATAATTAGAACGCTGGAGTCGATCAGATAATGCATCCCAATTACCATCTTGGAGATCATCAATATTAAAACTGTTCGCTAATATCTCTATCGCATCTCTTTCACTTTGTACTTTTTTTCCATCAATATTTAGATTGAAATCATTAAAGGATTTAACCATTAAATAGTTTTTCTCTAACTTTGTTATTCTTCTATAAACATTCACTTAAAGTTCCCCTTCATAAACTGTTTAAAAATTTTTTCAAATTCATACTAGTATCACTTTTTTATCCAGCACTCCGCAACTCTAGTAGTTCTTGTTGGCCTTTCTCCATCCCCATTCAAGCATTACTTTATATATTTTCAGGCATAATCTAAGGGTTTATTTTTTTATCAAAGAAAAAGGAATCTAGCAATAGATTAGCCATTCTTCATCTCTTACCAATACCCTATTTGCCCTCGAACTTTATTACATGTGACAAACTAATGTACTTAACGATAACAGTTCTAACTACCAGGTTTTATTGGTTTACTTGTTGAACTATCGCAACTAAAGTATTCAAGTCTATTACTAGAATCTCTGTTTTTTAACAATTTGGTTAGTCTTGAACAGCGCCTTCATAAACTAATAAATAGGCATTGTAATTCAAAGTATTTATAACCTTATAACTTGACAAAATAGATTGGGCAAGCCCCATAAATCCACCATTTAGGACTTGATAGACAAAATGATTTTCGGGATGGATAGTAGTTATATCTAACTCATATTCCGATTCAATTGAACGTAAATCCAGTCCTTCATCAATCAATCTAAAAGCAACATAATCGTCACATTTTATAAGTTTATCACTAATTTTAAAATAGAGTTCACTATCATTGGTTAAACTAGCTTCTACATAATATAAACCTTCCTCAATGTTTCCTACTTCACTTATTTTCAAGGGGACGCCCGATATTTTTTGCTCTTCAGTAGCTGTTTTTTCAAATTTAAATGTCAAGGAAACATTTATGAGTATTTCCATCATACCTTTATTAGAAAGGAAAACATAATGATTAAAATCATCAGCTGACCATATACCACAAGATCGATAACTAACTTCTTTCGATAATTTACTATCAAAAACTTGGTAGATTCCATAGCCATCAAGTTCATATTCTTTATTATATAGTTCACTATACTTTTTACTAACAAACGATAGATACTTAATATAATTAACTGATAAATTGAATGTCTGGGTTCCATCAAATATCTGAACTATATCTGCATCTTGGGTTTCATGAGCAATCTGAAAGGCAAAATCCATGTACTCTGAAGAAATCGTATCCGTAAATAATTTTATTACTCTACACACTTTCATACCTCAATATCTCATTTTTATATCTCAATCATCAATTCGCTAGATTATCTGATATCTAAAAACGTAAATCAGTTCTCTGACTATCATAATAACTTGTACATAAATTGTCAAGTTTATTTCGCTCTCAGACTTCTCCTTTATAGAAAAAATTCTAAGCTATGATTAATCCATAGTTATGTAATACTAGTATTGCTTTAGGGAAACTCATAATTATATGCAAAGATAAGTGAATGAAGTAAACTTTAACATCCTACTGAGATAATTTCTGACCAGTAATTGTATCTAAGAAACACACCCTCTCATCTTCGTAAATCATTGTAAGTTCTGTTCCGATAGGCATATTAAAAATTGATAATACTGCAGGTTCTATTTCAACAATTGTACCCCAGTCACATATAGACATATTTTCACCATATGATAAATACTCTTCCGTATCTATTTCAGATAAAAAACGCCATCCGTTATCTAACTCGTCCACACTGTCCTCACGTAATATCCATTTTATATGTGCCTTATTTTCTAAAATATTATTAGATACTATTGAGGCACCTAATCCCATTCCTATTTTACTCACATTTGTAACCTCTATTTTTACTAGTTAGTTCTCCACTTGAATTAGATAAGCTAATCAACTCAAATTCCAAACCCTATATATTCTATAATCATAAAAAAACCGAAGCGTAAGCTCCGATTTTCATTTTTTATGGAAACTCTATTATTTAAGAGTAACTGAAGCTCCAGCTTCTTCCAATTTAGCTTTAAGTTCTTCAGCTTCTGCTGCTGCAACACCTTCTTTAACAAGTGCTGGTGCACCATCAACAAGTTCTTTAGCTTCTTTAAGACCAAGACCAGTGATTTCACGTACAACTTTGATAACGCCGACTTTCTTGTCGCCTGCAGCTGTCAATTCAACGTCAAATGAATCTTTAGCAGCTTCTTCAGCACCACCAGCAGCAGCTACAGCTACAGGAGCAGCTGCAGTTACACCAAATTCTTCTTCGATAGCTTTTACAAGGTCGTTCAATTCAAGGATTGAAGCTTCTTTAATTTCAGCAATAATGTTTTCAATGTTCAATGCCATTGTTATTTCCTCCAAATAAGTTTATATTTTATGTTTATATTTTTGTAGCTAGGCTACGCTGCGTAGCTTAAGATTAAGCTGCGTCTTCTTTGCTGTCTGCAACCGCTTTGACTGCAAGAGCAACGTTGCGCACTGGCGCTTGAAGTACAGAAAGGAGCATAGAAAGAAGTCCTTCGCGGTTTGGAAGAGTTGCAAGAGCAACGATTTCTTCTTTTGATGCGACAGCGCCTTCGATTGCACCACCTTTGATTTCAAGTGCGTCAGCGTTTTTAGCAAAGTCGTTCAAGATTTTCGCTGGAGCGATAACATCTTCGTTAGAAAATGCTACAGCAGATGGTCCAACAAATACAGATGCAAGTTCTGCAAGGCCAGCTTTTTCAGCTGCACGACGTAAGATTGAGTTTTTAATAACTTTATACTCAACTTCGCTTCCACGAAGCTCACGACGAAGAACTGTATCTTGTTCAACTGTCAAACCACGAGCGTCTACAACGACGATTGATGCAGCAGCTTTCATTTTTTCAGCTACTACGTCAACTAGTTCTGCTTTTTTAGCAATAATTGCTTCACTCATTAGTGTGTTCACCTCCGTAATTATTTTGCTTGGGGAATTTTTCCAAAAGAAAAACGCGCCCAAACCTAGACACGAAAGTACAATACGCTTCTTTTTACATGATACGTTTTGTCCTCGGTAGGATATTTATGAGTCGAGCTCCCCTACTGTCTTAGGCAGTTTTTTCAAACCGTATATAAGTATACCACACTACTTTGATTAGTGCAAGAGTTTTTTGCTTATTTTTTTTAAATTTTATTGATTCTTTTTAGCATTCTTTTTCCTCATTTAAAAAAATCTTCTCTAAAATCAATTTTGCTTCTTGACTTGCTTGACTTTTTATTGTACTATACAACTGTATATACAGATAAAAAGGAGTTATTATGAATACACAAAAGAAAACACAATTCATGACCTTGACCGCATTGCTGACAGCTATCGCTATTTTGATTCCTTTGGTGATGCCCTTTAAAATTGTCATTCCTCCCGCTTCCTACACTCTAGGAAGTCACGTTGCTATTTTTATCGCTATGTTTCTTTCTCCCTGGATGGCTATCTTTGTCATTATAGCTTCTAGTTTAGGATTTCTCATGGCTGGATATCCAATTGTTATCGTACTTCGTGCATTCTCCCATATCTTTTTTGGAAGTCTGGGTGCTTTCTATCTTCAAAAACATCCTCAAACCTTGGACAATAAGAAATCTTCATTGATTTTTAACTTTGTACTTGGTTTGGTTCATGCTATTGCTGAAGTTTTGGCTTGTATGATTTTTTATGCTAGTACTGGAACTGACTTAAAAAATATGTTCTATGTCTTGTTTGTCTTGGTTGGATTTGGTACTATTATCCATAGTATGGTAGACTATTATCTAGCCTTGGCTGTTTATAAAGCATTGAGAAAACGCCGTTAAGCGTTAAGAAAGAAGAATATGACAAAAAATCGAAAAGAAGCACTTCTACAACTCTTAAAAGAAGCTCAAAAACCTCTAAACGGAAAAAGCTTAGCAGAACATTTTCATGTCACTCGCCAGATTATCGTTCAGGACATTGCAGTACTGCGTGCTGATGGTGCTCCTATCTTATCAACCAATCGTGGCTATATTTATAAAGAAAGCAAAACCAGTCCGTATGTTCACAAGCTGTTTAAAGTAAAGCACGAGATGGAAGAAATCGGTCAAGAACTTCTAGCTATCGTCGATAATGGGGGACGTGTTCAGAATACCTTGATTGATCATCCTGTCTATGGAGAAATTGAAACCTTGCTCAAACTCTCTTGTCGTCGGGACGTTCAGCATTTTTTAGAGCAAGTCGAAAGGTCTGACTTTAGACCACTTTCTGAATTAACAGATGGCGTCCATTATCACCTAGTCGAAGCTGAAAACGAACAAGACCTTCTCTATATCGAGAAGGCCTTGGATAAGTTAGGTTATTTAGTAAAGGATTAGAAGATTTTCTTTTCCCAATCGTCTTCTGTACGGCGAGGGTAGAAAAATTCAGACTTATCCGGATCTTCCATCATCTCCATTAAAGGTAACATATCATAGGCCAGATCCAAGTTTGGAATCTGGTCTTTTTGCACCCAAGAAACTTCTCCTTCATCTGAAGAACGAAGGGTACCAAAGAACTCAGTCGCCTTATAACAAACGACAATATAGCGGCCACCTGTATCTAGTGGCCAATTTTTAATGCCGACAAGTTGAGGATTTTGAATCGTCAGACCTGTTTCCTCGTATATTTCACAAATAACAGATTCTGCAAAGGCCTCACCATCTTCCACATGACCTCCTGGAAAAGCATAGCCAGACCAGCGGTTGGTTTCAGGCGATCGATACTGCATAACCACGCGCTGATTTTCAAGGTCTTCTATTAAACAAATATTAGTTAGAATGGTTAATTGTGCTCTAGACATAGGACTCACTTTCTAATGTTTAATTTTTTTCTACATACTTAACTTTAGACTTCATAATCAAAGGATTAACTAAGTCATGATATTCATGAATTTCATGAAATAAGAATCCTCTGATGATTCTTATTTCATTTTTTTCCCTAATCACATAGTAGTCTAAATTGATAGGCATAGATGAATCTGGAACCGTGGAGAAAAATAAAAATATCATAAACCAGATTATGAGAGCAACGAATCCACTGAGAGCTTGAAAAATCAGATGATGCCACTGAAAAATTCTCGTTCTATAAAAGATGGTCCATGGTTGGATAAATAAGGTCAAGCAAAGACCAGAGAACCAGAGATTCCACAAGATTGGTGTAAAGGCAAAACCAAAGAAGCCTAAGATAAAATGAATCAGTACAAATACTAGGCACAAAAGATAAATAAACCTAAATACAGTTAGATGTTTCATCATGATTGACTCCTTTTCTTTTCAATATATTTCATTACTAGAGTTATAATAGATGCCAAACTGAAAAAGATCAGATAAGTTGCAATAGGAAACCAGATGTAGCGGTGATCTAGGGATAAGAGGGGAGGTAAAATTCCTTTACTATTTTTCCCGCCAATACCAATAAAGAGATGAACTATTAAACCAATACTATTAAGATAGATAAATAAATCTGCATATCTTTTTATTGTCATCCTTGTCTTAGACAAGTCTAGGAACCAATAGTCAAATAATCGATACACCAGACAAAAAAGATTTATATATATTGGAAAACTATAGTTGATATCTCGGTATGGAGACGGAATAGGAAGAAGTTTAAAAACAAGGGTAACACCTAGTCCTATTCCTAAGATGAGAGCAAGGATCAGGAAAAAACCTATAATTTTATGAGAATCTAGCCAAAGCTGAAAACTTTCTTTTCTTGAGTGATTCTTTTTTGTATTTGACTTTCTTTTGTTACTTTGATTTGATTGTATTTTTCCCATTTTCTTCTTTTCTCTTTTTCTTTTCAATATACTTGGAAATTATAATTGTCACAATAGGCACTAGAAAGAAAATGAAATAAGTAAGAGTGGAAACCAGATGTAGCGATAGTCTAATGCCCATATCGGAAGTAATCTTGTTCCTCTTTTAGAGGTCATCCCAATCGTTAACTGTAATACACAAGCAATTTCGTTAGGATATAAAAACACTTCTGCAAAATTTCGCAAGGAAATCCAGTCTTTCCTAAAGTTACGAAGGAAAGTATGATAAGATGCATTCACCAAAAGAACGATATTTAAATAAAGTGGAAAACTATAATGCAGTTCCCGATAGGGACTTGGAATAAGGGGTGTTCCGTACAATAGACATAACATTCCTAGAGCAGAAAAGAACAGAACGCTTGCATCAAGGATCCAGGCAATTGTTGAATGTTGCACAAACCACAGATTCATGCGGTCTAACCAACCTATTTTTCACTTTGATTTAGAATGCTTTTTGTATGCACTAACATTCTTTCTCAATCGTTTCTTCTCTCTCCTTCTAATTCATCATAAACAGATAAACATTCAACCCATTTAATACAAGTTTTTTATCGTTAGGGAATAATTTTTGATCTTATAATTTACCAGAAATATATATAAATAGTTTTTTTCTTAAATACTCAATGAATGCACCTACAATAAATATTAGAAGTGTCATTAAGAGAATGATCGTGACAAATATAACGAATTTCTGTCCGTCAACTAAAGAATAGATGTTGGGTAAAATCCTTCTAAAAATCAGAGGGTGAACATGAAATAAATAGACTCCTAATGTTAGTGGAGATAATGTTAAAACTATTTTTTTCACAGTTAATGGGAGATTTTTGAGACTTAAAAATAGTAGAAATATTGATATTCCTTGAAGAATTACTGTTGGAGATGTATAACTTCTCCACTGTTCATAGCCAAGACTGTGCAATAGAAAAGTTAAACTTGTCAGTAAGATAATCATTCCAGCAACTTGCCAAACTTTAAAACGATTTTCAAAGTCTAATCTATTGATGATAGCTCCTATCATATAAAGGAGTATCATCCATAAAACACTATATCCACCCCACAATCCTAACGAATCTTGTTTAAATATTGTTGGAATAATCGAAAAATATACAAATCCACCACTAACAAAAGGTAATAACAATTCTTGTTTTACTGTCAATATAGCTTGATTTAAAAATGGAGCCACTAACATTAAACCAAAATAACAACTCATATACCAGTATTGACCATGGCTAATTGGCGTAAAAGCAGAGAGCCAATCGCTTAGTGTAACGGATGACTTTGAAAAAAGGGCGAATATTAATGTGATTGAAATCGTATAAAAAATGATTTGCAACCAAAAACTAAACATTTTTTTATAACTAAATTTAGAATGAAGTCCGACATAGGCACTGATTAAAATATAAATATTTACTGCCGAGTAGGAAAATGCTTCTAAATAATTTGCAAAAATATAATAAAAATTCTTTTGAATGGCAACTTTTTCTAAAATTCCTCCCATGCCCAGAACATGTAGATTGCAAATCATCAGCATTGCTAAAATTCTACAAGCTTCAATTCCTGTGTGTCTATTTTTCATTAATATACCTTTCCACACTATTTATATAACTTCTCAAGCCAACGCCTTGACTTCCAACATCATATCACGAATCTGGGCGGCTAGTTCAAAGTCAAGCACTTCGACGGCTTCTTGCATTTGCTTTTCCAGTTTCTTGACCAATTCTTTGCGTTCTTGTTTGTTAAGGCTATTGATATCGACTTCCTTGTCTTCTTCCTTAGCAACTGTCTTGGTAACAGAAATAAGGTCACGGATTTCCTTCTTAATCGTTTGTGGAATAATACCGTGTTCTTCATTATAAGCCATCTGGATTTTACGGCGGCGAGCTGTTTCATCAATGGCTTTTTGCATAGACTGGGTCATAGTGTCAGCATACATAATGACATGACCTTCACTATTACGGGCTGCACGACCGATGGTTTGGATCAGACCACGTTCGTTACGGAGAAAGCCTTCCTTGTCAGCATCAAGAATAGCAACCAGACTTACTTCAGGAACGTCAATCCCTTCACGAAGGAGATTGATTCCAACCAAGACATCAAAGACTCCTAATCGTAAATCTCGGATAATCTCTGTCCGCTCTAAAGTCTTGATATCCGAGTGCATATACTTGACCTTGATCCCCATTTCCTTGAAGTAGTCTGTCAAATCTTCTGCCATTTTCTTGGTCAAGGTAGTAATAAAGGTGCGTTCATTCTTTTCAACACGGGCATTGATTTCTCCCAAGAGGTCATCAATCTGTCCCATGGTTGGGCGCACTTCCACCTCTGGATCCAAGAGACCTGTTGGACGGATGATTTGCTCAATCACGGTGTCCGTTTGTTCCATCTCATAATCACCAGGTGTCGCTGAAACGTAGACAATCTGGTGAACATGACTTTCAAACTCTTCACGACGAAGAGGACGATTATCCAAGGCAGATGGCAAACGGAAACCATAATTAACCAACATTTCCTTACGCGAACGGTCACCATTATACATTCCCTTGATTTGTCCCATGGTCATGTGGCTTTCATCAATCATAATCAAGAAATCATCTGGGAAGAAGTCGAGAAGCGTATAAGGTGGCTCTCCTTCGCTCCGTCCATCCATGTGACGCGAGTAGTTTTCGACACCATTGGTATACCCCATCTCACGTAACATCTCGATATCGTACTCTGTCCGTTGTTTCAAGCGTTGCGCTTCAAGGAGTTTGCCTTCTTTTTCAAAGATAGCTAATTGTTCTTCCAATTCAGCCTGGATCTTAGCAATCGCTACTTCCATGTGGTCGTCATTGGTCACAAAGTGAGTGGCTGGGAAAATCGCCAAATGGTCCACTTCACCTAATACTTGACCTGTCAAAGCTTCAACCTCTCGAATACGATCAATCTCATCTCCGAAGAATTCAACACGAAAGGCATGCTCATCACGAGATGCTGGGAAAATTTCCACCACATCTCCACGTACACGAAATCTTCCACGCTGGAAATCAATATCATTGCGTTCAAATTGAATATCGACTAATTCATTAAGCAGTTTATCACGAGAAATTTCAAGTCCTGGGCGCAGACTTACTACACTATCAGCATATTCTTTAGGGGAACCCAAACCATAAATACAAGATACGGATGCTACAACGATGACATCGTTACGCTCCAAGAGCGCTGATGTAGCGGAGTGACGGAGTTTATCAATCTCATCGTTAACTGAACTATCTTTTTCGATATAAGTATCACTAGAGGGAACATAGGCTTCTGGCTGGTAGTAATCGTAATAGGACACGAAGTACTCGACGGCATTCTCAGGGAAAAATTCCTTAAACTCCCCGTAGAGCTGGCCTGCTAGGGTCTTATTGTGGGCGATGACTAGGGTTGGTTTATTAACTTTGGAAATCACCTGACTCATGGTATAGGTCTTTCCTGTACCAGTCGCCCCCATCAAGATTTGAGCTTTTTCACCACCCTCGATGTTATCTACCAACTGCTCAATAGCCTGCGGTTGATCCCCAGATGGTTGGTATTTGGATACAAGTTTAAATTTGTTGTCTGTAATTCTATTGATCATAATTGCCTCATACACATTTTCTATCCTTCTATTTTACCATAAAAAAGATCTACTTACTGATTCTCAACTTCTTGCCACTTAGTATCTTATGTCATATCTTCTTACATCGAAACGCTAAATATTTGCCAACTTTTTTATTTTCTGCTATAATGGGTAAATATTCTAAAAAGGAGACTAAACATGAAGAAAAAAATCCTTGCATTTTTATTATTTTTATTTCCCTTATTCTCTTTAGGCTATGTTAATGCGGACACTATCAAGATTGTTAGTGATACAGCTTATGCACCCTTTGAGTTTAAAGATACAGACCAGACTTATAAAGGAATTGATGTCGACATCATCAATAAAGTCGCTGAGATAAAAGGATGGAATATCCAAATGTCTTATCCAGGCTTTGATGCTGCTGTCAATGCGGTCCAAGCAGGGCAAGCAGATGCGATCATGGCTGGTATGACAAAAACCAAAGAACGTGAAAACGTCTTTACAATGTCTGATACATACTATGATACAAAAGTTGTCATAGCAACGACTAAGTCTAACAAAATCACTAAGTATGAAGAACTCAGTGGTAAAACTGTTGGTGTTAAAAACGGTACTGCCGCACAACGTTTCCTAGAAAGCATCAAAGATAAATATGGATTCACTATCAAAACCTTTGATACTGGTGATTTGATGAATAACAGTCTCAGTACAGGTGCTGTAAATGCCATCATGGATGACAAACCAGTCATCGAGTACGCTATTAACCAAGGGCAAGATCTCAGTATCAACATGGACGGAGAAGCCGTTGGAAGCTTTGCTTTTGGAGTTAAAAAAGGTAGTAAGTACGAATACCTGGTTACAGAATTTAACGAAGCTTTAGCTCAGATGAAAAAAGATGGTAGCTTGGACAAAATTATCAATAAATGGACAAGTTCTTCTAAAACTAGTTCACAAGTGACTTCTCTCACTTCTACTACAAGCGCAGGTCAAAAAGCTACTCCAGTCAAATCAAAATACGTTATCGCAAGTGATTCTTCATTTGCACCATTCGTTTTCCAAAACTCAAGCAACCAGTACACTGGTATTGATATGGACTTGATCAAGGCTATTGCCGAAGACCAAGGTTTTGAAATTGAAATCACCAACCCAGGTTTTGACGCTGCTATTAACGCGGTTCAATCTGGTCAAGCTGATGGTATGATTGCTGGTATGTCTGTTACAGACGCTCGTAAAGAAACCTTTGATTTCTCTGATTCTTACTATACAGCTAATACTATTCTTGGAGTTAAGGAATCAAGTACCATTTCTTCTTATGAAGATTTGAATGGTAAAACCGTTGGTGTAAAAAACGGTACTGCTTCTCAAACCTTCCTAACTGAAAATCAAAGCAAATATGGTTATAAAATTAAAACCTTTGCAGACGGTTCATCTATGTATGACAGCTTGAACACAGGTTCAATTGACGCCGTGATGGATGACGAACCAGTTCTTAAATACTCTATTAGCCAAGGACAAAAATTAAAAACACCAATCGAAGGTACTCCAATCGGTGAAACTGCTTTTGCAGTTAAAAAGGGAAGCAATCCTGAATTGATTGAAATGTTCAACAACGGTCTTGCAAATCTTAAAGCAAGTGGTGAATTCCAAAAGATTCTTGATAAATACCTTGCAACTGATTCAACAAGTGAATCATCAGCTGTTGACGAAACTACTATCTGGGGCTTGTTGAAAAACAACTACAAACAACTCCTAAGTGGACTTGGAATTACCCTTTCTCTAGCTTTGATTTCCTTTGCAATTGCGATTGTTATCGGGATTATCTTTGGTATGTTTAGCGTTAGTCCTTATAAATCACTTCGTATTCTTTCAGAAATCTTTGTCGATGTGATTCGTGGTATTCCATTGATGATTCTTGCTGCCTTTATCTTCTGGGGAGTTCCTAACTTTATCGAATCCCTTACAGGCCAACAGAGTCCAATCAATGACTTTGTCGCTGGTACAATCGCCCTCTCCCTAAACTCAGCCGCTTATATCGCTGAAATTGTTCGTGGTGGTATTAAGGCTGTTCCTATCGGACAAATGGAAGCTAGTCGAAGCCTTGGTATCTCTTACAGTAAAACCATGCGTAAGATTGTCTTGCCACAAGCAACCAAACTTATGCTTCCAAACTTCGTCAACCAATTTGTTATCGCACTTAAAGATACAACTATCGTATCTGCAATCGGTTTGGTCGAACTCTTCCAGACTGGTAAGATTATCATTGCTCGTAACTACCAAAGTTTCAAAATGTATGCAATTCTCGCAGTCTTCTATCTTGTGATTATCACTCTTCTTACTAGACTTGCAAAACGCTTAGAAAAGAGGATTCAATAATGGCTAAATTAAAAATCGATGTCGATAATTTACATAAGCAATATGGTAAAAACAAAGTCCTAAAAGGAATCTCAGCAAAATTCTATGAAGGAGATGTTGTTTGTATCATTGGACCTTCTGGTTCAGGTAAATCAACTTTCTTGCGTAGCTTGAATCTCCTTGAGGAAGGTACAAAAGGTCATATCACAGTTAATGGCTATGATTTGACGGATAAAGCAACCAACGTGGACCACGTTCGTGAAAATGTCGGAATGGTGTTCCAGCACTTCAATCTTTTCCCACACATGACGGTATTGGAAAATATCACTTTCGCTCCAGTAGAGCATAAGTTGATGACTAAGGCCGAAGCTGAAAAATTGGGAATGGAACTCCTTGAAAAAGTTGGATTGGCTGATAAGGCTAATGCTAATCCTGAAAGCCTATCAGGTGGTCAAAAACAGCGTGTGGCTATCGCTCGCGGTCTAGCCATGAACCCTGATATCATGCTCTTTGACGAACCAACTTCTGCCCTTGACCCTGAGATGGTCGGCGACGTTCTTAACGTTATGAAGGAATTGGCTGAACAAGGCATGACCATGATCATCGTAACCCACGAAATGGGATTCGCCCGCAAGGTTGCCAATCGTGTGATCTTTACTGCTGACGGTGAATTTCTTGAGGACGGAACACCTGACCAAATCTTTGACAACCCACAACATCCGCGTCTTAAAGAATTTTTAGACAAGGTTCTAAACGCCTAGAAGAGATTGGGCAAAAAGTCTTTATAATCAAAAAAACGCATTGTATCAGATATTAAAAACTTGATATTATGCGTTTTATTGTGGGAAAATTTACTTCGGTTGCTCCTGATACTCAATGAAAATCAAAGAGCAAACTAGGAAGAGAGCCGCAGGTTGCTCAAAGCACTGCTTTGAGGTTGTGGATAGAACTGATGAAGTCAGCTCAAAACACTGTTTTGAGGTTGTAAATAGAACTGACGAAGTCAGTAACATATATACGGTAAGGCGACGCTGACGTGGTTTGAAGAGATTTTCGAAGAGTATGAAATTGAGATTTTTCCCAGCCTCTTAGTATAGACGTATTGGATTTTTGGATTTTTTAGAAAATTATGATAAAATAAAAAATATGAAAAATGGGGATTCCTCATGCCTAGTTTGACTAGGAAACAAAATAGAAATTAGGTAGCTAGATGTCATCAAAAGTTATTGTTACAATTTTCGGTGCAAGTGGGGATTTGGCCAAACGTAAGCTCTACCCTTCACTTTTTAGACTTTATAAATCAGGTAATCTTTCTGATCATTTTGCTGTTATTGGAACTGCTCGTCGTCCTTGGAGTAAAGAGTATTTCGAATCTGTTGTTGTCGAATCTATTTTGGACTTGGCAGATAGCGCAGAAGAGGCTCAAGCTTTTGCTAGTCATTTTTACTATCAAAGCCACGATGTTAATGATACCGAACACTATATCGAATTACGTAAGCTTCAGGCTGAGTTAAATGAAAAGTATCAAACTGAACACAACAAGCTCTTCTTCCTCTCAATGGCACCACAATTCTTCGGTACCATCGCCAAACACCTCAAGTCTGAGCAAATCGTTGACGGTAAGGGCTTTGAACGTTTGATAGTTGAGAAACCTTTCGGTACAGATTATGAAACTGCAAGCAAACTAAACGAAGAGCTTCTAGCTACTTTTAACGAAGAGCAAATCTATCGTATCGACCACTATCTTGGTAAAGAGATGATTCAGAGTATCTTTGCCATTCGTTTTGCCAATATGATCTTTGAAAATGTTTGGAATCGGGAACATATTGATAATGTGCAAATTACCTTTGCAGAACGTCTAGGTGTTGAAGAGCGTGGTGGCTACTATGATGAGTCTGGCGCCCTTCGAGACATGGTTCAAAACCACACACTTCAGCTTCTATCACTCCTTGCTATGGACAAGCCTGCAAGCTTTACAAAGGATGACATTCGCGCAGAGAAAATCAAGGTCTTCAAGAACCTTTACCACCCTACAAATGAGGAACTTAAAGAGCACTTCATCCGTGGTCAATATCGTTCTGGTAAAGTTGATGGCATGAAATACATCTCTTACCGTAGCGAACCAAATGTCAACCCAGAATCAATGACAGAAACCTTTGCTTCAGGTGCCTTCTTTGTAGATACTGATCGCTTCCGTGATGTACCTTTCTTCTTCCGTACAGGTAAACGCCTAACTGAAAAAGGAACACACGTAAACATCGTCTTCAAACAAATGGATTCAATCTTTGGAGAACCACTAGCACCGAATGTGCTTACCATCTACATCCAACCGACGGAAGGATTCTCTCTTAGCCTTAACGGTAAAGAAGTTGGAGAAGAGTTCAAACTTGCACATAATTCGCTTGACTACAGAACTGATGCTACAGCTACAGGTGCTTCACCAGATCCTTATGAAAAGCTAATCTACGATGTATTGAATAACGATTCAACTAACTTTAGCCACTGGGAAGAAGTTAGCGCATCATGGAAATTGATTGACCGTATTGAGAAGCTTTGGGCTGATAATGGTGCTCCTCTTCATGACTACAAAGCTGGTAGCATGGGACCTCAAGCTAGCTTTGAACTCCTTGAAAAATACGGTGCTGAGTGGACTTGGCAACCAGATATCGCCTATCGTAAAGATGGTCGTTTAGAATAGAAAAAAATATCCTGCAAGAATTCTTGCAGGATTTTCTTTTATATCAAACCTTCTAGAAGGCCTTTCATAAAGTTCTCAGAATTAAATTCACCGATATCATCGATTTTTTCACCAAAACCAATCAACTTAACAGGAATATTGAGTTCCTCACGGATAGCCAGAACAACACCACCTCGGGCAGTTCCATCAATCTTGGTTAAGACAATTCCTGTAACAGGAGTAATTTTTGAAAACTCTTTGGCTTGTACAAGAGCGTTTTGTCCTGTTGAGGCGTCAAGTGCTAGGAAGGTTTCATGCGGAGCTTCTGGCACGACACGTTTAATGATACGACCAATTTTTTCCAACTCTGCCATCAAGTTTTCCTTGTTTTGTAAACGGCCAGCTGTATCAATCATGAGAATGTCAATACCTTCTGCTACTGCTCGTTCCATCCCGTCAAAGACCACACTGGCTGGATCTGCTTTTTCAGGCCCAGTAACCACAGGAACATCTACACGACGGCCCCATTCTGCTAACTGAGCTACCGCACCAGCACGGAAGGTATCCGCAGCAACAAGCATGACTTTCTTGCCTGCTTGCTTGTAGCGATGCGCTAATTTACCGATTGAAGTTGTTTTCCCGACACCATTAACACCTACAAAGAGCATGACTGTCAAACCATCTTGGAAGTTAATGCTTTCATTGTATTGCCCATCTTTTTCGTAAAGCTCTACCAATTTTTCGATGATGACACGACGGAGGACATCTGGTTTCTTGGCATTTTCAAGTTTTGCTTCATAGCGCAATTCTTCAGTGAGATTTGAAGCTACCTGTACACCAACGTCACTCATGATGAGCAGTTCTTCTAGTTCTTCGAAGAATTCTTCATCAACAGAGCGGAAGTTAGCAAAGAAAGCATTCAAACGAGCTCCAAAGCCCGTACGAGTTTTCTTGAGACTACGGTCATATTTTTCCTGTACAGTCTCTTGAACTTGAGGAATTTCTTCGATTACTAGATCTTCTTCCTCTTCTTCAGAAGTATCTGACTCCGTCTCGTCTGGTTGAACTTGATCAGCTTCTTCATCGTCGCTATCACTTGAAGGTACTTCTTCGACTGGTGACTCAGGTTCTTCTGCAACAAACTCAACTACTTCTTGAGAGCTGTCTTCAGTTTCTTCAACTTCTGTTGACTCTGACTCTTCCTGACAACAATGACACTCAGTTTCCTCTTCAAACTGAGTCTCTTCTTTCTGAGGGGCGGTTTCTGCTTCAACTGTCTCTAGAATAGTTTCTGCTACTGGTTCTGCAGACTCACTAGCTTCTTTAGAATAAGTTTCCTCAACTTCTGAACTTTGGTCGATTTCCTCAGTATTTTTCACTTCAACTTCTTCAGTTCCAAGTGCTTCAACTTCCTCGCTAGGCTCTGTCAGATCCAAGTTTTCCAAAGCTTCTTTAACGACTTCTTCGATTTTTGGTTCTTCTTTTCTCCCAAATAAACGGTCAAATAATCCCATTCTTTAGTTCTCCTTCAGTACATATTTTTCAATGGCCCAGGCAACAGCTTCCTCGTCATTGGTCATAGGGGTTACTACATTTGCAACTTCCTTGACCTCAGGCACAGCATTTTGCATAGCAACTCCGAGTCCTGCCCATTCAATCATGGAAAGGTCATTGGCCTCATCTCCACAAGCCATCACTTGACTTTGGTCAATTCCTAGGTGGTCGATCAATTTAGCTAATCCAGTAGCCTTATGAACGTTCTTTGGTGACCATTCCAAAAGCATGTCGCGAGATTTAAAAATTTCATAATTGTTAAACAAGTCTGGTGAAATATTAGCAATTGCGGCATCCAGTGGTTCTTGAGCAAAAGCGGTCACACATTTGTTGTAGGTCATTTGACTAGACAAATCTTCAAAGTCAATTGGAACAAAGTTTAAAACAGGGTTAAACTTGGCGTAAAGACTTTCTTGATCTGATTGGATTTGGTAAACTGTACCTTCTGAAATGGCATCTAAAGGAATGCCTAGTTTTTCAGTTTCCTCGTAAATACGTGTCACATCATCAATAGAGAATACTGTCTTATCGAGGATTTCACCTGTATTTTTCTGAACCAATCCACCATTAAAGGTGATAGTATACTCGTCATCATGGCCGTCTGTTCCAAGCTCTTTAAGGAAGAAATCCATAGCCTTGAGGGGACGTCCAGTTGTCAGTACCACTTTGACTCCCTGATCACGCGCTGCCTTTAAAGTTGCCTTAGTACGATCAGTCAATTTCTTGTCTGTCGTCAGCAAAGTCCCATCTAAGTCTAGGGCAATTAATTTAATATCTGCCATTACAAACCCTCCATATAAGCGATAACTGATTGGTCTTTGTGATGTCCGATAACTGTTTCAGCTAGTTCTAAAATCTCTGGACGAGCATTTTCAGGTGCGACTGGGTGCCCTACAACTTGCATCATGTGCAGGTCATTAAGATTATCACCAAAAGCCATCACTTGATCCATATCCAGATTTAATTTCTTAGCCAATTCGACAATAGCGACTCCCTTGTCAACATGGTCTAAAACGATGTCAATGGATTCAAAGCCTGTCGTCATAGCCTTGACCCCAGGAACATGTTCATTGACCCAAGATTCTCCAGCTTCTACTGTCTCTTCAGTGAAGTTAGTTGTGAATTTGAAAATCTCATCGGTAATATCTTCTAGGCTGGCTACTTTTTTGATATTTTCATTGTAATGATGACTAAACATAAGATAGGTTTCATCTACTGTATCTAAGACATAGCAAGCCTCTTTACCAGTCAAGAGCATCTTTTTCTCATCAAAATAAGGTGAAGTCTTTAGTTTTTCAAATGTTGATAGGTAAAAATCTCGAGGCATGGTTGCTTCATAGAGGTCCTCTCCATGGAAACGAACGAGACTCCCATTTTCAGCAATGAAAATAATCTCATCTTTAACATCCGCAAAATGCTTTTCAAGTGACAAAAGCCCACGACCTGATGCTACAGCAAAATAGATTCCTTTTTCTTGATAAGAATGGAGCAACTTTTTCAGACGCTCCATATCAAATTGACCGGCACCATCCAAAAAAGTACCGTCCATATCCGTTGCTACTAATTTAATCATAAATTCTTCATACTCCAATTAATAAATCTACCTTCTATTATACCATAGAAAAAGTAAAAAAAGACGTGCTGAATTGACACGTCTTTGTCTTCTAAAAATTAATCCGTAAGACCAATTTAAAGGCCAGGCTGATTTGCTTACTTTCTTTTATATCCAATCTCTCAACTCTTTTCTTCCAAAGTTCTTGATTGAAGTCTATTCTGAGAGTTCATCAGCTATTACGTAAAAATTATCAATCTTTGGCTGAGATACAGTTGTCACAATCATAAATAGCATATAGTTCTTGACATATAATCTTGCATATGAAAAAATACTTGTTGGAGGTTAATAATATGACTGAAAAAATCAAAAACTGGGTTAATATTTGCGTTTTGAAAAATCAAGAAATTTTATTACTTAATAGACAGCACGATAATTTTCCTGGCTGGATTCCACCGGGGGGAAAAGTTGAATTCCCTGAAAGTTTTTTTGAAGCTGCATTACGGGAACTTAAGGAAGAAACTGGACTCACTGCATTAAATCTTGAATTAAAAGGAATTTCAGGCTTTACTAATTCAATTGGTAATGAGAGATTTGTCTTCTATGACTTTTTATGTACTCAGTTTACTGGTGAACTAAGTACATCTGCTGAAGGTGAGCCAAAATGGTGGAATCTAAAAGATATTGATAAAATACCAATGCAAGATGAAATAAGAAAAAGGCTACCACTTTATTTAAGAAAAGGAAGCTTTGAAAGTATTAACTATTGGGATGATAATAAGAAATGCATTAGTGAAAACAAAACAATTTTATTTGACTAATATTCTCTACGGTATAATCAAAGGTATCTAATAAAAATCATCTACTCTAGCAATTTTTTCCTTCTACCTATAAATAGCTATAAAGCCTTGGAAACAGCTTATTCCAAGGCTGCCTTTGTATTTTACTGTATCAATTTCCTTATTCCGATTTCAGTTGTGACAAGGTTAATCATATATATTTCCATTCATCGGTTAAAATTCTATCTTCTATTGGGCTAACTGTTATTAAAAATATAAGCCCTTCTCCACACTTTCCTGAATCAAGTCTTCCGTCAGTTTCCATAATTCTTCTGATTCACTTTTTATGAACTTTTTCTTTTCTAATACCATGTCTGCACTGATATTATCAGGATTATAATTGAATTCTGACACTTCTAAGTGATTTATCAGTGGTACCAAGGCATCGATCACTCTTGCATATCTTGCTTCAGCACTCTGCCCTTTTTCAAATTCCAACCACAAATTTTTCATATTCAAATATTTCTCTTCTGGAAGGAGGCTCATTGTTTTTTCTATAGATTCTAACTCTCTATTATGAGAATGAACCTTTTTTTCATCATCAAAAACCCAAGTATCTCCGGCATAAATCTCACCTAAATCATGAATCAATAACATAGAAATAACTTTTTCCATTTTCAACTTTTCAGGATAATAATCTTGAAGAACCATCGCAGCTATGGCACCCTGCCAAGAATGTTCGGCACTATTTTCAAATCTGCCATCAAGAGTTCTATTAAATCTTGTCACTGACTTTAATTTCTCTATTTCTTTAATAAAATCAACAGAATGTTTCAAATTACTCATTATTGCTCCTATCTAATTCGAAATTACAAATATATTAGCAAAAAATAATCTTTACATCATTAATTTCCCTTATTTGCAAAAAATAACGCCTAATCCACATGAGATTAGACGCTTGATTAAACTTGTAATTTATAAAATATTTATCAATCGAGTGATTGAACTTTCCTACCATCAATCAATTCCAAGTCTTTTTATCCATATTTGGCAAAGAGAGCTTAAACTTAATAATAAAGAGTCGAATCACAAAACCGACAATTGAGAGAATGATAAAAGCGGTGATTCTTGGAAAGTGAAGGACAAAGGCCAACCAATAATAAATAACTCCAATTACGAAAGATAGAAGTGCATAGATGTCTTCTTTTAGAACACTTGGTACTTCATTGATCAGGAGGTCTCGGATAATACCTCCACCTGCTCCCGTTAAACAGGACAAAATCCCTGCAGACATCAAGTTCAATTTACTATCAGCTAAGGCGGTAGCTCCAATCAAGGAAAAGATGATTAAGCCAATCGAATCAAAGATAAGATAAGCTTCTCTCAGCCACTTATAGAATTTTTTTTCTTGACTGGCATTGGCTTGTTTTGATGTCACAAAGGCATACATAATAACAGCTACAAGAATAGAGACATAAATCGGTCCAGGATCTGCGAGAGCGGATGGAAAACGACTGATAATAGAATCTCTTAAAATACCCCCGCCTACTGCTGTTACAATTGCCAATAAACTAATTCCAAAAATATCTAATCGTTTACCAAATCCTTTGATAGCGCCTGAAGCAGCAAAGGCTATAGTCCCAATATAATTACAGATCATTAGGAATAGATCGAAATCCATATAAGCTCCTCAATTTATTTTTGTAACCCTCCGACTTCTTGAAGGTCATTCTAAATACTTTAGCTTGAAATGTTGTATCGAAAACAAACTAAGCATCCATATTTTCTAAATCTTTTAGTTTAACAGAGACAATCTTAGAAACACCAGATTCTTGCATGGTTACCCCATAAATAGAGTCTGCTGCTGCCATGGTTCCCTTACGGTGGGTAACAACGATAAACTGACTATCCTTGTCAAAACGGTTAAGATAATCCCCAAAGCGTTTAACGTTAGCTTCATCGAGTGCAGCCTCTACTTCATCCAAAATAACAAATGGAATGGTCTTGACACGAATGATTGAGAAGAGCAAAGCAAGAGCTGACAAGGCCTTCTCTCCACCACTCATGAGGTTGAGAGATTGGATTTTCTTACCTGGCGGTTGAACAGAGATTTCAACACCTGCTGTCAATAAATCTCCCTCGGTCAGGATTAGGTCCGCTTGACCACCACCAAACATCTGCTTGAAGGTCACTTTGAAGGATTCACGAATTGCTTCAAAGGTTGATTTAAATCGTTCCTTCACTTCATCGTTCATCTCTGTAATGGTTTCAAGAAGAAGATTTTTGGCAGAAAGAATGTCATCACGCTGACTATTTAAGAATTCCAACCGTTCGTGAACTTCGTCAAACTGTTCAATGGCATCCAAGTTAACCGGACCAAGTGAACGAATGGATTTTTCCAAATCCTTGACCTTTTGTTCAGCGACAGCCAAGTCTTCCAATTGGTTGGCTTGTTCTAATGCTTCAGTATAACTAATCTGGTATTCTTCAGTCAGTTGACCTTGAAGATAGCGAAGGCGGTCCGTAATCTTCTCTTTAGTTGCTTCTGCACGTGTTTGCTTACGAATCCATTCTTCATTTTGCTCGCGAGCTTGTTCTAAATGACTGGCTATATCATCCAATTGACCTTCAATATCATCTAGTTCAAACTGCTTACGAATCAATCCTTGTTGAATTTCTTCCTTCTGACTCTTGGCTTCTGCTTCCTGCTTGGCCAAAAGTTCTGTATCAACTTTTTCAAGATTGTCTACCTTTTCTTGGAGAAGCCGTTCAATTTCTTCTTGTTCGATATTGAGGTTCTCAAGTTCTTTATTGATCCGTTCAATATCTGCAACTTCGTAACGTTTTCGCCCTACCATTTCTGTTTTGAGCAGACGTTCTTGAGAAAGTTTATCCTGCAAGCTTTGGTAACGTTCTTGAATCGCATTTTTATTGGACTTGATTTCTTCAATCTCAGACTCCAGCTTTTGCTTTTCAGTTGCAATGAGCGAAAGACGTTCTTGGCATTTTTCTTTTTCAGCTTGCCAATCTCCACCTCTGAGATTGTTTAATTCTTTTTCCTGAAGTTCTAGAAGTGTTTCGAGTTCTTCAACTTGCTGGCAAGTTTGTTGATAAGCAAGATATAAGCCCTGCTCCTCTATACGAGCTTGCTCTCCTTTAGACTTAATAGTTTCCAAAGTCTGAGTGAGGGTAGCTAAGTTTTCTTGAACTGTTTTCAGAATTTCTTCTTCCTGACCAAGGAGCTTTTCCTCTTGAGCAATTTCTTTTTGTAACTGCTCCAATTCAGGCTTGATGAAAATACTGTTATTTTGACGATTGGCACCACCAGCATAAGAACCACCTGTACGCAGTTCAGTACCATCTAAGGTTACCATCCGAACTTGATAGCGTACCTTACGAGCCGCATCACGCGCATGCTCCACTGTATCAAAGATAGCTGTCGTAGCTAGCAAGTTTTTAAATATTGCTTCATGTTTGGCATCAAAGGTAACCAATTCATCTGCCATTCCAAGAAAACCTGGACTTGAGGCAATCACATCTTGATTCTGCCCAGAAATGCTACGTGCCTTAATAGTTGTCAAAGGTAGGAAAGTCGCACGACCAGCTCGGTTTCTCTTAAGAAAATCGATGGCCTTTGTTGCTGCCTGTTCATCTTCAACGATAATGTGTTGGCTACTTGCACCAAGGGCAATTTCAAGTGCTGTCTGATAACGAACATCAAAGGTTAAATGTTCACTAACAGCTCCAACAATACCTCCTAGACAATTTTTCTCTTGTAAAACACTCTTAACACCTGCATAGAAATTACTATGGTTTTTAAGAATGTTTTCCAAACTTTGCGCCTTGGCCTGCTTGTTTTTCAGACTATCCAATCGGTCAAAGAGTTGATTTTGCTGGCTTTGATAAGTCTGCTTTTGTGCTTCTTCTTCTTTGGCACTGGTTTGATAGTCAGCGAGTAAGTTCTGTACTTCTTCTTTAGCAGACTTTAGGGCAAGCTCTTGGTCAGCAGCCTTAGACTTGGCAGTAACCAATTGTTCCTTCAAGGATTCTAATTGTTCTTCCTGCTTTTGAGTCTGTTGGCGACTATTTTCAAGGTCATTTTCAATACGTGTCAACTGGTTAGAGACATCCGCTTCTTCTTGTAAAAAGGCAACGAAACGTTCACGCAGTTGCTCAATCATTTGATCTGGATCATCAGAAAAAGCTAATAACTCAGCTTCTAAACGATTGACTTCCTTAGTATTGACAGATAGATTTTCTTCTAACTGACTGAGATTTATTTCTTTTTCTTCCTTCTCTTGAATGAGAACATTTCTCTTTTCGTCCAAACTAGCCAAACGAGCCTGTGCCTCTTGTTGATTGAGAGCAACCTGCTCTGTCTCCAGTTTAGACAAGGCCAATTTCCGTTCCAAATCACTGATTAGAGCAGTCAAATCCATCAAACTAGTTTGATCTTTAGCCATCTCCGCTTGTAAATCATGACGTTTCTTTTTGAGAGTTTGGTTTTCTTCTTCTAAGTCTTGACGTTTTTGGTAATAACTGGTCAGAAGTTCCTGAACTTGGTTTAATTCTTCTTCTGTTACATCCAATTCAACCTTATTGGCTTGAATTTGTGCAACCAAAACATCCAAGTAGATGGCTTTACGCTGACCGTCTAATTCTATAAATTTACGAGCTGTTGCTGCTTGCTTTTCTAATGGTTTGATTTGATTATCTAACTCATAAATGATATCTTCCAAACGATCCAAGTTGTCCTGAGTTTGTTGGAGCTTGCTTTCAGTTTCTTTTCGACGAGTTTTATACTTCAAAACTCCGGCAGCTTCTTCAAAAATAGCCCGACGTTCCTCAGGCTTAGAGTTAAAGATCTCTTCAACTTTCCCTTGGGAAATAATAGAGAAGGAATCACGTCCAAGTCCAGTATCTAAGAAGAGGTCATGAATATCACGAAGACGAACTTTTTTACCATCAATCTTGTATTCACTATCTCCAGTACGATAGATATGACGTTCAACTTTGATTTCCTGGCCTGCATCCTTGATAAAGCCATCTTGGTTATCCAAAGTAACAATAACAGAAGCGTAGTTTAGAGGCTTCCGACTTTCCGTTCCTGCAAAGATGACATCAGGCATCTTCCCGCCACGCAGACTTTTCACACTAGATTCACCTAGTGCCCAACGGAGGCTTTCAGTAATATTTGATTTCCCAGATCCATTTGGTCCTACAACCGCCGTCACCCCTTGGTCAAAAAGAACTTTGGTCTTATCAGCAAAGGACTTAAAGCCTTGGATTTCAATTTTTTTTAAATACATGAATCCAGCCCTTTCTCAACTGCATTTTTAGCGGCTTCCTGCTCGGCCAATTTTTTAGAGCGTCCTTTACCAGAACCTAGACTTTGCCCCTCAACAAGGACTTCAACCTCAAACATCTTATCATGGGCTGGCCCAATCTCTGAAATCACCTGATAACGAATATCAACATCTCCATTAACTTGGAGCAATTCTTGAAGGTGAGTCTTATAATCCTTGATCATCTCAAAATCGCCAGCTTCAACCTTAGGAATCATGACTTGGTAGATAAAGGTTTTTACAGTCTTTATATCCTTGTCTAAAAGCAGAGCACCCAAAAAGGCTTCAAAAGCATCGCCCAAGATCGTGTCTCGGTTACGACCACCAGACTTTTCCTCCCCCTTACCAAGCTTGATAAACTGATCAAACTGACAATCACGGGCAAAACCAGCCAAACTCTCCTCACGGACAATCATAGCACGGAGTTTTGACAAGTCCCCTTCTGGTTTTTTAGGGTATTTTTTAAACAGATATTCTGAAATCAATAATTGCAGAACAGCGTCTCCTAAAAATTCCAAGCGTTCATTGTGTGAAATTTTTAAGAGGCGGTGCTCATTGGCGTAACTAGTGTGGGTAAAAGCTGTTTCGAGTAATTGTTTATCTGAAAAAACAAGATCAAAACGTTCTTGTAACACGGATTCTAATTCTTTCATGACTACCTCTTTCTAAATCATTATAATCCTATCCATTATATCAAAAAAAGGCTTCATAGTCAGAAAAGAACAGTGAAAAGCTCATTTTCTAACTTCTAGCTAAAATCAGCCCCCAGCTAGCGGATTGGGCTTTTTTTTGGTATAATAAATCTTATGGAAATTGAAAAAACCAATCGAATGAATGCTCTGTTTGAATTTTATGCAGCCCTTTTGACCGATAAGCAGATGAACTATATCGAACTCTACTATGCAGACGACTATAGTTTAGCTGAAATCGCTGAAGAATTCGGTGTCAGTCGCCAGGCCGTTTATGATAATATCAAACGAACTGAAAAGATTCTGGAAGACTATGAGATGAAGCTCCATATGTACTCTGACTACATTGTTCGCGGTCAGATTTTTGACCAGATTTTGGAGCGCTACCCAGAAGACAGTTTTCTACAAGAGCAAATTGAGATTTTGACCAGTATTGATAATAGGGAGTAATCATGGAAAATCTTGTTGTCTATAAAGGAATACCTTGCAAACTATTAGCTGCAGAGGAACCATTTCCTACAAGACTACAAATTCTCTCACCTGATTCTATTCCTCAAGCCCTTAAAGAAGGTTTTAGCTGTTGGGGTTATCCAACTGAAATCATGAAAGAAGTCACACCCGAAGAACTAGAGTGTTTGCAACATTTCGGACGATTTCCACTGAATTGAAAAAATAGGAGAAAATAATGGCATTTGAAAATTTAACAGAACGTTTGCAGAACGTCTTTAAAAACCTACGTAAAAAAGGAAAAATCACAGAAAGTGATATCCAAGAAGCAACCAAAGAAATTCGTCTGGCTCTTTTAGAAGCCGACGTTGCTTTACCTGTTGTCAAAGACTTTATCAAGAAGGTTCGTGAACGTGCCATTGGGCATGAAGTCATTGATACCCTCAATCCAGCTCAACAAATCATCAAGATTGTCAATGAAGAATTGACAGAAGTTCTTGGCTCAGACACTGCTGAGATTATCAAGTCACCAAAAATCCCAACTATTATCATGATGGTCGGTTTGCAAGGGGCTGGTAAAACAACTTTTGCAGGTAAACTTGCCAATAAACTCAAAAAGGAAGAGGATGCTCGTCCTTTGATGATTGCGGCCGACATCTATCGTCCTGCAGCTATTGACCAGCTTAAAACACTAGGACAACAAATTGATGTTCCTGTCTTTGCTCTTGGAACTGAAGTTCCTGCAGTGGAGATTGTTCGCCAAGGTTTGGAGCAAGCTAAAGCCAACCATAACGACTATGTCTTGATTGATACGGCTGGTCGTTTACAAATCGACGAGCTTCTCATGAATGAGCTTCGTGATGTTAAAGCTCTTGCTCAACCAAATGAAATCCTTCTCGTCATCGATGCTATGATCGGTCAAGAAGCTGCTAACGTTGCGCGAGAATTTAACGCTCAATTAGAAGTTACCGGTGTCATCCTTACCAAGATTGACGGGGACACTCGTGGTGGTGCTGCCCTTTCTGTTCGTCACATCACTGGAAAACCTATCAAATTCACTGGTACTGGTGAAAAGATTACTGATATTGAAACCTTCCACCCTGACCGCATGGCCAGCCGTATTCTCGGTATGGGAGATATGCTGACTCTGATTGAGAAAGCTTCCCAAGAATACGATGAGCAAAAAGCCCTTGAAATGGCTGAAAAGATGCGGGAAAACACTTTTGATTTCAACGATTTCATCGATCAGTTGGATCAAGTGCAAAATATGGGGCCAATGGAAGATTTGCTCAAGATGATTCCTGGTATGGCCAACAATCCTGCCCTTCAAAATATGAAGGTGGATGAAAAACAAATCGCTCGCAAACGTGCTATCGTCTCATCTATGACTCCTGAAGAACGTGAAAATCCAGATTTGCTCACTCCAAGCCGTCGTCGTCGTATTGCAGCTGGTTCTGGTAATACCTTTATCGATGTCAACAAGTTCATCAAAGACTTTAACCAAGCCAAACAACTCATGCAAGGTGTCATGTCTGGTGACATGAACAAGATGATGAAGCAAATGGGCATCAACCCTAACAACCTTCCTAAAAACATGCCTGGTGGCATGGATATGTCAGCCCTTGAAGGTATGATGGGACAAGGTGGTATGCCGGATATGTCTGCTCTTGGAGGAGCCGGAATGCCTGATATGAGCCAGATGCTTGGTGGAGGTCTCAAGGGTAAAATCGGTGAATTTGCTATGAAGCAATCCATGAAACGCATGGCCAACAAAATGAAAAAAGCTAAGAAAAAACGCAAATAAAAAAGGACTCAATTGAGTCCTTTTTTTATTGTTCTTTTCTAAGTTTCTCCAAGGTTTGCTTGAATATTTCTGGAATATCAGCAGTAAATTCCATAGTTTCACCAGTTCTTGGATGGGTAAATCCTAGCGTCTTTGCATGGAGAAATTGCCCATGTCCCTTTAGGGTTTTACGAGGACCGTATACCTCATCACCAGCGACAGGATGACCGATATAAGCCATGTGCACACGGATCTGATGAGTTCGTCCTGTTTCCAGTTGCAATTCTAGCAAAGTATAATCACCAAAGCGTTCTAAGACTTGGAAACGTGTCACTGCTGCTTTCCCTTTGGCAGTAACAGCTTGTTTCTTACGGTCTTTTTCGCTACGTCCAATCGGCGCCTCAATGACACCTCGGTCATTTGGAAGATTACCATGAACAATAGCCCAATATTTTCGGAGAGATTTCTTGTCTTTCAATTCTTGAGCCAGGGCCATGTGAGCTTCATCATTTTTAGCAATCATGAGAAGTCCAGATGTATCCTTATCGATACGGTGAACAATCCCTGGACGCAGCACACCATTGATACCAGAAAGATCCTTGATATGATACATAAGAGCATTCACCAAGGTACCACTGGTATGACCAGCACTTGGATGAACGACCATCCCTTGAGGTTTATTAACTACTGCTACGTCCTCATCTTGGTAAATAATTTCTAAAGGAATATCTTCAGCTACATACTCCAAAACCTCTGGTTCGGGAACTTGATAGGTGATGACATCCCCCTCTTGGACCGTATACTTGGCTTTCTTAAACTGGCCGTTGACCAAGACTTGACCTAACTTGATTTGTTCGTTAGCAAGACTTCGCGACAATTCTGTCAGATCTGACAAAGCCTTGTCTAAACGTACTCCGCCTCTTTCAACTTTAATTTCCATTCATTTCCTCTTTTAGCATTGCAAGCAATAACAAAACGACCCCTACTGTCAGATAACTATCAGCCACATTGAAAATCGCAAAATTGATAAAGTCTAAGTGAAACATGTCCACGACAAATCCTTGACTAACACGATCGATAAAGTTTCCCAGACCACCTGCAATAATCAACATTAAACCAAGTACCGTCCAGACGGAATCTTCTATATGCTTGTGCAAATACCAGATAGCCCCTGCCATAACTACTAGAGTAATCACCGCAAAAAACCACTGTTGATCTTGAAGCATAGAAAAAGCTGCCCCCCTATTTTGCAGATAGGTTAAACTAACTAGATTTGGGATCCATGATTTGATTTCACCAAGAGCAATATTCTGAACGACATAAGACTTTACCAATTGATCTAAGACAATCAAGGCTGCTATAATCCCTGCTACTATTCCTCTTTTTTTCATGCTTTCCTCTTCTGATCAAAATACTCTTGCATGACCTCTACAAATAAAGTCCCTGCTTGACTCAAGTCTACTTCCTCACGTTTCACATAAACCATACGATTATTGAGATTATCATCTAATGGAATAACCGTAATTCCGTTGACACTATCGCTATCCAAGAATCCAGAACCAGTCGCATAAGCATTTGTTCTTTCAAGAATCCCATTTAAAGTAGCACGGTCTGTTACGTTAAACATTTGAGAGCTCGCACTTGTATCAACAAAGTTCTCTGAGTAATAAAGATACTCATCCTTTTCTTGCGTGAATCGAACCGTTGGTAAATCTGCCAAATCCTCCATAACCAACTCTTTTTTCTTAGCTAAGGGGTGACCTTCACGTAGATAAATGTGCGTTTGGAAAGAGATCAACTCAATTACTTCAAGACCTAATTTTTCAATCCGCTGCATGATACCTTTTTGGTTTTGATTGTTGAGGTAAATAATCCCAATCTCACTATGTCCTTGGGCTACTTCGTCCAAAATCTGAACAGTTGTAGATTCAAAAATACGAAAATTCTTATAGTCAGGATATTGTTGCGAAAAAGCTGTAATGGTTGGTGGCAAGAAATCATAGTGCTGGCTGGCTATTGAAAACTCATCTTTCTCCTCTTCAGGATTAGCATACTGGTTCTGGAAAACATCAAATCCCTTAACCAACTCTTGTGCCTTTTCATAAAATTCCATCCCACGACGTGTAAGAAAAGTTCCTGAACTGGTTCTACGAAAAATCTTGAAGCCAAGCTCTTTTTCCAAGTCTCTTACAGAAATAGATAGACTGGGTTGGCTAACGTACATCTTCTCAGCCGCTTCACGAAAAGTACCACTATTTGCAATAGCAACAACGTAGCGTAATTGTTGAATATTCATGATTTCTCCTTCGTTTTCTATCTTATCATTATACCATAAATAAAGCCTATCCAACAAAGGAAAATTATGTGTCCTAGACTTCTTAGCAAAGTAAACAAAAAACACCTTTAAAGCTAGACCCAAAATCCAACTAAAAAGGGGTGTTATCAAATGCGATTATTTAGCTGCTGCGTAGAGTTCGTCTACTTTATTCCAGTTGATAACTGAGAAGAAAGCTTTGATGTAGTCAGGACGAACGTTGCGGTATTTCACGTAGTAAGCATGTTCCCAAACATCCAAGCCCAAGATTGGTTTTTTACCTTCTGAGATAGGTGTGTCTTGGTTTGCAGTTGAAGTCACTTCAAGCTTACCTTCTTTGTTAACAACCAACCAAGCCCATCCAGAACCAAAACGAGTTGTTGCTGCTGCAGTGAAGGCTACTTGGAATTCTTCGAATGAACCGAATGTTGCATCAATTGCTGCTACAAGTTCTGCTGAAGGAGCTGTTTTTTCAGGAGTCATCAATTCCCAGAAAAGAGCGTGGTTCAAGTGTCCACCACCATTGTTGATAAGCGCTTGACGGATATCAGCTGGAATAGATTCTACGTCAGCAAGCAATGCTTCAAGGTCTTCACCGATTTCAGGGTGTTTTTCAAGAGCTGCATTAGCGTTATTTACATATGCTTGGTGGTGTTTGTCATGGTGCAAATGCATTGTTTCAGCATCGATGTATGGTTCCAAAGCGTCGTATGCGTATGGAAGATCTGGTAAGATAATAGCCATCTGTAATACCTCTTTTTCTTTCTATATAAAAATGATAACGTAAACATCTCGTTTTTTCAAGTTATTTGCTCAATTTGACTGACTTGCAATCTGTAATAAGGCCTTCTCAAATAGGTAGCTTTTTTCATAAACTCCTGTCTTAATTTGATAGTCTGTTTGGATCAGATAGCGAATAGAATCTTGCAAGAAATTCAAGGATAAGCCTCGCGTATCTCGAAGGGCAAACTTGATTTGATAGGGATTAGGATTACGACCTAGATAGTGCCCTAAACTGCTAACCATCTGGGACTCCGTCTGACCTGACTCTGCCAAAATCTTGACTTGTGTATAGAGTCTAAACTGCCCCAGCATAATGGCAATCAGTTTGATCTCGTCTTCACCCTGCAAGGTCAAATCTTTTACCAAATCTCGCGCCTGATCAATCTTTTTAGCGAGGATAAGCTGAGTTAAGTCAAAGATATTATCCTGCAAAGTCTTTGGTATAGCTTCAACAATGTCTTCTTCGGAAATACGGTCATCATCCTTATAAGACTGTAAGAAGAGTAGGTTTTTCTGAATTTCACTGAATTGAAAACCTGATTTGATAAGCAACTGTTCGAAGGATTTTCCATCAAAGGAAAGTCCTTGTTCCTGAGACCACTTTTGAAAATAAGCTCGCAACTCTTGCTCTTTAGGTTCAAGAGCCTCAAACACAGTTGCATCTCTCTTGAGTAATTTGACCAACCGTCTCTTACTATCTAACTTACCTTCTACGAAAATCACTAATTTGCTGGTAGGCGATGGATTTTCTAAGTATTCTTCAAAAGACTTGAGTTCATCATCAGTTAGATAACGTTTTTTTGCAGTGGTTATATCCACAAAATGATCTAGAATGACAATTTTTTCATCCGCAAAGAAAGGAAGACTGACCAGCTCTAGTTCCAAGCTTTTGTAGTCTACTTCTTTCATATCAAAATAAGCAAAGTTCAAATCAGCAGAATCGTAGCCGATTTGCTTTAGCACCTGAGTTTTCATGACTTCATACTGTCCTTGATCAACGCCTGTAAACAAGGTCAAACTAGGTAAGTTTGATAAAGATAGCTTTTGGCTTTCTTCTATAGCTAGCATCTTCTCTCCTTTCTATTCGATAAATTCATTTCTCTAATCAATATAATTCAATTTACCACGGAAATCTTCAAGGCTTTCATAACCTTTTTCCGCCATGATTTCTTTGAGTTCCTTGGTAATACGCTCAAAAGCAGCTACTCCTTCTTTATGAAGGGTAGTTCCTACTTGCACCATACTGGCACCACATAGGATATGTTCAAAGGCATCACGTCCTGTTAATACTCCACCAGTTCCGATGATCTGAATTTCTGGATTCAAGCGTTGATAAAAAGCATGGACATTAGCAAGGGCTGTTGGTTTGATGTATTCTCCACCAATCCCACCAAAGCCATTCTTAGGACGAATCACGACTGACTCATCTTCTATATAAAGACCATTTCCAATAGAGTTGACACAATTGACAAACTTGAGCGGATATTTGTTAAAGATCGCTGCAGCCTGGTCAAAATGAACAATATCAAAATAAGGTGGAAGCTTAATTCCTAATGGTTTTGTAAAATACTCAAAGACTTCTGACAAGATACGATCTGTAGTTTCAAAGTCATAGGCAATCTGAGGTTTACCAGGAACATTTGGACATGAGAGATTGAGTTCAGTTAGACCACGAAAATCACTCTCTTGAACCTTTTTCAAAATGGTATGAGTTTCCTCTGGAGACATTCCAACTAATGATAAAAAGAAGGTACGGTTCGGTTCCTTTTCTTGTAACTCTAAAAGATAGTTTAAGTAATAATCTAAACCATTATTTGGTAGCCCCATAGAGTTGATAGAACCGAGTGGAACATCTTGATAACGTGGTTCTGGATTTCCCTGACGAAATTCCAAGGTTGCTGTTTTAGTGACAAAGGTTCCTGCTGCTGAGTTTTTGACACCTTCCAACTCCTCAACTGTCATACAAGCAACTCCTGCCGCATTCATCAAGCAATTGTCAAACTCAAAACCAGCAATCTGTGTTTTAGTTGATACCATGATTCTGTTCCTCCAGATTCCTTTTTATGTCTATTATTATACCATACTTTGACTTTTGCTTTTCAATAAAACCATTTCCATAGAAAAGGTTCGTTTTTTAGCATGTTTTGAATCAGTCATTTTAAATTGAAAGAATTTTTAGAAAATTTATGTTTTTTTCTTTACACTGAAAAAATTTTCTGCTATAATGTCTCATGTAATAAAATATGACAACAAAAAGGAGAACGATATGACATCTGCTAAAGAATATATCCAAAGCGTGTTTGAAACTGTAAAAGCTCGTAACGGGCATGAGGCTGAATTTCTCCAGGCGGTTGAAGAATTCTTCAGCACTTTGGAGCCTGTCTTTGAAAAACACCCTGAGTATATTGAAGAAAATATCTTGGCACGTATCACAGAACCTGAGCGCGTGATTTCTTTCCGTGTTCCTTGGGTTGACCGTCATGGAAAAGTTCAAGTTAACCGTGGTTACCGTGTTCAATTCAACTCAGCTGTTGGACCATATAAAGGCGGACTTCGTTTCCACCCAACTGTAAACCAAGGGATCTTGAAATTCCTCGGATTCGAACAAATCTTTAAAAACGTTTTGACTGGACTTCCAATCGGTGGTGGTAAAGGTGGATCAGACTTCGATCCTAAAGGCAAAACTGATGCTGAAGTGATGCGCTTCTGCCAAAGCTTCATGACTGAATTGCAAAAATACATCGGACCATCTCTTGACGTACCTGCTGGTGATATCGGTGTCGGTGGACGTGAAATTGGTTACCTTTACGGACAATACAAACGCCTCAACCAATTTGATGCTGGTGTCTTGACTGGTAAACCTCTTGGATTTGGTGGTAGCTTGATCCGTCCAGAAGCGACTGGTTACGGTTTGGTTTACTACACTGAAGAAATGCTCAAAGCAAACGGAAACAGTTTTGCAGGTAAGAAAGTGGTTATTTCAGGTTCTGGTAACGTTGCTCAGTTTGCCCTTCAAAAAGCAACTGAACTTGGTGCTACAGTTATCTCTGTATCTGACTCGAATGGTTATGTCATTGATGAAAATGGTATCGACTTCGACCTTTTGGCAGATGTTAAAAACAACCGTCGTGCTCGTTTAACTGAATACGCTGCAGAAAAACCTACTGCTACTTACTATGAAGGTTCTGTATGGACTTACACTGGTAACTATGACATCGCTCTTCCATGTGCGACTCAAAACGAAATCAACGGAGAAGCTGCGAAACGCTTGGTTGCTCAAGGAGTTATCTGTGTATCTGAAGGTGCTAACATGCCTAGCGACCTTGAAGCTATCAAAGTCTACAAGGAAAACGGAATCCTTTACGGACCTGCTAAAGCTGCCAATGCTGGTGGTGTAGCTGTATCTGCTCTTGAAATGAGCCAAAACAGCCTTCGTCTTTCATGGACACGTGAAGAAGTTGACGGTCGCTTAAAAGATATTATGACTAACATCTTCAACACAGCTGAAACAACTGCAGAAACATACGGTCTTGGTACTGACTACCTTGCAGGTGCAAACATTGCAGCCTTTGAAAACGTAGCAAACGCTATGATTGCACAAGGGATTGTTTAATTTCAAGTAACTACTTAACTCCTCACTCCTGTGAGGAGTTTTTTCTTATACAATAAAAAAGACCTATCCGAATAGATAGATCTTTATTTTCTTATAATTTACCTGCTACCGCATCCAACAATTCTTGGATTTTTGCTTGGTTGCTTCCTCCTGCCATGGCCATGTCTGGTTTACCACCACCACGTCCATCGACGATTGGAGCTAATTCTTTAATCACATTACCTGCATGCACTTCTTTTGTCTTGCTGGCTACAAGGACATTGACCTTGTCACCAATGGCTGCGACAAGAACAAGCACATCTGAGTAGTCTTTTTGTTTCCAGTTATCTGCAAAGGTACGAAGGGCACCTGCATCTGAAACAGAAACTTGGCTTGCAATATAACGGTGGCCATTTGCTTCTTGAACATTCTTGAAGACATCGCCTGCTGCCGCTGCTGCTGCTTTTTCCTTCAATTCTGCATTTTCTTTTTGCAATTGACGGAGTTGTTCTTGAAGTCCTTCAACCTTGTGAGGTACTTCTTTGAGTTGAGGAGCTTTCAAGGTTGCTGCGACTGCTTTCAGTGCATCTTCTTGTTCACGATAAGCTTCAAAGGCTTCCTTACCAGTCACTGCCAAGATACGACGAGTTCCTGATCCGATTCCTTCTTCTTTGACAATCTTGAAGAGACCGATTTCAGAAGTGTTACCTACGTGAGTACCACCACAAAGCTCTACTGAGTAGTCACCAATGGTCACAACACGAACTTCTTTACCATACTTCTCACCAAAGAGGGCCATAGCTCCCATTTCTTTGGCTGTGTCAATGTCTGTCTCAACAGTCTTAACTGCGATGGCTTCCCAGATCTTCTCATTGACTTGTTGCTCAATAGCACGCAATTCTTCTGGAGTTACGGCTTGGAAATGGGTGAAGTCAAAGCGAAGGAATTCTACTTCGTTGAGTGAGCCTGCTTGAGTAGCATGGTGGCCAAGGATATTGTGAAGGGCCGCATGGAGCAAGTGAGTTGCTGTGTGGTTCTTCATGACACGGTGACGACGATTGCTATCGATGGCCAAAGTGTATTCTTGGTTCAAAGCAAGAGGAGCAAGAACTTCAACGGTGTGCAATGCTTGTCCATTTGGTGCTTTTTGAACGTCTGTCACAGTCGCTACTACGTTTCCTTGAGCATCCAAGATTTGACCGTGGTCAGCTACTTGTCCACCCATTTCAGCATAGAATGGTGTTTCTGCAAAGATAAGAGATGCAGTTCCTTCTGTTACAGCTTCTACTTCTGCATTATCCGCTACGATAGCCACCAACTTAGAAGACAATTGGCTAGCATTGTAGTTGAAGACACTTTCTACAGTGATGTTTTGAAGGGTTTCGTTTTGCATGCCCATAGATCCGCCTTTGACAGCAGACGCACGCGCACGTTCTTGTTGTTCCTTCATGGCTGCTTCGAATCCTTCACGGTCTACAGTCATTCCTGCTTCTTCTGCGATTTCTTCTGTCAATTCCACTGGGAATCCGTATGTATCATAGAGTTTAAAGACATCTTGACCAGCAATGACAGATTGACCTTTTTCTTTCAAGTCAGCTACGATGCCTTGGGCAAAGTGTTGACCTGAGTGAAGAGTACGGGCAAATGATTCTTCTTCGCTCTTGACGATTTTTTCGATAAAGTCACGTTTTTCAAGCACTTCTGGGTAGTAGCTTTCCATGATTTTTCCAACAGTTGGAACGAGTTTGTAAAGGAAAGGCTCGTTGATACCCAATTTTTGACCGTGCATAGAGGCACGACGAAGGAGACGACGAAGGACATAACCACGACCTTCATTTCCTGGAAGGGCACCATCACCGATGGCAAATGAAAGTGAACGGATGTGGTCAGCGATGACCTTAAAGCTCATGTTGTCGCCATCTTGGTCATAGACCTTACCAGACAATTTCTCCACTTCACGAATGATTGGCATGAAGAGGTCTGTTTCAAAGTTAGTCTTAGCACCTTGGATAACCGCTACCAAACGCTCCAAACCAGCGCCCGTATCAATGTTCTTGTGTGGCAATTCCTTGTATTCACTACGAGGAACAGCAGGGTCTGCGTTAAATTGTGACAAAACAATGTTCCAGATTTCGATATAACGGTCGTTTTCGATATCTTCTGCAAGCAGACGAATACCGATATTTTCCGGGTCAAAGGCTTCCCCACGGTCAAAGAAAATCTCTGTGTCTGGTCCAGACGGTCCCGCACCGATTTCCCAGAAGTTGTCTTCGATTGGAATCAAGTGACTTGGATCCACTCCCACTTCAATCCAGCGGTTGTATGAATCTTTATCTTCTGGATAGTAGGTCATGTAAAGTTTTTCAGCTGGGAAATCAAACCATTCAGGACTTGTCAAAAGCTCATAAGCCCAAGTGATGGCTTCGTCACGGAAGTAATCACCGATTGAGAAGTTCCCCAACATTTCAAACATGGTATGGTGACGCGCAGTTTTCCCTACGTTTTCGATATCGTTGGTACGAATAGCCTTTTGAGCATTGGTAATACGTGGATTTTCAGGGATGATGGTCCCGTCAAAGTATTTCTTAAGGGTTGCTACCCCAGAGTTGATCCACAAAAGAGTTGGGTCATTTACCGGAACCAAACTTACTGATGGTTCTACAGAGTGACCTTTGGTCGCCCAGAAATCAAGCCACATTTGGCGTACTTGTGCACTAGATAGTTGTTTCATATTGTCTCCTTATTTACTTGTTTAATGTGATTGGCTTTCCAGCATCTCCACATAGTCAATCGCAACACAGAGGGAAATGACTAGGTCTGCATAAGCGTCCTCAAGGACCGTTACAGTGTAGGTAGAGGTCAGATGGAAGAGTTCCTTCTTAATTTCCGCAATCAACTGATCGCGATCATCCAGCAATTTGAAATCCAAATCCCAGATATTGCCCTCGATACGAAAACCTAAATTATCAAACTCATACTTATCTCGCCAGAAGGTCAACTTCTTACGAATGACAAAACTCGAGCCATCCCTAAGCTGAATCTCAAAGCGAGGAAGCAAGGTCAAGATTTCTTTACTGATCTGACTGACCTGTTCACCATTAGCATCATAGATGGTAAAGGTTTTGGGAATCTTAAAAAATGATCCCTCCACCTGATAGGCGATTTCTCCCCTGTCATCCTTGATAGCGAAGCGTTCGCCTCCAAGACGAAACTTTTGTTTTACAAGAAATGTTTTCATCAACACCTCCAAAAAATCAAAAGACAAGCTCATATCACGAAGGGCGAAAAACCGCGGTACCACCTTCATTCAATGAACTTGTCATTCTCTTGTTCTTATTATGCAATTGTTAAATTGAGTAGCATGAGTTTCTAGCTTAGATGGCTCGCAGCACCGCCATTTCTCTGGACTAAGACAAGTGAAAATCAATTCTCAACTTTCTTATTATATCGTTTTTTTGAGTTTGAGTCAACTGATAAACAAAGACTCATAATCTCATGAAATGTTTCAGTAGCAATCTAGACCTATCAATAAAGGTATACATTATTGACGAAGTAAGTCAAGCATTTCTTTATTGAGTGTTTGATAACAAGAGAAATAGCTATCATCAATCTCAAATGTATCTTGTAAAATAAAGCGTAAGGTATCTATTGTCTGTTGCAATTTTCTAGAATTGACTAGTTTACTATCAATCTCTGACAAGCCATGTGCCACCTTATTTCTCTCACCATTCAAGCTATTTATTAGCTTTATCGACTTAAGTAATTCAAGAGAAACTTGATAATAAGATAGAATATTTTCATAAGACAAGAGATTTAAGGTTGACTGAGGTGAATAGATTCTTTCCTTCTCATCTTTTATACCCTTGGCTTTCTTAAATTCTACGTCAATGAAGTCTAAAATAGCTTCAAAATCCTTGTATTCTTCATTTAACTTTGGAAAAGTCCCATCATATTTTATCAATTCTGGATAATCTTTCTTTATCTTCTCCTCGATGATAAATTCAACATAAGACTTTGATTTGATTAAGACATCAGCAACCTGCCCTCTTTCTTTCAAAACTTCAATCATTAAAAAGTAATTAAGAGCTTTTTTCTCAACTTCTGTAAGTGAATATCCCTGAATATCTTTTAAAATCGCTTGAGTTTTAAATACTTTTACAAAATCATTTAATATGACTCTTAAACGATATAACTTTTTCTTAGAGAGCAATTTATTGTATTCTTTCCTAGCGACTAATTCTTGTGCAGCAATATAATCATAAGAAGAGATTAAATTTCTTAAATATCGTTTGATTAGAGACTGATTAAATTTCTCTGCTTCATCTTTGATTGTACGGTTTTCGTAATCTTTTTGGTTATCTTGATTTTCGTCAAATAGCCTTTGTTCGTCTTCACTTGAAAGTGGCACATACTTTCTATTTGCTGATTTGTTTGGCGTTGCAACCTGTATAGCTTGCGTATTATAATCATTAATTCGATTCAAAGCAAATAAAGCAGAAATAATCTGAGGTGTCCCTGAGGAGAGATTTAAGATTAATTGATGATCTGTTCCAGAATATTTTTCGATAATCTGCCCCATCACTTCATACATTTTATCAAATAGATAGACTTCATCATTTTTCAATATGATTGATTCAATAACCACTTTAGGATGATAACCCTCTATTGAACATAATGCTTTCTCAACTAGATCATTTTTTACTAACATTTCTTCACTATAAACCAAAACAATCTGTTCAGGTCTGTAAGTTCGAGCAATATGTAATAAAGCTGCATCTCGATTATAACTTATCGGATCTGTCGTTCCAACTGCTGAAATTAAAATTTCCAAAATATTCTACCTCTCATTATTTCAGTAATTCTAATAATTCCTTATTTAATCCCTTGTAAAAATTAAAATCCTTCTCGGTGAGTTGATACTGTTCCTTAACTAGCCCTTTTAAGGTTTTTAGAACAGGACCCATCTGTTTTAAGTCTTCAGCTTTTATAGAATCTAATCTATGGGCTACTGTATTTCGTGAAGTGTTCATGTTGATCATTGGTTTAATTTGATTATATAAAGTCCACTCTTTTTTTTCTTTAAGAATTTTACTATAATCCCAAATTCCCAAGAAATATTTTTCTGATTCATCTACATATCTATCCAATAATCCTGGATAACGGTTATCAATATAATCTTCCAAGATAAATTCAGTCAAGGTTTTAATTCTAATGAGTCCTTCACTGAAATTCCCACGTTCTTTTTGCAATTCAATTGTTAGATAAGCATTGAGAACCTTCTTCTTCTCATCACTCCATTTTCTATTTTTAAAAGTTTGGGGAATATCTTGTCTATCTAGCGCATCTACAATATCTTGCAATTTTTTACGCGCTTCTTTCAAACCAGAAAAATCTGGTAATTGATTTGCTAACTCTAAACTAGCTTTATAATCATATTTCGTAATAAAATCACGAATAGTTTTCTTCATTAAATCCTGACTAAATTTCTCCGCACTATCTTCCAAAGTACGATCCACAAACTGATCGGTACTATCTTCATTTAATGAAATCAAATCATCAATATCTTCACTTATATCATGTTTATCTCCTATATTTGGCCCCTTTTGTGGAGAAGCAACTTGAACTGCTTTGACATTTATACCACTCAAACGATTGATAATAAAAAGAGCAGCGCATATCTGTGGTGTTCCACTAGAAAGATTCAAAATAAATTCATCTTCTTTTGAGTAACATTCATTAATTATTTTTGAGAATTCATCATACATTTTATCGAAAATAAAGACATCCTCACCAATAATTATTTTTTCATGAATAATAATTTCTGGTCTATAGTTTTCAGATATAGAGAAAAGAACTTTATTATTTCGCTCTTTATTAGGAAGCATCTTATCAGAATACACAATAATAATTTTATCTGGACGATACTTTCTTGCAATATGAACCAGAGCACCATCATGAAATCCTCTAATCGGATCGGAATCACTAACAGCGGATATCAAAATTTTCATTGTAAAATCTCCCTAATCATGAAATTAGCTTTCCCCATTTCATAGAAGGATTCATTATTCATTATCAGTTTACGAGTTGCTTGTGTTGTTTTAACACTTTTCATTGGTGCTTTTGTAAGCTTTAACACACCTTTACCCTTCATCTTAGTTTGTACCGGTTTCTTGTGGCGGTCTTGTATGATTCCATTTGCTTGTTTAAAAATTGTTTTTGTCCAAGCTCCACTACCAGCACCCAAGTATATAGGATAGTCAATATTATCTTGGATCTTATCTTCCGGAAAATCTTTTAGGAAAAAGTTTTTATAACCCTTATAAAACTCTAGTGCCTTATCTTCAAATTTTTCAATTAAAGTTGCCGCTTCTGCTGTCGTTGTGGTAATTGTAAACTCTACTTTAGTCAAAGGAGCAATAGCTTCTCGGTATAGAGGTAAAGGTTTTACTTTTAGCAACTTGGCTGAGCAGTCCCATTTTTGAACTAAAATAAGACTCTCATTACTAAATGGTTTGCTATCACTAACACGAATGGCATTAAATAAGTCATTGAATTCTTTACCTTTCTTAGCTCCCCAGGAGATCATATTTTTATTTTCCTTAGGACGTTTACCACGAGTATCAACCACCTTTTTATTGTTCCAGTCAGGATTTGTGTTCATTAGAATAGTTCGAATAGCACCCTTTAATGAACTTCCAGGAATGTATGGAGTCCCAAACGGGTCTCTCATAAACTTTACTACTTCATTAATAGCACCTAATTTGGAATCATTATCATTCTCTTCAGTTTCCAAACCTGTCTCTTTAATTCTATAACCACCAAAATCACGGTCAGAAATACGGTTATCCAGTAAAAAGGAAATCAAACGATTATTACTTGCTCTTGGCTTTCTCTCTTGTAAGAAGCGCTCAAACTTCTGATCATAACCTTTCTCCACCATTCGATTATAAAACTTACCCATATCAGGGAAATAAAAGTACCCATTTTCATAGATAAATTCACGAGAAGTGTACTTATCACCACTGCCAATATGGATAGGAGCCATAGAAAGAAGGCTGAATTGAAAAGTTCTATATTCTGTTTTCATCTTTCTCCCTCCATCTTAAAAAATAGTGGTTTAGCATAATTTAATACTTCATGTGGAAAATCAAGAGGTCTTACATCCACAATCTGTCCTGTAAAGGTTTTAGAGAAAGTAGAGCCAGAAGCAAACTTATATAAATCCTGCTTACGGTAATTTTCATTGGTTTCTGTACTAAAAGCAAAACCACTTGATTTACTTAGTAAATAAGAACTAGCTTCCATTGTGTTTTTAAGTTCATGTTCAACCGGTAGTGAAGTTGTCAAAGTCATGACAGGTCCTTGATGGACCTTGGTAAGACGATTTTTGAAGCCATCTGGTAAATCTAATATAGTCAAATCAAATTGTCCATAGCCACTAGAACGCTTCCCACCAATTCCTGTATACTGCAAGCTTGTCATGAGTTCATTCAAGAGCTCAGACTCGTTTGCAATCACATAAAGTGAAGAGTCATCTCTAAATCTAACAGTAGAAACTTGATAAAGAGCCCCATCCACATGAGGTTGATTTTTTGTGACAACATTTGTTACTACGTGTTCTTCATCTTTAAAAAGCGTTCCATTTACATAAGAATCAAAATTATCCAAAGGGATAAACTGAAGTTTCTTTGCCATTTTTGCTTGACGTCTTACTTCCTTGACATCCGTTGTTAAGTCTGGCTGTTCAAACTTTGGAAATCCTATTGGCTTAGGTAAAAATGGACTTGACAGATAAGGAAAGGCATCAGTCAAAACAAATTCATCTTGACCCGCTATTGACACGAATTCCTCCATTTTTCCCATTTTTTTTGCCTCAATAGCTAAGGCAGAAAATAATCGGTCAGCTGCAAAAGTCATTTTAGAACTATCCAGAGTACCTGCACCAAAGTGAGCAGTATGGAAGTTCATAATATACATCTTATAGGTCATACTAGACCTCCGTAGTTAAAAGTTCATTCAATCTACTAACATCATAGTTTCCGAAAACTGTATTTGCTTTAAGATCCTCAAAAACAACTTTACCATATCCACGAGAGCCTGAACCACCTAAATAATCAAGTTCCAACAGTTTTAATCCATCAAAAATCACTTTAAAGTCTTCTTCTACTTGAGCTTGACTCTTGTCTGTCACCTCATAGATCAGCTCAAATCCAAAGACACTGTCTCGGATGGCACGTTCAATTTGTCTTGGATTTGCTTCAGCAGTGATACGGTCAATCGTATTTTCAAACTTAACTTCAGTATAACTTTTGACATCTCGTGAATCTAAATCATCTTTGTTAGTTAGAAAGGCATCTCTAAAAATAAGTCTTCCTACTTTATAGTTTTTGTCTGAACTATTCCCAAAGAGACGACTAATAATTTCCCCATCGTCTCCTGGTTTTTCTGCTAATGTAGTATTATATACTTTTGCTAGAAGGGTACGCATTTTCCCTTTGATACTAGATCCTGGAATAATGGGTAAGTTCGTAATTGGATCTTTAATCACAGGTGAGTCCGTAGCACCAATCGCTGCAAAAGCATTGCTTGTCCCAATATGAAGTCCTGTTTCTAGACGAATTTGTCCTGTTACTTGAATTTTTGCAAATGCCATTAATCTTTTCCTCCATAAAATCTGAAATAAGCTACTAGCGCTTCCATATAGCGGCAAAAACGTTGGAGACTTTCCTTATTGTTTATTTCTTTTAGTATGTCTAGAATTTCAGCCTTTTTTACCAAGTCTTTAACCGAAGTTTCTCGGCCCGATTGATAAACAAACTGCACTCTTAAATAGGCAATTTTGTCAGCCAAATCCTTGTACTCTCTAACCTTACTTTCATCAAAGAGGGTACTAGTCAAATTTAATAGGTTTCGAATTTTACTAGTTGTTAAAATAAATAACTTTGGGTCCCTTTTATTACGATTCAAAGATTTAATAACCTTTTCTGCCTTATCTACGTAATTATCATCTGTTAAAATTGCCATCTATGAATCCTTTCTAATCTCATAAATATATAGAAGTAAAGCTATCTCTGCTTCCTTACGTTCATTGTCGCTACCTGTATACCAAGAAAAGAATAAATCTTTAAACTTTCTAAACTCTTCTTTTTTGTCTTTAGGTGTCTGGTCTTCCAAACGAGTCAAATAATAGGCTAATCGAGCAATATTCATACGATCGTAGTTACGAAGGAGCTCAATCAGTCTGTATACAAAACTCTTTCCGCGCTCATCTTGAATATTAAAGTAGTAACGAATACTCTTAAGTTTTCCATTATAAACATTGTTAATGAATTGGTCGAACTTCAAGGTATAATTTTTTTCAAAAAGGGAAATACTATCCTTGTCGTTATCCTTGGCTGCTCCTTCTAACTTACCAGTTTCTTCAGCCATGAGGCTAACTGGAGTCTTATCTGGAAAGAGTCCGATCCCTGCTGATAGGGTTAATTTGCCATTTGTCCACTTGATAAAGTTTTGTCGGAGACAAATAGTAAACTCAATAATATCCTGCCAAGAACCAATAGCAAATACATCATCTCCACCGGCATAGATGATTGATAGTTTTTTCTCTTTGGCAAACTGGTTGATATAGACCTTAAAGAAGAGACTCATACTTCTAGAGAAGGTTGCCGAGCGTGCCAGAGTATTATACTTGCCACCATCTTGATAGGAGAACCCAGCCATAAAGGCTGCTCCTAGGTCATCCACATCTAGTCGAACGACTGCCAGACGCTTGATACCTTGACCAGACTCCTGAGATAGTTTAGCATACTCATAAATCTCATCATACTTGTAATCTCCGACAAAGACATGGGTTGCTTTTAGGATATCTGTACTATAGCTATTCTTGACATAAACACGATCCCACTCTTCATTAGCGAGGTCGGCTTTGGAAATACCACTAATATAGGCTCCCGGACCTATCGGGAGGCCTTTTTCTTTTGTGACAATATAGTAGCTTTCTTGTATTTCCTTGGCAAAGCGATACATTCCAGCACAGATATGGCAGACCTCTTGATCTTTATACTTGGTAAGCTTTTCGACTGAGTGGCAAATAGCACATTCTCTCTGGGAACTTTTTCCTCCTTGGTTGAGTTCAAGGAGAGTTTTGGCATCATAACGAGAAATTTTCTTTTGGGAAATCATCCGACTAGTTGTTTGATAGACTTTTCGATAGTCGGCCAGTGTCGTTGTCATATCATTGGCAGAAAACGGACTCCAACCAAATGCTACGTATAAACCTGTCTGGAAGTGCTTGACCAAAAACTGATTGAATTCTGCTTCAAAGTTAGCCAAGGTTTCTCTAGTTTTTTCAGTGTTTGGAAGGATAAAGTAGGCGTGCCCACCACCGACGTAGAGGAGATTAGCCCTCGTAAGCTCTAACTTCTCCAGTAAGCTGTCAGCGATATGTTCCCCCATAAAATCTAAATACAAGGAACGTGCTTTTAGTTGCTTGGCTGCACCAGCTGTTGCGATATTGTAAATAAAATCCTGAATCCCTGACAAGTCAAAACTTGCTAATAAAAAGGCCTTCTCGCTATAAAAAGCTTCTAAATCTTGCCCCAGTACCTTCTCATAGTCACGGCAATTCTTGTCTGCTAAATAGTTTTCTATAGCTAGGGCAAAGCCAGCTGTCAGACGACTGTAGGTTGCTAGAGAAATATCTGATAATTCCTTGGTCCTTGTCGAAACAGGCACATAGGAAAGAGTAGACTCAAGAAGATTCAAAAGGGTATCTATCTCAGACTGGCTAAAGTCCAATCTCTCAAACTCTTTTTCTAAGGTCTCTACTATCAAGTCATAGTCTGACTGGTCAGACGGCTCACTCGATCCCTTAGCATAGTTTGGTTCCCCGTCAAGCTCTAATAGTCGTGCATCGAGATAACGCTGACTAGGGCTATCTGAAAATACATTGAAGATATCCGATTGTTTGCTTAGGAAATCTTCTTTTCCTTCATGAATTCTTGCTACCCCTTTTAGGCCTGAAGCAATCTTTGCAGCAGCTGACGTGATATAGACCAAACTATCAGGAGCTAAATCCGTCGGCAAATCACTAGAAGTCGCCTTGGCTATCTGCTGGGCTATTTTTTCATTATCCGAAAAGCGTTTAAACCATTCGGACCCAATGGTACCCAGGTCTTTCTCATCATACCTGGAACCTTGAATCACCTTGCCGATGGCGTGCAAAAGCGATCCATAAACTAAATCAATCTTTTCTTTCTTCAAGTTCTAAACCTCCCATCCCTAAGCTAGTTTTCATACCGAGACCTGAGTACTCTCCAAATTTTAGAAGCATATTAGCGTATGCTTTCAAGGTATTTGGACCTGTAATCTTAAAGGTCAGTCTCCCCCTGAATCCAGGGATTTTTTTACCATGGACTTTAAAATAGCTGGATTCCAATCTATAGCCGGTAATTCTACTATGCTTGACCAAGTAGTCCAGGGTTTCCTCTTCGATGTCCTGACGATTCTCGACCAGACGTGCATACTTCATCATCAAACTCTGAAAGATGAGACGCATGGTCGGAAAGAGTACGTACTCTCCTTGGGAGCGAAATCCTGTCGGAGTTTGAAAATGAATAGTAAAGAGTGACCGATCTTGGTTTTCATTAAAGAACTCAAAGAGTTGCTCTGAACTGAGATCTTGCATGGAGAAAGATTCCACCATGAGAGTCGGCAAATCATGAAGTTCTACTTTCTTGAGCTCCAAGAGAACAGGCAAGATCTGCTTGACAGCCTCATCCGTCAGGAGATGAAGGGACCATAGGGTCTTGTCCTTTTGATGGATGATTTTTAGTGAGTAGGGGTTGGTCTCCTGCTCATGTAGCCAAGTCACATAGTCTGGTTCTAGTTTTTCCATGAGAAAACCTTGGAATTTTGTCGACAGGTCGCTCGGTGATTGTTCAATCCGCTTAAATGATAGTTCGATGCGTTTCATATGCCTCCTTTATTAATACAATTGCGCTTTTGCTTTCTCATGAGCGCTTTTTTCTTTTACTTTTAAAATCCTTTCCCCTTATGAAACTGTCCCCTCGCGAGGTAGATAGGTAGCTATACCCATAAAAAAAGACTACATAAGCCGAATAGACAACAGTTTCCGGCCACTTCCGAGGTAGATAGGTAGCTATACTGTCAAAGATTGGCTAGAAAAAGGTAAAGACGGAAAGTTTCCGGCCCCTCGCGAGGTTGACAGGTAGCGATACAGACGTACAGGTATCGCAAAGAATACGATGGCAAAACCGAGTTTCCAGCCCCTCTCGAGGTAAAGTGGATGCTATGCACAAAGGTCTTGATGTTTCTATTTATGCAAAACCTGAATTGTTTCCGGCCCCTCGCGAGGTAGATAGGTAGCTATACCGAACGATATTCGACCGAAGCAGGCACAGGCTGAAGGTTTCCGGCCCCTCGCGAGGTAGATAGGGAATTATACAACTGGATGGGTTAAGTATTACGATAATTGGTGTTAGTTTCCGGTCCCTCGCGAGTAGATAGATGCCTATACAAAATGGTGCTGATGTTTATGTTTCTTCAAAAAAATTGTTTCCGGCCCCTCTCGAGGTAGATAGGTTCTTATACCTGACCAAATTTCATGTGCTGAACATTCTGAATATGCCCCACAGTTTCCGGCCCCTCGCGAGGTAGATAGGGAATTATACTGAACTCGGATTCTTCTCTCACGTTGTAGGAAATGGGTTTCCGACCCCTCTCGAGGTAGATAGGGAGATATACCTATACTCTAAACCCTGATATGAATGTCATCAGATACGTTGGTTAGTTTCCGGCCACTTGAGAGGTAGATAGGTTCTTATACTTTTAAATGGAACTATATGAAGTTTTCGACCTGAAAGAGTTTCCGGCCCCTCGCGAGGTAGATAGGTTCTTATACGGTTGAAAAAGGGTTCGAACGTTTCTTGCCAGCACGTTTCCGGCCCCTCGCGAGGTAGATAGGTAGCTATACTATTGTAGCACTTATTGGTCGTACAGTACGTAAACCGTTTCCGGCCCCTCGCGAGGTGAATAGGCTGTTCTACATTATGAGGGTATTGAAGTCGAGGAGGTGGAGTGATGAAGGTTTCCGGCCCCTACCGAGGTAGATAGGTTCTTATACGCTAAAGAACTTGTACAACAGGGTGATATCTGGTCGTTTCCGGCCCCTCTCGAGGTAGATAGGTTCTTATACCGAATAAGGTCGCTCGCATGGCTCTGACGAATCAGTTATTATTCCCGGCCCCTCGCGAGGTGGATAGGTTCTTTTACCCTAGGTTTAGAAAAGAATATTGATGTCTCAATTTATGCGTTTCCGTCCCCTCTCGAGGTGAATAGGATGTTTTACACCCAACCATCACTACAAAAGATAAAGAAGCTTTCGTTTCCGGCCCCTCCCGAGGTTGATAGGGGGCTATACTATGCAACAGTGAACGAAAGTCCAGAACTACAAAAGTTTCCGTCCCCTCTCGAGGTAGATAGGTTCTTATACCCCAAGCAAAGAAGAAAAAGACTTCACTAAGAACTTCATGGGTTTCCGGCCCCTCTCGAGGTAGATAGGTATCTATACGAACTTAAAGATGAATTAACAAGACTAAACCCTAAAAGTTTCCGGCCCCTCGCGAGGTAGATAGGTATCTATACTTGGAGTAAAAGGAACATTTGACGCTGACTTCTAGTTTCCGTCCTCTCGCGAGGTAGATAGGTAGCTATACGCATTATATGGATATGTTAAATCTATCAAAAGAAGAGTTTCCGGCCCCTCTCGAGGTAGATTGGTAGCTATACGACAACGACTCGTAGACTGGGTTTCCAACCCCTCGCGAGGTAGATAGGGAGCTACACTATCGGGAACATCTACGAAAATCCAGAACTTTTGGGGTTTCCGGCCCCTCTCAAGGTAGATAGGTGGATATACCGAAAGTGAGCGTGTTGCAATTATCGTTCAGACAGAGTTTCCGGCCCCTCGCGAGGTTGATAGGTAGCTATACTCTAGGTTTGGGAGTTACTAACGTACACGCAGAGGAAGTAGTTTCCGGCCCCTCTCGAGGTAGATAGGTA
>NZ_KV804982.1:115218-137472 GCF_001811505.1 Streptococcus sp. HMSC034E03
CGGCCCCTCTCGAGGTAGATAGGTATCTATACAGAAAATACAGTGCGTACATTAAATGGCGGTCGTACGTTTCCGTCCCCTCTCGAGGTAGATAGGTATCTATACAAAACAATCTAGTGATCTTACAGTAAAATCTTCCCTAGTTTCCGGCCCCTCTCGAGGTAGATAGGTATCTATACCCCATATCTTGTATGTAAACCTATAACAAGCACTAGATATAACCTATTGGAAACTACTATTAGTATACCATATTTTGTAAGAGTTTTCATCTCAAAAGAACAAACAATCCTCCTTTTCTATCTCGACTTCATCTGTATTTAAGCGCAAGGTTTCTTCTCGATTTCCAAGGTAAACAATGATATTGTCTAACTGGTCAGCATCATAGAATGCTTGCAACTCACTCAGCAAGCTACGATAGTTGGACTTTTCTAGATCAACCTCAAAGCAAGAGCGTTGGACTCGGATACCAAATCCCTCTAGTAACTTTGCGAATTTCAGACGCCTCTTATTACTGACAATATCATAAATAATGATACAAAAGAAACTTTTTTTCTTAACATATTCCTTCTCCTCAGAAGATAGATTAAAGTAAAGTCCCATGATTATTCTCCTGTATAGCCCGTAACATAAAGTTCGGGTTTTAGACTTTCAAAAGCTCGCATCAATCCTTTAATCTGCAGATCTGCCATATATAGAAAAGTATAACGTTTTTTATCTTCTTCAACATACTGATGGATTTCTAACATCCGTTCCCTCATTGCACAGATAAAAACCTTTCTCCCTTCATCTCGCAATAAATAGCCACCCTCTTCATTCTTTTCAAAATGCTCAACTGTTAATTTACCACTAAAGATTAAGTCTAAAATAGTATTATCAACGATGATTGGACGCCACTCCTCCATGAGGTCACTCGCTAAACTTGCATGGTGTTGGTTGCTCTGATGCATAACTCCAAAACCATAACTCAAACCATTTTTTCTTATCAGGCCTAAAAAGCAAGAATAGAGCAAAGAGTAACCAAAATTTAGTAGACTATTAAAACAATCCTCAGCAGGCCTACGACTTCGTCTATAAAAATGAAAATCATCAGGCACTAGCAAACCCAAATAGTAAAAATAAGACTTTGCAATTCTACCTTCATACCCCATCACTTCTGGTATTGACATAGCTTCAGATATCTTTTCTATACTTTCTTCAAAGCGCGAAAAATCTTCATGTGTTAAAATTCCATCTTGATTATAATTTTTAAGTAAGGATAGCTGGTGATTTACCTTGGCGGAAGCTATTTTTTTAGATATAGAGAGACAAAAATTCTTATCAAAACAAGCTTTCGTCTGAATAATTTGCTTCTCAAAATCTTCTTGTCGATAGGAATCCAAGCAAGCCAAAAATTTACCTTCACCAGAAAAATAATAAACATTGATTTGCTTCTTTGCTAAAGCCTTTAGTAATTGTGTGCTTAACTGAGCGTTCCCAAACACTATGACATTCTCAACTAAGTGGATTGAGATTTCTTTAACAATCTCGCGTTGACCATTCTTTATGATAATCATCTGATTACAGAGACTTAAAAAATGGTCAAACTTTTGAACAAATAAATCACTCATCTCATATACACCTCCTAAATGTATAAAGGATATTATTTTATTACTAAAATTGCTTTTGTCAATACCAAATATTAATTTTTTTAAAAACAAAAAAAACGAACCAGCTTGACTGATTCGTTTCGTTACTATCACTACTTCCGATACATCTTAAATTGTAGGAAGAGGTCACTATATTTTCCTGTCCATTTATGGTCAAATTTTTCATAAACTTCTAGGTGTTCTATGGTGTCTGCATCTGGATAAAAGGACTTGTCCTCTTTTGTCTCCTCAGGGAGCATTTCCTTAGCAGCAGTGTTTGGTGTTGAATAGCCAACATACTCAGCATTTTTCAGAGCATTTTCAGGCTTCAACATGAAGTTGATGAAGGCATAGGCTGCATCCTGGTTCTTAACAGTCTTAGGTATCACCATATTGTCAAACCAGAGGTTACTTGCTTCTGTCGGTACGACGTATTTGAGGTTAGGATTTTTTTCCAACATCTGGCTAGCTTCCCCTGAAAAGGTCACACCAATGGCAGCATTATTCTGAATCATGTAACCCTTCATCTCATCCGCCACAATAGCCTTGATATTCGGTGTTAGCTTATAGAGCTTATCTACCGTTTCCTCCAACTGCTGTGGATCTTTTGAGTTGAGGCTATAGCCTAATGAGTTAAGACCTAAACCAAGCACTTCACGCGCCCCATCAAAAAGCATAATAGAGTTTTTATACTCTGGCTTCCAAAGGTCGTCCCAATGTTCAGGCGCTTCTTCCACCATAGTCTCATTGTAGACGATTCCCAAGGTCCCCCAGAAGTATGGGATAGAGTACTGGTTGTTGGGATCAAAGGACTGGTTGAGAAATTCAGAACCGATATTCTCAATGCCCTCAATCTTACTATAATCCAGTGGAACTAGAAGGTCTTCATCCTTCATCTTGTTAATCATGTACTCACTTGGGATGGCAATATCATAGGTTGTCCCACCCTGCTTAATCTTGGTATACATGGCTTCGTTGGAGTCAAAGGTCTCATACTGGACTTGGATTCCTGTTTCTTCTGTAAATTTTTCCAGAAGTTCAGGGGCGATATAGTCTCCCCAGTTGTAGATAACCAATTTTTGACTATCACGACTATTGATTTTACTGTCCAAATGGTAGGAAATTCCCCACAAGACTAGGATAATCGCTAAAATTCCTGCTAAAAATGAATAGAGTCGTTTCATGCTTGATCCTCCTTCTCTCGTGAAATGAAGTAATATCCAACAACCAGGATAATACTAAAGAGGAAGACCAAGGCTGAAAGAGCATTGATTTCTAAAGAAATCCCCTTACGAGCTCGAGAGTAGATCTCAACTGAGAGGGTTGAGAATCCATTTCCCGTTACAAAGAAGGTCACGGCAAAGTCATCTAATGAATAGGTGAAAGCCATAAAGTAACCTGCTATGATAGACGGCGTTAAGTAAGGAAGCATAATTTCCTTGAACATTTGGAACTGACTAGCCCCGAGGTCATAGGCCGCATGGATCATATCCCCATTCATCTCTTTCAATCGAGGCAAAACCATGAGCACTACGATTGGAATCGAGAAGGCCACGTGACTGGACAAAACTGTCAGAAAACCAAGTGAAAACTTGAGCTGGGTAAAGAGAATCAAGAAGCTGGCACCAATCATAACGTCGGGTGCAACCATGAGGATATTATTGAGAGATAGAAAGGCTTCTTGGTACTTTTTACGTGATTGGTAAATATAGATAGCCCCAAAAGTCCCAATCACTGTTGCAATCAAGGCTGATAGAAAGGCTAGTAAAAAGGTCTGAACCAATATCAGCATGAGTCTTCCGTCACCAAACATAGTCTCAAAGTGAGTCCAGCTAAAGCCTGTAAAGCTATTCATATCATCGCCTGCATTAAAGGCATAGCCGATCAAGTAAAAGATTGGCAAATAAAGGACAATAAAGACAAAGGCTAGGTAGAGATTGGCAAATTTTTTCATCGTTCTCTCCTTTCCTTAGTCACCCACATAGTGATAAACATAGTCAGGATAAGAACAACACCGATAGTTGAACCCATACCATAGTTGTCATTGGTCAAGAAGTTCTGCTCGATGGCAGTCCCCAAAGTAATCACTCGGTTCCCCCCAATCAAACGGGTCAACATGAAGAGACTTAAACTTGGGATAAAGACAGATTGAACGCCACTTCGCACCCCGTTCATTGACAGAGGGAAGATGACATGGCGGAAGGTTTCCCACTTGGTCGCACCTAGGTCATAGCTGGCATTGATGAGATTGTTATCCATATCATCCAAAACGTTGAAGATTGGCAAAATCATAAATGGAAGCTCAATGTAGCTTGCGACAAAGATAAATGAGAAATCTGTAAAGAGCAACTGCTGAGAACCAATTCCGATAAATTCTAGGAATTGGTTGATAGAACCATTTTGACCAAAAATCCCGATAAAGGCATAGGCCTTAAGGAGAAGGTTGATCCAGGTTGGCAAGATGATTAGCATGAGCCAGAGTTGACGGTGTTTGAGACGAGTTAAAAAGAGGGCTGTTGGATAACTGATAAGAAGCGTCACTAGAGTTACAATCCCTGCATAGAGAACAGAATTAAAACTCATTTTGAGATAGGTTAAGTTTTGCGATGCAAAATAGGATTTATAGTTTTCTAAACTAAACTGACCTTCGATGTTGAAAAAAGATTGTCCGAAGATTAAGACCAAGGGTGCCAATACAAAGAGGGCAATCCAAAGCATGTAGGGCACTACAAAGAGTTTAGAGGTTGTTTTCTTCATCTCTTTCCTCCTCGATAGCGTTAATCAAACCTGCTTCTTGCTCTTCGATTTCTACGTATTCTTCGATACGAGCATCGAACTCTTCTTCTGTTTCGTTAAGACGCATGATGTGGATATCTTCTGGTTCAAAGTCCAGACCGATTTCCTCACCAACGATAGCCTTACGAGTCGAGTGAATCATCCATTCATTGCCAAGTTCATCATAGGCTATAATCTCATAGTGGACTCCACGGAAGAGCTGCGTATCGACCTTCACTTGAAGTTTTCCTTCTTCTGGAAGGGTGATTTGTAAATCCTCTGGGCGAATCACGACTTCGACTGGTTCATTTGGCTTCATCCCACCGTCGACCGCTTCAAATCGTTTGCCATTGAACTCGACCAAGTAGTCCTCAATCATAGTTCCAGGCAGGATATTTGATTCCCCGATGAAGGTGGCTACAAAGTGGTTGATGGGCTCATCGTAGATGTCAACGGGTGTTCCAGACTGAACAATCTCTCCATCATTCATAACGAAAATCCAGTCACTCATGGCCAAGGCTTCTTCCTGATCATGGGTAACAAAGACAAAGGTGATGCCCAAGCGTTGTTGCAGTTCACGTAGTTCGTACTGCATGTCTGTCCGCAATTTCAAGTCCAAGGCTGACAAAGGCTCATCCAAGAGTACCACACGAGGTTGGTTGATAATCGCACGCGCAATGGCCACACGCTGACGTTGTCCTCCAGATAGTTTACGGATTGAACGTTTTTCGAAACCTTCCAACTGTACCATTTTGAGAACTTCTAATACACGTTGTTCGATTTCTTTTTTATCGACCTTACGCAATCGCAATGGAAAAGCAACATTTTCAAACACATTCATATGTGGGAACAAGGCGTAAGACTGGAAGACCGTATGAACATCTCGTTTATTGGTTGGGATATCATTGATACGGACACCGTCTAGCATGATATCACCAGTTGTTGCATCCAACAAACCCGCAATGATATTGAGGATGGTTGATTTACCAGATCCTGAGGCACCGAGAAGTGTGTAGAACTTCCCTTCTTCCAACTCAAAGTTAATATCCTTGAGAACCTTGGTGTTGCTATCTTCAAAAACTTTAGAAACGTTTCTGAATTCGATAATTGGTTTTTTCAATTGGCATAAATTCCTTCTTTTTCATAGATTAACAGATCAGGGCTCTGTCAGGCCGCCACTACCTCTTGCAGGGAGTTATACCACCTGCATGCATCTTCGCTACCGATAGGCTTTCACCCCCTCTACATTCTAGTTAGCAGCAGCTAGGCTATTTTTATTTTATTCATGCTCTCCTAGGATTCGAACTTCTCTCTCGAGGGTAACGCCTGAGTGCTCTTTAACCTTCTCAATGACAGACTCGATTAATTCCTCATAGTCCTTAGCAGTTCCATCAGCAATATTGACCATAAAGCCTGCGTGCTTTTCTGAGACTTCGACGCCACCGATACGATAACCTTTCAAGCCTGCTTCTGCAATCAATTGACCTGCAAAATGATCCACTGGACGTTTAAAAACTGATCCACATGAAGGATACTCTAAAGGTTGCTTGAGTTCACGAAGGTGAGTCAAGCGATCCATCTCCTGTTTGATGACTTGGTGATTACCTGGAGCTAGGGCGAACTTAGCAGAAAGGACTACTGCCCCTGATGCTTGAATAGCTGAATGACGGTAACCAAAGTTCAAGTCTTTAGCAGACAAGGTTTCGATTTCACCTTCCTTAGTCAAGATTTGACAAGACTGGAGAACATGAGCAATCTCACCACCATAAGCGCCAGCATTCATAAAGACAGCACCACCGACGCTTCCTGGAATACCACAAGCAAATTCAAAACCAGTCAAACTATGACGTAGGGCAATACGAGTAGTCTCAATTAAGTTTGCTCCAGCTTCAGCCTCAATGGTATAGCCATCAACAGAGACATTATTGAGCTTGTCACACATGATTACAAAGCCACGAACTCCACCCTCACGAACGATAATGTTACTTGCATTTCCAAGAACCATCCAAGGAATGTTTTCCTGATTGGCAAACTTGACCACACGAGCCATCTCATAGCGATTGCGTGGAAAAACTAAATAATCTGCCTTTCCTCCAACTTTTGTATAAGTATAGGATTTTAATGGTTCGTCGAAACGAATATCGATTCCTTCTAAGGTTTCTTTTAATTTATCTGATACGGTCATTTTTCTAATCCTTTTATAAAATTCATTCCATTATACCATTTTTAGCGTTTTTTTTCGATGATTTGGTTAGCTTTTTCAAAAGCTCAAACTAAAAAGAGGATGAACCTCTTTTTTGTATTATTGCTTTTTATAAAAGATCGTTTTTGTAAAGTAAATAAAAATAATAACTTCCACTGCTAACAATCCTTCTACGAGAAGTGGATTTGACAACCAACCAACTTGAGATAGGCTCGGAGCCAAATCAAATAGGGCGTGCAAACCATAAGCCGCTACTAGGTAAATCCATTTCTTTTGGCGAACTGCTTGATAAACCCAGAAGGTCAAACCGACTTGAAGAAGTAAGGCTAGGATTCTCTCTAGTCCCAAAAGGTAAATCTGCCATGCTGCTAGATTGTTAATCGTAGCAAGCGTACTCTCAGGTAAGAGTTGCATGATGGCTGGATTTTGCGATTCTACTGCTGAAAAGAGGATGAAGAGATTGAGTAAACTTGCAATTCCGATATAAATCATTTCTAGCCCACCATGACCAAGACCATAGGCGAGGGCATCTGAATCTTCCATCTCTCTTTTTTTGTTCAACCATTTGAAAAAGATTAGTCGAGCTGTTTCTTCAAACAAAGCAGCCATACAGATCCCGTAAATCACATATAGAAGGGGATTTTCCGTCATGAGTGGAACTGTCCCATCCTTTTGTGGATGAAGAACCAAGAGATGAACGATTTTCTCCAAGACCTGAGATGAAGCAAAAAATGCAACTGCCCCAAGTCCCAAAACTGCAAAATTAATCTTGTATTTCTTTCTTGCGTACCAAACTGCTGCAATGAGGACGGCAAACAAGGCCACCATCGTTATTATTACATGAATTTTCATATTTGACTCCTTTTATTCTGACTTATCGATATCTTTTTTCATCTCGTCAACATTAAACTTAGCAAATAGATATTGACGATCCTGAACAGGAAAACGTTGATCCAACTGGTCAACTGCACCCACTTCTACAATACCTTCCTTGATGACAAAGTCCATAACGTGGCCACCAAAGGTTAGGTCATCTGAGATAAAGTGTAGATGGTAACCAGCAACACTAACTCCATGGAAAATTTCAGGTGTCCAAAAACCGACGATGGTTCCTGAAACATTTTCGCGACTATACTCTGGCTGATGCGTTGCTACTTCTGCAAACTTAGTTTCAGAGGTTGACTTAGGAATCATGCGCACATGCATGTGTTTAAAATCACCATGAATCTTGATGGAACGGAAAAGATTCTCTCCATCATAATAGGACTCAATACGTTTTTCAAGTTCCTGATCAGTCATTTCAAAACGCTGACGGAAAATAACTTCTGCCTGGTGGGGTACAACTGCTGCATAGGGGATCAAAGCATCTGGTGAAACTTCCACAATTTCAGGTTTCTCACCTGATCCCTTAGCCTGATAAGCTTTCCCATCTAAGACAATCAATTCTCCATCGATAGAATCCAGGGTTCCTAAACCTAAATCACCATGTTGGAGCAATTCACCAACGGTTAGACTTCCTCCATAGAGTCCCGCCATCAGCGCTCCTAAAGTATTGTATTGAAATAATTTTACTGGTTCTTGCACCTTAATAATCTCACTCTTTCCAGAATTTTTCACTTAATAAGTATATCATATTTCTTTCAAAATTTGAATGTCAGAGGCCCTTTTAAGATTGCCAAACGTTTAAAAAAAGGGTACAATGTAACAAAATCAAGAGAGGTCTGGTATGCAAAAAAAAAGTAAGTATGAACAGGTTGTTGCCTATCTAAAAGAAGGGATTGAATCTGGAACTTTTCCTACAGGAAGTCGCCTGCCCTCCATTCGGAACATTAGCCAAGACTTCCACTGCAGCAAAGACACTGTCCAAAGAGCTCTCTTAGAACTTCGATATGAGAAATACATCTATTCTAAACCACAAAGTGGCTATTATGTCTTAGAGCAACAAAGTAGTCATGATGATCTAGAAATTTTAGTCAATGATGAGCACTTAGGTGCCTATGATGACTTTCGTCTTTGTGTAAACGAAAGCTTGATTGGTCGAGAAAATTATCTCTACAACTACTATGAACACCAAGAGGGTTTAGAAGAATTACGAAAGTCTGTTCAGAAACTACTTTTTGAGCAAGCTATCTACAGCAAACCAGACCAGTTAGTCATGACAACTGGAACCCAGCAGGCTCTCTTTATCCTTTCTCAGATAGACTTTCCGAGTCGTACGCAGGAAATTCTGGTTGAGCAACCTACCTATCATCGAATGAACCAACTCCTGCTGGCTCAGGGGCTTCCTTATCAAACTATTGAACGACGGATTGATGGCATTGACCTAAACGAACTAGAACAACATTTTAAAACAGGTAAGATTAAGTTTTTCTATACCATTCCACGTTTTCACTATCCTCTAGGACATTCCTATACGGACCAAGAAAAACGAGCCATTCTAGATTTGGCTGCCAAGTATCAGATTTACATCGTAGAAGATGACTATCTGGGGGATCTCGATCCAAAAATGGGGCAGACCTTTCATTATTTAGACCAACATGATTTGGTCATCTATATCAAATCCTTTTCTACCAGTCTTTTCCCTGCTCTTCGGATTACTGCCCTCATACTTCCAAATGCCATCAAAGAAGCCTTTGTGTCCTATAAAAATATCCTTGACTATGATAACAACCTCATTATGCAAAAGGCCTTATCCCTCTACATTGATAGTCAATTATTCGAAAAAAATAGACTAGCTAGACTAGTCCTCCAAGAAAAGAAGCAAGCTCAGATTCAAAAACTTTTAAAAAGCAATCCTATCAATCTCCCAACCTATCCACTCCACGATGGACTCTTACTTGATTTGAAACAGTATTCTAAAATTGCTAGTCTCAAACATAGTTCTCTAGGTCTTGACTTTTTCGAGACCTCCTACTTGTCTACTTGTCCCTATCACTTTGCCAAAGTGCCTCTTGAAAAGATAGAAACCACACTAGATTACTTAAAAACAGAGCTGGACTAAGATCCAACTCTGTTTTCTTATTGTTCTACTTCTGTTAGCTTAGCAGCTTTTTCAAGATAAGATTGATAAGTTCCCTTATCTTTCAGTTTTTGGATTATCTTATCAACTACTTCCTTCAAATCTGAGTTACCTTTTTTGATAGCTACAGCATTAGCTTCACCTTCTGTCATAGTCAAGTTTACTGTAGCCACTGCCAAATCTGAGTTCTTAGCAGCATAGCTTAATGCTACTGGCTCATCCATATGAACGGCATCTACTTTACTAGATTGAAGCTCGTTGACTGCTTCTCCCATGTTTGTCAAAGAAGTCAACTGTGCCTTTGGAAGTTGCTCTTTAACCATAGATTCAGGAACAGTTCCTTTCTGAGCTGCAATATTAGCACTTGCTAGAGAGTCCAAATCCTTGTATTTTTCAAGATCTGATTTTCTGATAAGGAAGCTAATTTTATTTTCATAGTAAGGAATTGAGAAATCAAAGACTTCTTGTCTTTCTTCAGTTGCACTGATTCCCGCAATTGCTAGGTCTGCTTTTCCTGTTTGAAGACTAGTCAAGACATTATCAAAACTCATGCTTGAAACTTCCAATTTCACTCCAAGTTCATCAGCGATTGCTTGCGCCATGTCAATATCAGCACCTACGACTTGGTTCTTACCATCTACAAGTGCTTGAAACTCAAAGGGAGCATAGTCTGGACTAGTTGCAACCACTAATTTTCCTTTTTGCTTGATGGCCTCCACTGCAGACTGCGAGCTTGAGCTAGACGATTGGCAAGCTACCAATAAAAAGCTTGCAAGAAAACTACATAAGACAAATATCCATTTTTTAAAATTCATAAATAAACAACCTCTCTGTTAATTTTGTATAATTATAACTCCACAAACTCCGTTTGTCAAGCATATTTTAAATTTTTATGAAAAATTTTCATTTTTTCTTTCAAAAAAGGAGCTTTTACTTACTAACAAGCTCCTTTTTTGCATAATTAATCAATCTTACAATTCAACAATCTTACCTGTTTCAAAGTAAACAACCCATTCACAGATATTTTTTGCATAGTCACCGATGCGCTCCAAGTATGAAATCACTTGGAAGTAATCACGACCTGTGACGATAGCTTCTGGATGTTTTTTGATTTCTTCTGTAGCTAGGTCTCGAATATTATCAAAGTAATTGTTGATATTTTCATCCATGGTTGCAACTTCATAGGCTTGATCCACAGAACCATTCAAATAAAGTTCTAAAGCGGCTTCAACAAAGTTTTTTACTTCACGACCCATTTTTTTAATTTCTTCTTCAACTGCAGGGATACGCTGCTCACCCTTCATACGAATCGTTGCTTTTGCGATGGATACTGCATGGTCCCCCATACGTTCTAAGTCTGACACAGCTTTTAGGACTGTTAAAACTGTACGTAAGTCTTGTGAAACTGGCTGTTGTAGGGCAATCATTTCAAATGATTTCTTTTCAAGTTTCACTTCGTATTCGTTTACTTCTGCATCTTCCTCAATGACTTCTTTAGCCATGTCACGGTCATGCGTTACAAAAGCACGTACGGTACGATTGATTTGGGAAAGAACTTCTTGTCCCATAGCATAAAACTGATTATGCAATTTCTCTAAATCTTCTTCAAATTGAGATCGTAACATCTTCTCACTCCTTATCCAAATTTACCTGAAATGTAGTCCTCTGTCTCCTTATGTTGAGGATAGAGGAACATATCCTTGGTATCGTTAAATTCAATCAAATCTCCACTGAAGAAAAAGCCTGTCTTATCAGAGATTCGAGATGCTTGCTGCATAGAACGAGTAACCAAGAGCATGGTGTATTTGTCTTTTAGACCATACAAGGTTTCCTCAATCTTACCAGCAGAAATAGGGTCCAAGGCTGAAGTTGGTTCATCCAAGAGGATGATTTTAGGGCTAGTCGCCAATACACGTGCCACACAAACACGTTGTTGTTGTCCACCTGATAGACCAATTGCTGAATCATGCAAGCGATCCTTGACCTCATCCCAGATTGAAGCACGCTGTAAAGCTTTCTCCACAGCTTCATCCAAAACGTTCTTATCTTTTTCCCCATTAATGCGGAGACCATAAACAACATTTTCGTAGATAGACATTGGGAATGGATTGGGTTGTTGGAAAACCATTCCGATTTCCTTACGTAATTCAACCGTATCCGTACGAGGGCTATAAATATTGTGCCCATTATAAACCACTGATCCAGTTGTCGTCACTTCAGGATTAAGGTCACCCATTCGGTTAATAGCCTTTAGAAGTGTTGATTTCCCAGATCCAGACGGACCGATAAGGGCCGTAATTTCCTTGGGTTGGAACAATAAGGAAACACTATTCAAGGCCTTTTTTTTATTGTAATAGACTGACAGGTCTGAAACCTGTAAAATCGGTTCTATCATACTATTTCCTCTCTAACCAAAGTGTCCAGTTACATAGTCATTTGTTGACTGTAGCTTAGCATTTTGGAAAATATTAGCAGTTTTATCATACTCGATCAAGTCACCCAAGTAGAAAAATCCAGTGTAGTCACTAGCACGCGCAGCTTGTTGCATACTGTGAGTTACGATGATAATGGTAAAGTCCTTCTTCAACTCCAGCATGGTTTCTTCAAGCTGAGCTGTTGCAATCGGATCCAAGGCTGACGCAGGCTCATCCATCAAGAGGATGTCTGGTTTTACAGAAATAGCACGCGCGATACAGAGACGTTGCTGCTGACCACCTGAAAGCATTAAGGCCGACTTATGAAGGTCATCTTTGACCTGATCCCAGAGTGCTGCCTGACGAAGGGAGGTTTCTACAATTTCATCAAGAACTTTCTTGTCCTTAACTCCTGCACGTTCATGTGCAAAGGTGATGTTGCGGTAAATTGATTTAGCAAATGGATTTGGACGTTGAAATACCATTCCGATGTGTTTACGCATTTCATAAACATTGATTTCAGGACGGTTAACGTCAATACCTCGATAGAGAATCTGTCCAGTAACCTTTGCAATATCAATGGTATCATTCATACGGTTGAGACTGCGTAGGTAGGTTGATTTCCCTGATCCTGATGGACCGATTAAAGCTGTAATTTTATTTTTTTCGAATTGCATATCCACGCCCTTGATGGATTCATTTTTACCGTAGTAAACGTGTAAATCCTTTGTAGAGAGGGCCACTTTTTCTTCTGGAAAAGTAATAATATGCCTTTCATCCCAATTATATTTTGACATGGCTTCTCCTTTAGGCAGCGGTTAATTTCTTATGTAGATAGCTTCCGAGTTTACGTGCTCCAAAGTTAAAGATGAGGATAAAGATGAGGAGCACGGCTGCAGAGCCTGCTGAAACAAGTGTTCCATCAGGAATAGTTCCTTCACTATTGACTTTCCAGATATGGACAGCCAAGGTTTCTGCTTGACGGAAGATTGAGATTGGACTGGTTACGCTGAGAACATTCCAGTTAGACCAGTCAAGAGCTGGTGCAGATTGACCTGCTGTATAGATAAGGGCTGCAGCTTCACCAAAGATACGACCTGATGCAAGCACAATCCCCGTTACAATTCCGGGAAGAGCTTCAGGAATAACGACATGCAGGACTGTTTCCCAGCGAGAGATTCCAAGTGCTAAACCAGCTTCACGTTGCGTATGGTGAACGTGTTTCAAACTGTCTTCAACGTTACGAGTCATCTGTGGAAGATTAAAGACTGTTAAAGCCAAGGCACCAGAAATAATAGAAAATCCATACTCAAACTGGACTACAAAGATGAGGTAACCAAAGAGACCGACTACGACTGATGGTAGCGAAGACAAAATTTCAATACAGGTACGAACGAAGTTGGTAACACGACCTTTTTTTGCATATTCAGCCAAATAAATTCCAGCCCCCATTGATAGAGGTACAGAGATGAATAAGGTAATGACCAAAAGGAAGAAGGAATTATAAAGCTGGATTCCAATACCACCACCTGCTTGATATGAGGATGATTTTCCTGTCAAGAAAGACCAAGAAACATGAGGTAAGCCTCGAACCAAGATATAAAGAATCAAGGAAGCTAGAATGGTCACAATGATTCCTGCGATGGTGTAGAGGACAGCTGTTGCAAGTTTATCTAATTTCTTAGCGTGCATAGTTTTTCTTTCCTCTTTCTTTCGTAATCAATTTAATCACACTGTTAAAGGCCAAGCTCATCAAAAGCAATACTAAGGCTAGTGACCAAAGAACATTATTATCAACAGTTCCCATAACAGTATTTCCGATACCCATGGTCAAAACAGAGGTCAAAGTCGCTGCTGGTGTCGTCAATGAAGTTGGGACAACGGCTGAGTTTCCGACCACCATCTGAATAGCTAGGGCTTCACCGAAAGCACGGGCCATACCAAAGACTACTGCCGTAAAAATACCTGAACGTGCCGCCTTCAAGGTTACACGCCAGATAGTCTGCCAACGAGTAGCTCCCATGGCTAAACTAGCTTCACGATAGTGACGAGGAACTGCACGTAGGCTATCAGTTGTCATAAAGGTTACAGTCGGCAAAATCATAACAAAGAGAACGAAAATCCCTGATAAAATACCAAAACCTGTTCCACCAAAGACACTACGGACAAAAGGAACCACGACCTGTAAACCAATAAATCCATACACGACTGAAGGAATCCCAACTAGAAGTTCAATAGCTGGTTGTAAAATTTTGGCTCCTTTTGGTGACACCTCAGTCATAAAGACTGCAGCACCAATGGCAAATGGTGTCGCGATGAGAGCAGATAGGATGGTAACAATAAAGGAACCTAAAATCATTGGAAGAGCACCAAATTGCTTACCTGAAGGGTTCCAAGTTGCACCAAAGAGAAAATCAAAGATATTCACACCATTGACAAAGAAGGTTGACAAACCTTTTTGGGCTACAAAGATTAAAATCATAGCCACAATGATAACAATCAAAGAGAGACAGGCAAAAGTCAGACTTTTCCCTAATTTCTCAAGACGAGAGTTCTTTGACGGAGAGAGCAATTTTTTAGATAATTCTTCTTGATTCATTATTGGCTCCCTTCTATTGCTGTCACAGTACCTGCAGCATCTTTTTCAACCTTCATTTCCTTAACTGAAATATAACCCATTCCTTTAACGATTCCATTCTGAGCTTCGTCTGAAAGGACAAAGTTTAGGAATTCGGCAACCAATTCATTTGGATCACCAAGTGTATACATATGTTCATAAGACCACAAAGGCCAATTATTCGTGGTTACATTCTCTGAAATTGGTTCATAACCATTGAGTTTGATAGTCCCAACTGAGTCATCAACATAGGCAAAGGCTAAGTAGGAAATAGCTCCAGGGGTCTGAGAAACAATTGATTTGACCATTCCGTTTGAATCTTGTTCCTGACTTTGCATTGCTGATTGCCCATCCATGATCACACTGTCAAAAGTCGCACGAGAACCTGAACTTGCCGCACGGTTGATAATAGAGATGGCTAAATCTTTACCACCGATTTCTTTCCAGTTGGTAATTTCTCCTGTGAAGATTTGTCGGAGCTGATCCGTCGTTAGATTATCAACATCTACTTCCTTATTGATAATAACAGCCAAACCTGCAACAGCTACCTTATGGTCGACCAATGCTGAGGCATCAATACCGTCTTTTTCCTCCGCAAATACATCGGAGTTGCCGACATCTACTGCTCCTGACTGAACTTGCGACAGTCCTGTACCAGAACCACCACCTTGAACATTGACTGTTTTTCCGATGTGAGCTGATGCAAATTCATCTGCAGCCGCCTCGACTAAAGGTTGGAGGGCAGTTGACCCAACAGCCGTCATAGACTCCCCACGATCAATCCAACTTGCACATCCTACTAGCGAACCAGCAAGTAAAAGAGTCGCAAGAGAGAGTGTGAGTTTTTTAAATTTTTTCACTATTTGTCTCCTTGAAAATAATGATGAATAGCTTGGAATTTCGCCCTATTTTTCTATGTTTTATGCAAAAAATCCATACTTCCACTATAACATAGAATACTGATTTTGACTAGTTTTTCACCTTAAACCTCAAGCCCTTAGGGAAATAATTCTTCAATGTATTTCCTGTCACTTTTGCAAAACCTAAACCATTTCCAGCAACCAAAACTTGGTACCAGCCATTTGGCAAAGTTTCAGATAATTGAACTGTTTCACCAGCTACATACTTGACAAAGTCCTCTTGATGAATTTCAATTCCTTGATTGACTAGACTTGGTTTCAAAGCTAAGCCAAGTGCAAAACTTGGTTCAAAACGTTTTTTCTTAAAGGTTCCAAGATGAAGTCCATTTCGTGCAATTCTTAGTTTTCCTAAATCTGGTAGGTCTTCAAGTAAGAGATACAATTGGTCACCAAAAACCTGTAGGACTCCAGCCAGTTTTTCTTTAAGATGTTTCTTCTCAAAATCTTGCCATAAACTCAACTGTTCACGATTAAGATTAGTCTTAGAAGGCTTAAACTTTCCTGACTTGTTTTGACCCTTAAACTGAAGATGGGCAACAAACTGACCTTCTCCCTTAAAACGATGTGGGTACATCCGAGCTGTCTCAGGAAAATCAATCCCAGGAGCCATACCATTGATATGTTGGATCGGAATCAATTCAAAATCATAACTAGCCAGTAACCATTTGACGATTTCCTCATTTTCTTCTGGAGCCCAAGTACAAGTAGAATAGACAAGTCGACCGCCATCAGCCAACATGGTGACCGCATCTTCTAAAATCTCACGTTGTAGGTTAGCACACTGGCTTGGATATGCTTCACTCCAATAGTCCATGGCATCAGGTTGCTTACGGAACATTCCTTCTCCTGAACATGGTGCATCTAAAACAATCAGGTCAAAATATCCCTTAAACACTTTAGCCAAACGATCGGCAGATTCATTGGTCACAACTACATTTGACGCTCCAAACCGTTCCATATTTTCAACCAAGATTTTCGCTCGTTTGCTTGAAATTTCATTGGAAACAAGAAGACCTTCGCCTGCAAGATAGGCTGCCAGTTGAGTGGATTTACCACCGGGAGCCGCTGCCAAGTCCAAGACCTTCATACCTGGTTTTGGTTGAGCTACTTGTGCAACCATTTGTGCAGCAGGTTCTTGGGAATAGACCAAACCTGTTACATGCTCAGGAGATTTTCCAGAAACCTTTCCATAGTAGCCCCAGGGTGTATTTGGAATAGCATCTGAAAAAGAAACTTGTCTTTCTTTTAAGGGATTGATGCGAAAGGCGGAAACTGCCTCATCATCAAAAGAGGCAAGAAAAGCTCTTGCCTCATCTCCCAATATTGCTTCATATTTTTTTACAAATCCTTCTGGAAATTGCATGTAAGTTTATTTCCTTTCATAGATATAGGATTGGATTTCTGCCAACTTGTCAGTTGGAACCATCATAATTGGTTGTCGTGTCTGAAAATCCACCGGTTCTCCAGTTAAGGTTACAATCTGATACCCTAAACTTTCTCCTATGATACTAGCTGCAGCATAGTCCCAAGGTTGGAGGTAGGTGATATAGGTCAATAGCTGACCTGAGAGGATTTTTGAAAAGCTGATAGCTGCACTTCCATATATTCGTACACCAAGTGAAGCATTAGCCAATTCTGCTACACCCCAAGCGTTTGTTTCCAACATACCAGCATTACTCGCAATCAGAAAATCACGCAAGGGCTTATCCTTAAAATTAGGCAAGGGTTCTTCATTGAGACAGGCCTGAAAAGTACCTCCTCCATGGTAACAATGACCTTTCATGACATCATAAATGATCCCAAACTGACCCACACCGTTTTCAAAATACGCTACCATAATGGCGAAATCTTCACCTTGGGCGACAAAATTGTTGGTACCATCAATGGGATCAATGACCCAAACAGATCCACATCCAACTGAAGCACGCAGACAGCCCTCTTCTGCACAAAATTGGTCATCAGGATAATTCGAACGAATCCTATCAACCAAAAAATTCTGGACTTCCTTATCCAAACGAGTCACCAAGTCTGTCGGCGAGGTTTTTCTCTCAACATGAAGATCATCCTTCATATGTTTTCGAATATAGCTCGCTGCTTCCTTGACAATCTCTTTGGCAAACGCAAATTTATTTTCCAAGCGAAATCTTCCCTTCCTCTTGCTCTTTGGCTAATTGGACAACTCGATAGAAGGAATAACCACTCGCAGTTTCAAATTCACGGCCCAAGCGTTTTTCTTCACTCTTACTTGGAACAACTGCTTTGAATCCCTTATAGGAATCTAGTAATTTTTTTGCCTCTACCTTAGTCTCATAGGCTGCTTCAACATCATTAAAAAAAGAAAGCACTGAAGCAAGTTCTTCAGTGCTCCACGACAAATCTAGTGGGTAACTATACTGTTTATTCATCTAATTAATACCAGCTCTCAATGTAGCTTCTTTCAGTTCTTGTTTACGGTAACTACGAGGGAGAAAAGCACGAATCTCATCTTCATTAAAACCGATTTGCATCCGTTTTGCGTCAATAATAATCGGACGACGCAAAAGACTCGGATACTGCTCAATTAAATGAAGCAACTCCGATACTGAGATACTCTCTACATCAATATTCAATTTTTGAAAAATCTTTGAACGAGTCGAGATGATGTCATCAGTACCATTTTCGGTCAAGGAAAGAATGTGTTGCAGTTCTTTTCTCGTTAAAGGGCTGGTCATAATATTATGCTCTTGGAATGGCACTTTATGATTCTCGAGCCAGGCCTTTGCTTTACGACATGATGTACAACTCGGTGATAAAAATAGTGTAATCATGCTTTCCTCTTCTTTACATACTTTTCTATTCCTATTATACAAAAAAATAAAGCGCTTGACTAGTTATTTCCGTAAAAAAACCTACTTTTTCAAGAAAAATAGGTTTTTTGGAATCACATATGAATGTTTTGCTTAAATATAGAAATATTCATGTTACAAATGATAGTTTTTCCTACATTTTATTTGGAATCAGTAATACTTTTCTTCACTTATCTATTTGTTTTTCTACTCTGTAGGTACATAAATCCAAAAATCAATTCATACAAGCAGAAAAATAGGAGAAAGGCATGGAGGAAAAAGTTCTCTGGTAGGATGAGAATGACAGGATCCTTTGCTGGATCAAACAACCAGGTATCATCACCTACAAATAGAATCTGATGAAACAAGGTAAAGAACTGCTCAAATCCAATGAAAACTCCAACTAAACCAAGAGCCAAAGGTAGAGAAAGTATGATTAAGAGTGCTCTACGATAAAGTGGCAGAAAACCCTTCCGAATAACTTGCTTCCAAAAAAGATAAAAAATCGGTAGAGTTACTAGTGCTACTCCTTGAGCCAGATGAAATAGTCCCTTCACAACCGCAAAATGGTGTAAACCAGATACCGAAGAAGGTAGGTCTGGCATTTCTAATTGTTGACTAAAAGGATTGGTCAAATAAGCCATCAAAACATTAAAATTATGCTGGATGGTCTGAGGTTGCAGATGAACACGATTTGTCAAGTTTAACCAAGAAATCTCCAGAGGGTAAACCAACCAAGCCAGGTAAATGGTCAATAAAATCGCAAGCGAGAGGAGAAAGAGAATACTTCCTACAAAAGTAAACTTAGTTTTCATCGAAATTCCACTCCGCTAGACTTGAAAGGACATGAGTTGGTTCAATTGGCAAATCCTCTACTTCTTCAGGTTTTGTAAATCCTGTCGTTACCAAAAGACTAGGAATGCCATTGTCAATACCAGCTCGAATATCAGTAAGATAATTATCTCCCACCATGACAATTTCTTGGCGTTCAAGGCCTAGGTGTTCAACAGCCTTGTCCATAATAATCGCATTAGGTTTTCCAATATAAACTGGTTTTACACGAGTTGCTGCTTCAAGAAGAGTAATCAGTGAACCAGCACCAGGTAAAAGTCCACGTTCTGTTGGAATATTTAAATCTGGATTGGTGCCGATAAAATGAGCACCTTTATGGATAGCTAGGGTCGCCGTAGCAAATTTTTCATAGTCAACTTGCCAGTCCAAACCTACAACCACATAGGCTGGATTTTCTTTATCTTCTACATACCCTGCTTCTTGAATGGCTTCCTTGAGCCCTGCTTCTCCAATCACATAAACTGTCTTTTCAAGACCTAAATCATTCATGTAATCAATTGTAGCTAAAGTTGCAGTATAGATCGTCGATACAGGCGTGTCAATGTTAAACTGATTGGCTAACATCTCTTGAACACTTTCAGGTGTACGAGTGGTGTTGTTTGTTACAAAAAGATAAGGAAGCTCTCTTTTTTGTAACTCGTGAACAAAAGCCTCTCCCGCAGGGATTCTATCTTTCCCCTTATAGATCGTTCCGTCTAAATCAATTAAATATCCTTTATAAGTCATATCTTTCTTTCTAATCTTTTTTAATTTCTTGCCAAGTTATCCTTGCCTTAGCATTGGTGTCACCATCACTTGTGACTTTATGATTACTCTCTAATCCATTTAATTCATAACTAGAAGTAATCATTCCATCTGGTCGAACTTCCTTAACATATTTAAGGTTAATTTTTTTAGGGATATGGTTAGTCAGGAAATCGGCTCCCATGACCTCAAAAATCCAATCTAGGTATTTGCTGTTATTGACGTGACCATTCATATCTAAGTCATAGAAACGAACGTGATAATCCTTGCTTATCGCTTCTTCCAGCTCTCTATATTTTGGCCCACGGACCCATTTCTTAGAAAACTCAGATTGATAAGGGGCAATAATTTCTGCTACTACAGGATGAACCTTTCGACTCTCACGATCCATAAGGACAAAGGTAGCTACCATATGAATGATTTCTTGACCATCTTCATCATAAATAGTAAATCGGCGGTAGCAAAAGAGACGATTATAGGTCAAAGCTTCTGTTTCAATGGTGATTTCCTCAGCAAAACGAGGCAAACGAACCACGTCAATATCATAATCTGTGATAATCCAGACCAGATTATACTGTTCTAAAACATCCTTGTCACTCACTCCCAGTTCAATTGACTGCATTCCTGATACCTGGAGGGACAATAAGATAAGGTCTGGTAGCTTGATATGGCCATTCATGTCAGCCATATCAAAAGGAATTTTCATCTTCATTTGATAAGTTAAGCCCATAATTCTACTCCAATATAAATCGTTCTGCTACTGTATCACCTAAGAAGAGACCTCTCTTAGTCATACGAACACGATCACCCTCAACCTGCATAAGACCTTGTTGAATCAAGTCTTTAACAATATCTCCATAAAGTTCCTGGAAAGATCGTTCGAATTTTTCTTCAAATCGCGCCATGGAAACTCCTGACTTCTTGCGAAGGCCGAGAAACATCTCTTCTTCCATTTGCTCCCGTTGACTCAAGTGTTCTTCATTGATACGAGCACTTCCCTCTTCTACCGCCTTTAAATAATGGCGGATCGGCCCATGGTTTTTATAGCGAACACCGTCTACATAGCCAGACGCACCAGCACCGATTCCATAATACTCAGCATTGTCCCAGTACATAAGATTGTGACGACTTTCAAATCCTGGCTTAGAAAAGTTAGAAATCTCATAGTGCTCAAAGCCAGCTCTTTCTAGCTCTGCAATGATATACTCAAACATCTCTGCTTCTAATTCTTCCTTAGGAAGAGGTAATTTCCCTCGTCTCATACGATTCATAAAGACCGTATGATTTTCTAAAATTAAGCTGTAGAGGCTCATATGAGGAATATCAAGGGCAATTGCCTTAGCGACATTGTCCTTGACCTGATCCATGGTCTGCCCAGGAAGTGCGTAGATTAAGTCAATAGAGATATTATCAAAACCAGCTAATTTAAGGCGGTCGATATTTTCATAAATATCCTTTTCTGTATGACTACGCCCAATCTTTTTCAGCATTTTATCATCAAAGGTCTGAACACCTAGTGAAACACGATTGACTGCAGAATTTTTCAAAACAGCAATCTTATCAGCATCCAAATCACCAGGATTAGCCTCAATGGTCAATTCTTCCAACATTGATAAGTCCAGGTTTTTAGTCAATCCATCTAACAAAACTTTCAATTGAGAAGCAGACAAGGCTGTCGGTGTCCCACCACCAATATAGAGTGTACGCAATTTTTGAATATCATAAGAATGAAATTCTTGCAGTAGATGCTCTAGATAACTGTCTACTGGCTGATTTTTGATAAAGACCTTGGAAAAGTCACAATAATAACAAATCTGTGTGCAAAATGGTATGTGCACATAGGCTGATGTCGGTTTCTTCTGCATAGTATTTATTATACCACAAAAGCGAACAATACTTAGAATTCCGTTTAACAAAATCCTAGCATTGTTCGCTTTCTTTATCTAAACATTCTTTTTATTTTACGACTAACATGATTCCCAGAACCAATCTAGTTTGTCTTTATAACACAAAAGAATGAATGTTTATTTGACTAAATTTTTAGTCTTCTTTTTTCTTTCCCAAAGCAAGTCCGAGACCGCCTAGAATACCAAGAAGGCCTAGAGAGGCAAGAGTCGCATTTGATTCTGTTCCAGTATTTGGTAATACTTTTTGAGAATCATTTGACTTAGCTCCATTATTATTAGTAGCTGTAGTATCTCCGTGATCTACATTCGGATTAACTGCAACTGGTGTTACCTTAGCTGGAGTTTCTACTGGA
>NZ_KV804983.1 GCF_001811505.1 Streptococcus sp. HMSC034E03
TTACTGTCCATGTTTGATCGACTGAAGCATCGTTATCGAAGTGGGCACCTGTTGGGAACTCATCGCTAACGAGAACGTAACCACGATCTTCATAATACTTGATCTTGTCCGCAGTTGAGTAATTGATTGCCTCACCTGATTTACCACCGACTTGATCATTGGCAAGTGTTTGACCAGTTGTTTGATCAACGTACTTGATCACTGCTTTTTGATCTGCCTTACGGTAGACAACTGGGGTATCAGCTCCTGGGTTAGATGGTGTTACATTTGGAATGTCTGTCACATAACCTGGGATAACTGGAGTTGGGGTTACACCACCTTTAGTTGGATCGTTTGGATCATTCGTATATTGTGGAGTTGGCGCATTTGGAATTGGGTTGCCATCTGGGTCAACTGGAATGATCTTACCGAGTTCCTTATAAACTACTTTATCTGTTGCTTCTGGGTGTTCTGGTGTAACTGTCTTACCACCTGCTTCAGCTTTATCCGCATAATAGTGTTCAACGACTGGGACTTTTACTTTGCCATAGTCATGACTGTTTTCAGTCCATGTTGTTGTACCATCTGCTTGATTCTTC
>NZ_KV804984.1 GCF_001811505.1 Streptococcus sp. HMSC034E03
GCGTGTTTATCGAACATCATTAGAGCGCTTTTACCTTTTAAATATCCCATGAAACTTGAAATACTAATTCTAGGTGGAATACTTACCAACATATGAACATGATCTGGCATTAAATGGCCCTCGATAATCTCAACACCTTTATAACTACATAATCTATGGAATATTTCTCCCAAACTACTTCGATATTGATTATAGATCACTTTTCGTCTATACTTAGGGGTGAACACAAT
>NZ_KV804985.1 GCF_001811505.1 Streptococcus sp. HMSC034E03
TTGTTCAAGCCTCATTGCTCTTGACTCGTCACTTGCCTCTTAAAGAGTCGTGAGTATTACTTACCACTATCCCTAAAGGGATCCTCATATTCTTTCACACTTCATTTATCTAGTGCTATATCATGCTTTACTCGTTCTCAAAGTTTTATACTCGTGAAGAAATCATCCACTGGATAATTTCTTTAATCTTGAATATATTTCCTAATTGTGGCTTCATTGAGGCCAACTGTACTCAC
>NZ_KV804986.1:0-39235 GCF_001811505.1 Streptococcus sp. HMSC034E03
TTTTTTCTGTCTAACTTTTGGGGTGCAGTTCAAAAAGAGAGTTGATACGATACGTTTTATAATGGGCAGATTTACTTAATTTTATCTTCAATTTTGATTTTGCTCATCCGAATCCTTCTTCTGTCTTTGAATATAGACTATCGATACCAACGAAAGTAAAATAACTCCAAGACCGATAATTAAAAAGGAACCTAAATGAACACTTGGTAGAAAGGTCATTAACCCCTTCGCAATCGGCATAAAGAGAATCGCTAGTGTAAAAATGGTACTCAATACCCTTCCCAGATAGTCTCCATCAACCTTGGTTTGTACCTGAGTAAAGAAGTGAATATTAAAAATTGTCATAAATAATTCACAAACTAGGTTTCCTGAAAAAGTTAGAAAATTAGGCAGTGGTAAGCCCATCATGAAAACTCCTACTCCTGTGAGGATCAATAAGAACAAGAGTGTATTCATGCTCGATTTAAATTTATTTGCTATCAGTGCTCCTATGATTGAGCCAATTGCACCCATGGTTAAGATAGTCGCATAGGCTCCGTCTACCCCATAAAGTTTATTTGAAAAAGGGAGCAAAAACTCAAAAGCTGCAAAAAAGAAATTCACACTTGAAGCCACTAACAAGAGAAAGAAAATTTCTTTTTGATGCCTGATATAGTGCAAGCCATCTTTGATATCCGCAAAAATAACTTTCCCGGTGAAACTCTTCTGCTCTTGAACCTTTGGTTCTTCTTTGGGAAGTAAAGCAACTAGAGCAAAAGCAATGAAAAAAGTCAGTGCATCTAGTAAGAGCGCCATATGAAGACTTGCAAATTGTAAAACGAGGAAAGAAAGCACAGGAGAACTAACACCAACAACCTGCAAAACTAACTCCAAGCGAGAGTTATAGGTCACTATCTCGTCCTTTGCTACAACTTCCGTTATAATAGCTTTATTGGCAGTGCGAGAAAATGCAAAGGCAATGGCCTGGACAATATTAGCAAAGATCAAAGCTCCAATCATCCAGTTATCATTTCTGATAAAGGAAATGGCCAGACAGAGAATCCCACAAACCAAGTCTGTTGTCATCAAAATCTTGCGACGCGAAAAACGGTCTGAAATAACTCCACCAAAGGGATTAACTAGAATGGATGTAACGAGTTCCGAGATCTGATAAATCCCTAGAACGGTTTGCCCAATCGTTCCCATCGAGGCCAGCCAAACACTATTTCCATAATCATAGAGCATATTTCCTATCTTGTTTATAGCTCCACGGCTAATCAACTGTACTGCGTATCGATTCATAAAAACTCCTCTCAAATTTTGAAACTATTGTATCAAAACTTGAAGGAGTTTCTCATTTTTCCCTTATTTGGGAAAATTAATCTTTTACAAATTTATCGTAATGTTCCTGATAGTAAGCTACCTGCTCTGGAAGCTCAAGCACGGCAAAAATATGCATTGCTTCCTGCATTTGCTTACAACCTTCTTTTTTTTGCCCCTTCTGATAAAGGGCAAAGCCTTTAAGAAAGTGGAAAACATTACGCTCATAGAGTTTGATACTCTTACCTATGATTTTCTCTATATAAGCTTCAAAGTAGCTGGCATTTTCAAAAGCAAGATGTTCTAAACAATACTGGTAACAATTAAGGGCTAAAATCAAGACCAGTTTTCGATGGCGTCCAATTTCTTTGTAGAAATCCTCCCTCTCCATCACTTCTCTACCAAGTCGAGCAACATAGTCCACATCATAAAAGCTATAGAGATTGCCAAATAGGATCAACTCATACATGGTCCATTCATCTGTTTGGAAAAGATAATCTGCCACCTTATTCAGATCACCTTGCTTCATAGTGAAGCTAGCATCTCTTTGACAAATCAGACCTTGTAACAAAATCCAGTTCAGCTCAAAATAGAGGGGATTGGTTGAACTCTTAGCCTTTTCAAGTTGTTCTCTTTGAAGCTTTTGAAAACCTGCAATATCATTTGAGTAGTAAAGTGGAATAATCTGAGCCATCAAACTGACATGCTCATGATGTTGAAAATTTCTGGCCTTATCCATGAAATTTTCAATCGTCACGTGGATATTGTCTAATATTTCAAAGAAACGTGACGTAGCCATATCAGACTCCCCTAATTCAAAGCGGGATAATTGGGAGGTTGAACAGGCCTCTCCTGCAGCTTCTTTTAGAGAGTAATTTTTACTGATTCGAAATTCACGAAAGACTTTTCCAAGATGTTCCATCTTTACACCTGCTCTGATAATTCTTCCCATTCAAGCATAGCTTCTTCCTGACGGTGGCTGATTTTATCCAGCTCTGCCTGCAATTCCATGAGTTTATCTGCATCATTGGTGGTATGCATTTGTTCAGAGATAGCTTGGGCTTGCGTTTCTAGTTCTTCGATTTCTGTCTCAAGACTTTCAATTTGTCTCATCAATTTACGCAGTTCTTTTTGACTCTCTTTTTGGGCATGGTAGTCATTAACTGGAGAAACTTCTTTTTCTTGGTCAACAGCTGCCGCTTCTTCTGCTTGGCTAGCTGCTAGCTCTGCTTTTTTATCAACATAATAGTCATAATCACCAAGATAAAGTGTTGATCCATTCTCAGATAATTCCATCACATGAGTGGCAACACGGTTGATAAAATAACGGTCGTGGCTGACGAAGAGAAGAGTTCCATCAAAGTCAATTAGTGCATTTTCCAGAACTTCCTTGCTATCAATGTCCAAGTGGTTGGTCGGCTCATCCAGAATCAAGAAGTTGTTGTTTTCCATTGAAAGTTTAGCTAGAAGCAGACGAGCTCGCTCGCCACCTGACAGCATTCCAACTGATTTCTTAACATCGTCACCAGAAAAAAGGAAGGCGCCTAAACGATTTCGGATTTCCACTTCTGGCGTCAATCTAAAATCATTCCAAAGTTCATCTAAAACTGTATTGCTTGGTGTCAACTTACTTTGAGTTTGGTCATAGTAGCCAACTTCAACATTAGCACCAAAGCGCTTCTCACCCTTGATAAAGGGAATCTGATCCACAATGGATTTAATAAAGGTTGACTTACCAATACCGTTAGGACCAACAATGGCAATAGCATTCATCTTACGAAGATCAAGGTTGATGGGTTCTGATAAGATTTCACCATCATAGCCAATAGCAGCATTCTCCACTGTCAAAACAACATTACCAGATACTATATCAGAATGGAAGGTCATATTAGCTGATTTTTTACCAGCTTCAGGCTTGTCCAATCGCTCCATTTTCTCCAGTTGCTTGCGTCGAGATTGGGCACGTTTGGTCGTTGAAGCTCGAACAAGATTTCGGTTGACAAAGTCTTCCAAAGCAGCAATTTCCTTCTGTTGCTTTTCGTAGTTTTTAGCTTCAGTTGCAAGCTTCTGCTCCTTTTGCTCCACAAAACTAGAGTAATTTCCAACGTATCTATCTAAAGAATGTTTGGTTAAGTCGAGCGTTATGGTTGCTACTTTATCAAGGAAATAACGGTCGTGGCTGACGATAATTAAAGCACCGCTATAATTAACTAGATAGTTTTCTAACCAGGCAATGGTTTCAATATCTAGGTGGTTAGTCGGCTCGTCCAAAACCAAGAGATTAGGCTTTTCAAGAAGCATTTTGGCTAGCGCTAGACGGGTATTTTGACCACCGGAAAGCTCAGCGATTCGCATCTGCCACATGGACTCGTCAAACTTGAATCCATTTAAAATAGAGCGAATATCGGCTTCATAGGTAAATCCTCCAGCCTGACGGAAATTTTCTGATAGGCGATCATAGTCAGACATAAGTTTGTCTAATTCTACCCCAGTTTTTTCCCCCATTTCCAACTCCATCTGTCGAAGTTGTCTTTCAATACAACGCAAGTCATCAAATACATGTAGCATTTCTTCGTAAATTGTATTTTCAGACTCAAAGCGACTATCCTGTGCGAGATAAGAGAGGGAAATATCTTTTTTCTTATTGATTTCACCAGTGGTTGGCTCCTCTTCTCCAACCAATATCTTGAGTAAAGTAGACTTTCCAGCACCATTTTTCCCAACGAGGGCAATGCGGTCTCTTTCATCTACTTGTAGGTTTATATTATCAAAAAGAACCTCTCCAGCAAAAGAACGTTCAATTTTATTAGCTTGTAAAATAATCATACAAGTAGTATAGCATGTTTCCCTAAGGCATTCAAGACTCGATAAACAGGCATATGTCACTACTTTTCTGAAAATTATGCTACCGTTTTACTAAAACGCTAAAAAGTGCTATAATGTGAACGGTTAGAACAATTTACAAAAAGGAGAATTTTAATGTCTTACCAAGAGAATTACCAGAAATGGGTTGATTTTGCGGAGCTTCCAGACTACCTTCGTCAAGATTTGGAAAATATGGACGAAAAAACTAAGGAAGATGCCTTCTATACAAATCTTGAATTTGGTACTGCAGGTATGCGTGGCTTGATTGGCGCTGGTACAAATCGCATCAACATCTACGTTGTTCGTCAAGCTACTGAGGGATTGGCTCGTTTGATTGAGTCAAAAGGTGGAAACGAAAAAGAACGCGGTGTAGCAATTGCCTACGATAGCCGTCACTTCTCACCTGAGTTTGCCTTTGAATCTGCGGCAGTTCTTGCTAAACACGGCATCAAATCTTACGTATTTGAAAGCCTCCGTCCAACTCCAGAACTATCATTTGCAGTTCGTCATCTCAACTGTTTCGCAGGTATCATGGTCACAGCTAGCCATAACCCTGCTCCATTTAACGGTTACAAGGTTTACGGTGAAGACGGAGGACAAATGCCTCCACACGACGCGGACGCTTTGACTACTTATATCCGTGCAATCGAAAATCCATTTGCAGTTGAAGTTGCTGATGTGGAAGCTGAAAAAGCTTCTGGCTTAATTGAAGTCATCGGCGAAGCTGTTGACGTAGAATACCTTAAAGAAGTTAAGGATGTAAACATCAACCCAGCCTTGATTGAAGAATTTGGTAAAGACATGAAGATTGTCTACACACCACTTCATGGTACTGGTGAAATGTTGGCTCGTCGTGCTCTTGCCCAAGCAGGATTTGATTCTGTTCAAGTCGTTGAAGCTCAAGCAACTCCTGATCCTGACTTCTCAACTGTAAAATCTCCAAACCCAGAAAGCCAAGCAGCCTTTGCCCTTGCTGAAGAACTTGGTCGTCAAGTTGGTGCAGATGTTCTTGTGGCAACTGACCCAGATGCTGACCGTGTTGGTGTTGAAGTTCTTCAAAAAGATGGTAGCTACCTCAACCTTTCAGGTAACCAAATCGGTGCTATCATGGCTAAATACATATTGGAAGCCCACAAAAACGCTGGAACTCTTCCAGAAAACGCGGCTCTTTGCAAATCTATCGTATCAACTGACTTGGTAACGAAGATTGCTGAAAGCTACGGCGCAACTATGTTCAACGTTTTGACAGGTTTCAAATTTATCGCTGAAAAAATCCAAGAATTCGAAGAAAAACACAATCACACATACATGATGGGATTTGAAGAAAGCTTCGGTTACTTGATTAAACCATTCGTACGTGATAAAGACGCTATCCAAGCCGTTCTTGTCGTTGCTGAACTTGCTGCCTACTACCGTTCACGTGGTTTGACACTTGCAGACGGTATCGAAGAAATCTACAAAGAGTACGGCTACTACGCAGAAAAGACAATCTCTGTTACCCTTTCAGGTGTCGATGGTGCTGAACAAATCAAAGCGATTATGGCTAAATTCCGTAACAATGCTCCAAAAGAATGGGATGCAACAGCTATCACTGTCGTAGAAGACTTCAAGGCTCAAACTGCCACTGCTGCTGACGGTACTGTTACAAACTTGACAACTCCTCCAAGTGATGTGTTGAAATACACACTTGCTGACGGTTCATGGATTGCTGTTCGCCCTTCAGGTACAGAACCAAAAATCAAGTTCTACATTGCAGTTGTAGGTGAAACCAACGAAGAATCACAAGCTAAGATTGCTAATATCGAAGCAGAAATCAATGCTTTTGTAAAATAAAGACCTAAAAAGATGAGACCAAATAATCTCATCTTTTTTTCGTATCAAATCTAAGCAATTTTAGAAACTTTATGGCATACTAGACTTATCAATGAAAGCGAGGTAATCTCATGGAACAATTTTTAGAAAACATCAAAGATCTTGAAGTTACAACTGTAGCGCGTGCTCAAGAAGCACTTGACAAGCAAGAAACTGCAACTTTCTTTATCGGACGCAAAACTTGTCCTTACTGCCGTAAATTTGCTGGTACATTGGCTGGTGTGGTGGCTGAAACCAAAGCGCACATCTACTTCATCAATAGCGAAGAACCAAGTCAACTCAATGAGTTGCAAGCATTCCGCTCACGCTACGGAATCCCAACTGTACCAGGCTTTGTTCACATTGCAGATGGACAAATCAATGTCCGTTGCGACTCTTCAATGTCAGCACAAGAAATCAAAGAATTTGCAGGATTGTAAAATAGTCTATAAAAAAGAAGGCATAGGCCTTCTTTTTTATAGATCAGTCAGTGGTGTTGCAGTATCTGGTGAAGTATCGTAAACTTGAAAGTCTACTCCTACTCCCAGATCTGCTTGAGCTAACTGATTGACCATGGTCATGTGAGCCAGCTCTTTGATATTATTTTCCTTGGACAAATGGCCTAGGTAAATCTTCTTGGTACGATTACCTAGTGTACGAATCATGGCGTCTGCTCCATCCTCGTTTGAGAGGTGACCAAGGTCAGACAGGATGCGTTGTTTGAGTCGCCATGCGTAAGATCCTGCTCGCAGGATTTCCACATCATGATTTGACTCGATTAGATAGCCATCTGCGTTCTCGACAATGCCAGCCATCCGGTCACTAACATAGCCCGTATCCGTCAGCATGACAAAGCTCTTGTCATCCTTCATAAAACGATAAAACTGGGGCGCCACTGCATCATGACTCACACCAAAACTCTCAATGTCGATGTCGCCAAAGGTTTTAGTTTTACCCATCTCGAAAATATGCTTTTGCGACGAGTCAACCTTACCAAGATACTTACTATTTTCCATAGCCTGCCAGGTTTTCTCATTGGCATAAAGATCCATGCCGTACTTACGAGCCAGAACGCCCACGCCGTGGATATGGTCTGAATGCTCATGCGTAATCAAGATAGCATCCAAATCCTCTGGTTTACGATTGATTTCACTCAAAAGGCTTGTAATTTTTTTGCCAGAGAGTCCTGCATCTACTAAAATTTTCTTTTTTGGTGTTTCCAAGTAAAATGAATTTCCACTGGAACCCGACGCTAAAATACTGTATTTAAAACCGATATCACTCATTCTAGTCTTCTAGTTCATCCTCCCAAATCTCTTCTTTCACGGCATCCTTATCGTATGGAAGTACGATAGTAAAGGTAGATCCCTTGCCATATTCACTCTTGGCCCAGATAAATCCCTTATGTTGCTTGATGATTTCCTTGGCGATAGCCAATCCTAGTCCTGTTCCTCCTTGAGCACGACTTCTAGCCTTATCAACCCTATAAAAACGGTCAAAAATCTTTGGTAAATCTTCTTTAGGAATCCCAAGTCCTTGATCTGAAATAGATAAAATCATCTGATCATCTGTAGTTTTCATGTTAACAGTGATTTTTCCACCATCTGGTGAATACTTGATAGCGTTATTCAGGATATTGTCAATCACCTGGGTCATCTTATCTGTATCAATCTCAATCCAAACAGAAGTAATCGGATAGTCTCTCACCAACTCGTACTTCTTCTCCTCATCTTGACTTTTCATTTTATCAAAACGATTAAGGATAAAGGTGATAAAGGCCGTAAAGTTTATCAACTCAACATCTAAGTGACTAGTTGCGTTGTCAATCCGTGATAGATGCAAGAGGTCCGTCACCATCCGCATCATACGGTTGGTTTCATCCAAAGAAACCTTGATAAAATCTGGAGCAACTGGTTCTGTAAGAGCTCCTTCGTCCAAGGCCTCAAGATAGGATTTTACACTGGTCAAAGGTGTACGCAACTCATGACTAACGTTCGAAACGAAAAGCCTTCTCTCACGTTCTTCCTTCTCTTGTTCAGTCGTATCATGTAGAACTGCTACTAAACCAGAGATAAAGCCAGACTCTCTACGAATCAAGGCAAAACGAACGCGCAAACTGATATACTCGCCATTAAGATTCTGCGAATAAATCATCAGCTCAGGGCTCTGAGTAATAAGTTCTCTCAGCTCATACTCTTCTTCAATCTTGAGTAATTCTAAGATATTTTGATTAAGAGCATCATCCCTTTCAACTCCAAGTTGCCTCTTGGCCATATCATTGATCATGATGATTTGCCCACGACGATTGGTTGCAAGCACTCCGTCTGTCATATAGGCTAGGATACTATGCAACCTCTTACTCTCTTGTTCGAGATTTTCCTGAGTCAGACGGATTACTTCGGACAAATCATTAAGATTGTTAGTGATATTAGTTATCTCTGAACTTCCCTGCATATCCAAAACCTGAGAATAATCACCATCAATCAAATCTTTTATTTTCTGATTGATCTGCCTCAAACGAATATTATCACGACGACTCTCAAGCAAGAGAAAAGACACTAACAGAATAAAGCCAATTAAGATGAGGATAAAGATAAAGTCGCTCGTCAAAATTGTTTGTCTAATTACTTCAATCATTATTTCTCATATAATATCCCACTCCACGACGAGTTAGGATGTATTCAGGTCTGCTTGGTGTGTCTTCAATCTTCTCACGCAAGCGTCGAATGGTTACATCTACTGTACGGACATCCCCAAAATAGTCATATCCCCAAACGGTTTCAAGAAGATGTTCTCGGGTAATAACTTGTCCAAGATGAGAAGCTAAATGATGCAAGAGTTCGAATTCACGGTGGGTTAGGTCTAACTCTTCACCATATTTCTTAGCCACGTAGGCATCTGGTAAAATCTCCAAATCGCCAATCTGCAGACTTTGTAATTTCGTTTCAGGTTCTTGGCTATCAACTGAGACAAGATCTGTACGACGGAGAAGAGCTTTAACACGGGCCTGTAGTTCACGATTTGAAAATGGCTTGGTCACATAGTCATCTGCTCCAAGCTCAAGCCCGATAACCTTATCAAATTCGCTATCCTTTGCTGAAAGCATGATAATGGGAACACTACTTGTCTTACGAATAGTTTTTGCGACCTCAAGTCCATCAATCTCTGGAAGCATCAAATCCAAGATAATAATATCTGGCTGCTCAGCTTCAAATTGTTCAAGAGCTTCACGACCATTAAAAGCAGTTACAACTTCATAACCCTCCTTGGTCATATTAAATTTTATAATATCTGAGATGGGTTTTTCATCATCTACAATTAGTATTTTTTTCATTTAGTCACCTTTTTCCTTATCTCATTATACCAAAAAAATGTAAAGAAGACACGCAAGACCGATACTAGCAGCTTCTTTTCAAGTAGGCTTGCCAGATCTTTTGCTGAGGTTTGGCTAGGGGATAATTGCTAAATTCTTCCGGACTTAACCAAAGGACTTCTCTATCTGCATATTCCTGTGTCTCAGCAACTCGGCCTGCAATTATCTGGATATGCCATTTACGATGGCTAAAAATGTGCTTGACCTCTTCAAATCGTAGATCTTGCCAATCAACTTCAAGATCATAGTCCTGTTCAAAACTTTCCTGTGGAGATGGTCCAAGCTGTAAAATTGGCTCCGCTACTTGACTAAAAAGATCCAAATCTTGATTTTGGTCTGAGAATTCATCAACTTCAATCAAGGGAAAATGCCAAAATCCAGCCAAGAGATTTTCACTCTCATTCTTTTCTAATAAAAACTGCCCCTGACTATTTTGTACTACAAGAGCCTTTAGATAAATAGGGATTGGCTTTTTCTTGGGAGCCTTAATGGGATAGCGATCCATGGTCCCATGTTGGTAAGCAGCACTGAACTCCTTAACAGGACTCTCTTCTGGTCTTGGATTAACAGGAGCCTCAATATCTGAACCTAAATCCATCAAAGCCTGATTGAAATCACCTGGACGATCAGGATCTATCAGAACTTCCATCATAGCTTGAAATATTTTTCGATTGCTAGGATTTCCAATATCATGATTTACTTCAAACAAACGTGCCAAAACGCGCATGACATTGCCATCTACTGCAGGCTGCGGAAGGTTAAATGCAATACTAGAGATTGCACCAGCTGTATAAGGACCAATCCCTTTTAAACTTGAAATACCTTCATAAGTAGACGGGAACTTGCCTTCAAATTCACTCATAATCTGTTGAGCGGCTGTTTGCATATTGCGGACACGAGAATAATAGCCAAGTCCTTCCCAGGCTTTTAATAAGCGATCCTCAGGAGCATTTGCTAAGCTCTCAACAGTCGGAAACCAGTCTAAAAAACGTTCATAATAGGGAATGACGGTATCAACTCGAGTCTGCTGCAACATAATTTCAGATACCCAGATATGATAAGGATTCTTACTCCGTCTCCAAGGTAAATCACGCTTGTTTTCGTCATACCAAGCTAATAATTTTTGACGGAAAGAGAGAATCTTGTCCTCTTCCCACATGGTCACACTATATTTCTCCAAATCTAACATATTTCTAGTATAGCATAACCTTTTAGGATACTCAAAAAATCAAGATAGACATTGAAGAAAACACTTTTCTATCATAAAAAACAATCCTTATTATTTAAGCAAAATGGAGAAAAGATAGATTCTGTTCATAATACTCTAATTTTTATATAGCTACTTGTCAGTTTTAATTTTAAATGTTGACCTAAGTTAAATATAGTGGATTGAAATAAGATATAAACAAATTGATTAGGGGAGTCAAATCAATTTCTAGCAATTTTTTAGAAGTCGAAATGAACTATTCTTTATTTAGCCTACTATAATAGTTATGATGATTCCCCAAACTTAAGCTAAAAATACAAATAAAAAAGAGTTTGAGAAAATCCCAAACTCTACTATTTTTTGATTTTATTTTCTAGCTATCTTTTCATCTTCTTCTAGTTGTTTAACTAATTGATCAACGCTATCAAATTTCACCATATCACGGATACGGTCCAACCAGGAAACGATGACAGTTTCCCCATAGATATCGTCAGAAAAATCAAAGATATGAACTTCAAAACGCTCTTCTTCGCCATCAAAGGTTTCATTTTTACCTAGACTTGCCATACCACGATAGACTTTTCTTTGAATTTCAACATCAACGGCATAAACACCATCAGCTGGCATATATGTCCGATCCAAGTTGACTAGATTAGCTGTCGGGAAGCCAATAGTTCGACCTCGAGCATTTCCGTGAACCACTACTCCTCTCGTTGGTAAAGGAAATCCCAAAAGTTTGCCTGCTTCTTTTACATCTCCTTCTAGAATGGCTTGGCGGATACGCGTTGAACTAATTTTCCCCTTTTCATCCTCAACTGGTGGAACAATAACCACTTCACCATGGAAGAGTTCTTTTAAATCCTCAGCTGTTTTTCTATCTGAACCAAGAGTATAGTCAAAACCAACTACAATCGTATCTGCCTTTGCTTCCTTGACATAGGTATCAATGAATTCTTGGGCAGTCATATTTGCTACTCGACTAGTGAAATCCATCAAATACAAACTCTCAACTCCAGCTCTCTTCAATCTACGTTCACGTTCACTAGCATACAAAATATGCAATAAATGTTCAGGTGAATATTGATTCAGAGTTAGTTTTGGTGATTCGTTAAAAGTTACTAGAGCTACTCCCTGGCGCTTTTCAGCAGCAATATTAGAAGCTATTTCAAATAATTTTTGATGTCCAAGGTGAACTCCATCAAAATAACCAAGTACAAGGACGTTTGGTCCTGGTGTTGCAATATCTTTTTCTGTTTTAATAGGTACTGTAATAATCATAGTATTTATTATACCAAAAAAATGGCGCTTTCAAAACAATTTAGACTGAATTCAGCACATAAAACTTAAAGTAAACCTTCTTTGACTTCTTTACGGAGTTGCTCTAGACTATCAATACCATATTTGTCCATGACTTTTGGCAGATTTTCGATAATATCTGGACAAGAATATGGGTTGGTAAAGTTTGCTGTTCCGACTCCGATAGCTGATGCACCAGCCAGATACATTTCTAAGGCAGCTTCAGCAGAATCCACTCCCCCTATACCAATGATTGGAAGCTTAGTTGTTTGAGCTACTTGACGGATTAGTTTTAGAGCTACAGGAAATACTGCAGGTCCAGACATGCCACCTATCCCATTTGCAATAATCGGCTTTCTTGTTTTGAGATCAAAACGCATTCCTACAAGGGTATTGATCATGGTGATTCCACTAGCTCCAGCATCTTCTGCAGCCTTAGCAATGGTTACGATGTCAGTAACACTTGGAGTCAATTTGACGTAAACGGGCACTTCTGATGCTTCTACCGCAGCCTTCACCACATCATAGGCCAACTCAGGATCTTGTCCAATTAAAAGTCCATGATTCCCATGATCAACGTTAGGACAAGAGATATTGAGCTCAATGGCTTTCACGTTAGTTGCCTTAGAAATTCCATGAGATACGGCCGCGTATTCTTGTTTTGAAAAGCCAGCAACATTGGCGATAATAGGGAGATTTGGGTATTCTCTTTCAAGCCAAGGTAATTTTTCAGAGAGAACGACTTCTAAACCAGGATTTTGTAAACCAATGGCGTTTAGCATACCTGCTGGTGTTTCTGCAACCCTTGGAGTTGGATTTCCAAACCTGGGTTCTAGGGTAGTCGCCTTAATCATGATAGAGCCTAAAAGGTCTAAATCATAGTATTTGGCATATTCTTGACCAAAGCCAAAACAGCCTGAAGCAGGAATGATAGGATTCTTTAATTCTAAGCCTGGTAGAGAAACTTGTAATCGATTTGTAGTCATGACACTCTCCTTATAAAACAACTGTGCCTGTTTTAAATACAGGGCCATCTTCACACACACGTTGACTAACTGTTTCACTATCAGGCACTTTCAAGACGCAAGCGTAGCAAGCTCCCATGCCACAGGCCATACGGGATTCTAGGGATAGGTAAGCTCTTGGATGGTCGTAAAATGTTTGATTAATGTATTTCATCATACCTGGCGCACCGCATGAGTAGATTGCATCAAATTCTGTGTCAAATTCATTAATCACTACCGATACATTTCCTTTAATACCATAAGATCCATCATCAGTCGTTACAAAGACCTGACTAAATATGGATAATTCATCTTCCAAAATAACAGCATCTTTAGTAGCGAATCCTAGAACTGTTGTGACATCTACACCACGTTCATCTAATTGTTTAGCTACTTCAAGTAAAGGGGGCACACCAATTCCTCCACCGACTAGGAGAACATGACTCTGCTTATCTAAATCAGATAAGTCAAAGCCATTTCCTTGAGGTCCCATAACATCTAAACTATCACCTGGTTTCAAAGTTGAAAAAATTGCTGTACCAGAACCTTCGATACGATAAATAAGATGGCATTGTTTTTTAGCCTTATCTATAGACGAGATTGAAATCGGACGACGCAAGAGATGGGCATCATCAGGTACACGCAAATGTAGAAATTGTCCAGCTTTCATAGCTTCAACCATTTCTCCTTGAAGTACTAGTTCAAAGATTGCTGGTGCGATTTCCTTTTGAGACACTACTTTCATGGTTTCCAAGCGAATAGCACCCATGCGTTTTTTACAATTTGGATTCATACCGTTTCCTCCTTAAATTTTAAGGGGTTCAGAAAAAGAAAAACCTTGCAATCGCAAGGTTTCAGTAAGATACTTACAGAAAAGAATCAAATAAACTGTGTTTATTCGAAGTTTGTGTAATCTATTTTCTATCTGACACCTTGTGAGCCTCTCTGGACTTCCCTTAAAGGTTAAATTTTTACTAGTATACTGTATCAACCCTAAAAAGTCAAGCAAAAATAGGTACGGTGTCTGACGTATTTTAGTTTACTTATTTTTGTGAAGAGAGAATCTTCTCCAATTTTTGATAATCTTTGACACTGTCGATTTCGTAGATAGAATTTTCTTCCAATTCCTCTACGTAAACATCCAGTTCTTTGATATTATCTTTAACCATGTTGTCCCAGTAGAGATCTACAAATTCACCGCTTGCATAGGCTTCATCGATAAATCCAACAATCTTTTCAGCTGTTGGAGCATCCCAGAACGATACACCACTCAAGATGCGTCCATTCTTACTATCGACGATTATATCTTGAACTTTGTAATCTTCTCCGTAAACTAGGAACCATTCATTGTCACAGTCTTCACGATAAACACTGAAATATGTTGAACGCTCGATATCATTACGGAACATATTTTTGAAAAGATAGTTATCCGCATCGATAACGTAGCTATTAGCCAACTCTTCTTTCACCAAGTAAAGTGAGTAAAAATTATTGTAATCAGCAAACTTATCATTAAAGACCAAACGAACCCCGTACTTTTCTTTAAGATAGTCGAATTGTTCTTTTAAATAACCGACAACGATGATAATATCATCAATACCACGTTCTTTTAAAAATTCGATTTGATATTCAACTAAAGGTTTTTCATTAACCTTGACCAAGGCTTTGGGAGTATTTTCTGTCATGGGTCTCAAACGAGTTCCCAATCCGGCTGCTAAAATAATCGCTTTCACGCGTTTTCTCCTTTATTCTTTAATAATAATATAAACACCAGCCATTACGATAAGGGAAGTAATAATGGTCAGTAAATTAAGGGGCGAGCCCAAGAAAATAGCTGCAAACAAAACAGTCCATACTACATAACTCACATTTAGACCAGTAGCTTTTGCCGGCTGCAATCGATTAATAGCCATATAATAGGCTAGATAAGAAATCATATTTGATGCTGCAAAGATAATCAAAAGACCCAACAATTGACCATTTGCTACTTCCGCAAATGAATGATGCGAGAAGAGAACAATGACAAGGTAGGACAAGAAAGATGTGACTTGTCGTATCAAGAGTGCTTCGAGTTCACTGAGTTCACTTTCCATAGCGAATGAGCTCAGAACACTTTCACTTCCCCAAGCAAGCGCACAAATCAAGGCACAGAGTATTCCGATATAGAAGGAATTCACTTGTTCAACCTTGTAGGTCTGAGCAATAATGCCTGCTATGATTAACAAAATACCAAATACTGTATTCTTAGAAATCTTATGCTTTAAGAAAAAGAAAGCGAGAATGACAGATACTGCAGGATAAATAGCTGAAACTGAGGATGCTAATGAACTACCGATATATTTGACCGCATAGAGATTGGCTTGCATCCCAATCGGCCCAGCTAAAAGTGCTCCAATAATGACACTGACATTTCGAATGTTCAAGAAGATTGAAATACGTACTTTACCTTCTTTAAATAAAAGATATCCTAGCAAGATAAAAATACTCAGAAAATCGTGTGCTGCTGCTACTACAAAAGGTGATAGGTCAGTAAATATAGAGAAGATATAGGCACTAATGGTTAAGCCTAATCCCCAGAAGACACCTGAAAGTAGACCAAAAGAAACTCCATTTTTAGTTTTCATATAAATCTCCTTCAGACTCTAATTCTTTTACAGCTCTATTGTAGCGAGAAATTCCATAATCTCCGAAATCTGCACCATTTTCTTCTTTGTAAATAGTCCAAAGACTCCAAATGATGTCCTGCAAGATTTTGTAGATACGAATTTTTTCTCTAGAAACTGAAGTCTTGTCACTCTCATAATAACTGAGAAAATCTTCTTCCTCTGCACTAGTAAACTCTGATTCTAGGAAGAGGGCTGCCAAATCCCACATAGGATCATTCATAGAAGAATATTCCCAATCAATCAGATAAAGGTGACCATCTGGTCCTTCTATGAAATTTTCTGGTACTAAATCAATGTGACATGATTTCTTATCAATACCGATTTGTTCAAGCTCTTCTTTTAGAGAAAACACAGACTTTCTGACAGTTTCATAGTTTGGATAGGAAATCTCCCCTTGAATCAAGGTTTCATATTTTTTGATTTCCTCAAAAGGAGCAAACTCTCCTTTTAATTCCTTACCCGAAGCATGAACCGTTTGTAAAATAGACGCAATCTTTTCAAACTTAGTCTTGATAGTAGTGGAATTAAGAGTATTCGCAGATTTAATGTACTGATTAACCTTGATACCTGCTTCAATATCGAAAAGATAATTTTCTACATCAAGTTTTAAATCTTTTAACAAGTCCAGATTAAATTTCTCATTTTGACGGTTAATCAATTTATCTGTGCCTTTTCCGAAAAACTTAACGATATACTGATTTGAGGTTGTCTTAACCAAATAGTTGTGATTAGTCATTCCTCCTAGTTGTTCAACACTTATAATATCCTCATCAGTTGATAGTAAAGATGTCAGTTTTTCCTTAATAATCTTTTCCACGCTCATCCTCCATTAGACTTCCCACTTAAAGACTGTTTTAAAGGCAGTATTTAGGTCAGTTGCAAAAACTCGGTGAATATCCTTAATTTCTCGTACTGGTTCTTCTAAATAAATGATATTCTTCAAACGATTGGCAAACTTCTTAATTTCCATCATATGGATGGCATTTTCAAAGTCAACTCGCCCAGAACGTGAAGAACCAACTAGTAGCAAACCTTTTTCCAAGGAATCTCGAGTATTGATGTTGACCTTGTACTCACTAACTCCCATCATCAGAATAGTACCTTGTGGTTTGATGTAACGGATGAGATCATTGATAGCAGGTCCGCATCCATCACCACCACAACATTCGAAACCATGATCAAAACTAAGATCATCTGGGATGCTATCAGTAATGTAGAGCTCTTTAGCAAATGAGAAGAGTTCAAGTTTTTCCCAATGACGGCCAATGACGATAATCTCTGCTTCAGGCAAGGTATAGTTGATAATATTAGCCATGACAAAAGCTAGACTACCATCTCCAATAACTGCAATACGCTGACGTCTGCTGTGAGATACCGTCATGAAACGATTCATAGCATGCATGCCAACACTGACAAACTCTGTAATGGCGGCAACTGTGTCTTCGATTTCTTCGTAAGCTACCACACGATCCTTAGGCAGAGATACAAATTCTCGCATAAAGCCATCATAACCACTCGACAAGAAATAAGTTCCTGCCATATAGTTTTCATAGAATTCCTCATCACTCTGCATAGGTGGTTGGTTGGGAATCATAACAACCTTCTGACCAACTTTGTAGGTACCTGTTGGATCAGAAATGACTGTACCACAAGACTCGTGAATCATAGCCATTGGTAGTTTTTTCGCTAAAATTTTTGGATCACGTTTACCTTGGTAGTAACGTTGATCCGCGTGACAAACCGCCATGTAATTTGGTCGGATGAGGATATGATTCTCTTGATCAATTTCTTCTTCCTGATATTTAATATTAATAAACTTTGGTTTGGTCAGTTGATAAATTTGATTAATCATGTCTCTAGTCTTTCTCAATCATACTTTTAGCAATTTTCAAGTCTGTAACTGTTGTAATTTTAAGGTTTGAGTATTCACCCTTAGCCAAGGCTACATCTTTACCCTTAATGACAAAGATTTTACATGCATCTGTTAAAATTTCTTTTTCTTCTGCTGATAAAGAACCATACAAATCAATAAAGTCTTTACAACGGAAGGTTTGAGGTGTTTGTCCTTGATAAAGATGAGCGCGATTTGGAATATCTGTGATGAACTGACCATTTGTACTTTCAACAATGGTATCCACCGCTTCAACTACAGTATCGACAGCATCATGTTTTTGAGCAAGAGCAATATTGTCTTGAATCATACGAAGTGTGATAAAGGGGCGAACCGAATCATGCGTTACCACGATATCATCTTCTGTCAGTGGACGATAAGCATCAATAGCTTCAATAATTTTTTCAATACTAGAATTACGATCCGCACCACCTTTGGTGATGATGATACGATCCTTATGAAGCGGAAGGAATTTTTCAACTAAATCTTCTGCGTGTGTAACCCAGTCCCCATGAACTCCAACTACAATCTTTTCAATACTTGGTTCCAAAACAAATTTTTCAATAGTATGAATCAAGATTGGGCGATCTCCCAACTCAAGAAATTGTTTGGGTAAATTACTAATCCCCATGCGCGTACCGGTTCCACCTGCTAAAATTCCAGCGTAGATCATTTTAATACTCCTTTAGTCTGTTTTTAAAAAAACTCGTTCTTTACTATTATATCACAACCTAGCCCTTTCTCGAAATAAATACTAGAATTCTCTAGTCAGAAAGAGCGCTAGGTAATTTCTCAAAGTAACTTCCACTTTCCTGACCGAAGTGGAAATTGGTCTAAAACGGATTTTTATGGTGGAATTAAGTGTGAGACGTTTGAGTTAGAAATGAGGTCTACTATGAAAAAACATAAACATCTTACCCTTTCAGACCGTAATGATATCCAACTGGGCTTAGAACGCGGTGAAACCTTTAAAGCTATCGGGCAACTTATTCTAAAAGACCCAACTACTGTTTCCAAAGAAGTCAAACGAAACAGACAAGTCCGAGAGTCTACATGCGATAACCTTCCTTTCCCTCTACTCGACAAAGCTCCCTTTGTCTGTAATGGCTGTCCTAAAAGAAGGCAGAATTGTGGTTATAAGAAGATCTTCTACCTCGCTAAGCAAGCTCAAAAACAGTACGAACAAACTCTTGTTGAATCTCGTGAAGGAACTCCTCTCAATTCCAAGACCTTCTGGGACATGGACAAAGTCATTTCTGATGGGGTTAAAAAGGGACAACACATCTATCATATCCTCAAAACTCATAACCTTGATGTCAGCTCCTCAACCGTCTATCGGCACATCCGAAAAGGTTACCTGTCTATCGCTCCTATTGACCTAGCCAGAACCGTTAAATTCAAAGAAAGACGGAAAAGTAAGCTACCTTCCATCCCTAAAGAAGCTAAAAAAGGCCGTTCCTATGAGGATTTCAAAAACTATTTAGCCCTTAATCAACTAGACTCTTAGTTGGAAATGGATACAGTTCTGGGGAGGATAGGAGGTAAAGTCCTACTCACCTTCAACCTCTCTTTCTGTAACTTTATCTTCGCTAGACTTCTGGTTAATAAAACTGCCCTTGAGGTTACCAAACACCTTTATAAAATCAAGAACACTCTTCACCAAGCGGACAAAGATTTCTTCCAACTCTTTCCTGTCATTCTGACTGATAATGGTGGAGAGTTTGCCAGGGTTGATGACATCGAAATGGATGTTCGAGGAGAGAGCAAGCTCTTCTTTTGCGACCCTAATCGCTCTGACCAGAAAGGGAGAATTGAGAAAAATCACACGCTGATTCGCGACATTCTACCTAAGGGAACTTCCTTTGACAACTTAACTCAAGAGGATATTAATCTCGTCTGTTCGCATGTCAACAGTGTCAAACGCGCTGCTTTGAATGGAAAGTCAGCCTATGAACTCTTTGCCTTTACTTACGGAGAAGAAATTCCTAAACTTCTCGGCATTTCTAAAATACCTGCAGAAGATGTCTGTCAGTCTTCTAAATTACTCCAACATAAAATCTAAAAACTAACCAAAAAACCCATTCAAACGTCTCATACTAACTTCCACCATAGCGGAACTTAATCTGAAACGCTTTCAGATGAGGGGATTTTGTGCGCTCTTTTTTCTATTCCTTTCGGCTACAAAAGCGATGAAATCAAGCATGAGTAAAACCAGTGGAACTTACCCTGACACGGAATTCCACTGGTTTTTACAATTTTTATCAGACTAACTTCCACTTGGATTAGCGGTGGAACTTAGTTTGGGAATTTTGCTTTTATCGTTAAAAATTTGAATAGACTTTTCTAGTTAAAATTGTTAAAATAATAAAGAAAATAATAGAAAAGGAAGCTATATACCACCATGATGAATATGCAAAACATGATGCGTCAAGCTCAAAAACTTCAAAAACAAATGGAGCAAAGTCAGGCTGAACTTGCTGCTACAGAATTTATTGGAACTTCTGCCCAAAACCTTGTAACTGCGACATTGACTGGAGATAAGAAGGTTACAAAAATTGATTTCAATCCTGCGGTTGTTGACCCTGAAGACATCGAAACTCTTTCTGACATGACTGTTCAGGCAGTGAATGCAGCTCTTGAGCAAATTTATGAAGCAACTAAAAAGAAACTAGGGGCTTTTGCTGGTAAATTACCATTCTAATAGCATAAAAAGAGGCTGATGTTCAATTCAGCCTCTTTTGTCTTACCTAGAAAGTAAATATTTCTGTTGCTTTCTTGAGAAGCAAGTCCGTATATTCAGGATTTTCCTGAGCGGTTTCAAGCTCTTCTTTAATTCTTTCTAGATCATCTGTTATCATACCATCAACTCCCAAACGTAGGGACTTATCAAAGGATTCCGAACTATTGATTGTCCATACATAGAGTTTTTGTTTTGTATTCCAAAGCTTGGTTACAAAATATTCATCTAAGGTAGAATATTCCATGGTATAGCCTGTTGCATTCGTTCTTGGAAAAACGGAATTGTAGGGCAGAATGAAATAGACTGGAATTTCCTTATCATACTGGGTTACTTTTTCAATAACATGGTAATCTAGTGATTGCATCTGATGACCATAGACTTTGATTTTCGCCCCATAACGTTCTAGAAAATGATCCATCATTTGAGCACTATCTTTCCTACTTGTTTTAATCTCAATAAGTAGTTTCTGATTTAGTTGGTTGGCACGATTTAGATAATCATCAAAGCTTGATATCTTAGTTTGATAGCCATTCTCAAAAATATCTATCTGCTTCAACTCTTCTAAAGTTAGGTCTTGAGGAGTCACATTTAATCCTGCTAGACTTCTCAGATTCGCATCGTGCATCATGACAAACTGACCATCTTTGGTTTCCTGAACATCCATTTCAACAAGGTCTGGTTTTAATTGAGCTGTCTTTTCTAGGGATTCTACAGTATTTTGCACGCCATTAGCATTGGAAACACCACGGTGGGATATCACGCGCGGAGGATTTGCAACAGGTGCCTCTAAATAGAGATAGCCTTCAATAGCAAAGATGATACTTGCACACCCCATAACCCCCCATCTCATGAGATGGTCTTTTTTTCGTCTCGGTATAATATCCAATTCCTCACCTGTTAAAAATGAAGTGAACTTAACCAAGAAGTAAGTCAGGGCCATATAGTGGATATTTTTAATCAAGATATAGTTTGAAATAGCAAGAATCAAGGATTCTCTTTGTGTGAGACCATCCACTAAAAACTGGACAATCAATAGTGGGATTAGAAGCAAGTAAAAGAAAAGATTTGTTTTGACAACAATGATAAAGAGATGCCAAGCGTAAAACCAGAATTGATTTCTAGTTTTTTCAAGACTATAGAGCACAGCTTCCTTGACTGTCATCTTGTCATACAAGATTTTTGGAAGAACAAATACCAACTTAACAGAAACGTAGAGGAAGAGGATTGACAAGATGATAATACCTAGCCACCACATCCAGTACTTATCTTCCATATAGGTCTGAACAAACTCTGGGATTACGATTTTATTAAAATAATAAATCTTTAAAAACTTCCTGATGAAAGGAAAAAGCATGGCAACATAGAAGAAGATAAATAAGGCTTTTGTAATTGTCAGACCTTTCATAAAGACAAGACTCTCACGAAAGACCTTACGACTGTATTCTATCAGTGTTCTTTTCTCATGATAAAGAAGATGACGTGCTCCTATAAAGAGAAGACTGAGTTGAAAATAAGCAACTAAAAGGTTAAGAATGATTAAGATTAAGAAGCCAATACTGACTATAGGAGCATTTTTGATAATGGCAAAAATGTTATTGTAAGAAATAAACAAATAGCCCGTCTGACTTAGCAAAAAACCCGCTATCAATGAATTCAAAGGTAACCAAATATAGTCGACCAACATAAAGATTAGAAAAAATAGAAAGAGGATTTTATCAAGATTGAGGTAAATCTTTTTAAAACCCAATTTTTTAGGCTTTTCAGGTTTCATAAAACCTCCTAATCAAACAGCTGTGATAAATCTAAACCACCAAAAGGATTAGAGTTAAGACTACTCTTGACGTCCAGTAAGATTTTACTTTCATCAGATTCTAAAAAAGCTTCATAAACACGCGCAGTCATACGAGCATCCTCTAAACTGTTATGAGATTGTCCCTTAAATCCTAGAAAACTTGCAACAGTTTGTAACTTGAGATTTGCAATCCCGTGAAGATCCGAACTCCGTCGCTCAAAAGCTTCATCATAGAGGTCCACTTGATATTGGCTACTATAATCGAAACCATGCTCCAATAGAATCGGTAAATCACTCTTAGTTGCATTATAGCCAACGATAGGTAATTGACCAATAAAGGCTTGAAAATCTTTGAGAACATCTTCCACCTTCGGAGCATCCTTCAAGGTTTCAGATGTGATACCCGTTAAACCGTTTATAAAACTTTTCAATGGTACATCCGTATGAACATATGAGTCAAATGCTCCTACTTCTTCACCATCTTTAAAACGGACCGCAGATACCTGAATCAAGTGAGTTTTGTCTTGGTGTTTATTAAATTCCAAATCAAATGAAATGTAATCTCTTAATTTTTCCATCTTATCCATTCCTTACTGTATGTGTAAAAAGAAACTACTTGGTTATACCTAGAAACCAAGCAGTTTTTCTTATCCTCCAAATAAGCGAGCAAAGAAGCCTTTCTTCGTTGCTTGTACTTCTTGCTTAGCCTGATCCAACTCCAACTGAAGGGTTTCTTGGTCCTTCATGGCTTGTAGGGTTAACTGTTGTTGTTGATCCAATTGCTTATCTTTTTCTGCGATTTGACGGTCTTTGACACGCATCTGTTCATCTTTTTCAGCTAACTGTTTGTCTTTAGCCTTTAATTGCTCATAAAGACGGATGATTTCTGCATTCTTTTCATCAACAAGAATCTCCATTAATTCACGTTGCTTCACATCATCACTAACAGGTTCATCTTCAAAAATGGTCTTTTTGTAGATTTCTTCAAGCTTAATCAAGCCACTGCGAGTTACCACAGTGACTCCTTTATCATTTTTAGTCGTATCTTCTTCAGGTAATTCCTTGACACGGTTATTGATTGCTTGGCGGGACAAGCCCAAGACCTCAGCAATCTCACTTACAGTCATCTCAATACTCATAATATCCTCTGAAAGTTTTCTAGCTTTTCTTTATTTAAATATTATCATAAGCAAGCAAAACTGTCAAATATCACCGTGTTTTCAACCCTTTTTCATAACTTTTTCTGGTCAAAACTGGACTGACTTTTAGCATTTTTTAAAACTAAAAATCAGTTTGCAATTTTTCCACCAGCTCTAATCAATAGAAAACCTTTCTTGGTTTATAAAAATGATCCCGCTTCTCTAAAATTGCAAGTAATTTATCACCTTCAAAGCCAGCCAATTCCTTCTCAGTTTGTTCCAATTTAATAAAGCGACCAAAACGTACTTCTTCTGCCTGCTCTGGAGTCAAATATACCTTGACCAAGTCACCTGTCCCAATCTCCAAGGGATGAAGAAAGTCTAATTCACCAGCTTGTACTTTTTCCTCAATTTCACTCAAGGTCAAAGCATCATCTAACTGCAAGCCTGCAGCGCTTGTTCGTGTTAAATGAGACATATGAGCTGCAAAGCCAAGTTTTTCTCCCAAGTCAACTGACAAGGTACGGATATAAGTCCCTTTGCTACATTTTACACGGAAGCTAAATCGTGCAAGATTCTCCTCATAGGAAATGGAACTTGTTCTTTCGAAACTATAAATCGTCACCTGACGTTCAGGACGTTCCACTTCCTGACCAGCACGCGCATACTCATAGAGTTTGCGACCATTGACCTTAACAGCTGAGTACATTGGGGGAATCTGGGTGATAGGCCCTGTCAGACTAGCGATTGCTTCATCGACAAGATTCTCATTCAAAGGTGACAAAACTGGTGTCTCTGAAACTACCTCACCACTAGTATCCTCGGTGGTCGTAGAATAGCCTAGAGTAATTTCACCCTCATAAATCTTGCCCTCATCCTGCATAAATTCGACCATGCGGGTTGCCTTACCAACGGCAATCGGCAAAACGCCCACCACATCAGGATCTAGCGTCCCACCATGACCAATCTTCTTGGTTCCCAAAATCTTACGCAGCTTAAAAACCACATCATGCGAGGTCATCCCCGCCTCTTTTTTTAAGTTGATAATACCGTTCATGTTTTGCTTTCTATTCCCCCTTCAATGCTTCAAACTTAGCTTTCATGGTTGGATTTTTTCGTGTCAGTTTTTTGACTGAAACGTCTTCTAACTTATTGTTAGCCAGGCGGAGTTGGTTTTCTGATGTTGTCAGGAATTTCTTCACCTCTTCCATTCGCTTAATAGCCTTGTCGATTTCGTCAATAGCCTTGCCGAAGTTAACAGAAGCTGAGTTATAATTCTTTGCAAAAGCTACCTTGAAAGCGTCCAAATCTTCCTCAAAATGCGTGATATCGATATTTTGCTCACGAACAAGCGCTAACTCCTGCTTGTATTTTAGGGAATTAAGGGCAGCATTACGTAAGAGACCAATCAACTGAATAAAGAATTGAGGACGAATGACATACATCTTCTCATACTCGTGGCTGACGTCGACAATCCCAGTATTGAAGTAGTCGTTATCTGCTTCAAGCATACTTACCAAAACAGCATACTCACAGTCTTTCTCACGGCGGTCTTTGTCTAATTCCTTGTAAAAGTCTGCATTCTTATGTTTCTTCTCAGTACCATCAGCTTCATTTTTCATCTCAAACATGATGGAGATGAATTCCAGCCCATTTTCATCAAAGTCACGGAAGATAAAGTCCCCTTTAGAACCACGAGCAGAAACCTTGTTGTCCTTCTCAAAGTAAGCATTTGGAAAGGCAAAGCTACGAACCTTGTTAAACTCACTCTCCGCATAGTGTTCCAAACTTTCACCGATTGCCTTGGTTGATTGTTGTGCCTTGAAATTCTTGTAGAATTCAACCTGCTCACTGGCTGCCTTTAGCTGGGCTTCATAATTTTGTTTTACAGAGGCTAGAGACAACTCATTTTCTTTTTCTTGTAAAAGGAGTTGGTTTTTGACTTGGTCTCTTTCTTTCTCTAGGTCAGATAGAGTCTTTTGTAGTTGGTTCTCATGCTCCAAACGCAAGGTAACCAGCTGGTTCTCAAGTGCTTGAACTTCTTTTTCTTTCTCAAGCAGGCTTTGGCTAGCACTTTGCTCCACTTCTTTCTTTGCTAATTCTTTTTCTGTATCAAAATTATGGATTTGGCTTTGAAGCTGAGCTATTTCTTGGTCCTTTTGCGCCAGTTTGGTCTGTTGCTCATTCAAGGCTTTTTGCTCAACCAGAGTCAACTCTTGTTTCATTCTGTCATGCAATTCCTTATCAAACTCTGCTGTTCGCACCTGCGACAAGAGTTCTGCATACTGACTTTCGTTGACTGTAAAGACTTCCCCACAGTTGGGACATTTTATTTCGTTCATGTTATTCCTCTAAATTTATCTATTCTACTTTCATTATAGCATGGATAAACAAAAAGAAAAAGTTGGAATCAATCCAACTTTTAATCTACATATGTATCTTCGTTTTTATTTAAGAAAGCGTAAGGTAATCCCATGAGTAGACCACCACCGATAAAGTTACCGATGAAAGTTACACCCCAGTGACGAAGAATATTTCCAATACCGAAGTTTGCGATTGAATCAGCAGCAACACTGAATTTCACAATAGCAAATGATGCAAAGTTTGCGGCGATGTGCTCGTTTGTTAAGAATACAAACATGTAAATGGCTGAAAGAACCAACCAAAGTTTTGCTCCACCATCCTTAACTAAAACGAATGAAAGAATCGCGATATTTACAAAGACATTAGCCAAGATAGCTTCAAGCAAGACAAGTTCATTTGAACGACCCAACTTCATTTCCACAACTCCAGAAATAAAGCTATCATGTGTTAGGTTTGCATAAGCCGCTGAATGGGCAAAGCCCCATCCTGCTATAAGAGCACCGATTAAGTTGAAGAAAGTACAGTATAGAAGAATTTCAGCTGTTTTTCTCCAGCTAATTTTTTTCAAAAAGCTACCAGCTGTCAAGAACATCATGTTAGATGTTACTAACTCAGCATTCAAGAAGACAATGTAAGCCAATCCCCAAGCGAAAACAAATGGGAAGAGGAAACGTCCACTACCAGGAGCAATCTTATTAATCAAGTCAGCTCCAACTGCACCAGCTGCTGTACTAAATGTTAAGAATGCACCAGCAAACATTGAACGGATAGCATACTTGAATTTACTTTGACTGTAAAGACTTTCCTTTTTCTTACAAGCAAATTCAATTTTTGAGATAAATTCTGAAGAAACCATATAAACTCCTAAAACTTTTATTTGTGAATATTATAACATAAAATCGAAATTATGGGAAGGCTTTCTTAATTCTATTTACAATATTTTTATCACTTTTAGCAATCGTTTCCATTTGCTTTGTATCAGCATCTTTAATGTTTTCACCCCTTTATTTTTAAATCCTCTATTCTATATATTTAATATATAATTTTATTTTGATCAATATTGAATTTACAAAAAAGTCTCTTCAGTTTTCAGCTAAAGTCCATGAACTAATAATATGTTTGAATTTATAGACAGAGAAAATAACGTTTTTATCAAAAGGTTCTTTGGACAAAAAAATCGAGGTCTGGATTTTTAGTCCCGACCTCCTCTATTATTGATTTTCATTATATTTTCAAAAGCTTGTACTAATCAACATAAGTCTCTTCATTTTTATTAAGATAAGCGTATGGTAAGCCTATCAAGAATCCTCCACCAATCAAGTTAGCAATGAAGGTGACACTCCAATGACGTAGGATATTAGGAATATCAAAGTTAGCAATTTGGTCAGAAACAATGCTGAATTTAATAATGCTAAAGGATGAAAAGTTAGCTGCAATATGCTCGTTAGATAAAAAAACAAACATAGAAATAGCTGACAAGATAATCCATAGCTTAGCACTGCTATCCTTAACCAAAATAGAAGATAGAATGGCAATATTTACGAACATATTTGCCAAAATCCCTTCCAACAAGACCAACTCACTAGGTCGTGCCAACTTCTTAGCTACAATCTTTGGAAGATAACTGTCGTGTGTCAGGTGTGAAAAAGCCGATGAATTAGCAAAGCACCAACCTGCTAACAGAGCACCAACTAAGTTGAAAAAGGCACAATAGAGCAAAATGACAAAGGCTTTTTTCCAATCAATCTTCTTCAAGAATGTTCCAGCTGTCAGATACATCATGTTTGATGTGACCAATTCAGCATTTAAAAATACAATGTAAACAAGTCCCCAAGCAAATACAAAGGGAAAAAGAAAATAGCCAGCACTTGGAACGATGCTATTGAGTAGATCAGCACCTATGGCCCCAGCGGCTGTACTAAAGGTTAAAAAAGCACCTGCTAACATGGAACGAATGGCATATTTGAACTTACTTTTGTCAAATAGACTTTCTTTCTTATGACAATAATAATCAATCTTTGAAATAAATTCTGACGAACTCATATAAACTCCTTAAAATATCATTGTTAATAGTATAACATAAAATATTTTAAGTGGAAATAAATTTTTGTCCTTTACATTTGATTGTTTTTAGTGTTTGTAAAAGCTTCAATTTCTTCTGCAGTCAACCCTACCAGCTCTGAAACACACAAGCCGACAATATCTGACAAAACAGAATCGCAGACATATTCATTCTCACCATGACCATATTTACAAGTAAATAGTGGAGTTCTTATCGCTGATTGATAAAAATTGAAGGCTAACTCTTGTAGTTTTTCTGGCTGAAATTTAAGTCCCAACTCTTGCGCAAGTAGAGTTCTCACTTTGTCCCACTTTTCGCCTTTTGACTGGTAGTTTTGTCGTGCTTTGTCGATAAATCCCTGACTGAATTTTTCCAACAAATGCTTGTTTTGATAGAGCAAACGACAGGAAAAGTCTGAGATAGAACCAGCATGAAGTAAGAAGGTAAGCAGGTCATCAAGGCTTTCTGCTACCCTCCCAACTTGGCCTTCACTCCCTATAAAGCCGATACTCTCATCCTCAAGAATTACATATTCTCCCCCGCTATCGTCCTGGGCAAATGCATGACCAGCTAAAGAATATTCCTCATTGTTATTAGAGAACTGGACCTCTCTAATTTGATCACAAAAGTAAATATCACACTCATCTAAAAGTAATCTTCTTAAATGCTGATTATTTCTGATTATTTGTAGCCTTTCCATCTTTATCCCTCTACAATATTTGGAATTGTCAGTGAATGATAACTTTGATATGATACTTTTTCGTTTCATTTTTTAAATTTCTGACAAGCTTATCATTCTCTTTTGATTGGCCAAAGAAATAGGCTAGAGCTTTTCCGCTCTTTTGTTCAATACACAAAAAATATCTAGCACCATTCAGTTTAACACTTGGAATAAAATCGACCTCAATCTTTTTAATATTATTCAGTGGTATAATGCGCTTTTTAAAAACATAAGCATTATGGATATAAAATCTTCCCTTAGCAATATGAAACGGGGCAAAAAAGTTTCCACCACTTTGACGCACAATCACATAACGACGCCATAGAATCAGTAAAAGAAGGAAGGAAATAAAGTAAATAGCAAAAATCAAAACCGAGCTTTTCATCATCGATTTTAGCCCAATCAAAAAATAATCTATCATAATTAAAGTTCCTTTTTACCTTATTATATCACTTTTATTGAACAACTAGTTTTATGGACAAAGAAAAAGACTAAACAAAGTTCAGCCCTTTTCACAAATATTTGATGTAATATCTTTATCTGGTCAAATCAAGTCGTTTACCGATTTTTCCGATAAGAATAGCACCAACAATCAAAGAAGCGAATTCTCCGATAGCAGTTGTAAACCAAGTTAAGAAGAAAGGTGCTTCTGCTACGATGTTCAATTCAGCAGCAATGGTGATCATTGAAATCGAAAAAAGAATTGAAAAGAAGAAATGATCTTTACGAATCAATCCATTAAAAAGATAGTCTTTTTTATATTTGCTAAACAACCATACGCCTAAACTTAGGAAGACAAGCGTAGAGCCTCCACCAACTGCGACATCGATGATTCCAAAACTGAAGAAATTAGCAATCATACAGCCAAGAGTAACACCGATAATGTACTTAGGATTGTAAAAGGCAAGGAAATTCATCATTTCAGAAATACGGAACTGATAAGCACCGTAACTGATAGCATTAAGGGGTGGTGTGATTGTCAAAACCACATAAATTGCTGCGACAATGGCAATATCTGCCATATCACGAATAGTTAGTTTTTTCATGTTTTCTCCTTTAGCGAGTAACCCGCGTAAAATATGCTTGGTGAAAGAAGCTAAGCACCAAGGGTTGAACAAGTCAACCTTTCAAGTATAGCACATTTATGTCCTTTATGCTATACTGTTTTTATGAAAATATCCATAAAAAGATTTTTCGACAATGAAATCCTCTCCTACTTATTTTTTGGAGTTGCAACTACACTTGTTTCTATCATTGTTCGTATCACTATTTTTTACTTTTTCCAACAAGAATTATGGGCGACTGCTCTGGGAAATATAACTGGAATTTTGTTTGCTTTTTTCACCAATGATACCATTGTTTTTAAACAGAAACGAAAAAATTGGTTCAATCGTCTGATAAAATTTACGACCGCAAGATTCATTACCTTCCTCTTAGACCTTCTTCTGACCTTTATTTTTGTGACGAGTTTCCCCCATATTATCGGTCAGTTTGTAGGTGATAATCTCAATACTATCAATACAATTGAGACTATTTTTGCACAAGTTACAATCATAATCCTCAACTATATCTTCAGTAAATTTTTTGTTTTTAAAAAACACTAAGCATATTTCTTGCATTCAACAGATGATTAAGTTATAATTTAGATTGTAAAAATTTCGAAAGGAAGAAGAAAATGTTAAAAGATCTTAAAGAATTTTTGCTCCGCGGTAACGTTGTAGACCTTGCTGTCGGTGTGATCATCGCTTCTGCTTTTGGTGCTATCGTTACTTCATTTGTTAATGATATCATCACTCCACTCCTATTGAACCCAGCCTTGGAAGCTGCGAAAGTACAAAACATAGCTGAGCTTGCATGGAATGGTGTTACTTACGGTAAATTCTTGAGTGCTATTATCAACTTCCTTGTAGTTGGTACTGTTCTATTCTTTGTGATTAAAGCTATGGAAAAAGCTCAAAGCCTTACTAAAAAAGAAGAGGTTGTTGAAGAAGCACCTGCTGGTCCAACTGAATTGGAAGTTCTTCAAGAAATCAAAGCTCTTCTTGAGAAAAAATAATCATATAGAGGATTCGTTTCAATACTGAATCCTTTTTTTATTCTCCTTTTGCTGAGTTTAGAAAAAACTTGAGTTCAGCTCTCTTTTTTGATATAATAATTAAAGTTTCCACCCTTAGTGTAATGGATATCACGTAAGATTCCGGTTCTTGAGATGGGGGTTCGATTCCCTCAGGGTGGATATTTTATAAAGAACTTACCAAAATCTGTAGATAAAGCTGTAAGGATTTAAGCTCTATAATATTTCTAGTGGATAAATTCCCTATAGATATTATGGAGTCTATTTTATTGTTGAAAAGGTTTACGTTTATCTAGGCTTCAGTCTAGTTTTTTTATAATCGGAAATGCCTCTGTAAGGACGTCTATCCCAAAATTAATTCCCTGTACTTGGTAGTGATAGATGGGGGCAGGATAAAACTTTTGAACTCTGTTTTTAAGGTGAGTGTCTTTCATTTCAAGTAAAATCCCATCTGATAAACAGGGAATTTCTGGTCCGCTGAGTAAATCTTCTTCTAGTAAATTCAGGTCCCACCCCTCATCGATGGATCTGCAAAAAAGAATCTTACCAAAATCAATACAGTATTTGAGCTTTTGATTCTTTAAAGCCTCAAGAAAAATTTGCAGGTTATTTTCTTGAGAAAGTTGACACCGTAATTCATACCAATCATACTCTATTTCCTCACCAATATGAACCCACTTCATTTTTGTTCAACCTCTTCTATCCTTAGATCACTCTCTTCATTTTTATAGATAACTAAGTCAAAGACTAGATTCTTTGCACAAATACGAAAATGAACCAAATCTTCTTCAGCCAAAACTCCACCCGCCCTATGAATCACTTCTGTAATCAGGCTACTGGTCTCTAGCTTACAAATCGGGGATTCAAGCTCCGGCAAACTAGGAATCTGATGAAGAGCATCAAATAAGTCTCTATCTGTGATTTGGTAAAAATGACAGAAGGGAAATTTCAATCGAATCAGATGTTTCTTTCCCTTCAAAGTCATCGTAGAAATTTCGTAATGACTATTTTCACTAAAAGCCGCACTAGCTTCATATTCATCTTCTGGAATAATAGATTTCCACTCTAGCATTAAATCTCTCTCCACTATTTTCTCATCTCACACGCTTTCTCTATAAAAATCTAAAGTAGTTTAAACAAGCGCACAGCTACTTATTATTGATTTACCGTTAAATCCAGCCTTTTTCCTTAAATTCAGCAATACGAGCTAAATCCTCATCTGAAGGTTTATTGGAAACAATTTCTTTTGTAATAACCGAATACTCTTTGTTCCATTTTTTAAGAATTGCAATAATAGAATCTGAAATCCTGATATCTCTTTTCGAAATTGACTCTAAATTCCACTCTTGAATTTCAGAAAGTCCCATAACTTTTGTGATTTCGATTTTAGAAGCTGCATATTCTTTTTTCTTTTTAGCAAAGTAACCATTTCCTGCTATAATATTTAACTTCTTTTCAAATGGTAATTTATTGCCTATATGCTCGATTTTCTCTCGGATTTTATCATCTGATTCATCGATAAAATAGTTAGTTTGCCATTTTTGAGGGAAGATATGCTCGATTTCCCATTTACTTGGTAATAATGAATCCTGATGTTTATAAGCAAGTGTTTTAAGCAACATTCTCACCACATTACGGTGAGGATTTTGGATTCCTGCTTCAAGTTGAGCTTGGTCTAGTTCTTTGAAATCAAATTTAGGAATATCTGATACAACAATTGCTGAATTTAATTTCAAAATATCACCTTTAACAGCATTGATAGTTGGAATAAGAATGTATTTTGTCATTAGTTCAGCGAGTAATTTGTTTAAGAATCTTGCAAATTTATCCTCAAAGTTTTTATCCTTACGATAACAAATATAATATATAATCACCGGATATTTCCAGAACTCATTAGGATATGAAGTAAGTGTATCTAATGTTTGTTTTATCTTTATATTTGATGACCAACTCTCATCTTCCAGCACTTCACCTTTATTAATTACTTTCCATAATTCGATCATTACGAATAAATTATCTAATAATTCAGATTGATAAAGGCGTTCAAATTTGTTACTCGAATAGTATTTTCTGACACCAGGTGTAGTACTTTTAGTATCTTTTTCCAAAGCTCTAAGATAGAACATATAGTAATAAAATAATTGTTGGATACTTTCATTAGCTGCTGTAGCTTGTTCATCAAGCTCTTTCCAGCGTTCAATAAATATTTCCTTATCTTTTCCCTCAAGATGGTTATAAATCTTAGCTTTAAATATATCAGCATCAGATAGCGGTAAACCTCTGTCATTTAAAGTAGAGAAAATAGTCAATGCTGTATCTTGGGTATCAGCAGTTATTGGTAAAAGAATAGCTTGATTTAATAGGGAATAAATGAACTGATAAATCATCAAGGGATTATCACTTGAATGTTTATCAAGTAACTCCTGAAAATGAATATAATTTCTAGAATAATTATCTTTAGAATCTTTATTTGCTCTTCCAGTTTCGAGAATTTTACGAAGAATTTCATTACCTTCATTATTAACAACACGTGATGTTAGAAGAGTAGTCTTATAATCAACTGTTCCAGTCAGTTTATTAGTGCGCCAGATTGAAGGTTCAATCTTACCAATAAAATTGTTCGCTTCTGGAGTTCGTTCTGATAATGGAGAATTAAATAGCTTTGTGTAAATCGCTCTTAACAATAAAAACAGAGAGGTAATACGTTGCTGACCATCAATAATTTCCTGTTCACCATTATCATTTTCATACGAAACGATACTTCCAAGAAAATACGAACCTTCGCGTTCAGTACCACCATTACTGACGGTAAATTCCCATAAATCTTCAAACAGTGTTTCAACCTGTTCATCCGTCCAAGCATAAGGACGCTGATATTCTGGAATAACAAATGGTTTTGTTCTTCCACTACCAAGTAGTGCCTCAACACTCTGCTTATTAACTTCTATTGTAGTTGGCATCTTAAACCTCCAGATTATATTTGCTAAAATACTACATTTTTTTATTGATTATTTAAAAACTATATAAAATCGCTTTAACTGGCAATCCTACAAACTTAAAACGAACTTTGGTTGACTATTGTAGCTCCTCCATCGCTTCTTTCACATATCCTTCTACATCTTCAATCTCTACAAACGATGGGTCTAAGTGACATAGGAAATGCCAATCTTCGGTATCTTTTTTTCTGTAGACAATCGCCTCACCGTCTTCACTTCCAAAAAAGCTTCTGTCAACTTCAAATCCATTGCCTTCTAAAAAGTCTTTTGCCTTTCGAAAGTTTCCTTCTCTTGCTTCGATATAAGCTTTGACTTCATCGTTATTAACGACATAGGCATCGACTTTTGTAGCTCCTTCAATCACTTTATCGTTTTTAACCGATAGATTCGAAATCTCTTTCCAAATAATGTCCACATTTTCCTCAGAATTAAACGAAAACCTAGATAAAGGGACAATATTTCCATTGAACACAATTTCCATATAATCCGGCAAGTGTTTAGGATTTACATACTCCACTTCAAAACCATCTTCGTTTTCTAATGTATACCCAGGGATTTGAGCTACAAAGGCTTTACCCTCCTCTAAAGAATCAAACACGACTAAATCTTTAGAAAAATCATTTTGGTACAATTCCAATATAACCATCGATAACCCGCCTTCCTTCAAATCTAATCACTGCAACTCTAACATTAGTAATTACGTACTATAATAGTACACTATTATTTTATTACAATCGTTTCTTCCCATCGTCTGAGCACATCTTTTAAAGGCTCATCTAGATAGGTATAGGCTTTGTCTTTAATCCAATCAGGTATACCATAAGCAGCTTCGGCTATACTTCCTGTTATCGCAGCGAGAGTGTCACTATCACCGCCGAGAGAAATAGCATTTCTGATAGCATCTTCGAAGTCTGTACTTTCAAGAAAGGCAATGATAGATTGAGGTACCGTATCCTGGCAAGTTTCATTGAAACGATAAGTAGGACGAATTTCATCCAGAGTTTTCGATAGGTCATAGCCATACTCTTCCTCTATGTGCTCCTTGATAAGTCTCTTACATTCTGTAGGATTATCGTTGATTGGTTGCTCATAGTCGCCACTATAGCCTCCAAAGTAATAGCGACACATAAAGATAGCATCAGACGTCGCCATAGCTCCCTTGACCCCTTCTTGATGGTTATGAGTCACCTCTGCAGAAAGTCGTGCAAGAGCTCTTCTGGACGGCCAGGCTCCTGTTCTGGCACAGAAACTACAATCCATGACCCAAGCACAAGGAGAAACACGCATTGCTGAGCCATTGCCAAAGCTATTATATGGTTCACGATCGTCGCCATCAACCCAATTACTAAATCTCGCACCGTAACCTGCATCGGGATACATCCTAGCATATTTCTTCATGGCGTCAATAAAGTTATCCTTCTGACCGCCATTCATAATGGCTTCTGCAACAGCACAGGTCATAACCGTATCATCAGTGAAAAAACAATCCTCACGAAATAATGGAAAGTCTTTCGTTTTAATATTGTCCCATTCGTAAACAGAACCAACAATGTCTCCAACTATTGCTCCTAACATAAAATACCTCCTAATGTCCAATGTCACATCTATAAATATACTAAAAATCTACTCTACTTTTTTTAGATTGTACAAAGAGTGATACAGCCTCAACGTGTGCTTACATCTAGCTTTTCCTTCTATAAATTGACTCAAGTTAAATTTCGGGTATTAGAGGAATTGAAATATTCTATTTCTAATCTATAACTATACCTATTCTGTTCGAGTTTCAGCTAAATATATTCCCCATTCAGCTAATTCTAAAGGCAAATCATAAACAGTTTTTCCATTACTTTCATAGATTTCAGAGATTCCTGGTGAGGTCTTAGAAAAAGTTTTCCAAGCAGTCACTAGTTCTTCTACAAATTGAATATTATGAGGTTCAAAAAAGTCATTAAATTTCGATAGTTCTTTACTATAAATTGTCACAACATTATAGCTATCAAGCATGATCTCATCATGACTTTTATGCCCACCAAATCCAAACTGACTAAGTCCATCATTAATAAGCAAATCACCGTATCTAATCAACAGTGCTAGGCATTCCTCTCTTGAACAACCATCAATATAATAAACATCCTTATGGGATTCCTTGATAATATTCTTTGCTATCACTTTTTCTCTATCAATACTGACAGGCAATTCCAAAATAAAAAACAAGGGCTCGTCATGAATCGCAATAAAGTGTTGAAAAACCTCTAATATTTTTTCTGCGTGTACATTCGCCGTCAAATGATGTTCAGTTAACTTTGTAAATGACTCAAACAGGTTTTCTACCAAGCTAACTCGATGACCTTTTACTAAATTCAACATTATGCGTCCTCCAGAGAATTTAAATATTATACACATTTATAATCTCATTATACCATTAAACCCCTAAAAAGACTGCAACTTCACAGTCACAGTCTCCTATAAATCTACCTTAGTTCATTCAAGGAAAGTTACTACAATTTGTCCAGCTTCTGAAATAGATTGATAGCATGTCAGACTATAGTATCCAGAAGCCCAACTTGAACTATTACTCTGATTCTTACCCTCTATTCGATTAGAGAAGCTACCTTCACGCTTTTCATTATTCCTTTCGTTCACTTTTTAGAGCAGAAAAACACTCTCAGCGGTTCGGACTTACCCTATCATTTCGTCGGTGCCCCTCCTCATTCTACGAGTCCTATCGCATGGGCCGAACATCTGCTTCTACTTCTCTGATACCTCAGCTCGTACAAGCAATGATACCGGCCTCAACATGTTGTGTTAGCAAACTTCTATATTATAGAATGAAAGTGACTGAGTTGTTGTTTAAAATTAAACTTTAGAATGAAACTATTTTATAGTTACCATTTTTCCAACTTTATAGCTGATAATTGTCACTTAATAAATTTACTTGCTAACTTGTAAACTTGTTGAGTCTCTTTACTCTTAACATCCCAACTATCAAGTTCTTCTTTAATTAACTCTGGAAATTTCTTACTAATATCCCTTAAAGCATTTCCAACTGATTTTCTAACATACTCACTAGAATCTTCTTTTAATGTTGCGATTCGTTTAATAGCTTCATCTGGATTATCCTTGAAATATGGTCTACTCGTCCATATTCTCAAACCTTCTGTAACAGCTCTTCTGACATTTGGATTATTATTTTGAAGCCAGTCGTCAATAACCGGAAGAGATTTTTCATAACCTGTTTGCTTACAAAATTCATCAAATGCTTTTGCTAATACTTCTTGAACTCTCCAATTGTCATCCTTTGAAACCTCATCCCTCATGAAGACCAAAATTTCTTCATACGATGACAAATATCCAAAGAGAAATACACTGTACATTCTAACTTGATATACATTGGATTTAAAGGCTAAAAATGCTAATTCTTTGGTATACGCATTATCGTTCGAGAGATAGTCAGCAAGAGCTCTTTGCTCTTCTTCTTTAAATCCATTTTCTATTAAAGAGAATTCTTTTTCTAAATTTAAAATATATTCTTTCATGTAACTTGAACCCGAAACAACATCCCAATTTTCAAGATATTTCTCGATAGGTATTAATAAAGAATTGAATTCATTATAATATGAGCAAATAATCTTGACATTTTTTCAAATTGATATTTAAACCCTTTTATTATTCAACCTATTCTCAATCAAATACCAACTAGGAATGATTTGCTTCATATCATCATACCATTCTAAAATTTCCTTAGCTTGATTTTGCATTACTGCTATTTCTTCGATTCCGTAAGGAACAGACCATGGCAGAGCACCAACTATGTTATTTATAATATAGATAGCAAGAAGTTTCCAAAATAAATCCGGAACCTTATGATCAAAATATCCATCTATCATACCTGACGCAAAAGAAGGAGAGACTTGAGCAGACCATACAATACGATTGAATTCCTCCCAAGGATCTCCAAGATCAAATCGATCAAAGTCAATGACATAAATTTTACGATCTTCACCAATCATGAAATTCCCGATATGATAATCTCCATGTTGGAAAACCTGAGGTCTATCTTTTAATAATTCTCTATTTGCATTTAAAAAATCAATAAAAATCTGACCATTTTCATATTGAACTGGACATTCTTTGTATTTGGAGATTTTGTCATCAATTTTTCGATTATAAAAGACTTCCCAATCTTCACGAACTTCTGTAATAGGGAGTGAATGAATTTTTTGAAGGATTCTTCCTGCTTCTACTCCGTAAGTGTATTGTTGTTCTTTCGAAACAGTTAAAATGGTTTCTCTTGCTTCTTTCCCGTCTATCCATTCGTGTAAAGAGTGTACCTCGTCATCGCAGAGTTCTATGCTAATCGGTTTACACATAGGAACTCCAAGAGAAGCTACTTTCTCCATCATATCAAATTCAAATTTTTTAGAATCTAACTTCTCCTTATCAGAAACACGCAAGAAATATTTTTGCTGATATTGATCTGTCACACAATATTTTTTATCATCTGACCAGCCTTTATTTATAGCTATCTTACTACTAAAATCCATCAAGCACTCTCCGATTCATTTCACAACACTTTTTGCAGTTTTCACTAGTAACCTATCCAGTTCGTCTACACTTTAGTTACCTAGATCAAGATTTAGATAATGAAAACTAGTCAATTTTCTCTATGATATTTCCAAGTTTATCCAATACAAGACATGAATGATCATTTAGTGGAATTATGGGAACATTAACGAGTTCTTCAGCTCTATCCTTATTAGCTTTATCATTCCATGAATCATAATGGACACTAATTAAAAACTGACTAAAGAGTCCTAATCCATTTTTTATCTTTATCTGATGATCTGAATTATCATTAGGTGAAACATAGACTTTTTCTCCTAATAATAGGGCTCCTGCAGAAAATCCCATAACTTTCGCCCCTTTATTCAGCATACGATCGATATAATTTTTGAACTGCGGATTGACGTAAGTAGCTAAATACTTTTCCGTATTTCCACCACCGATAATAATTAGATCAGCATCTAAATAGCTATCAAAATCAATCTGCTCAGTGTCCAAGAGTAAGTAATCAGTGTCTAGGTTAGAAAAATGGCTGCGGAAAACTTCCGTGTACTTTTTCATATACGGTTCCCAATTTTCTCGATAAACTGTAAAAATGACAATTCTTTCGATCTTCCTTGATGACACAATTTTATTAACAATCGTATGGTTCTTGATCGGCGGATTTCCACCTATCAAAAAAATTTGTTCGTCCAATCTTTCACACTTCCTAAAGATACATAAATTTTGACCACGTTCTGAAATTATAGTTTCTTCTTAAAATGAATAATTCTATTTGCCTCCTGAAATCCAATATTGAGATGAAATCTTATAGAATCCGTATTCGTTAAAGTACAGTCACTTGCAAATTCCTTACATCCTTTATTTTTCGCCCATTCCTCACATTTTGTACAGAGATTTTTAGCAATATCCTTTAAACGATATTCCTCGTCGACAATAATCCCTTCTAAGAATCCAACAGGACTATATTTACAACCTTCAACATAATCAAATCTGAGTGAACATAGTGCTAGACCTACAATTGTGTCACCTTCAACTTCAGTAAAGATTGCAGTATTTTTGCCATTCGTATATCTTTTTACTTCATCAATAGCTTCTTTATCGGTCAATTGGGGCCATAATTGTTTCATTAGTTTAGCCGTTTTTATAGATTCTTTTGTTATTCCATCCATATTGATGTTCCTCCGCAAATTACAAGCAAATGTTTCGAATCATGCTGTTACTTTGTTACTCATTGATTGATACTAATACCATCCCCTTCTACTTTTCGACTGTCTCAGATAGGAAAAGCAGAGCCACGCACTCGGCGGTTCGGACTTACCGTATCATTTC
>NZ_KV804986.1:39335-63584 GCF_001811505.1 Streptococcus sp. HMSC034E03
TCGGCGGTTCGGACTTACCGTATCATTTCGTCGGTTTCCCTCCTCATTCTACGAGTACTATCCCATGGGCGGAGCATCTACTTCTACTTCGCTGATGCCTCAGCTCGTACAAGCAGTGATACCGCCTCAACATGAAACGAGTGAACACTAATTATGCCAGGTAGTCTTGTCTGTTCTATAAACTTTTTAACGATAGCATAAGGTTATCGTTAAATAGTATTACCTAGATAAACTGAGATTTTATTATTTCTTTTTCTTTGGTTTTGGTGCAGGTAACTCATCATACATTGAATTAAATAAGCCGGTTAAATATTCTTTGTTGTCAACATCATCTACCAATAGCATTTCCTTTGCACCTTCATACGGCAATTCGTATTCTACATTCGGCATATACACTATTGCAGATTTGACAGGCTTCACTAAAAATCTATCATCATAAATTCCACCCATGATTTTCCCTCGATAATAAATTATATATTCACCCATCATTGCTCTATATGATATTTCTTCCAACTCGGACAATTGTTCTAAAATGAAATCTAAATATTCTTTACTTGAAGCCATTTTTGCTATCTCCCTTAATTACTAAAATTTCAATAGTCCATTTTCATCAAATTGAAAATTGGGTCCCCCAAGAAACTTCCCAATAATATCCATCTAAATCCGAAAAATATGCGTGATGTCTACTCCAGAAAAGTCCCTGTGGCTCTTTTACAATTTTTCCACCTGCTTTTCATTACTAATTCTAGTACTCGCAAATATAGTATAAATTAAATAACCAATAAAAATGATAATAAAAATAACATAGCAGCCAGTCTTACAACTTACTACTTTTCATATGATAATTTACAAATGTCTTTCCAGCCACTCGATCTTTTTAAAATCCTTATTGTTATTGTGATCATTTCGATAGGAGTCTTGAGAAGAAGCTTTGTAAATACTTAGATACTGCTCCAGACTTGGAAGACGAAAAGTGATGCATTCAATGTGAATAAGCTCTATATCCGATTCCGAAACACCTGCAAAATCAGGTAAGGAATCGATACTTCCAAATTCAACACTCACTCGATCCTTTTTGAATTCATGCTCATGAATATCTATTAAGACGTAGCCTAAGTCTTTCATCACTTTCATTATCTTGTCCCAGTCATAAATTCTGAGATGGTCAGGTGCTTCCCAACCTCTAGGGTCACCAGGTACATGAATGTCAATATCAGACGGCCCCCAATTTTCTTTCGTTCTAAACTCCAATCCCAAAGAACCCATCAGTGTCGGTGTAATTCCGACTCGATTTAAATGGAAACAAATGGTTTTAAATTCTTCAAATAAGAGACTCATGTTTACTCTAAACCTTTCATATAAATCTTCGTTATTTCTTCTTTATTACCTTGAACAAAATCATCTTCATTTTCTAGAGTATATCCAGTTATTTTGGATACAAATTCTTTTCCTTCTTTTAAGGACCCAAATACGACTAGATCTTTATAAGAAGGATTTTGATATAATTCCAACATATACATCTCTAGTTCTTCTGATTTTTGAACGATTATCCACATTTCACTAACAAACTTACACACTCGGCGGTTCGGACTTACCGTATCATTTCGTCAGTTTCCCTCCTCATTCTACGAGTCCTATCCCATGGGCGGAACATCTGCTTTTATTTCACTGATGAATCAGCTCGTACAAGCAGTGATACGGCCTCAACATGTGGTGCTTGCAAACTTCTATATTATAGAACTAAAGTGATAGAATCAACATTTAAATAACACTTTTTGAACGAAAGTATATACTGACTTATTCCAAATGCATATTTAAAATAAATATGTAAAATTATTTACTACTAAAATAGTTAATCATTTACCCCAATAATACTACTGCTACCTTTTAATGTTTCAATTACCTCCTTAAGTGGGCTTTCCTTTAAATATGCACGATAAACTTCAGCTACATTCAACTTAATAATATAAATAGGACTTAATTCCAAAGGTTTACCTGTAAACATCTCCATGGTCACTGAACCAAAGTCGAGGTCTGTTTCTGACTCAGTTGGCATCACAAAGAAATTTTTCACAACTAGATCTTTTTCTTTGGCAGAAACCAAATCTTTATAAGCTAATTGATACAAGAATTGCTTCGTGACATCCCCAATCCCTGGATTATTGTATAGTCCATTTGCTTCAACTTTTAAGAGATAATACTTGGCATCAATAATCATAAATAATGAATCTTGTATAGATATTGTATCGGGTTCAAGAGTCTTAGAACTATACTGAGATATTCCTTTAGATGTCCATTTGGGTTTTTCTAAAAATTCTTTCAAGGATTGTGTGCTATCACCCAGTCCAAGAGACTCGAGTGAATGATCAAGATGGTTTTCAAAAGCTACTGCACAAGCTTTCTCCCAAACTACGTGGAATGAGTTCGTTCCAAAGAAACTGATATCACTTTTTACTGATGATGTATCCTTCTTATCAACATAGATATAAAGAGCTTTCAGTAACAATTGGTTTCTAGTATTAAACTCTACTGAAAGTTGCTGCTCGATTCGATAAAGAATATAGTCTTTTTCAGCTAAATCATCCAGCTCATCCTCTGTCAAAAGAAGTTCTGGTAAGCCTAGTAAGTTATGCAACTCAGCATGCTGCAAAGTCTTAGTCGCTAGAGTCAAAATAATTTCATGAATTCGTTTGATAAAGTGCATTTCATCATCAATCTTCCGTTGAGTAACCAACTCTGGATAATAAGGTCGATTATTCGAAATAATGGTAAAGGTGTCATTAATAGTTCTATCCCAGTTAATATCCCCATAGCCATTGATTTCTAGAATTGTATCCTCAACATTATACAAACCATACTCAAAATAATCATTAAAGAGATACATAATTAGAGCTAGTTCATTGAAAGAGCTGCCTGAATCATACTCTGAATAAATCAGTATTTCTTGTTCCTTTTGATCAGCTTTCTCAATAACTTGAATAACCTTTTTGAGCTTGATATCGAGATATTCTTCCTTATCGATATACTTAGGATAACACTTAAGAACGAAGTTATGAATCATCACAAGCCCGACATAGGTAAAGACATAGAGCGACTCACTCCCACCAGAAGAAAGTTCCTCCAGTTCAGCATCTTCTTCAAACAAGTCTGATAATTCCTGTTGCTCCTTTGTATTTTTTACAGTTTTTAAGATACCAAAGGCTTTCAAGCGTTGGAGTAATCTTTGAAGCGATTCTTTCTCTAAATCAAAGAGAACCTGAAGATTATGAAAAAAGTATCTCTTTTGTTCACGAATAAACACTGACTTCATATAATCTAGTCCTTATCGCTTGAAGCAAATTCATCATATTTTTTTGAGACACTATGAGTAAAAATCTGCAATCCTTTAACTTCAAACTCCTTACAGATAACTGAGTATCTGTTTGAATTCTCTATTCCTTGGAAGAAATCTTTCCTCTTCTGCTTAGCGGCATCATCAAAGAGATACATCAAGACCTTGTTCTTGAAGACATCAAGGAACATGTCACTTAGTATAGGCTCATAAGATTTCTTATCTGACCCTGCTGGATTACTAGCATCTGATTTAACCTCAATCTTATATGAATCAAGTTTAATGAAGAATGGACCCATCAACTTATCTTCATTGACATTGTAATCTTCAGATAAAACTTCATTGAGTGCCTTACGAAGTGCATTCCACTCATAAGTTTGACTCGCAACATTAAATTTATATCCTTCAATATCAGCTTCTCCGCCATCTAGTTCTAGATACTCAAAATCCCAGCGTCTTTTAAAGGCAGTATCCATAGGGAAAACACCTTGGTCAGCACTATTCATTGTAGCCCAAATATATAGGTTGTCTGGCAAAGTCAATGTAGCTACTTTATCTTCTGAAACTTTCAGTTCGTTTGCAAGATAATGTCTCAAATCCTCAGAAGTACGAATTGGATACTCACTGACACCATTTTTTCGGTCCAATAATTGGAAAATGTCACCAAAGACTGCTGCAACCTTAGCTCGGTTAATCTCCTCGATTAGCAAAAGATAAGGTTTAGGATTATCTGTTTGAGCACTCTTTAGTGCTTTTACATAAGAACGGATGAATGGCCCAGGGACATATTGATAAGAGATTTCTTCTTTTCCATCCTTATTTATAATTGGGACTGGTTTATAAGTACCGACAAATTGAGAGAAGGTATAATCTGGATGGAAAGTTACCCTCTCATAGTCTTTTTCAGCATTTTCAAGTAAGTCGACCATATCATTACCTAACTTATGACTCTTACCAGTACCAGGTGCACCAAAAAGAACACGGTTCAGTGAAAAAGCACTTTTATGAGTTGTTTCATATTCTAAATTTACATCATTAATATTTTCGTTTATGTCTGAGTCATTTTTAATCAAGACTCTCTTGAATTCAAAATCAAAATTCATATCAGTTTTTTTTTCATCCATAATAATAGCTCCTATAATATTTAAATTAGGTGGAATAATTATTTCATTCGGTGACAATATAGATTCAGCTTCTTTTGATTTCTTAACTAAATACTGGTATAAAGTCTCATCTTTAACAGGTGTTCTTGAATAACCATTATCATTATCGAGGAAATTATTAACCCTATTCATCAATTGAGCATATTTACCAAATGTTTTATAAAGTGTATCCTCATCAATCCCCTCAATAATAAGATAAATGTTGTTTTTGCTATTATTAAAGGATTTTAATAGTGCTTTTTCAAATAGGAATGGCTGAAATTCTTCATCTGAATCATAAGCAAATAACAGTCTCTCCTGATTGTCCGACTGATACCTGTACACAAATGTCTCATCACTTATTCTCCCTAATACTGTATCATTAATCCAATGCTTTATAGATTTAAGATTGTCATTTGAGTAAGCAAAAATCTGTAAAGGTTGGAAAGTAGCTGATATAGCTTCAATTTGTTTTTTATGAACGGTTTCCACGTTATCACTCAAAGAATAGTATATTTTTTTACTATTCTCATCTCTTACACTTGTTAATAAACCTATACTTGGATCAGTAAAAATATTAATTATTTTACAGTCATTGACAATGTTTTTAATTTTCCACTGTTCAATGAACTCACTATAGTCATCAATACTTTTTGCTCTATTTGCTTTTATTGTTTCGATCGCCTCCTCGAAAGATGAAACAGGACTATCAGTCTTACCATCTGTCCCTCTATTCAAACCGTAAATTACAAAGCAAATCTCCTCTGCAGTAGCCGAGCCTAGCTCATATATAGTCTTAAAAACAATTTTAGCTGGTTCAATATCTGTATTTGACTGTTCAGCACCACAGTTATTTTTTCCAAAGGTATCAAAAATTACACTTTCAAAGATTAAGTTAATAAAATCAGAACGGTTCTCTTCCTTAATCTTAAACCTATTTTTAGATTCAATGTCAACACCAGAATCTTCAATATAGTTATTGAGAATTTCTCCTCTATGAGTTAATACTAGTAATGGTTTATTATTAGAATCAATTTTTACATCCACAAATCCAAAATATCTAGGAAATTTACTCTTATTAAATGGAGTTCGATTTTCTATATCATAAGGTTGACCTATAAACTTCCCCATCTGCATACTAAAATCTGTGCGACTTATACTACCGTTATTAGATGAAATAATTCTGATTGTATACAAAAAGTAACTTAAATTCATACTCGCTTTATCTATGGTAAGTCTACCTATCATAATGTCCCTCCTTTATAAGAGAAATGACTGCTTTTTTAATAAGTAATGGAGGTATACCTTCTCCAATAACTTTGCGAATAAGAACTTCTTTTGCCCATTTAGGAATATTCCAATCTAGTGGTAATGAAGAAAGAATGATTAATTCATATATAGATAGTGCTCGTGGATCTGAATATTCACGAAGTTCGTCATTAACACTATCTACAATACATCTTCCTGGGTGTACAGTAGAAAATGCTGATATTACACCACTATTTTGCATTATTGTTGTTGCTGGCTTTTCCCAAAACATTCTCATGTATGTTCTAGGTGCTCCCTTAATTCTTCGACCCTTTGTCATAGGGAAGAATTTATCATTTTTGAATGCTGAAGTTCCGCTAGGAGTGTGAATCATCCACTCAACTTGTCTCCAGCTATGAGTGGGAGGATAATGCCATTTTGACACTTTCAAACCTTCTAATTTCTTTTTTTCATAGTCAGGAAATCGCCACTGCTCATCCTTTTCTCTTATATGTGGGTCCAACGAAGGGAGTGAACCTATAGCATCTTGCAACGTTATAATTTTTTCTTCTTTTGGAGGAAATTCCCATTTAACTCCTTCGGATTTTAAGGTCATTAGATAGATATACCGCTGTCTTGATTGTGGGATTCCATAATCCATTGTATTAACAATACGATCTGTATTGATATTGTAAATTGCACCTAATTCTCGCTCTATATAGTCAGGAATAAAAATATACTCATCATTATATAATATCTGCGTATGTTGCTGCATTGTGACATTTTCAATAATGACAAATCTAGGCTTCAATTCTTTTATTGCTTCTACTGCATAGTGGACAAGAAAATTCCTAGAATCTTTAGGATCTTTTCTACCCGCATTTGACATCCCTTGACAAGGGGGAGTAGCAATAACCATTTCAACACCAGCTTCTTTTGCGGTCAACATCACTTTATCGAAAACATCCCTATCTGTAATATCACCTTGGATAATACTAACATCTGGATATAAATGTGAATAAAATTTACATCTTTCCTCTAAAAGTTCATTAGCAACACATACATCCACACCTACATCCGATAAATAAGTCTCTGCTATACCAACATTTGAAAATAGGGAAAGTGCTTTGACTCTTTTTTTAAATTTTATATCACTCACTTAACAATTGCTCCAATCTTATTATTGCTTGCTCAATTAGCTTCGGTGGAACTCCCTCACCAAGAATTTCACGTATTAGATTACTACTAGCATTATCAGGAATATTCCAATCATCAGGTAACGAAGACACTCTCATTAATTCGAAAATCGATAAAACCCTAGCATCGGACCAAATTCGTTCTTCTTCATTAACAGAATCAACAATCACAAATCCAGGATGTCCATTTTCTTGAGAGCCAATCCTACTTGTGTATTTAGTTACAGTATATGCTGGTTTATCCCACCACTGTCTTTTATAAGTATTTTTATATCCTTTAGATTTTGTCCCATCTGCCAAAGTAGGATAGTACTTTTCATTTTCCCAAGCTGAACATCCCTCTGGTGTGTGCATCATTGCAATAACATGTCTATACTTATGCTTTGGTGGAAAATGCCATTTCGATACAGCAAGTCCTCTTTCTTTTTTTATATAGTAATCTGGGAACAGTTTAACTCTTTCTTCCTCACTAATATCTGTGACATCAGGATCTAATGATGGTAAGTCACCAATGGCATCACGCATAGTCACAATTTTAGTTGATGGTTCTGGAAATTCCCACTGAATGTTAGTATCAATTCTTGACAGGAGGTACACACAACGTTCTCTTGATTGAGCAACTCCGTAATTTTTAGCACTGACAACTTTATTCTCATTAAATCTATATTCCTCTCCCAATTCCGCTACAAGATAATCATTAATTAAAACCCACTCACCATTGATTTCAATCATTGTATTTAGCATCTCTGGGACATTTTCAATAATTACGAATTTAGGTTTAAGTTGTTTGATTGCTTTAACTACAACCATGATTAACCTATTTCTAGGATCATCTTTAAGTTTCTTACCAGCAGTACTCATTCCCTGACAAGGAGGTGTTGCTATTAAAAAATCACATTTTTCGTCTATAGCTGCTTTGATCACTTTATCATAAACTTCTTTATCAGTTAAGTCTCCTTGAAAAACATTTACATTAGGATAAAGATGTTTGTATATCCTCACTCGCTCAGGTAATAGCTCAGCAGCAACCTTCACATGAATACCATGCTTTTCAAAATAAGTTTCTGCTATTCCAGCACTCGCAAATAATGAAATACCTCGAAAATTCATTCTATCCAGCTCCAATTCTTCTTTTGTTCCTTCTAGGGTAAGTAAGTCTCCAATCTCACAATCAAATAACTTACACAATTTTTCAATAGTTTCAAAATCTATCCTAGTAGCTCTATCATGATAAAGTTGAGTAATAGTACTTCTAGCTAACTTAGTTTGTTTATGAACATCTTGTATGCATAATCTTGATTTCCCCATCAAAGTGGAAAGATGACATTTCATTAATTACTCCTCCAGTAAATAAATCTTTAGATATTATATCACAAATAAAGCGGATGCACTACAATTTAAACGGCTTTTAGTTAGTTGTCTTTTCTTAAAGTACATAAAAAAGATTTTTAGTTGAAAACAATATTTTCTTTTGATAAAACGCAAAACCACTGTTACCAGTGGTTTCAAAAAGCCTTTCGTTCCAAAGTTTTTACTCTTTTACAAGTAATCCTACACACTCGGCGGTTCGGAATCACCGTATTACTTCGACATAATCTCTTCACTCTACGACACCTATCCCATGGGCTGATCATCTGCTTCTACTTCGCTACTCTGTAGCTCGTACAAGCAGTGATACTACCTCGACATGGTGCGTCTGCGGGACTCAAAAGGTTTGGGTGAACCTTTTGAGGATTAACTGCGTTTTACCAACAAGCTCACACACTCGACGTGGTGCGTTTGCGGGAAAAGATCAACCGGCTGGACTTTCTTCAATTCATAGCCTAGCTCTTGATAGAGTTTGATATCTCGAGCCATGGTTGCTACATTACAAGAGATATAGGCGATGCGATCAGCTCCTGTTTGTGCACTTGCTTTGATGAAGCTTTCGGTCAAGCCCTTCCGTGGTGGGTCAACCAAGATAACGGTTGGTTGGATACCTTCCTTTAGCCAATTCTTCATGGCATTTTCAGCTGTATCACAGACATAGTGAGCATTGGTGATGCCGTTTAAACTAGCATTCCTCTGGCTATTCTCTACCGCTTCTGGGATGACTTCAACTCCATAGACTTCCTTGACGTGTTTAGCGACGGATAGTCCAATGGTCCCAATTCCTGAGTAGGCGTCAATCACTACATCCTCTGCTCTTAACTCCGCAAAGTCAATAGCTGTCTGATAGAGTTTCTCTGCCATTTCAGTATTGACCTGGTAAAAGGCTGGTCCAGAGATTTGGAAATCATTGCCCAACATTTGGTCCGTAATATAGTCTTGACCATAGAGAACTCGCCATTCTTTCCCAAAAATGGCATTGGTATTCTGGTCATTGATGTTCTGCATGATAGATACAATTTCTGGAAATTGCTTGATGAGTTGTTCAATCAACTGTTCAACTCGGAAAACTTTAGGACGAGTTGTTACCAAAATGACCATGATTTGACCTGAATGATGGCCACGACGAACAACAAGGTTACGAATCAAGCCAGACTGCTCTTTCTCATCATAAGGCTTCAAGTCATATCGACGGAGTAAATCACGTAGGACTAGAATAACCTGATCAATGACTGGATCCTGAATGTAAAAATCTTCCAATGGCATAAGGTCATGAGAATTCTTACGGAAGAAACCAGTTTCTAGAACACCATTAACACGACGAACAGGTACCTGAGCCTTGTTACGATACTTGATAGGATTTTCCATACCAAGAGTATCAGCAACCTCTACATCTGAAATTCCAGCAATCTTATAAAGACTGTCTTTTACTTGTTTAGTTTTAAACTTAAGTTGCTCTGGATAAGCTAGATGACCTAGGTCGGCGATTCCAGAACGCAAGTAAGCCAAATCTAAGTCTTGATTACGATGTGGAGATTGCGCAAGGTATTCCTCAACCTTACCAAAGCCAATTTTCTTGTTGACTTTAAGGACACGCATGAGGATTTTCTCAGTCGGTAGAGCATTCTCTACAAAAAAGACCAAGCCATCTACCTTGGCAACACCTGCTCCTTCATGTGTCAAATCGACAATCTCTACTTCTACAATATCATTTTTCTTTAACATAATTTTCACTTTCTATCAGCCGACAAAAAAAGACGGCAACTGTTCTGTTACCATCTATTATACCATGAATTACCCTAAGCACCAAAACTCTTGAAAAAGTTTACAATTGCTTGCCAAATAGCACTGAGGATATTGCCACCGTCTTGAATAGCTTTATTAGCATCAAAGTTAAGGTCTATATTGCTAAAACTATCTCCTGCTTGCGCGACGATACTTTGTTTCAGATCCTTTAGAGTCTTTGTGAAATCTTCGTTATTGAGAATATCACTCTTGGAAAGATTGAAGGCAAAGTTGATGATGATATTAATCTGATTTCCTGTTATAACCTGATCCAACTTATAATTTTTCAACGTATCTTCAACAATCTTACGAACATCATCTTCAGTAAGCTCACCCTTAGACTCTTTAGCTTTAGCGATAGCAGATTTGATATCGGCAAGGGCTACATTGAGTTTATTGGCATCATAGCCTGATTTGTCCTTGTTTTCATCGTTAATGTCTGACAAGGCTTTTAGCTCTTCCTGAGCTAGGTCTTTATTTTCTTGAGGAAGTTGAACACCATTAGCTTCTAATGAATAGTAAATACCTGCTAGGGCACTTTCACCTGTTACAGGGATTGGAGCAGCTACGGTTATACGAGCATGTTCCACACCCAAGGTAACGGCCGCATTACGGTACATGTCTTGGGTCACTTTAGTGATATTTTCAGGGGTTTCAATCTTCACTTCAAGTGGAGATTTTTCACCTAATTTTTGAATTTTGGCAGACGAATAGAGCTGGAGACTAGAGTCATTGGCGACATTCATAATCTTTGAGTAGACATCTGGCGTCATAGTCTTCAGTTCTTTGGTATCTGTAGAGGCGTTATAGCCAAGTTTTTTTAATGTTTGATTTTTTTGATCTTCAGTAAGAGAAGAACCCAAGACGTACTCAGGTTGAACATAAGTTTCATCAATTACTTTTTGAACATCAGTGGCTGCTTGAGCGCTTTGCAAAGTTGCAACTGCTAAAAGAACTGCAGCACTAGTCAGAAAGAATTTCTTTCGCATGAGACGTTCCTCCTTTTCCTATCTAGGATAGTCTATTAGCCTTAAAGAAAGCTTATAAAAACACCTAGAATTTTCTAAGTGCTTAAAATAGATTAAAAAATTTAATAATATAGAGATTTAGTTGAACCTGTCTAGAGTAATAATAGTTCCCTCCATCTACATAAAGTTCTCCACCTTGAAAGATGGAAATTGGATTGACATATCGATAGGTTTTTCCAGTTGTATTTCCTAAAATCGGAGCAACGGTATCTCTTGAGTATTGTTTAGCTAGGGCAAGGGTATTTTCTTTCCCATTTTGGGCGATAAAATCAATATATGCAGGCCCAAAGTTATAGGCCTGTACAGCAGTCCAAGCATCTACACCCTTTTCTTGTGCTAAATAAAGATTCTCTGTCAAGGTTTGAATTCCCTGACGAATACTGCTCCTATTGTCAGAAATCGTATTTGTAGTACCGCTGGCAGACTCACTAGACTGCATCACGTCACTTTCTTTACCTTTGGTTTCGGTATAAATCATGGCCAAGACTAGTTCTTCATTTGCTGGCGTATCTTGCTCACTTAAAACTTCTCGTACCAAGGATTGATAAGTCATGACCTGCTTCACATCCCGATACATATGAAAAAGTTTATAACCAGTAAATAAGATAAGAACAAGCACCAAGACCCTTCTTATAAATTTAAACATTATTTGCTTTGTATATCCTCGATGTTTTTGATTAAGATAGAGTAGGTACCATTGTCATTTTGGATAAATTCGACCGACTCAGCATCTTGGTAAATATTATTAGGTACGATTAACTCAATCCCATTTGACAGAGAAAGCTTTTGGTTTTCAAATTTCTTTAATTGACGACTAGCATCGATTTCATCAAATTGAACTGGCTCTGGCACTGCTTCCTTGACTTGGTCAATAAAGCTAAGACGTGCAGTGAGATTGTTGTCAAAAAGGTCATTAGCCAATTTTTCAGGAGACAATTCATTGCTTTCTTCAAGATTGTTAAAAATAGCAGACTTGACCTTAGATTGAAATTGAAAATCATCTGTATTAAATGTTTCAGCAATTCTCTGAGCCGTTTTTTCCAATTCCTTGATTGACTTTTTAGGTGAAATCTTTGGCTGAGCCTGGATCAGATTCTCAGAAAAATAGTTTAAAAAAGTCCCGTTATACTTGATTCGTTTTTCAATCAGATGGTACTTGCGACTCTGAAGATTGACCACCAAGGCCTCGTCAGCCCCTGTTCCAAATCCTGGTAGATTGTTTTGAGTCAGCTTGATTGGATTATCAACCTCTCCTCCAAGGTGAGTCAAGGTCTCACGCAGGGCAATTCGCAAGAAAGCAAAATGTTCCACTCCTTCTTTAGAAAACTTCACAAAAATCAAGTCATTGGTCTTAAGATTTTCAGAAATGCTGAATTCTTCTTTCCAGAGGTTAGCCAGCGTCACTGAAGTCTCCAACAAATCTTCTGTGATGTGATTGAAGAAGGGATTTTCTTCTTCGAAAATCCCAGTCTTAGCTTCATCCGAATACACACGTTCGATTTTCTTGCGTAGATATTCTTCGATTTTTGGAGTGATATTGAGAAATTTATCCGCTAGAAACAAGTCAGTATCATCTGGGCTGAACTGATGGATAATGGCTTTCTTAATATAAATGTCCATAAAAGTATTAGTCCTCATACAATGGGAAGGCATCTGTCAATTCTTTAACTGCACTTCTCACTTCTTCTAAAACAGCCTCATTTTCTGCATTCTTAAGGGCTTTAATGATAAGCTCTGCCACTTTACGGCTTTCTTCTTCACCAAAACCTCGTGCAGTTGTTGCTGCTGCTCCGATACGAATACCACTTGTCTTAAATGGTGACAAGGTTTCGTAAGGGATTGAGTTTTTATTTAGGGTAATATTGACTTCATCCAGCAAGTTTTGAGCAACTTTTCCGTTTTCTACAACTTTTGTTACATCAACTAAGAAGAGGTGGTTTTCAGTACCACCAGAGATAATACGGAAATCAGGATCTTGCAAGAAGACATCTGCCATAGCCTTACTGTTCTTGATGACATTAGTAGCATATTCTTTAAAAGCAGGATCCAATACCTCTTTGAAGGAAACTGCCTTAGCTGCAACAACATGCTCCAAAGGACCACCCTGAATACCTGGGAAAATTGCTGAATTGATTTTCTTAGCTAGTTCCTCATCATTTGTCAAAATCAAACCACCACGTGGTCCACGAAGGGTTTTGTGGGTCGTTGTTGTCGTGATGTGAGCGTATGGCACTGGGCTCGGATGTAGACCAGCTGCAACCAAACCAGCAATGTGCGCCATATCGACCATGAGCTTCGCCCCAACAGCATCTGCAATTTCACGGAATTTTGAAAAGTCGATAATTTGAGAATAGGCTGAAGCACCTGCTACGATTAATTTGGGTTTCACTTCTTGAGCTTGTTTCAAGATAGCGTCAAAGTCCAAGAGTTCAGTCTCAGGATCAACACTATAAGAAACAAAGTTGTAGGTTTGACCAGAGAAGCTTACAGGAGCTCCGTGGGTCAAGTGCCCACCTGCTGCCAAATCCATTCCCATTACCGTATCACCTGGCTCAATCAAAGCCATGTAGGCTGCACAGTTGGCTTGACTTCCTGAGTGAGGTTGGACATTGGCAAACTTGGCACCAAAGATTTCTTTTGCACGTTCAATAGCTAGAGTTTCAACGATATCTACTACATCCGTACCACCGTAATAACGACGTCCTGGGTAACCTTCGGCGTATTTATTGGTCAAGATAGACCCTTGAGCCGCCATAACTGCTTTAGAAACGACATTTTCAGAGGCGATTAGCTCGATATTGTTTTGTTGACGTTCCTCTTCTTTGGCAATGGCATTCCAGAGATCTGCATCATATGCTTTAAAATCATCTTTGTCAAAAATCATAGGTCTTCTCCTTTATAGTGTGACAGGTCTTTAGTTTGTTTTTACAACAAGAATATAAAATCCAAACTAAAAAATGCGAATAAACCGTTTCTGCGTCTTATCGCAGGTATAACCAACTTTTTCATAGAAAGCATGCGCACCTAAACGATGGTCTGCAGAATTTAAGCGAATAAAATTATAGCCTCGTTTTTTTGCTTCTTGTTCCAATCCTTGGAGTAAAGTTTTTCCGATACCCTGACCCTGTGTTTGAGGCAAAACAGCTAAAGCTAGGATATTAAAACCTGGTTTTGAATAAAGGGATTCATAAACCTCGGCATGAACATACCCAAGTAAGTCATGGCTGGTCGGTTCCTCAAACCCCAGTAGAAAGTGATGGGGGTCTTGAGACAACTTAGCTAGTTGACTAGACGTTTCCTCTAAACTAAACGAATAGTCTAAAGCTTCTTTGTTAATCTCACAAATAGCTGCAACATCTGTTGTTTTCAAATCACGTAGCATATCATACCTCCTCAAAAGGAATGGCTGGTATCTTAGCAAGGATATCTTCTCGAGTGATCGCTCCTTGGCGTAGAATCTTTACCTTGTCGCCAGATAAGTCTAAAATAGTCGAATCCTGACCCGTTAAAAAAGCATCGTCTTCTAGTCCCAAGACCACTTGGTCAAAGTTTTGAAGAATCTTGTGAAAATCTACTCCACTTGATTGACCTGAAATATTGGCAGAAGGTCCAATTAAGGGGCCAAACTCACGAATCAACTCGAGAGTTACAGGATGACTCGGCATGCGAAATCCAACTGTCGTCAAATTTGAATTGACCCAATAAGGAACCTTGTCATTAGCTTCTAAGATAATGGTCAAAGGGCCTGGTAAAAAACTTTCAACCAATTGTTGTAAATAAGTTGGCTGATTCTTAGAAAAGTTCAAGATATCGTCTAAACTAGCAACATTGAGATTGAGCGCCTTATCTCTAGGACGACGTTTAAGCTGATAAACATGGTCAACAGCCTTTTTATCTAGAGCTTTTGCAAAAAGTCCATAAACAGTCTCCGTTGGCAAAACAACAGCTTCACCTTTTTCCAACTCGTGCTTAATTTTCTCCATCATCAATGACAACCATCCTATCTTGGCCAAATTGGTCTTTCAGAGTTCGAACTCGCTTCTCAGGAAAATTTTCCTTGAAAAGAGCTGGAACGCTTTGTCCTTGTTTGTAGCCAATTTCAAGATAAATCTTACCACCATCATTTAGATAGTCCTTTGATTCTTCCGCGATTCTGCGATAGATCGCTAGACCATCCTCATCTGCAAAGAGGGCCAAATGTGGCTCTGAATGGAGAACATTCAAACCAACTTCTGCCTCATCTACTCGAGATATGTAAGGTGGATTGGATACAATTATATCATATTTTGAAGAAATTTCGGAGAAACAGTTAGATTTAATAAAGAATAATGTTAAACCTTGATTATTAGCGTTTTCCATCGCCAAATCCAAAGCATCCTGAGAAATATCGGCAGCTGTGATTGTCCAATATGGTCTATTTTTAGCTAAGGCAAGAGCTATAGCTCCACTACCTGTTCCAATATCTAGAACTTTGAGATTTTTCTTTGGATTCTCAGCCAGGGTGAGCTCCACTAGTTCTTCTGTCTCTGGACGGGGAATCAAGACCCGCTCATCTACTTTTAACTGCATCCCAAAGAATTCAGCATGACCGATAATATACTGGGCGGGTATATGATTTGCCAATTTCCTGTAAATGTCCTCTACAAACTGTCTTTCTTCCTCTGAAATTTCTTGCTGAAGAGCAAAGACAAAGTCTGTAAAAGATAGATTTTTCAGGCTACGATAGACAAAAGAGAGGCTTTCAGCTTCCTCTCCTTGTGCTATCAATTTTTCCTCAAAATCTTTAAACATTTGAGCTAGTTTCATTATTTGTTTAATTCTTCCAATTTTTGCGTTTGATCATAAAGAACCAAGGCATCCACAACTTCATCTAGTTTACCAGACAAAATAGTATCAAGTTTTTGGAGGGTTAAGCCGATACGGTGATCTGTTACACGGTTTTGTGGGAAGTTATAAGTACGGATACGTTCTGAGCGGTCTCCAGTACCGATAGTAGACTTACGCTCTGCGTCCTGCTCATCTTGGGCAATCTGTGCAAAGTGGTCAGCAACACGCGCACGAATGATCTTCATTGCCTTCTCACGGTTTTTCTGTTGGGTACGTTCTTCCTGCATCTCAACCTTGATATTGGTTGGCAAGTGAACGATACGAACGGCAGTCGCAACCTTGTTGACGTTCTGTCCACCAGCACCAGAAGCGTGGTAGATATCCACACGAAGGTCTTTTGGATCAATATCGTATTCTACTTCTTCCACTTCAGGCATAACGAGAACTGTCGCTGTTGAAGTATGCACACGACCTTGACTTTCTGTCACAGGGACACGTTGCACACGGTGGGCACCAGACTCATACTTGAGTTTAGAGTAAACTGACTGACCAGAAACCATGGCAACCACTTCTTTAAAACCACCAACACCGTTCATTGAAGCTTCCATAACTTCAAAGCGCCAACCTTGGGCTTCCGCATACTTTTGGTACATAGTTAGAAGATCTCCAGCGAAGAGAGCTGCTTCATCTCCACCAGCTGCACCACGGATTTCTAGGATAATGTTCTTATCATCGTTTGGATCTTTAGGAAGAAGCAAAATCTTCAGTTTTTCTTCGTACTCTTCTTTTTCAGCCTTAGCATCTTTCAATTCTTGTTTGGCCATTTCTTCCAAGTCCGCATCTCCGCCTGATTCTTTAATCATCTCTTCGGCATCGATAATGTTTTGAAGGACTTGTTTGTATTCGCGGTAGGCAGTTACGGTGTCACGTGTCCCAGCTTCTTCTTTGGATAATTCCATAAAACGCTTGGTGTCTGAAACTACATCAGGGTCGCTCAGCAATTCTCCCAACTCTTCATAACGGTCTTCTACAGCTTGTAGTTGATCATAGATGTTCATTTTTTCTCCTTATTTTTCAATTGTTAAATCGTATATGGCTACTACTTCATTCTCAAATATTTCCCCAGTTTCTTTAAATCCATAACTGAGGTAACAAGATCTTGCATGTTCATTTTCTGGTTCATAAGACAACCAAAGTTTATTGGATAAACCTGCTGGCGCTGTCCGAACATAATCTAGCACCTTATCCATAATTGGTTTAAAATATCCTTGATCTTGAAAATACTTATCAATCATGAAACGAAATAGTAAATAATTTCCATTACTAATTCCGATTTTTTTATCATAAGCTAACATCACAAAACCTATGATTGCATCATTATCGTAAACTGCCAATGGAGCTACAAAATCTCCATTTTTTGTGTAGACATATGCTTCAGCTAAACTAATTGCGTTGGTAGCAATAAATTGTTTTTGATATTCCTTAACTTCCAAATGCAGAACATCAAAATAATTTTCAATTGTAACATCTCTAAGTTCAATGGTCATAGTCTTGTTCCTTTTTAGATGTTATCAGTGGTGCAAAATAATGTTTACGGCAAACCGAGATATAGGTTTCATTGCCACCTATCTGGATCTGCTCACCATCATAGACTGGTAGACCATTCTGCGTACGCAACACCATGGTTGCTTTTTTCTTGCAATACTGGCAAATGGTCTTGATTTCGTCAATCTTATCTGCTAAGAGCAGAAGATATTTTGAACCTTCGAATAGTTCGTTGCGAAAATCATTTTTTAAACCAAATGCCATGACAGGTATGTCTAACTCATCCACAACACGAGCTAGATCGTAAACATGGTGACGCTTTAAAAACTGGGCTTCATCGACAAGTACACAGTAAGGCATTTCAGGTAAATCTCGGATAAATCCAAAGATATCCGTTGTTTCCTCAATAGCAACTGCAGGTCTTTTCATCCCAATTCGACTTGAAACATAGCCAACACCGTCACGCGTATCCAGAGCCGAAGTCATAATCACAACTCCCTTTCCTTGCTCCTCATAGTTATAGGCTACCTTGAGAATCTCAATCGTCTTGCCTGAGTTCATAGTCCCATAACGATAATACAACTGTGCCATGCTTCTATTTCACGTCCATTTCTAAATTTTTGCTACATTCTAGTATACCATATTTTCTCAAAGCTTTAAACGGCAAATTGTGGTAAAATAGAAGAAATCAAATAACTAGTGGAGGACGCAATTATGCCATTTGTACGCATCGATTTATTTGAAGGACGCACGTTAGAGCAAAAGAAAGCCCTAGCCAAGGAAGTTACGGAAGCTGTTGTTCGCAACACTGGTGCACCTCAGTCTGCTGTTCATGTCATTATCAACGATATGCCTGAAGGAACCTATTTCCCACAAGGCGAAATGCGCACTAAGTAAAGCTTAAGCAATCTGCTTAGGCTTTTCTTTATAAGTAACATTCATTGAAGAAAATACTAAAATTTGTTACAATTTGAAGAGATATTAGTCTATACAAACAAATAAACTATAAAGGAATTGAAATGATTACACGGGAATTTGATACCATTGCAGCCATCTCGACACCGCTTGGTGAAGGGGCTATTGGGATAGTCCGCCTAAGCGGAACGGATAGTTTTGCCATTGCGCAGAAAATCTTTAAAGGCAAGGACTTGAGCAAGGTTGCTAGCCACACTCTTAACTACGGCCACATTGTTGATCCTCATTCAGGTAAGGTCATGGACGAGGTTATGGTTGGGGCTATGAAGTCTCCAAAGACCTTCACTCGTGAAGACATTATCGAGATTAACACCCACGGAGGGATTGCCGTGACTAATGAAATCCTCCAACTGGCTATCCGTGAAGGGGCTCGTATGGCAGAACCTGGAGAATTTACCAAGCGTGCCTTCCTCAACGGTCGTGTGGACTTGACTCAGGCTGAAGCTGTTATGGATATCATCCGCGCAAAGACAGACAAGGCTATGAATATAGCGGTCAAACAATTAGACGGTTCTCTATCTGACTTGATTAATAATACTCGTCAGGAAATCCTCAATACACTAGCACAAGTAGAGGTTAATATCGACTACCCTGAGTATGACGATGTAGAAGAAGCCACTACTGCTGTTGTCCGTGAAAAAACTATGGAGTTTGAACAATTACTGACCAATCTCCTTAAAACGGCACGTCGTGGGAAAATCCTCCGTGAAGGAATTTCAACGGCTATCATTGGTCGTCCAAACGTTGGGAAGTCAAGCCTTCTTAATAACCTCCTGCGTGAAGATAAGGCCATTGTAACGGATATTGCAGGTACAACCCGTGACGTCATTGAAGAATACGTCAACATCAATGGTGTACCACTTAAGTTGATTGATACTGCGGGTATCCGTGAAACAGATGATATCGTCGAACAAATCGGTGTCGAGCGCTCCAAAAAAGCTCTCAAGGAAGCTGACTTGGTACTACTTGTCTTAAACGCCAGCGAACCTCTAACTGCCCAAGACCGACAACTTCTTGAAATCAGCCAAGATACCAACCGTATCATCCTACTTAACAAAACTGACCTACCTGAGGCTATTGAAACTCAGGAACTTCCTGAAGATGTCATCCGTATTTCAGTCCTCAAAAATCAAAACATTGATAAGATTGAAGAACGGATTAACAACCTCTTCTTTGAAAATGCTGGCTTGGTCGAACAAGATGCCACTTACTTGTCTAATGCCCGTCACATTTCCTTAATTGAGAAGGCGGTTGAAAGCCTACAAGCAGTTAACGAAGGTCTTGAACTCGGTATGCCAGTTGATTTGCTTCAAGTTGATTTAACTCGTACTTGGGAAATCCTCGGAGAAATCACTGGAGATGCTGCTCCAGATGAACTCATTACACAGTTGTTCAGCCAATTTTGTTTGGGTAAATAACATAAAAACTAGTTCAAAAGAATGCTAGTCACCTAAAAAGAGGCTGGGACAAAAGTCCTAGCCTCTTCTTGTCTTTGGATTGTCGAGCAAGATGCAGTGGCTGAGTGGGCTCTACTACGCTGATTTCATCAGCTTTTACAGCCCTACTCAACTGTGCGGAGGTGGGACGACGAAATCGAATTCTAACGAATTACCGATTTCTGTCCCACTCTCTTTTTCTTACAATTTCTAAATTATATCCTACCTTAGCAGATATCTGAAACAAACCTTATACTCAATGAAAATTAAAAAGCAAACTAGCTGCAGGTTGCTCAAAGCACTGCTTTGAGGTTGTGGATAGAACTGACGAAGTCAGTAACATATATACGGCAAGGCGACGTTGACGCAGTTTGAATTTGATTTTCGAAGAGTATTACCAGTTCTTTTCTATTTTCACTTAGTCTTTGGGTAATTTGCCAGCTTTTTCAAGCATTTTTTTGATTAAATAAGGCATCTTGACATTTTCACGACCTTTTTTCTCAATTAATTTTTTAACAAATTCTGGCATTTGTAAGTCTTGTGATTCATCTAAAATATTCTTAGTTTCATCCGAAGGGACTAATTCATCAAAGGTTTCTTCTTCTGGGAGGAATTCTCTAAATTCTTTATGTTCATTAGCTCGGACAATATTGACCAAGGCATCAATCAAACGAGAATCTGTATTTGGCATTGGTGGACGATGGTAGTTCACCTCCAATTCCTGACACAAGTCATGACATTCCACATCGTTGTCAAACAAGACTTCAATATGCTCACTGATAAAACTAATAGGCACAAAAATATAATGCTCTGGATGTTCTTCCTGTTCTCTAAGATACTCCAATACATCTGGTTTAATCCAAGGAATACCAATATCACTTTCGCTCTGCCAAGTGTTGGTATATTGCTCTGGTTTCAAGCCTAATTTCTCAGCAATTAACTTGCTATTTTCGAAAATCTGGTCGATATAGGGATCACCAAAATCCAAGGCAAAAATGGGCACACTGTGGGCAGAAAAGATGACTTTAAAGCTATCCTGTTTCACCTTTTCTTTTAAAATCTTAGCAATTTCAGCTGTCCAATAGTTTAATAGTGCTTCTTCTTGATACCAGTCCTTAATAACTAAAAACTGAATTTGTTTACTTTCCAGAAACTTTTCGTATCCCATGACAGAGTAAAAGGAATAGTGTGGCTCCAAAATCAAGCAAATACACTTTTCAATTCCATCTGCTTCCATTTGCCGAATCACATCTGGAATAAAAGGGGTTGAAAATTTATTGGCAAAATACACACTATATTCATTTCCTAACCTAGCTTCTACCAAGGCAACTTCTTCACGGGTAATTTTTTGAAGTGGAGTTCCTCCAATTCGTACATAATTATCATAGAGAGTTTGAATCTCGTGGTCTTGAGGTCTCACTCCACGACGAATATTTGTGAAAAAATCAGCCACACCTTCAAAGGTAATCTCTTCTGGCGAACCGAAAGTCATCATTAAAATTGCTTTTTTCATATTTGCATCCTTGTGATATTTTTATCTTTTTTATTGTATCACTAAATAAGCCATAAGTAAACGCTAACATAAGGATTTTATCTCCCTTCTGACTTTTGTTTTTCTCTTCTTTCTATGATACAATGGTTTTAAAAGAAGGAAAAAGGAGTTACGATGAAATATCCAACATTGTTGGAGCGTTTTTTGACTTATGTCAAAGTCAATACACGTTCTGACGAACATTCAACCACTACACCAAGTACCCAAAGTCAAGTAGACTTCGCAACCAATGTCCTCATCCCTGAGATGAAACGTGTTGGTTTGCAAAATGTCTACTATCTACCAAACGGTTTTGCTATCGGTACTCTTCCAGCTAACGATCCTAGTTTGACTCGTAAGATTGGCTTTATCTCCCACATGGATACAGCAGATTTTAATGCTGAAGGTGTTAACCCGCAAGTTATTGAAAATTATGATGGCGGCGTTATCGAGCTTGGGAACTCTGGTTTCAAACTAGATCCAGCGGATTTCAAGAGCTTAGAGAAATATCTAGGGCAAACCTTGATTACAACTGATGGAACTACTCTTCTCGGGGCTGATGATAAATCTGGTATCGCTGAAATCATGACATCTATCGAATACTTGACTGCTCATCCTGAGATTAAACACTGTGAAATCCGTGTTGGCTTTGGACCTGATGAAGAAATCGGTGTTGGTGCCAATAAGTTTGATGCAGAAGACTTCGATGTCGACTTTGCCTATACAGTTGACGGTGGACCTCTAGGAGAACTTCAATACGAAACCTTCTCCGCGGCCGGTGCCGAACTTCACTTCCAAGGTCGTAATGTTCACCCAGGAACAGCTAAAGGACAAATGGTTAACGCCCTTCAGTTGGCGATTGATTTCCACAATCAACTCCCAGCAGGTGACCGACCTGAGTTAACAGAAGGTTACCAAGGGTTCTACCATCTTATGGATGTGACAGGTAGTGTGGAGGAGGCGTGTGCAAGCTACATCATTCGTGATTTTGAAAAAGATGCCTTTGAAGCGCGTAAAGCAGCTATGCAGTCTATCGCTGATAAGATGAATCAAGAACTTGGTAGCGACCGTATCACCTTAAACTTGACAGACCAGTACTACAATATGAAAGAAGTCATTGAAAAAGATATGACTCCAATTACCATTGCTAAAGCCGTTATGGAAGGTTTGGGTATCACTCCTATTATCGAACCGATTCGTGGTGGAACAGATGGCTCTAAGATTTCCTTTATGGGAATTCCAACGCCAAATATCTTCGCTGGTGGTGAGAATATGCACGGACGTTTTGAATACGTTAGTCTTCAAACTATGGAACGTGCTGTTGACACTATTATTGGAATTGTAGCTTATAAAGACTAAAATAGGCTGAGACAAAAAGCTCTAATACTCAATTGTTTTCAAAAAGCAACTTTGTCCATTGTCTGCTGACAGTGGACAAAGTTGCTTTTTTCCAATCCTTGAATCACTTCTTGAAGCTTATCAATAACGGCTTCCAATGTTTGGAAAGCCTTATTTTTAAAACCTCGTTTTCGAATTTCTTTCCAGACTTGTTCAATAGGGTTCATTTCTGGTGTATAAGGCGGAATAAAAGCCAACTCAATATTACTTGGAATGTGTCTAAGGTACTTGATTTATGCCATATAGTATTATCCATGACAAGTAAAATATAGTCATCTGGATAAGCTTGTGAGACTTGCCGTAGAAATTCATTGGTCCACTCAGTATTGCATTCTCCAGCAATAAGGAAGAAGGAATCTCCTGTATGAGCATCTACTACCCCATAACAATAGCGATATTCTCGCATATAATGACTAGGAATACTAGGTCGGATTCCTTGAGGAACCCAACAAGAACTCATCTTACTGATTCTTCCGAAACCAGCTTCATCTTGGTAGATCAAACGTACTTTGTTATAAGTCCCTTTCTCTTTAAAGCGCTTACTTAAGGTCTCGAATGTAGATTTTATTTTTAGACATCTCAATTGTCTGAGCGTCTGCCTTCTTAGGATGTTCAGGTCTGGGAGTGACCGTTCGCCAACCATGGCGTTTCAAGAGATAATAAAAACCATCACGTGTAGAAGTGCGACCAATCTCTTTTTGATAGGCTTCGAATAACTGATTAACAGTTACAAATTCCCCATCCTGAGCAGCTTCTATATGACGTTTTAGAAATGCTTGTTCTTCTTCGTAAGTCATATATTCTCGATGACGTCCACCACGGGTTTCTTGAAGAAGAGCTTCTAAACCAAACTCCTTATATTTTTTCAAATTCCTTCAAACAGTTGTTTTATTGCAATCTAGCAGATCCATGATTTCCTTATAACTCTTATCTTTTGAGCGAAAATAAATAATCTGTAGACGTTTGTGATATTTGGCGTACGATGAATCTCTTAGGAGTTGTTCAATTTTTTGTGTTTCTTCATTTGTAAGTTTCATAACTACTATTATAAGATGTTTTTTGATTTTAGGATAGTATTATTCAACCCACTACAGTTGACAAAGAGCTCAAAAAAGCAACGGTACAAAACCGTTGCTTTTTTTGATAGAATCGAGATACTTTTGTCCCGGACTCTTTGCTAGCAAACTCATAGAATCAAGATTCTAAAGTTTGCTTTATCAGAGTAATGTTTTACTCTTCTTCCTTTCGTTTTTTAGCAAATAGAAGTCCGGCTGTAGCTGCTACAAGTAGTGCTAGACCAAGGGATGCGTTAGATTGCTCTGTCCCAGTATTTGGCAATTCTTTCGCTCCTGCTTTCTTAGTTGATGGGTTCACTACTGGAGTAATTGCTGGATCTTTAGTTTCTGATTTTGGTTCGTTCTTATCCGCATCGCTACGTG
>NZ_KV804987.1:0-29177 GCF_001811505.1 Streptococcus sp. HMSC034E03
ACAAACCACCCGTTTGACGGGTGGTCATGATTTAAAAGTAATTAGCTGTCAGTCAAACTAAAATGGCTTAAGAGAATATCCCTCAGCCATTTTATTCTAACCTAATTGATTTTGTTTTTTTCTGGATTCCAGATAAAGCTTGCGATAAAGCTAAAGATGATGGTAACAATTGCAACTAAGACAGCAACAATCAGTGCTGGTATGCGAATAAACCCCCACAAAGGATTTGGTTTTTTATTGTTGTGCCATTGTTTCGTTTCCTCATCTAAACGTTGGAATTCAGATTGGATGCGGTCTGCAACCATCTCAATACCTTCATCATTCATTTTTTTGATGTCAGAAATATCAATAGGATTTCCAAAGTTCATGTCGACACGTTCACGACTAATGAGGCCTTTTAAAGTCATCGGACCAGTGTAGGTAACTGGCATGATACGTACTTTGGCCATTTTAGCGATGAGAGCAACACCACCTTTAACATCGTTGGAATGACGACTGCCACTTGGAAACATGATGAGAGAGCGGTCGCTCTTTTTAAGAACATTGATAGGGTATTTGATAGCAGAAGAACCTGGGTTATCACGGTCGATAGGGAAAGCACCACACATGCGAATCCACCAACCAAAGATACGGTTGGTAAAGAGTTCTTTTTTTGCCATAAAGACAAATTGCTTTGGTTTTGTTGCAAAAGCCATATAGACTGGATCCCACCAGGTACGGTGTGGCGCAACAAGGATATAATTTTCATCTAAACTTGGAATTTTTTCAGTATTGTGAAAGTGAGCATTTCCATTGATTGACCATAGAATCAACATAACCAGCCCACGCAGATAAGTATAAAACATGATGTCTCCTTCAGTTTTCTTTCTTTTATTATACCTTATCATACCAGGACAGGCAAATGTTTTTTTGTATAGGCTGAACAGCTTTTTATATGAAATTAGAAATATTCAAAAAAAAATGATATGATAGAGTTTATGGATAAAAATAAAATGATGGGATTAAGCCAATCAGAAGTCAAAGATCGTCAGAAACAGGGACAGGTCAATGATTTCCAAGCTTCAGCTAGTACTAGTACATGGCAGATTGTGAAGAGAAATGTCTTTACTTTATTCAATGCTTTAAACTTTGCCATTGCCCTAGCGCTCGCCTTTGTTCAAGCTTGGAGCAACCTAGTTTTCTTTGCGGTTATCTGTTTTAATGCATTTTCTGGGATTGTAACTGAGCTACGAGCTAAACATATGGTTGATAAACTCAATCTCTTGAATAAAGAAAAAATTACGACAATTCGTGATGGACAAGAGATCGCTTTGGACCCCGAAGAACTTGTTTTAGATGATGTTATTCGCTTGTCAGCAGGAGATCAGATTCCAAGTGATGCCATTGTATTAGAAGGTTTTGCAGAAGTCAATGAAGCCATGTTAACGGGTGAGAGCGACTTGGTGCAAAAAGATGTAGAAGACTTAATGCTGTCAGGAAGCTTTCTTGCGAGTGGGTCTGTCCTTGCTCAGGTACATCATGTTGGGGCAGATAACTATGCTGCTAAACTCATGCTTGAAGCTAAGACAGTGAAGCCAATTAACTCTCGTATCATGAAATCGCTAGACCGGTTAGCTGGCTTTACTGGGAAAATCATCATTCCTTTTGGTATTGCTCTCTTGCTTGAAGCCTTGGTCTTAAAAGGTCTGCCACTCAAGTCTTCTGTAGTCAATTCATCTACAGCTCTTTTAGGAATGTTGCCTAAGGGAATCGCCCTTTTGACCATCACCTCTCTCTTAACTGCTGTTATCAAGCTTGGGTTGAAAAAGGTTTTGGTGCAGGAGATGTATTCTGTTGAGACCTTGGCGCGAGTAGATATGCTCTGCTTGGATAAGACAGGGACAATCACCCAAGGGAAGATGCAGGTTGAGACGGTCCTTCCTCTTACTCCAGCTTATAATAAAGATACCATTGCCAAAATACTAACTAGTTATATGGCACACAGTGAGGATAAAAATCCAACTGCCCAAGCTATTCGAAAGCGTTTTGCGGGAGAGATAGCTTATCCGATGATTTCTAGCCTTCCATTTTCAAGTGATCGAAAATGGGGAGCAATGGAGTTGGAAGGTCTAGGAACTGTTTTCCTAGGCGCACCGGAGATGTTGTTGGATGCTGAAGTTCCTGAAGCTAGAGAAGCTCTTGAACGAGGATCTCGTGTCTTGGTGTTAGCGCTCAGTCAAGAAAAACTTGACCATCACAAGCCACAAAAGCCATCTGATATTCAGGCTTTGGCTTTACTTGAGATTCTAGATCCGATTCGAGAAGGTGCTGCTGAGACGCTAGACTATCTTCGTTCTCAGGAAGTGGGATTGAAAATTATCTCTGGTGATAATCCAGTCACTGTTTCAAGTATTGCTCAAAAAGCAGGTTTTGCAGACTATCAGAGCTATGTAGATTGTTCGAAAATTATTGATGAAGAATTAATAGCCATGGCTGAGGAAACAGCTATTTTCGGACGTGTTTCACCTCATCAAAAGAAACTCATCATCCAAACTCTGAAAAAAACAGGACATACTACAGCAATGACAGGGGATGGTGTCAATGATATCCTAGCTCTCCGTGAGGCAGATTGTTCCATTGTTATGGCTGAGGGAGACCCAGCAACTCGTCAGATTGCAAATCTGGTCCTCTTGAATTCAGATTTCAATGATGTTCCTGAGATTCTCTTCGAAGGTCGTCGTGTGGTCAATAACATTGCCCACATTGCTCCGATTTTCTTGATTAAGACAATCTATTCCTTCTTGCTAGCAGTTATCTGTATTGCTAGTGCTTTGTTGGGACGTACTGAATGGATTTTGATTTTCCCGTTCATTCCCATTCAGATTACCATGATTGACCAGTTTGTGGAAGGATTCCCACCGTTTGTATTAACTTTTGAACGAAATATCAAACCTGTGGAACAAAACTTCCTCAGAAAATCCATGCTTCGAGCTTTACCAAGTGCCTTGATGGTAGTCTTTAGTGTTCTCTTTGTTAAAATTTTTGGAACCAGTCAAGGTTGGTCAGCCATTGAAATTTCGACACTTTTGTATTATCTATTGGCATCGATTGGTTTCATGTCTGTAGTTAGAGCTTGCTTGCCATTTAGCCTGTGGCGTGTGCTATTGATTATTTGGTCAGTTGGAGGTTTCCTTGGAACAGCCCTATTTCCAAGAATTCAAAAACTACTGGAAATTTCAACCCTTACAGGTCAAACATTGCCTATCTATGGCATTATGATGCTCGTCTTTATTGTGATTTTCATACTGACAAGTCGTTATCAAGTTAAAAGATAAAGAAAGACTGCAATCCATGATTGCGGTCTTTTTTAGGTACAGGATTGCCAGATAAAATATGGTATAATTAAAGGGAAATAGAGTTTTTGAAAGTGAGAGAAGATGATTTCAAAGAGATTAGAAACAGTAGCTTCTTTTGTTCCCCAAGGAGCTGTTTTGCTGGACGTCGGTAGCGACCATGCTTATTTACCTATTGAATTAGTTGAAAAAGGTCATATTGAAGCTGCCATCGCGGGTGAAGTTGTAGAGGGACCCTATCAGTCTGCAGTTAGAAATGTTGAAAGTCATGGCTTGACTGAGAAAATTCAGGTTCGTTTAGCCAATGGTTTAGCAGCTTTCGAAGAAAGTGACCAGGTCTCTGTTATCACTATTGCAGGAATGGGTGGTCGTTTGATTGCTACGATATTAGAAGAGGGTTTGGACAAACTAGCCAATGTTGAGCGATTGATTCTTCAACCTAATAATCGTGAAGATGAGTTGCGTACTTGGTTACAAGAGCATGGATTTCAGATTGTAGCTGAAAGTATTTTAGAGGAAGCTGGAAAATTTTACGAGATTCTAGTAGTGGAAGCTGGGAAAATGAATTTATCAGCTAGCGATATCCGTTTTGGTCCTTTTCTATCTAAAGAAATTAGCCCCGTATTTGTCCAAAAGTGGCAAAGAGAAGCAAGTAAGCTCGAATTTGCCCTTAGTCAAATCCCAGAAAAAAATCATGAAGAACGTCAGGTTCTAGTAGATAAAATTCAAGCCATCAAGGAGGTGCTCCATGAAAGCAAGTGAAGTGATTAACCGATATGAAGCCTATTGTCCTCAAGAATTTTCTATGGAAGGCGATAGTCGTGGTTTGCAGATTGGTACCTTAGACAAGGACATCCAAAAAGTCATGGTTGCCCTTGATATACGTGAAGATACAGTGGCAGAAGCTATTGAAAAGGGTGTAGATTTGATTATCGTCAAGCACGCGCCTATCTTCCGTCCGATAAAGGACTTGGTAGCTAGTCGCCCTCAAAATCAGATTTATATCGACCTCATCAAGCATGATATTGCAGTTTACATCAGCCATACTAATATTGATATCGTTGAAAATGGTCTTAATGACTGGTTCTGCCAACTATTGGATATTAAGGATACAACTTATCTGCAGGAAACAGGTCCTGAACGTGGGATTGGGCGTATTGGAACGATTAGACCTCAAACATTTGAAGAATTTGCCAGTCATGTTAAGGAAGTCTTTGGTCTAGATAGCCTTCGTATGGTGTATTATCATGAGAGTGATTTGCAAAAAACAATCTCAAGAGTGGCTATCTGTGGTGGCAGTGGACAATCTTTCTACTCTGATGCTTTAGAAAAAGGAGCAGATCTTTATATCACTGGTGATATTTATTATCATACTGCCCAGGATATGTTGTCTGACGGTTTGCTGGCATTGGATCCAGGCCACTATATCGAAGTTCTTTTTGTTGAAAAAATTGCAGTGCTCTTGAATGAATGGAAGGAAGAAAATGCTTGGTCTCTAGAAGTTGTCGCAAGTCAGGCTTCTACCAATCCATTCCATCATATCTAGTTAGAAGGTAAAGACAATGAAAAAAGTTGCCATTGTAGGAGCAGGAATTGTAGGGGCAACAGTTGCCTACTATCTCTCTAAGGAAGCAGATGTCGAAGTAACTGTCTTTGATCATGGGTACGGACAAGCTACCAAGGCCGCAGCAGGAATCATCAGTCCTTGGTTCTCTAAACGACGTAATAAAGCTTGGTACAAGATGGCTCGCCTAGGAGCAGACTTTTATGTAGATTTATTAGCTGATTTAGAAAAAACTGGTCAAAAGGTTGATTTCTACCAGTGCTCAGGAGTCTTCCTTCTCAAAAAAGATGATTCCAAGCTCGAGGAACTCTATGACTTAGCCTTGCAACGTAGAGATGAATCTCCCTTAATAGGGGAATTAGCCATTCTGGATCAAACCGCTACAAATAAGTTGTTCCCTGAATTAGAGGGATTTGAAAGATTACTCTATGCTTCTGGAGGAGCTCGAGTAGACGGGCAACTCCTAGTAAGTCGGTTATTGGAAACCAGTCAAGTGAAAGTTATAAAGAAAGAGGTTAGTCTGAAACCTCTATCATCAGGCTATCAGATAGACAATCAAATGTTTGACCAAGTAATTTTATCTACGGGAGCTTGGCTTGGACACATGTTAGATCCCTTAGGATATGAGGTGGATGTTCGTCCTCAAAAAGGACAACTTAGAGATTATCAAGTGAAACAAGACATGGGAACATACCCTGTGGTTATGCCAGAAGGAGAGTGGGATTTGATACCATTTCCAGGCGGTAAATTATCTCTAGGAGCTACCCATGAAAATGACATGGGATTTGACCTAACAGTTGACGAGAATTTGCTCCAACAAATGGAGGAGGCAGCAAGTCCGTTTTATCCTAGCTTAAAGGATGCAATTTTATCTGGTGAACGTGTGGGGATTCGTGCTTATACAAGTGACTTCTCTCCGTTTTTCGGACAAGTGCCAAGCTTGTCAGGAGTATTTGCTGCGAGTGGATTAGGATCGTCAGGATTGACAACCGGTCCTATTATTGGTTATCATCTTGCTCAAATGCTTCAAGGGAGAAGTGGAGTATTGGATCCAGCGGATTATCCGATAGCAAAGTATGTCCAACGAAAAGAAATTGAGTAAATGTTTTACTTTATTTTACGTAATCTTTCGGGGTAGAAAATGACATTCCCCATCAAAAATGGTAAAATGAAAAAAATAATCCTAGAATTGAGGAAAAGAGATGCAAGAAAAGATTTTGGTAACAGGTGGTGCAGGATTTATCGGAACTCACACTGTCATTGAACTGGTCCAAGCTGGACACCAAGTAGTTGTCGTGGATAATTTGGTAAACAGTAGCCGTAAAAGTCTTGAAGTAGTCGAAAGAATCACAGGCGTAGAAATTCCTTTTTACGAAGCTGATATTCGTGATACAGATACACTTCGTGATATTTTCAAACATGAAGAACCAACAGGTGTGATTCATTTTGCTGGTTTGAAGGCTGTAGGGGAATCTACACGTATCCCACTGGCCTACTATGATAACAATATCGCTGGAACTGTCAGTCTCTTGAAAGTTATGGAAGAGACAAACTGTAAGAATATCATCTTCAGTTCATCAGCAACTGTTTATGGAGATCCTCATACAGTTCCAATCCTCGAAGATTTCCCTCTTTCTGCTACTAACCCTTATGGTCGTACTAAGTTGATGCTTGAAGAAATCTTGACAGATATCTATAAAGCTGATTCAGAATGGAACGTTGTTTTACTTCGTTACTTCAACCCAATCGGAGCGCATAAGAGCGGTGATTTGGGTGAAAATCCAAACGGTATTCCAAATAACCTTCTTCCATATGTGACACAAGTCGCAGTTGGCAAATTGGAACAAGTTCAGGTCTTTGGAGATGACTACGATACAGAAGATGGAACAGGTGTTCGTGACTATATCCACGTCGTTGACTTAGCCAAAGGGCACGTTGCAGCCCTTAAGAAGCTTCAAAAAGGTTCAGGTCTAAACATATACAACCTTGGTACAGGAAAAGGTTACTCTGTGCTTGAAATTATCCAAAATATGGAAAAAGCAGTCGGACGTCCTATTCCATACCGTATTGTTGAACGTCGCCCAGGTGATATTGCAGCTTGCTACTCAGATCCAGCAAAAGCTAAGGAAGAGCTAGGATGGGAAGCAGAACTTGGTATTACAGAAATGTGTGAAGACGCATGGCGTTGGCAAAGCAAGCATCCAAATGGATTTGAAGACTAAGATGACGATTTCAATCATAGTCCCATGTTTAAACGAAGAGGAAGTACTTCCTCTTTTTTATCAAACTCTTGAAGCACTGATCCCAGATTTGGGAACAGAAATCGAATACATTTTTGTAGATGATGGTTCGACTGATAAGACTTTGGATGTTTTAAAGGTTTATCGAGAGAAAAATTCTGCAGTACATTATATCTCTTTCTCGCGTAATTTTGGGAAGGAAGCGGCCATATATGCGGGTTTACAACAAGCAACAGGAGATTTGGTGGTAGTTATGGATGCAGACCTTCAGGATCCACCAAGCCTCTTGCTTGAGATGAAAGAACTACTAGACCAGAATCCAGATTTGGACTGCGTTGGAACACGCAGAACCAATCGAGAAGGAGAACCCTTTTTACGTAGTTGCTGCGCTGATCTTTTTTATCGTTTTATGCAAAAAATTAGCCCAGTAGCTCTTCCATCGGGTGTTCGTGATTTTCGGATGATGAGAAGATCAGTTGTGGATGCAGTGTTAGAATTGACAGAATACAATCGCTTTTCCAAAGGACTCTTTGCCTGGGTTGGTTTCCGTACTCACTATCTAGAATACCCTAATGTTGAAAGGCAGGCAGGTAAGACAAGTTGGAGTTTTAGACAACTCTTTTTCTACTCTATTGAAGGGATTGTGAATTTTTCAGATTTTCCTTTGATATTAGCCTTTGTTGCTGGTCTTTCGTCGTGTTTTCTGGCTTTGGTGATGACATTGTTTGTAGTTGTCCGTACTCTCGTACTGGGCAATCCAACTTCTGGTTGGACCTCTCTGATGGCTGTCATTCTATTTCTTGGTGGTGTCCAATTATTGACGATTGGGATTCTTGGAAAATATATCAGTAAAATTTATATGGAAACGAAAAAAAGACCCCTCTATCTGATAAAAGAACAGAGTGAGTCATGATAAGATTTGCTAAAAATAAGTCCTTCAAAAGACTATAATTTTCTGGAAAAATATGCTAAACTAGAGAAAGTGGGATTTGAACATCAAAACACCACTGATGACAAATTAATCTTTGATGAGCGCGCGAGTGGGACACTGTTTCACAGCCTCTAGCAGCTCTTCACTAGCTGGGATGTCTCTCTCTAGTAGATTCGGATCATCATAGAAACGCACAATACCATTATCATGGTAATCAAATAAATCAGAATAGGTTTGGCATAGCCCACAGGCAATGCATCGTTCAGGTATAAGTGTGATTTTCATATTTATATTGTAATAAGAAATTAGAAAAAAAACAAGGAGTAAGGTATGGAAAAGGAACCATGGCAAGAAGATATTTACGACATCGAGGAAAGTCGTTCGGAACGCAGAAGCAGAGGAAATAAGGGAACAGGAGTGGTAGCCAACCGTATTCTAACCATTTTGGCTTGTATTTTCTTTGTTATCGTTGTCGGTATGATTGCTGTTTTAATCTACCTGTCATCTGGTGGAAGTGATCGTACAGCAGCCTTGAAAGATTTTCATGATTCTTCTGCGCCTAAGGTAGAGGAAGTTTCTTCAACGTCATCAAGTAGTTCAGTTGAAGCATCAAGTTCTGAAGCAGGATCAACTTCTTCAAGTAGTTCAGAGGAACATACAAATGCTGAGGGAACCATTACTGTCCTTGCAGGTGAAGGTGAAGCAGCTATTGCAGCTAGAGCAGGCATTTCTATTGCTCAGCTTGAAGCCTTGAACCCTGGTCATATGTCTTCAGGAACTTGGTTTGCAAATCCTGGTGATGTCCTTAAGACAAGATAGGAGTGACGATGAAAACAATTCAGATCGCTATTGATGGACCAGCATCCAGTGGTAAAAGTACAGTAGCCAAGATTATTGCTAAGGACTTTGGATATACCTACTTAGATACAGGTGCCATGTATCGTGCTACGACTTACATCGCTTTGAACAACCAAGTAAGTCCAGAAGAGTCTTCTCGACTTCTTGAATTATTGGAACAATATCCGATTAGCTTTGGTCGTGCTGAAACAGGAGAACAGCTTGTTTTCGTTGGAGACGTTGATGTTACCAATCCAATCCGTGAAAATGAAGTAACCAATGCTGTATCTGCTTTTGCAGCCATTCCAGCTATTCGTGAAAAATTGGTAGCCCTTCAACAAGAAATTGCCCAACAAGGCGGAATCGTCATGGATGGTCGAGATATTGGTACAGTTGTATTACCTCAAGCTGAATTGAAGATTTTTCTTGTTGCTTCAGTGGATGAACGTGCGGAAAGACGTTATAAGGAAAATCTTTCAAAAGGGATCGAAACAGATTTGGAAACTTTGAAAGAAGAGATTGCTGCGCGTGATTATAAGGATAGTCATCGTGAAACTTCTCCTCTTAAACAGGCTGATGATGCAATCTATTTGGACACAACAGGGCTAAGTATTTTAGAAGTTGTCGAAAAAATTAAATCAGAAGCAGTCAAACATTTTTAATTGAAATTTTAACCGATTGACCACGATAGTGGTGAGTCGGTTTTTTAGCAATTTGTCAAATTTTTAATTTTAAGGTATAATAGTCTTTGTTAACGAAAATTTGACAATCAAACCATCATGAAAATAGAAGGAGATAAAATGAACAATCTACCAAATTGCCCAAAATGTAATTCAGAATATGTCTATGAAGACGGAGCCTTGCTAGTCTGCCCAGAGTGTGCTTATGAATGGAATCCTGCTGAGCAAGTAGAGGTTGAAGAAGGCCTTGTTGCTATCGACGCTAATGGAAATAAATTGGCTGATGGAGACACAGTAACCTTGATCAAAGACCTCAAAGTAAAAGGCGCACCAAAAGACCTTAAGCAAGGAACTCGTGTGAAAAACATCCGTATTGTTGAGGGTGACCACAACATCGATTGTAAGATTGATGGTTTTGGTGCTATGAAATTGAAATCAGAATTTGTTAAAAAGATTTAATCATGACTACTTGGAATAAATTTATTTTTTTCAGTCGGACTCTCTTGTTTTTCGCAGCATTTATAGGGGTCTATCTGGAAATTACCAAACGTGGTGGTTTAGGGATGTTGCTTTACTATACAGTCCTTTCCAACCTTTTGGTTGTCATCTTTACAGCTTATCTTTTGTTAAAGATGCGTAGTGGCGGTGATAGTTGGCAAAGTCCTGGAATTCTACGTCTCAAAGGTGGTGTCACTATGAGTATCATGATTACTTGTGTCATCTATCATTTCATGCTAGCTCCCTTGACGACAGATTTTTACCGTTTGGAAAATTTCCTTTGTCATTATATCGTACCTCTCTGGTTTTTAGCAGATACAATTATTTTTGATAAGAGTCGTCAATATAAGTGGTTTGATCCCATGCTTTGGACCAGCCTTCCTTTGTTTTATATGATTTTTGCCATCTTAAACGGTTTTGTTCTAAAGATGGATGTCCCTAACGCTAAGGATAGTCCCTTCCCTTATTTCTTTTTGAATGCTACCAAACATGGTTGGGGCTTTGTCTTTAGATGGGCAGCTACTATCTTTGTTGCCTATATGGTTTCAGGATATCTGTTTTATCTTGTTAAAAACATTAAAAAATCTAAGAAATAAGAGTACCTTATATGGGTACTTTTTTAATGATTGAGATAATTGTACCCAGACAAATCGATTTTTTTTATCTTGTACTTGAGTCATTTCTACCTTAAAATAAAATTGTAGCTACCAATACAACTATTGAGGAAGAGAAAATGACTGAAAATCGTTATGAATTAAATAAAAATTTGGCTCAGATGCTTAAAGGTGGCGTCATTATGGACGTTCAAAACCCTGAACAAGCAAGAATTGCAGAGGCTGCAGGTGCAGCAGCGGTTATGGCCTTGGAGCGAATCCCAGCGGATATTCGTGCAGCTGGTGGTGTCTCTCGTATGAGTGATCCAAAGATGATTAAGGAAATCCAAGACGCAGTCAGCATTCCAGTTATGGCCAAGGTTCGAATTGGGCATTTTGTTGAAGCACAGATTTTAGAAGCCATCGAGATTGACTATATCGATGAGAGTGAAGTGCTATCTCCAGCTGACGATCGTTTCCATGTGAACAAGAAAGAATTTCAAGTTCCTTTTGTTTGTGGTGCTAAAGACCTAGGAGAAGCCTTGCGTCGTATCGTTGAAGGAGCATCGATGATCCGTACAAAAGGGGAACCTGGAACAGGAGATATCGTTCAGGCAGTCCGTCATATGCGCATGATGAATCAAGAAATTCGTCGCATTCAAAATCTCCGTGAAGATGAACTCTATGTCGCAGCAAAAGAACTCCAAGTTCCGGTAGAATTAGTTCAATACGTCCACGAACATGGGAAATTACCAGTTGTCAACTTTGCAGCTGGAGGAGTTGCAACACCAGCAGATGCTGCTCTCATGATGCAGCTCGGTGCGGAAGGAGTCTTTGTTGGCTCAGGGATTTTCAAGTCAGGTGATCCTGTCAAACGTGCAGCAGCAATTGTCAAGGCAGTTACCAACTATCAAAATCCTCAAATTTTAGCTCAAATCTCAGAAGATTTGGGAGAAGCCATGGTTGGTATCAATGAGAATGAAATCCAAATTCTCATGGCTGAGCGAGGAAAATAGATGAAAATCGGAATATTAGCCTTGCAAGGAGCCTTTGTAGAACACGAGAAAATGCTTGCTCAACTAGGAGTTGAAAGTATTGAGTTGCGAAATCTTGAAGACTTTCAACACCATCAGAGTGACTTGTCAGGTTTGATTTTGCCAGGGGGAGAGTCTACAACGATGGGGAAACTGTTGCGAGATCAGCAGATGCTAATTCCTCTAAGAGAGGCTATTCTCAATGGCTTACCAGTCTTTGGGACTTGTGCTGGTTTGATTCTGCTTGCGAGACAAATCGCTTCTCAAGAGGAAAGTCATCTGGCGACTATGGATATAGTAGTTGAGCGCAATGCCTATGGACGTCAGCTAGGAAGCTTTTATACAGAAGCAGAGTGCAAGGGTGTTGGCAAAATTCCCATGACCTTTATCCGTGGACCTATTATTAATGAAGTTGGTAAGGGTGTTGATGTTCTGGCAGTAGTGAATCATCAAATCGTTGCTGCTCAAGAAAAGAATATGCTAGTGACTTCCTTTCATCCTGAATTGACAAATGATCTTCGCTTGCATCAATACTTTATCAATATGTGCAAATAAAAATAGGTCGGGATTTTCCCGGCCTATTTTTACATGTAATAAACAATGGCAATGTATTGGAGAGCTGAAGCTGCTAGGATGAAGAGGTGCCAAATCATATGGAAGTATGGTTTCTTCTTAGCGTAAAATCCAGCACCAACTGTATAGCAAAGCCCACCTGATACCATAAGAGTCCAAAAGATTGGATTTGTTTGACTGATGATTGCTGGTAGGATAGCCACAACTAACCAACCCATGATGAGGTAGAGCAACAGACTAAATTTTTCATTGACTTTTTTGGCAAAGATTTTATAAAGAATACCAAAAATAGTTGTTCCCCACTGAATGGCGATAATCAGATAACCAAACCAGTTATTCATCAAGGTCAAAACGACAGGAGTATAAGAGCCAGCAATCGCAACATAAATCATGGAATGGTCGATAATGCGCAAGACATACTTATGAGTGGAACCATAAGCCATAGAATGATAAATGGTCGATGAAAGGAACATGAGAAAGAGGCTAATAACGAAAATCGACACCCCAATCGATGATAAAAATCCATGAGCTTCATAACTATATGTCGATGAGATAGGGAGCAAAATCAGCATGATAAGTGCCCCTACAGCATGGGTGACACTGTTTGCTATTTCTTCTCCAAAACTAAGGCGCTTGCTAAGTTTAAAACTAGTATTCATTTGTTTCCTCCTCTTCATTTTCTGTATAGACAAGATCTAGTGTCTGATGATAGAGTTTAACCGTTTGGCAACTTGCTTGGATAATAGGATTGGCTGGGTCAATGTCTTCGTTCATGTAGTCCACAAAAGCGTTGTAAAGCTCTTCTGAGTTAGTCTCTGTGTGTAGGGTATTCAGGGTTTGAGCAATTTCCTGGATTGAAAAAACAGACTTGAGCGTTGTGATAGCAATCAATCGGGCGATTTGTTTGCGTTGGTATTTTTTCTTCTCAGGTTTGCTGATATAGCCGTGTTTGACATAGTTGTTCACCATTGATGCAGTTAAACCTTTCTCTTTAGCAAGAGAAATAGGGGAACAAACTTTATTCACATAAAGTAGGACCTGATCCAAATAGAGATCAATGTTTGGAATTTCGTTCCATTCTGGGTAGGAAAAAGTAGATTTCATTTCCAACTCCTGTTTATCTAGTTTTGATAACTAGATTATAAAATAATAGAAATCAAAAGTCAAGTTTTAACTGCTTGTAGAAAGCCTTAAATTATGCTATGATGAGAGAAACTAGTCAGAAAAGAGGAGATAAGATGGAAATTCGTTTAGCCTTTCCAAACGAAGTAGATGCAATTATGCAAGTGATTGAGGAAGCTAAAAAATGCTTGGCGGAAGCTGATAGCACCCAATGGCAAAATGGTTATCCAAATACTGATACGATTATCGAAGATATTATCTCAGGTCAGGCTTATGTAGCCCTGGAAGAAGGAGAGCTCTTAGCTTATGCAGCAGTAACCAAGAGTCCAGAAAAAGCCTATGAAGCCATTTATGATGGAAGCTGGGAAGGAAGAGAACCAGAATACCTTGTATTTCACCGGATTGCGGTTTCTAGAGATGTCCAAGGGCAAGGTGTTGCCCAGACCTTCTTGGAAGGCTTGATTGAAGGCTTTGATTACCTAGATTTTCGTTCAGATACGCACGCTAAAAACAAAGCCATGCAACATATTTTTGAGAAGCTAGGTTTTAAACAAGTTGGTAAAGTTCCAGTAGATGGGGAACGCTTGGCCTATCAAAAATTAAAATCCAATGCCTAAAAAGTATGTAAAAATGCTCTATGTTTCTCCTGTAGGGGAGCTCTCACTAGTTGCTGATGACCACTACTTGCTTGGCATTTGGTTTCAAGGTCAGAAACATTTTGAGAGAGGTTTGGAAGCTGGGTGTATCGTTGATGTTCCAAGCCATCCAGTTTTGAACCAAGTTGCTTCTTATTTAGATAGCTATTTCTCAGGACAAGACCAGGACCTATCTGAGCTTCCTCTGGCTCCGATTGGAAGTGAATTTGAAAAGAAAGTTTGGTCTTATCTACGGGAAATACCCTTTGGTCAGACTGTTACTTATGGACAAATAGCTAAGGACTTGCAAGTAGCTTCTGCCCAAGCAATCGGAGGAGCAGTAGGGCGCAATCCCTGGTCTATTCTTGTCCCCTGTCACCGTGTGCTAGGTGCTGGAGGACGTCTGACAGGCTATGCTTGGGGACTTGATAAGAAGGCTTGGCTCTTGAATCATGAAGGTGCAAGTTATCAAGAAAGTAAAAAATAGAAAGAGAAAAAATGTTAGAATTTATCGAATATCCAAAATGTACAACTTGTAAAAAAGCCAAAAAAGAGTTAGATCAACTCGGATTAGAGTATAAAGATGTTCATATTGTAGAAGAAACTCCGAGTGAAGAAGTCATTTTAAATTGGCTTGAAACTTCAGAATTTGAGTTGAAGCAATTTTTCAATACTAGTGGTATTAAATACCGTGAACTTGGTTTAAAAGACAAGGTTGGAACTTTATCAAATAAAGAAGCAGCCAAACTCTTGGCCAGTGATGGTATGTTATTAAAACGTCCAATATTAGTGGAGAATGGTGCTGTGAAGCAGATTGGTTATCGTAAAACCTATGACAACTTGGATTTGAAATAGTTTTTTTCTATCTCCTTGATAGGTAAAATATATAACCTCACGCTTTTAAAGTATGATAAACTAGTAGGTAGACAAAGTCTCTTCCGCTCGTAGCAAATATTTTAAATCTAGGCAGAAGTATGATAGAATGATTCATTATCAGGAGAGGATGTTTCTATGAATGTTACAACAATTTTAGCATCAGATTGGTACCAAAACTTGATGCAGTATATTCCAGACGGTAAACTGTTTAGTTTTCGTTCTGTCTTTGATGGGATTCCAAGAATTGTACAACAATTGCCAACAACATTGATGTTGACAGTATTTGGTGCTTTTTTTGGTATAATCTTGGCCTTGGTTTTTGCTATTGTAAAAATTAATCGCGTTAGAATTCTTTATCCATTACAAGCATTCTTTGTTAGTTTCTTAAAAGGGACACCAATCCTAGTGCAGCTGATGTTGACTTACTATGGAATTCCTCTAGCATTAAAAGCGTTGAATCAACAATGGGGAACTGCTTTTAATATAAATGCGATTCCAGCCGCAGCTTTTGCCATTGTAGCTTTTGCTTTTAACGAAGCAGCCTATGCCAGCGAGACCATTCGTGCAGCCATTCTTTCTGTAAATCCAGGGGAGATTGAAGCCGCTCGCAGTCTCGGTATGACGCGTGCGCAAGTCTATCGTCGTGTGATTATTCCCAATGCAGCAGTTGTTGCAACACCAACCTTGATTAATTCTCTAATCGGTTTGACTAAAGGAACTTCCCTAGCCTTTAGTGCAGGTGTTGTGGAAGTTTTTGCCCAAGCTCAGATTTTGGGTGGTGCAGACTATCGTTACTTTGAGCGTTTCATCTCGGTCGCCCTAGTTTATTGGGTAGTGAATATCGCCATTGAAAATCTTGGTCGCTTTATTGAGAAAAAGATGGCAATCGAAGCACCAGATAAAGTGGAAACAGATGTGAAAGGAGACCTTCGCTAATGATTAAGATTTCAAATTTAAGCAAATCCTTTTCAGGTCAAACCGTCTTGGATCATCTGAATTTAGATATTCAAAAAGGAGAAGTTGTTGCCTTGATTGGTTCGTCAGGGGCTGGGAAATCAACTTTTCTTCGTAGCCTAAACTATCTAGAAACTCCTGATAGTGGAAGTATTCAGATTGATGATTTCAAAGTTGATTTTTCTCAAATTACTCAAGATGAAATCTTGACTCTTCGTCGCAAGTTGTCCATGGTGTTCCAACAGTTCAATTTGTTTGAGCGTAGAACCGCCCTAGACAATGTCAAGGAAGGTTTGGTAGTTGTTAAAAAACTATCAGATGAAGAAGCCACTAAGATTGCCAAAGAAGAGTTGGCTAAGGTTGGTCTTTCAGATCGTCAACAGCACTATCCTCGCCACTTATCAGGTGGACAAAAACAACGGGTAGCTTTAGCGCGTGCTTTAGCCATGAAGCCAGCAATCTTGCTCTTGGATGAACCTACTTCAGCACTTGACCCAGAATTAGTTGGTGAGGTAGAAAGATCTATCGCTAATGCAGCTAAATCAGGTCAAACCATGATTTTAGTCAGTCACGATATGTCCTTTGTTTCTCAGGTAGCTGATAAGGTTTTGTTCTTGGATAAAGGAAAGATTATTGAGTCTGGAACACCAGATGAGATTATCAATCATCCTAAAGAAGAACGAACAAAAGAATTCTTTGCTAGTTACAAACGAACCTATATTTGATATAATAGAAGACAAGAAAGACTCAGTTGGCTAGGCTAACTGGGTTTGCTCTTTAAAATTAATAGAAATGAGAGAGAGCATGCTAGTTCAGCTATTTGCTTTGTATTTAGAGAGTTTAGTGTTGACAATTCTACTGGTCTTGATTATTTTGGGACTCTGGATTGGACTTAGAGCTCTGTCGGGGGTTGACAAAACTGCTAAAGCACGTCAAGCCCATCTCTACGATATGATTATGATTGGAGTTTTAACAATTCCAGTATTGTCATTTGCAACCATGAGCATCTTGTTGGTTCTCAAGGCATAAGAGTTGTAAAATGGGATTTAATTCGTTAGAATAAAAATAGTTACAACAAGAAAGAAGGAAAGAGAATGTACGATACGATTATTATCGGGGCAGGTCCTGCTGGGATGACTGCAGCCTTGTACGCAGCACGTAGTAATTTGAAAGTTGCTTTGATTGAAGGTGGACTTCCTGGTGGTCAGATGAATAATACCTCTGACATTGAAAACTATCCAGGTTATGCTAATATCAGTGGTCCTGAATTAGCTGAAAAAATGTTTGAACCTCTTGAAAATTTAGGTGTTGAGCATCTTTATGGCTTTGTTGAAAATGTTGAGGACCATGGGAAATTTAAAAAAGTCGTAACAGACGACCAAGTTTATGAAACTCGCACAGTTATCGTAGCGACAGGTTCTAAGCATCGTCTCTTGGGAGTTCCGGGGGAAGAAGAACTAAATAGCCGTGGTGTTTCTTACTGTGCGGTTTGTGATGGCGCCTTTTTCCGCGACCAAGATTTGTTGGTTGTAGGTGGAGGTGACTCAGCAGTTGAAGAAGCAATCTTCTTAACACGATTTGCTAAGTCTGTAACCATCATTCACCGTCGAGATGAACTACGTGCCCAAAAGGTCTTGCAAGATCGTGCTTTTGCTAATGAAAAAATCAACTTCATTTGGGATTCGGTTGTCAAAGAAATCAAGGGTGAAAACCGTGTTGAGTCGGTTGCCATTGAAAATGTTAAAACAGGACAAGTGACAGAACAAGCCTTTGGTGGTGTCTTCATCTATGTTGGATTGGACCCTGTTAGTAACTTCGTCCAAGAGTTGCAGATTCTAGACCAAGCGGGTTGGATTGTGACAGACGACCACATGAAGACAAGTGTTACAGGTGTCTTTGCGGTTGGGGATGTTCGTCAAAAAGACCTTCGCCAAGTTACAACAGCAGTTGGAGATGGCGCTATTGCAGGTCAAGAGGCCTACAAATATATTACCGAACATTATTAAAAAAGAGGTGGGACAGAAACCGATAGACAAAGTCTCGATTTCGTAGTCCCAGCCCCGCGAGGATGATTAGGAGCTTTTTGGAGTCTAAAAGACGAATAAAAAGTTCAATCAGTTACCGCGTCAAAGTTTGATTGCTAATAAAAAGTGAGGTCGGGATCTTTTGTCCCAACCTCACTTTTTATTAGAGTCGATTTCTAAAGACTTCGTACATGAGAATGGCAGCAGCAACACTGGCATTGAGGCTCTGTACGTGACCATTCATAGGAATGGTGATCATCTCGTCTACTTGTTTCTTGATGTTACTAGAGATACCTTTGCCTTCATTTCCGATGATGAGAGCAATCTTTCCTTTGGTATTCCATTTGTGGCAAGGAGTTCCGTTCATATCAGTACCAAATGTCCAGAAGCCTTCATCCTTGAGTTTGTCCAAGGTTTGACTGAGATTAGTGACTCGGGCAATAGGAACGTGTTCAATCGCACCTGTTGCTGTTTTTGCAACGACAGGAGTGACGCCGACAGCTCGGTGTTTGGGAATGATGACACCTGAAACATTGGTTGCATCCGCTGTTCTCAAGATAGAACCGAGATTATGTGGGTCCGTTAAACCATCAAGGATTAGTAGTAGTGGGTTTTCTTCCTGGCGTGTCTTAGCAAGAATTTGCTCGAGTTCAGTGTAGGCAAATTCAGAAACACGCAAGACAAAACCTTGGTGAACAGCTCCTTCAGTCATCTCAGAAAGTGATTTTTTAGAAGTCCAAGAAATGGATACTTTCTTTTCAGTAGCCAATTCCTTAACTTTTTCCACATTCTTTCCTCGTAAATCTTCCTGAAGGTAGAGTTTGTTTCCAGTATTTGCTAAAAGAGCTTCTGTGACGGCATGAACGCCATAGACAATATCGTTTGTTTTCATATCTTCATTATAACACAAAATCCCGTCTTGCAACGGGATTTTCTTTATTCAAGAATGAGCAAACCATCTTTAACTTCAAATGGGTCTTTTTCATTGATGCGATCGTAGAACATAATGCCATTTAAGTGGTCAATTTCGTGTTGAACTACAATAGAGTTATAGCCCTTAAGTTTGATGCGGTGCTTTTCTCCATCCTTATCAAAATAGTCGACAGTTACTCGAGCGTGGCGGATAACATAACCTGGAACAGCACGGTCAACAGATAAGCAACCTTCCCCTTCGCCTAGGGCAGCATCTTGGACTGAATGTGAGACGATTTTCGGATTGTACATGACAGCCTGTAAATCATAGGCTTCTTGAGGAGTCTCATCTTCCTCAGTGATATTTGGTACCAGTACGGCGATGATGCGTTTTGAGATATCCAGCTGTGGTGCAGCAAGCCCAACACCTCCACGTAGACCTAATTTTTCAGCCATAACAGGATCTTGCGAGTGTTTCAAAAATTGCATCATTTTTTCTCCAAGAATGATATCTTGGTCGCTCAAGGGGAAAGAGACCTCTTCGGCAACGGCACGAAGAGTAGGGTTCCCTTCGCGGATAATATCTTTCATATCGATTAAATGAGCAGCTTTGGTAATTCGTTCTATAGCAGACATATTCTTTCCTTTCCTTTCCTTCTATTACAATTACATGATAACACAAAACAGATGAGAAAGAAAGTCACAGAAGTTGCTAAAAAATAATATAATAAAAGGAAATACCAATTTGTCTGTGGTATAATAAGGTAAGGTGACTTGCATCAAAAAGTAGGGAGAAAAAATTTGGAACAACGTAGTAGAAAAAGAAAAAAAGGTCCTGTTCTACATGCTATTAGACATTCTGTTCGATTTTTCAGGAACTATAAGCAGTGGAACAATCGCACTTTTATTGTGGTCTTGTTAGCTTCGGTAGCTATCTTGATGATTTTTACTTTATTAGTGGAAGGAGTTCGAGGGATTTCTTTAAGCAGTAGTGATCCAAGTGCTGTGCAGAAAAAGTTAAATTCTCAGGAAAAGAATGCAGATACGGAGCAAGAAACAAGTGCGCGTATTATGGCAAATGGGGATTTGCTCTATCATATTCCGATTTATAGAACTGCTCTAAAAGAAGATGGGACTTATGATTTCCATGAAAATTTTGAGTATGTAAAACCATGGCTCAAGCAAGCAGACTTAGTCATTGGTGATTTTGAAGGAACTGTAAATAAAGACCATTATCTCGCAGGTTACCCCTTGTTTAATGCACCTGGTGAAGTCATGGATGCTATAAAGGATGCAGGTTATCAGGTCTTAGACTTGGCTCACAATCATATCTTGGATTCTCAGATTGAGGGAGTTTTTTCAACTGCAGATGCTATCGAAAAAGCTGGAATGACACCAATTGGTGTTTATACCCATGAACCACGAGAGAAAGCACCGATAGTTATCAAGGAAGTCAATGGAATTAAAATTGCCCTTTTAGCCTATTCTTATGGATTTAACGGCATTGAAGAATACATTTCTAAAGAAGACTATGATAATCATCTTTCTGACCTAAATGAAGACAAGATGAAGGCTGAAATTGAACGAGCAGAGAAAGAGGCGGATATTACGGTCATCATGCCTCAGATGGGAATTGAGTACCAATTGGAACCAACTGAAGAACAAAAGATTCTCTATCACAAGATGATTGATTGGGGAGCTGATATTATCTTTGGTGGTCATCCTCACGTAGTTGAGCCTGCTGAAACGGTTGAGAAAGATGGGGACAAGAAACTCATTATCTATTCTATGGGGAATTTCATCTCAAATCAGCGAATTGAGACTATGCAAGATGAGGAAAATGCAAAATGGACAGAACGTGGTGTTCTCATGGATGTGACCATTAAGAAAAAAGCAGGTAAGACTACGATTGAGACGGCTAAAGCACATCCCAGCTGGGTTAATAGGACACCAAAAGGAACTTATTCTCCAGAAGGCTATCCGCTCTATTTGTACCAGACCTACATTTTAGAAGATTTTATAGAGGGTGGGAAATACCGTAGTCAGTTAGATGAAGATACCAAGGAACGGATTGATACAGCCTATAAAGAAATGAACGAGCATGTAGGTTTGAAGTGGTAGTGACATTAAAAGAGGAGCAAGATGGATATTAAGATAATAGCGACGGATATGGATGGTACTTTGTTGGATCCTCAAGGACAATTGGACCTACCACGCCTTGAAAAAATCTTAGACCGACTCGATCAGCGTGGAGTTCGTTTTGTCATTGCAACGGGAAATGAAGTTCATCGAATGCGACAATTACTGAAACATCTAGCAGATAGAGTAGTTCTCGTGGTTGCTAATGGTGCTCGTATATTCGAAAATGATCAATTGATTCAAGTTCAGACTTGGAACGATGCTATGGTTGATAGGGCTTTGGGCCATTTTAAAGGCAGAGAGTGTCAGGATCAGTTTGTCGTAACTGCTATGAATGGCGGTTTTGTCAAGGAAGGAACTGTCTTTACAGAACTTGATAAATTTATGACTCCGGAGATGATTGAGAAATTCTATCAACGGATGCACTTCGTCGATGAATTTGACTCTAAACTCTTCGGTGGTGTTCTCAAGATGAGTATGGTTGTTGGTGAAGAACGATCCGATTCGGTTTTACAGGAAATTAATGACTTGTTTAATGGTCATGTGCGAGCTGTTTCTAGCGGCTACGGCTGTATTGATATTTTACAAGATGGAATTCATAAGGCATGGGGCTTAGAGGAGTTGCTCAAGCGTTGGGAATTGAAACCAGAACAAATCATGGCTTTTGGAGACAGTGAAAATGACATCGAAATGTTAGAGTTGGCAGGAATTTCTTACGCGATGGAAAATGCTGAGGAGTCTGTTAAGGAAGTTGCGACAAAAGTGGCGCCAGCCAACAGTCAGGCAGGTGTTTACCAAGTTTTAGAAAACTGGCTAGAAGAAGGAGAATAACTTGGCAGTACAACTATTAGAGAACTGGCTCTTAAAAGAGCAAGAGAAAATCCAAACCAAGTATCGTGAACTCAATCAGATTTCTGTAATGGAACCAGATATCATTTTTATCGGGGATTCCATTATAGAGTATTATCCCTTGCAAGAATTATTGGGAACGTCAAAAACCATTGTGAACCGAGGGATTCGAGGCTACCAGACTGGACTTTTACAAGAAAATCTTGATGCCCATCTCTATGGCGATGCAGTGGATCAAATTGTGCTTTTGATTGGGACAAATGACATCGGAAAAGATGTTCCAATAAATGAAGCGCTAAACAATCTTGAGAGTGTGATTCAAACTATTTCACGCGACTATCCACTGTCACAGATAAAGCTAGTTTCAATCTTGCCGGTCAATGAGGGGGAGAATTTTAAACAGACAGTTTATATTCGTACCAATGAGAAAATCAATGCCTGGAACCAAGCCTATCAAGACCTTGCCTCTGCCTATATGCAGGTTGAATTTGTGCCTGTTTTTGAGAACTTACTCGATCAAGAGGGGCAACTCAAGGCAGACTATACAACGGATGGTCTTCATCTCAGTGTCGCTGGTTATCAAGCTTTATCAAATACTTTAAAAAAATATATTTTATAGATTCAGTATAGATGAACAAGATTTTTTATGATTAATATTTTTTGTAAAATAAATATGTTGCTAATATTATTAAAAAAATTCTTTCAATGCTAGCAATCTCATGTTAGTTGATGATACCATTCACTTGTCGGAGGATATACTAAATAATAGACCTTGAAAGTATAGTGAAGTGAAATAAAATCTGGATAAATTGATTAAGGAAGTCAAATCAATTTCTCGCAATGTTTTAGAAGTCACAGTGCACTATTCTGTATGCAATCTACTATCTGCTCTTCATTTGACAATTCGATACAATAAAAAGCTCCATAATATCTATAGGAATTTGCCTATTACAAATATTATCGAGCTTTTTTGGCTCTTTCCTACTATTTGTCAAGTCTATCAAGGTTTTAAGAATCAAATGAGACAAGACAGTAGCTGTTTTGAGGCTACTGTCATATTTTCAACAAAAATAAATCGTTTTCACTTGACAAAAATTGGTCTATACCATATAATAAAATAAAGAATATGGAGGACAAAATTATGAAAGTTATTCAAGTGGAAAATCCAATTGAAGGTGGAAAAGTTGCTTTTGATATCTTAAAAGAAAAATTGGAAAACGGTGCACAAACATTGGGACTTGCAACAGGAAGTAGCCCTCTGGAATTTTACCAACGAATCGTTGAGAGCGATCTTGATTTTTCAAATCTTACAAGTGTGAACTTGGATGAGTACGTAGGTCTTGATGGGGACAATCCTCAATCATACCGTTACTTTATGCAAGAAAATCTATTCAACAAGAAGCCATTTAAAGAAAGTTTCTTGCCACGTGGTGTCAAGGATAATGCAGAAGCAGAAGTAGAACGCTACAACCAAATTCTTGCTGACCATCCCGTTGACCTACAAATCTTAGGGATTGGCCGCAATGGTCATATTGGCTTTAATGAACCAGGCACACCATTTGATAGCCAAACTCACCTTGTAGAGCTAGATCAGTCTACAATCGAAGCTAACGCGCGCTTCTTTGAGAAGATTGAAGATGTTCCAACCCAAGCTATTTCAATGGGGATTAAGAACATTTTGGATGCTAAGTCCATCCTTCTATTTGCTTATGGTGAATCAAAAGCAGAAGCTATCGCTGGAACTGTTGAAGGCCCTGTGACAGAAAGTCTACCGGCAAGTAGCCTACAAAACCATCCAGATGTGACCATTATCGCAGATGCAGCAGCACTCAGCTTGTTAAAAAAATAAGATTTTAATCATTAAAAACCATTCGATCCTATGGATTGGGTGGTTTTTTGCTCTGAATATATTTCAAATATGATAAGGGTTGAAAATCAAAATTTTTTGTATTTTTTACATGAAGAAGACAAATTTGATTGTTCTTCACTTTCTGCTTTATGTCAGTATTTAGCAAAGCTGGAAGCTATTAGTTTAGGTCAAGTAAAGGATTTATATTTTATTCGAGAGCAAATACTGAAACATCTTGTTGATCACGTTGACAGCAAGGACTTATATACCATTTTTGATCTACCGTCAGATTATTGGGAGTACCTAGACCACATGGGGTTAGAAATTAAAAAATTAAGTGTTCGTTTAGAACAAACTTTAGAAGTGGAGAACTAGGCTAGATATAATGGTAAAATCTTATAAATTTTAAATTGAATGATTTGGGAGAATTTCATTTTTTTCTTGACAATTTTCTTTATTCCGTGTAAAATAGAATAGATCTTGAACTTGAAGGGAGTGAAAAAAATGTCTAAAACAGTAGTACGTAAGAATGAATCTCTTGACGATGCTCTTCGTCGTTTCAAACGTGCAGTTACTAAAGCTGGTACTCTTCAAGAAACACGCAAACGTGAATTCTATGAAAAACCTTCTGTAAAACGTAAACGTAAATCAGAAGCAGCTCGTAAACGTAAAAAATTCTAATTAATAAGAAAGGCTAGACTTGTCTAGTCTTTTTTGTTTTAAATAAATCCTATAAATCCTGCAAAATTCTGAAACTTCCTCCTACAATTTGATATAATAGAGGGAAGAACTTGATTGAAGGAGAAAATTATGTCGGTTTTAGTCAAAGAAGTGATTGATAAGCTCAGACTAGACATTGTCTATGGTGAGACTGAATTACTTGAAAAGAAAATCAATACTGCGGATATTACGCGACCAGGGCTTGAAATGACGGGGTATTTTGACTACTATACTCCAGAGCGGATTCAACTTTTGGGAATGAAAGAGTGGTCTTATCTGATTAGTATGTCTTCTCATAATCGCTACCAGGTTTTGAAAAAGATGTTTCAACCAGAAACACCTGCAGTTATTGTTGCGCGTGGTTTAGTAGTTCCAGAGGAAATGCTAAAGGCTGCTAGAGAATGTAAAATCGCTATTTTAACGAGTCGTACAGCAACAAGTCGTCTGTCTGGAGAATTGTCAAGTTACCTAGATTCTCGTTTGGCTGAGCGTGAAAGTGTACATGGTGTCTTGATGGATATCTATGGTATGGGTGTGTTAATTCAGGGCGACAGTGGTATTGGTAAGAGTGAGACAGGTCTAGAACTTGTGAAACGAGGACACCGTTTGGTGGCTGATGACCGTGTAGATATCTTTGCTAAGGATGAAATGACTCTCTGGGGTGAACCAGCTGAAATCTTGAAGCATTTACTTGAGATTCGTGGTGTTGGTATTATAGATGTGATGAGTCTTTATGGTGCCAGTGCAGTTAAGGATTCTTCACAAGTTCAGTTGGCTGTCTATCTAGAAAATTATGACACGCAAAAGACTTTTGATCGTCTAGGCAATAATGCTGAGGAATTGGAGATTTCTGGAGTAGCTATTCCACGTATCCGCATTCCTGTAAAAACAGGACGTAATATTTCTGTCGTTATCGAAGCAGCAGCGATGAATTATCGTGCTAAGGAAATGGGCTTTGATGCTACTCGACTATTTGAAGAAAGATTGACAAATCTGATTGCAAAGAACGAGGTGAAAAATGATTGATCCAATCGCTTTTCAAATTGGTCCTTTAGCTGTTAGATGGTATGCACTCTGCATCGTTTCAGGTCTTGTTTTAGCGGTATATCTTGCCAGTAAAGAAGCGCCTAAAAAGAAGATTTTATCTGATGATATTTTGGACTTCATCTTAATTGCCTTTCCTTTGTCAATCATTGGAGCTAGACTCTACTATGTTATTTTTAGATTTGATTATTATAGCCAACATCTGGGAGAGATTTTTGCTATTTGGAATGGTGGTCTTGCTATATACGGTGGTTTAATTACTGGCGCGATTGTTCTCTATATCTTTGCTGATCGCAAATTAATCAATACTTGGGATTTCTTAGATATTGCAGCTCCGAGCGTCATGATTGCTCAGAGTCTAGGGCGTTGGGGAAACTTCTTTAACCAAGAAGCTTATGGAGCAGTCGTTGACAATCTAGACTATTTACCTGGTTTTATTAAGAATCAGATGTATATTGATGGCTCATACCGCCAACCAACCTTCTTATACGAGTCTATCTGGAATCTGATCGGTTTTGCCTTGATTGTCATTTTTAGACGCCGATTAAAGAGTATCCGTCGTGGTCATATCACTGCCTTTTATCTAATTTGGTACGGATTTGGACGTATGATTATTGAGGGCATGCGTACAGATAGTCTCATGTTCTTTGGGCTTCGAGTATCTCAATGGTTGTCTGCCCTATTGATTGGCCTTGGTATTTATATCATCTTTTATCAAAATCGGAAAAAAGCACCATTTTATAATGTAAAAAAGGAGAATTAAAATGTTAGAAGCGGCTTATATTATTGTGGCGATTGCCTTGGTTGTATTTTTAGTTTATTTGATTATTACCCTTCAAAAAGTTGGTCGTGTAATCGATGAAACTGAAAAAACTGTTAAAACTTTAAGATCAGATGTAGATGTAACTCTTTATCAAACAAATGAATTGCTTACAAAAGTCAACGTTCTTGTTGATGATATCAATGTCAAAGTTGCTACAATTGATCCCCTCTTTACAGCTGTTGCAGACCTCTCTGTTTCAGTTTCTGACCTAAATGAACAAGCACGTGTTTTGAGTAAAAAGGCATCATCTGCTGGATCAAAAACTATAAAAACTGGTGCGGGTTTGTCTGCTATTCGTGTTGCAAGTAAATTTTTTAAAAAATAAAAAAGGAGTTGACTAATGGGAAAACTATCATCTATCCTTTTAGGAACTGTTTCAGGTGTTGCAGCTGCCTTGTTTCTAACTAGTGACAAAGGAAAACAAGTTAGAAGCCAAGCACAAGAATTTTTAGAAGATCTAAAAGAAGATCCTGAGTATGCTAAAGAGCAGGTTTGTGAAAAATTAACGGATGTCAAAGAACAAACCAAAGAATTTGTTCTTAAAACAAAAGATCAGATTGAATCTGGGGAAATTACTCTGGACACTGTCTTGGATAAAGCAAAATATCATGCTCAACAAGCGACTGAAGCTTCAAAAGAAACCTTGAATCATTTTAAATCACAACTGGAAGAAAAAGTAGTTGTGGAAGAAAAAGAAAATGGTCAAGAAATTGTCATTGAGCTTCAAGAAGATTAACATAGAGTCACCATTTCTTGGTTTTCTAGAGAATCAAGAATGGTGATTTTTTTCCTTTAATGAACTCTTTGTGATATAATGGCAGTATAGAAAGTGCAATATTTAGATTTCTTTCTTAATTTACTGAAATTTTAACAGCAAGTTATTGATCTTCATATGGATGGGGAAATGTACCTAGATGATAAAAGAGAAAAAGATAAAATTGATTCTTTTTTACAGAGTTTTTTGGAAGTCTAAAATTAGTGGTTCTGTCCGTAACCTAAATAACACGCCTGATTAACAGGGGGACTGGGTTTAGCTATTACAACAAATAGTTATTTAAAGATTGAAAGGATTTAAAATGTGATGTATTAAAGTAGAGTAAACTTCCTAAATTTTAGGAAAATAAAAAAGTATGATTTTGTTAACAGAAAATGTTGACACCTTCTATATTATATATAGAAATGATAGTTAAAAAGGAATTGGGTAACATGAAAGATATCTTTAATAAACGACAACGTTTTTCGATTCGAAAGTTTTCTGTTGGAGTGGCATCTGTACTAATAGGGGTTTCCTTATTTGCTCCAACTCAAGGAGTCTTAGCTTCTACGGAAAATAATAATGATAATAATACAGGGATAGAAGTTAATTCTGAAACTGACAATTCTCTGCCGACTGTGGAGATCAAAGAAGAAGCTCAAAGTATCTCAGAACATCGAAACAATGCTTCTTCTGAGATAGATGCTAAAGAGATTTCAACAGTAGCTACAAAAGAGACAGTTCTAGATACTTCCGGTGGTAAGGAAAATATCAATTCGACGGCAACTACTTTGGTGGCTGGTGAAGACAGATCAAGTGCTCCAGAGGTTAGAGCAGCATCAAATCCTACTGAGATTAAAAAATATGAATTGACTGAGGAAGATGCTAAAAAAATCAAAGCAGGAATAATCGGTTCAGAAGGGGATAAGTATGATAGCCTATTACTAGATGGAGAACAGTTAAAACCGAATGGTTATACAGATAACGATTATTTGAGTGATAAAGAAGAACTCTATATTTATGAAAAAAATGGTAAAAAGTATGTAGGTTATAATAGTCATCCGTTACTAGAGGATACTGATGGTGATGGGATTATTGATAGTGACGAAAAGCCAGATGAAAAATTAAAATGGAATGTAAGTGAACGTGATATGATTATGTTCATGGAATTGGCTTACCGTGACGATAAGTACATTGACAGAGTACTGGATCATAAGAGACCTTTAACAGAAGCAGAGTTATACAAAAAGAAAGGTGAAAGTAAACCACGCTATGAATATATGATGATGAATAGGGAATTGGGACCTTATTGGGAAAGAAAGAAAAGTTATCATACATCCAGTGGACTTGATGCTGTATTATTTGAGACTAAGAGCGATTTCTTATATTTACCAAATGGAACTGCCCAGGTACTAGCATTTCGTGGGACTAGTGATTCTAAAGATATAGGTGCTGATATAACACTTGGAACAGGGAGTAATCCTAAACAGGCGATAGAAGCAGAAGAAATTATGCGTGAATTAGCCAAGGATAAGAGTGTCACCAACCTTTATCTAACAGGACATTCTCTGGGAGGATATTTAGTACAACGGGCAATGGTTGAAGCCTATCAGTTGGCATATTCTGACAGCAGAGTCATGTCTACTAAAGAACAGCTGGCTTATAGAAACTTTTATAATAATGTATTAAAAAAAGGAACAACATTTAATGCTCCAAAAGTGAGGACAGGTCTTCTCTCATCATCTGCGTTTTGGCAAAAAGGTTTAGATAGTAAAAAAATAGCTAAGTCAGGTAAACTGACCCATTATATAGTTAATAACGATTCTACTATAGGAAAAAGTGTCAGTAATGATAGTGATGTTGTTATAAATGTTGGGGATACAAAAGGAGGGCATAGTTCCCGTTCTTATTTTGAAGCCGATATGATTAATAGACGACCAGAGTTTATTTCTGGGAAACGAATTTCCTTAGATGGGATAGGTTTTCAAAATCCTAAGATTACTACAGCCAAGTCTCTAGAAAAAGTTGGAGAAACTGTTGTATATAGCAAACTCGGAAATGACATCATTAAGTCAACAACTGTTAGTATCAAGGATCCTGATACAGAAAACATTACTAAGAATACACTTGATGAAATGTTCAAGAAAGATGGAGCTAAGGACAAAGTAGAAACAACAGCAATCCCATCACCTAA
>NZ_KV804987.1:29277-29966 GCF_001811505.1 Streptococcus sp. HMSC034E03
CCATCACCTAAGAAATACGTAAAAGATGATACACGCGAAAAAGGACAAGTTAATGTTGAAGAGCCTGGTAAAACTGGAGAACAGACGGTAACAACAACTTATAGTGTCAATCCTAACACTGGAGATCTTATTGAACATGTAGGACAACCAGTAGTTAAGCAACCGGCAACAGAAACAGTTGTCAAAGTCGCAGCCAAGGACGAAGTAGAATACATTAAAAAAGGAGACGATGTTGTTAAGAAGACAACGAGCTACACAGTAAACTCAAAAACTGGCAGTCTTACTTCGACTGAGAAGGAAGAAGTAGTCAATAGAGGTGGCGCGAGGGATATAGTTGAGTATAATTCAGTTGAACCCAAACCAGTTTATTTAAAAGATGAGAACAGTCCAAAAGGTACTGTTACCGTTCAATTTCTAGGGAAAGCAGGACAAACTAAAGTCACCACAACATATAGCGTAAACCCAGTAAATGGAACCCTAACTCCATCAAAAGGCAAACCAGAAGTCGTAACTATACCAATAGCTAGAGTTGTAAAAGTGGGAGCAAAGGACAAAGTAGAAACAACAGAAATCCCATCACCTAAGAAATATGTGAAAGATGATACACGCGAAAAAGGCCAAGACAATGTAGAAGAAGCAGGACAAGCAGGTTCAAGAACAGTAACAACTACTTACGAAGTAAATCCAGC
>NZ_KV804987.1:30066-30741 GCF_001811505.1 Streptococcus sp. HMSC034E03
GAAGTTGAGTATGTTAGAGATGGTGAACGAGATGTTGACACACCTAATGAACGCGTTGAAGGAGCTAAAGGTAAAATAGTTACTACAACCACTTACGATGTAGATTCACACGACGGTCATATCACAGAACACGTTGGTACCCCAGTCGTCACCCCAGCAGGTAAGACAATTGTTAAAGTTGGTGCAAAAACTCAGGTTGAACACTCTAAAGATTCTGAAGGTCGCGATGTGATTGATACCACTACCTATGAAGTTGATTCAAAAACAGGTAAGGTAACTCCAACAACAGTTCGAACTTATGGGAAAACGAAAGCACCAACGGTTGAGAAGAGAGTAGTACCATCACCTGTTGTCTATGAAAAAGATGATACGAAAGAAAAAGGTGCAGCCTCAACTACTGTTAAAGGTGAAGATGGTGAAGACACTATTACAACAACTTACACTGTGGACACTAATACTGGAAAGATTATAGTAAGTGAAGGTAAACCAGTTCGTACGAAAGAACCAACTAATACTATTGTCAAAGTTCCAGCGAAGGACAAAGTAGAAATAACAGAAATCCCATCACCTAAGAAATACGTAAAAGATGATACGCGCGACAAAGATCAACCAAATGTGGAAGAAGCAGGTCAAGCAGGTTCAAGCACAGTAACAACTACTTACGAAGTAAATCCA
>NZ_KV804987.1:30841-31529 GCF_001811505.1 Streptococcus sp. HMSC034E03
AGAGATGGTGAACGAGAAGTTGACACACCTAATGAACGTATTGAAGGAGCTAAAGGTAAAACAGTTACTACAACCACTTACGATGTAGATTCACACGACGGTCATATCACAGAACACGTTGGTATCCCAGTTGTCACCCCAGCAGGTAAGACAGTCGTTAAAGTAGGTGCTAAAACTAAGGTTGAACAATCTAAAGATTCTGAAGGTCGTGATGTGATTGATACCACTACCTATGCAGTTGATCCAAAAACAGGTAAGGTAACTCCAACAACAGTTCGAACTTATGGGAAAACGAAAGCACCAACGGTTGAGAAGAGAGTAGTACCATCACCTGTTGTCTATGAAAAAGATGATACGAAAGAAAAAGGTGCAGCCTCAACTACTGTTAAAGGTGAAGATGGTGAAGACACTATTACAACAACTTACACTGTGGACACTAATACTGGAAAGATTATAGTAAGTGAAGGTAAACCAGTTCGTACGAAAGAACCAACGAATACAGTCGTTAAAGTCGCAGCGAAGGATAAAGTAGAAACAACCGAAATCCCATCACCTAAAAAATACGTAAAAGATGATACGCGGGAAAAAGGCCAAGACAATGTAGAAGAAGCAGGCCAAGCAGGTTCACGCACAGTAACAACTACTTACGAAGTAAATCCAGCAGATGGAACCATTACAGAAAGAGTAG
>NZ_KV804988.1 GCF_001811505.1 Streptococcus sp. HMSC034E03
TCCTTGATATTAAAGACCCAAACATCAAGATTGTAGATATCATCAATATGGATACACACAAGGAAATCATCGCCAAACTGGACTACGATGCTCTATCTTGTCCTGATTGTGGAAGTCAAATGAAAAAATATGACTTTCAAAAACCGTCTAAGATTCCTTACCTCAAAACGACTAGTATGCCTACTAGAATCCTCCTTAGAAAGCGTCGTTTCAAGTGCTATCATTGCTCGAAAATGATGGTCGCCGAGACCTCGCTCGTCAAGAAGAATCATCAAATTCCTCGTATTATCAACCAAAAGATTGCGCAAAAGTTAATTGAAAAGACTTCTATGACCGATATTGCCCA
>NZ_KV804989.1:0-15851 GCF_001811505.1 Streptococcus sp. HMSC034E03
TTAGAAACTTGAGTTCTAAGGACTTTGTCTTCGTTCTGAGAGCGTTACCGCTCTTTTACTTAGTATTTAGGAGAAGGTGCTTGCTCCTGTTGAAACGTTTTTTGGTAATTTACTTTAATCGTCATTGTCATGTGAGAGTCCTCGTTTCTTTTTGATGACTCTAGTATAGGCAATAACCCTAAAAGCAAACTTAAGATTTTCTTAGAGAAAGCTTATACTCAATGAAAATCAAAGAGCAAACCAGGAAACTAGCCGCAGGCTGCTCAAAACACCGTTTTGAGGTTGTGGATAGAACTGACGAAGTCAGTAACACATATACGGCAAGGCGACGTTAACGTGGTTTGAAGAGATTTTTGAAGAGTATTAATCTAAATGTTCTTTCTTCTCTAGATTCAGGGCAACCACATGCCACTCTGGATCCTCTTGCCAGTTAGGAAGGGAGCTGATATAACTAGCTACCTTACGTGCTTCCTCAAGAATCGGAAAATCTTCGATAATATCAGCCACTTGAAACTCTGGTAAACCTGACTGCCTGGTTCCAAAAATCTCACCCGAACCGCGCATTTTCAAATCTTCCTCCGCAAGGACAAAACCATTGGTCGTTTCTGTCATGATACGCATGCGGTCTTTACCTGAATCCGTTTTAGGATTAGCCACAAGAACCGCATAGGACTGCTTGTCTCCTCGACCGACGCGACCTCTGAGCTGATGGAGTTGACTGAGTCCAAAACGATCAGCATCCATGATAATCATGACGGTCGCATTTGGCACATTGACCCCAACCTCGATAACCGTTGTCGAAACCAGAATATCAGTCTTTCTATCTTTGAACTCCTGCATAATCTGGTCTTTTTCATCACTCTTCATCTTACCGTGTAAGAGAGCAACTTTTGCTTTTCCTGCAAAATGATCCGTCAATTCTTCCGATAAAGCAATAGCATTTTTAAGATCTAGGGCTTCAGATTCTTCAATCAAGGGCGAAATAACATAGGCTTGAGAACCTTTTTGAATTTCTCCTTCCAACCAAGTCAGGACCTGTGGTAATTGCTCATGCTTGATCCAGCGAGTTACGATTGGTTTGCGCCCAGCAGGCATCTGGTCAATAATGGAAACATCCATATCTCCAAAGGCGGTGATGGCTAAGGTTCGTGGAATCGGAGTCGCCGTCATCATGAGGACATCTGGATTTTCTCCTTTTTCACGTAAAATACGTCTTTGTCCCACACCAAAACGGTGTTGCTCGTCGATGATAATCAAACCGAGTTTAGCATAGTCTACCCCATCTTGAATCAGAGCATGAGTTCCGACAATCACATCGACCTCGCCCTTGGCAATGGTCTCTAAAACCGTGCGTTTTTCTGCAGCTTTTAATGAACCTGTTAGGAGAGCTAGTTTCAAATCAGGAAAGAGACTTTCTAGACTTTCAAAATGCTGCTCTGCAAGAATCTCTGTTGGAACCATGAGAGCGGCCTGATAACCAGCCGTTACAGCTGCGTACATCGCTAGACCCGCAACCACTGTCTTCCCACTACCAACATCCCCTTGTAAGAGTCGATTCATGTGATGGTCCGACTTCATATCTGATAGGATTTCTTGCAGGCTTTTTTTTTTGAGCTTGAGTCAAGGCAAAAGGCAATTCCTCTTTAACCGCAGTTAGTTTTTCTTGCGACCAATTCAAGACCAATCCACTTCCATCAACCTTATTTTCAGACTTGAGGGTCTGTAATTGCATTTGGAAATAAAAGAGCTCCTCAAACTTGATTCGACGGAGGGCCTGCTTGTATTCTGCCAAATCCTTAGGAAAATGCATAGCACGAACAGCCTGACAACGAGACATGAGTTTGTATTTATCTAGCAAGGACTGAGGGAGATTTTCCTCTATCAAAAGATCTAGCCCCTGATCAAAGGCGGTCTTGATAACCTTGACCAAGCTAGCTTGGCTGATTCCTTGAGCCAATCGATAAACAGGTTGGAGATCATCCTCCACCTGGGCTAAAACCTTCATCCCTGTGAGACTAGCCTTGGCGCGATCCCACTTACCAAAAACGGCTAGAGTCGCTCCTAGCTCAATCTTGTCAGCCAGGTAGGGTTGGTTAAAGAAGTTAACTGCAAACACAACCTCTCCCTGCTTGAGGCTAAAGCGTAGGCGATTGCGCTTAAAACCATAATACTGAACACTAGCTGGTGTTACTACCTGACCAGATAGGACAGCCTTTTCACCGTCTTCTAGCTCTAGCACCTGCTTGGTCTTAAAATCTTCATAACGGAAAGGAAAGTAGAGCAAGAGATCTTGCAGGTTTTCAATTCCTAGTTTGGCATATTTCTCTGCTGACTTTGGTCCCACTCCAGGCAAGACATGCAAGGGTTGATGTAAATTCATGCTCCTCTCCTTTCCTTCTCTCTTTTAATGATATTCTCTCGGAATTCGATCACTGAGGAGACAAACTACCTCATAATTGATCGTTCCACGGTAAACCGCAACATCTGTTGCAGTAATCTCCTTGTCACCGTCTGCACCAATCAAAGTTACCTTGGTACCTAATGGATACAGCTTAGGCAAGCGAATGGTGATTTGGTCCATGGATACCCGCCCTACGATAGGGCACAATTGTCCATCCACCAGAACTGAGAAATTCTGCATATCTCGTGTCCAACCATCCGCATAACCGATTGGTAAAGTAGCAATGACTTGCTCACTGTCTGCCTGATAGGTCGCTCCATAGCCCATACAAGCCCCAGCTGGGACTGTTTTAACATGAACAATAGCAGTTTCTAAGGTCAAGGCTGGTTTTAGTTCATAAGGCAATTCCAAAACTTGTCCGCTTGGATTGAGACCATACATAGAATCTCCCATACGAACTGCATTAAAAATCGTTTCCGCATGCCATAGAGTAGTCGCAGAGTTACTCGCATGGACTAGTTCTGGTACTTCTTGCAAGTCAGCAAGTATTGTCTTGAAACACTCTAACTGTTGCTTAAAGTAGCTATCCGACTCTTCATCAGCAGTTGCAAAGTGCGTAAAGATTCCCTCAACATTTGCTCCATGTTCCTTGAGTAAAGTTTGGGCTTGTGCTGCCTCGCTTGCACTTCTAAAACCAATTCGCCCCATACCTGAATCAATTTTAAGGTGAACGGTTAAGCCTGATAAATCTGAATCAGTAGCAAGGAGATTCTCAATCCATTCCAATCCTGCCACTGTCAAGGTAATATCAAAGTCCTTGGCCAATGAAAGAGATTCAACTTCAGATACTCCCAAAATAAGAATCTTCTTAGAAATTCCTGCCTGACGAAGCTCGAGGGCTTCATCGATATTAGAAACGCAAAAGCCGTCAACATCATCCTGGATAGCCGTCGCAACAGCTACCGCACCGTGTCCGTAAGCATTGGCTTTTACAACTGCCCATTTGAGGGTATCTTTGGGAATGTGCGCACCCATTTGTTGGATATTGTAGCGGATAGCTCCCAGGTCGATGAGGGCCTTGGTTGGTCTATGTGGACTAGTTTTCATGATTCTCCTCCAAAATAACACTAGCTGTCACAAACTGATCGGTATGGCTGATCGATAGCCACACTTTTCCTGAAAATGGGGATTTGCTGAAGTAGGGAGCTCCTCTTTCATTGTTCAAAACTTCCAAATCCTGAAAGCCCAACTTACCAATCCCTGTCCCTAGAGCCTTGGAGAAGGCTTCTTTAGCTGACCAACGCCCAGCCAAATACTCGATTTGTCTACGACCTTTGAGACTGGCAAAACGCTCCATTTCCTTGTCTGTCAAGACACGCCGTGCAAATCCTTCTCTTTTTTCAACTGCATTTTGTATAGAAGCTAATGCTTCGATATCAATTCCGTGTCCAACTATCATTTTTCTCAAAAGGAGTTGAGATACCCCCAACTCCATCCTTTTCACTTATTTTGTTAAGGTAGTATAGATTTCTTCTACCAGGGCTACTGTATTTTCCCATCCTAGACATGGGTCTGTAATAGAGCAACCAAAGATCTCTGGTTGATTTTGGCGACCATCTGCTAGGTAAGATTCGATCATAAAGCCTCGAACCGTCTTTTTAATCTTTTCATTCCAGTCACGATTCAGCAAGGCTTGGCGAACAATGCGAATTTGTTCCATATACTGCTTACCAGAATTGTCATGATTGGTATCGATGATGATAAAGGGATTTTCAAGTCCCATAGTCTCATAGCGATTGATTGCATTCAAGAGAGTTTCATAGTAGAAGTTGGGTTCATTTTTTCCATATTCATTCATGGCACCACGAAGGATAACGTGGGCCAAGGGATTTCCTGAAGTTTCTACTTCTTGTCCATGGTAAAGAAATGTTTGCTTGTTTTGTGCAGCATAGATGGCATTAAACATAACAGACAGATTTCCAGAGGTTGGATTTTTCATACCCACTGGTGCATCAATCCCTGAAGCTACAAAACGGTGTTCCTGGTCTTCTACTGAACGTGCACCCACTGCATGGTAGCTCACCAAGTCGTCAACCAAGACTAGATTGGATGGATAAAGCATTTCATCTGCTGTAGTCAATCCAGTTTCTGTAATAACACGATAATGAAGCTGACGAACAGCCTGCAAACCATTAATCAAACTTGGTGCTTTAGAAGTATCTGGCTGATGAACCAAACCTTTGTAGCCATCTCCATTGGTACGTGGCTTGGCTGTGTAAACACGCATGACCATGAAAATCTTATCTGCAACTTTCTTCTGCAAGTCTGCTAAACGACGAGCATACTCAAGGACTGCTTCTTCATTGTCAGAAGAACATGGCCCTATGACTAGTAGGATACGCTCATCCTTACCAGAGATGATCTCTGCTAATTCACGATCACGACTTTCCTTACGACTCAAAGCCTCTGCAGATAATTGTGTTTCTGCTTTTATCGCTTCAATGTCGATTTCTTGACCTTTTTCAATAAATGCCATATTATTCTCCTAGTCTTTGGTAAATTTCGCGAACAAGAGACTCAGTATTTTCCCATCCTAGACATGGATCGGTGATAGATTTCCCAAAGACCTCTGGTTCATTTTGACGACCATCTTCTAGATAAGACTCAATCATGAAACCACGTACATATTTTTTAATCTTTTCATTCCAATCGCGGTTAATCAAGGTCTGACGAACGATGCGAATCTGATCCATATACTGCTTGCCTGAGTTATCATGGTTGGTATCAATGATGATAAAGGGATTTTCAAGACCCATCTTTTCATACTGGGCAATGGTATCCATCAAATTATCATAGTAGTAGTTAGGGATATTTTTACCGTATTCATTGAGGGCACCACGGAGAATGGCATGTGATAGAGGATTTCCAGTCGTTTCAACTTCTTTCCCTAGGAAAAGGAAACTTTGTTTGTTTTGAGCCGCATAAATACCGTTGAACATGACATTGAGATTTCCAGACGTTGGATTTTTAAAACCTGTCGCAAAATCTGCTCCACTAGCTACAAAACGGTGTTGTTGGTCTTCAACCGAACGAGCTCCAACTGCCATGTAAGAAATCAAGTCATCTACCAAAGGAAGGTTTTCTGGGTACAACATTTCATCTGCTGTCGTCATTCCTGTTTCAGAAATAACACGGTAATGCAGGTGACGAACCGCCTTGATCCCATTGATGAGACTAGGTGCTTCTTTGGCATTTGGTTGGTGAATCAAGCCCTTATAGCCATCACCATTAGTACGTGGTTTAGCAGTGTAGACACGCATCACCATAAAGACGCGATCTTTGACTTCTTCTTGCAGTTTTGCCAAACGCTTGGCATACTCAAGAACTGCTTCTTCATTGTCAGACGAACACGGACCAATCACCAACAAAATGCGTTGATCTTCACCACGAATAATCGCTTCAAGTTCTTGATCGCGCTGTTGTTTATTGGCAAGTGCTTGTCCTTCTAATTTAGACAAACTACGAACTTCTTCAATATTAATTTTAGGGCTTTTGGCTGTAAATACCATGATTCATCCTCCTTATAAAGCAAACGGACGCCAAGCGAAAATTCACTTTTCACTAGGCATCCGCCTGAAAATTAGTCATTCTTAACGTCGTTTACCGTGACAGTTTTTAAATTTCTTACCAGAACCACATGGACACAAGTCATTACGCTTAACTTGGCTAAGATCCAAATCTGCAGGAAGCTCAGTCTGTTGTGCAGCAATATTACGAGTTGCTGTCGTACTGATATGACGCTCTGCTTGTGGACGCTCTTGTTCATGAATTTGTGCTTTCATCATCAAACGAGTCACATCAAACTCAATCGAACCAATCATATCATTAAACATACGGAAACCTTCTGCTTGATACTCAACGACAGGGTTGTTTTGTGCATAACCACGAAGGCCAACAGCATTACGCAACTGATCAAGAGCATCGATATGGTCTGTCCACTTGTTATCTACAACACGTAGGATCAAGACTTTTTGGAATTCTTTGACGGCTTCCTCATCACGAAGCTTAGCAACTTGGCTATCGTAGACTTTCAAGGCACGTTGGTATAGTTCATCTTTGATCGCTTGGTCTGACAAACCTTCTAGGTCTGAAAGTGAAATTGAATCTTCTGGAAGCAAGTTGTATCTTGCAAAATTCAAGATAGCTTCTAGTTTTTCATTTTGTTTAGCACGCGCATGATTATCAACAACACGATTAATGGTTCGTTTCATCATCGCATGAATCTCAGGAGCCAAGTCGCGATCAGCAGTGATGACATCGTAACGTTGTGAGTAGATAATCTCACGTTGCTCACGCATGACATCATCGTATTGAAGGACTTGTTTACGTGTGTCGTAGTTGTTTCCTTCAACACGTTTTTGTGCTGCTTCAACCTGACGTGTCAACATACGAGATTTGATCGCTTCGTCTGACATATTGAGACGTTCAAAGACACCCTTCAAGCGCTCTGAACCGAAACGTTTCATCAAATCATCTTCAAGAGAAAGGTAGAATTGTGACTCCCCTGGATCCCCTTGACGTCCTGAACGTCCACGAAGCTGGTTATCGATACGACGACTTTCATGGCGTTCTGTACCAATGACACAAAGTCCACCAAGTTCACGAACACCTTCACCAAGCTTAATATCAGTACCACGACCGGCCATGTTGGTCGCGATTGTAACTGCACCACGTTGGCCAGCATTCATGATGATTTGAGCTTCTTTGTAGTGGTTCTTGGCATTCAATACTTCGTGAGGAACACCTGCAGCTACCAATTTTTTAGAAATATAATCACTAGTTTCAACTGCAACAGTACCTACCAAGACTGGTTGACCTTTTTGGTAGCGAGCTTTTACATCTTCAACAACAGCCTTAAATTTAGCTTCAAGACTAGCATAAAGTACGTCTGGATGGTCAATACGTTGAACCGGACGGTTTGTTGGGATAGGAATAACACGAATATTGTAAATTTCGCGGAATTCTTCTTCCTCAGTCTTACCTGTACCTGTCATACCAGACAATTTCTTGTACATACGGAAGAGATTTTGGTAGGTAATAGAGGCTGAAGTCTTGGTTTCATCTTGGATTGGCACACCTTCTTTAGCTTCAATCGCTTGGTGCAAGCCATCAGAATAACGACGACCTTCCATGGTACGACCGGTAAATTGGTCGACAATCAAGATTTCCTGCTCTTCGCTGACTACATAGTCAATATCGAGAAGCATGATGTAGTTGGCACGAAGGGCATTATCGATAAAGTGAGTCAGAGCAACATTTTCAATGTCGTAGAGGTTGCTTAGATTGAAATAGCTTTCGGCCTTGTCAATCCCTGAATCTGATAGACCAATAGTCTTAGACTGAATATCAATGATATAGTCATCCTTACCCAAAGACTTCACAAAATGGTCAGCCATATGGTAGAGTTGGCTGGTTTCAACTGCATTGGCTCCTGAAACGATCAAAGGAGTACGAGCTTCGTCAATCAAGATAGAGTCCACCTCATCGACCAAGGCATAGTTAAGCGGACGTTGAACCATATTCTCCGCACGAACGACCATGTTATCACGAAGGTAGTCAAATCCGATTTCTGAGTTGGTTGAGTAAGTGATATCACACTCATAGGCTTCTTTTTTCTCCATTGGAGATTTGGCCGCCAAGTTGATCCCTACTGATAAGCCAAGCCATGAGTACAACTCACCCATCTCAGTCGCATCACGTTCAGAAAGGTATTCATTGACCGTAACTACGTGAACCCCTTTACCTGAAAGAGCATTGAGGTATACAGGCATAGTCGCTGTCAAGGTTTTCCCCTCACCAGTACGCATCTCAGGAACGTCACCATGGTGAAGAACGATCCCCCCCATAACCTGAACCTTATACGGGAAAAGACCAAGAACGCGCTTAGCTCCCTCGCGTACAACAGCAAACGCCTCATACAAAAGTTGGTCAAGAGTCTCACCGTTTTGATAGCGTTGTTTGAATTCTTCTGTTTTTGCTTTCAATTGCTCGTCTGTTAACGCAGCCATTTCATCTTCATATTTGAGGACTTTATCAGCCATCTTCTCCAGACGACGAATCTCTCCTTTATCATTTTCGATGATTGATTTTAATAAATTTGCCATTTTTTTCCTTACTTTAAATTCTGAATATTTTAGAATGTTCTTTTTATTGTAGCATATTTGCACAATTTTTTCAAGAAATATTCCGTTTTCAATTAGAGCAAAAAAGGGCTAATCATCAAGATTAGTTCCCTTAAAATTCCTCTTCCGATGCTAGTTTTCTTCATTAATGCTTCTAGCTAGTTTATCCATGAAAAAATTGCCATCATTTTCTATCAGGTACAAGCTTGCCTATTTCTTTCAAGGAAGACTGGATTTCTTCTTTTCCAATCGTAGCTTATTCATAAATTTTAGACAAGCATAGATTTTCCAGTCATTGACTAAGGATAAAAGGACTAAAAGTAGCCAAATCACCCATCTAGCAAGATCCCTTGGTTCTTGTAAAATAAAGTTAAATAAGACTAGCGAAAAAAGAGTGAAAACTAGACTAAACAAGGCTGCTAGAGGCATATAAAACCAATAAAAATAGTAAAAGACAGAAAAGTACCTACTTCCTGGATGTACCTTCCCTTGCCAACGAAAAAAGTAAAAGTAGGGTGCCAAAATCAAGAATTTTAATAGTTTTTCCATCTCCTTACCTCTCCAACGCTTTCCTTATTTTATTATAGCAAAAAAATCTGGAAATATCTTTCCAGATTCTGCTTTTTTACTTCCGTTTTCTTGCGATCAGATGAATCGGTGTTCCTTCAAAGACAAAAGCCTTGCGAATTTGATTTTCCAAGAAACGCAGGTAAGAAAAGTGCATGAGTTCTTCTTCATTGACAAAGATAACAAAGGTTGGTGGTTTAGTTGCCACTTGAGTCGCATAGAAAATCTTAAGACGTTTTCCTTTGTCTGTCGGTGTTGGGTTAATGGCAATAGCATCCATGATCACATCGTTCAAGACAGCTGATGGAATACGTGTATTTTGACTTTCACTGATTTGCTTAATCATCTCAGGAAGTTTGTGGAGACGTTGCTTGGTCAAAGCGGATACAAAGATAATTGGTGCGTAAGGCAGGTATTGGAACTGCTCACGGATATCTTCTTCCCAGTTTTTCATAGTGTGGTTGTCTTTTTCAAGTGTATCCCACTTGTTGACCACGATAATCATCCCTTTACCAGCTTCATGAGCAAATCCTGCGATACGCTTATCGTATTCACGAATACCCTCTTCCGCATTGATGACCATCAAGACCACATCTGAACGATCAATAGCTCGCATAGCGCGCATGACAGAGTATTTCTCGGTATTTTCATAAACCTTACCAGACTTACGCATACCAGCTGTATCAATCATGGTAAACTCTTGACCATCTGTATCTGTAAAGTGGGTATCAATGGCGTCACGAGTTGTTCCAGCAACTGGACTGGCAATGACACGGTCTTCTCCCAAAATAGCGTTAATCAAGCTTGATTTTCCGACGTTAGGACGACCAATCAGGCTAAACTTAATGACATCCGGATTTTCTTCTTCATATTCATTTGGAAGATTTTCTACAATAGCGTCTAGCACATCCCCTGTACCGATACCATGGACAGATGAGATAGGCAGTGGTTCACCCAAACCGAGGGCATAGAAATCATAGATATCATTTCGCATTTCAGGGTTATCCACCTTGTTCACTGCGAGGATGACTGGTTTGTGGGTCTTATAAAGCTTACGGGCTACGTATTCGTCTGCATCGGTAATTCCTTCCTTACCAGACACCACAAAGACGATAACATCGGCTTCTTCCATGGCAATTTCTGCCTGGTGCTTGATTTGTTCCATGAAAGGAGCATCGACATCATCGATTCCTCCTGTATCAATCATGCTAAACGAACGATTGAGCCACTCACCCGTCGCATAGATACGGTCACGTGTCACTCCTTCGACATCTTCTACAATGGAGATTCGCTCACCAGCGATCCGATTAAATAGGGTTGATTTCCCAACATTGGGACGTCCTACAATGGCAATAGTTGGTAGGGCCATAATTTCTCACTTTCTACAATAACTTCTTCTGTTCAAGATTTTTTCTAGTTGAGCTTGGTTCTGGATTGCCGAATTGCTCTGCTAAACGTTGACTCCAAGTTGTAGTCGCACGCGCACCTGCATATTCAGTCTGTACACGGTCATAGGCTTCAATTGCCTCAGTTGACTGTTCTTGGTATTCTTCCTCAAAGACAACATTCTCTAGTAGCAGTCTTGGTTTTACATCATGCTTTTGATTTGGCACACCGAGTGCAATCCCAAAGACTGGATAGGTATAATCAGGAAGCTTGAACAATTCTGCTAACTCAACAGACTTGTAACGCACCAAACCTATAATGACACCACCGTAGCCTAGGCTTTCTGCCGCAAGCAAGGCATTTTGTCCAGCCAAAGCCGCATCTACTGAAGTGATGAGGAGTCCTTCCACCCCTTGAGGTTGGAAAACATCCGTATGGAGACGAGCCCCTTTTTCTGCACGGTTTAGATCACCAACAAAGAGAAGAAAGGCTGCAGACTGGCGAATAGCTTCCTGAGGTACTAGCTCAAATAAGGCGTCCTTCTTTTCTTGACTTCTGACAAGAATGACCGAGTAGGATTGGAAATTTTTCCAAGAAGAAGCCATTTGGGCAGCTGTCAAAATCTCATTCAATTCTGCTTGGGGAATCTCTTGCTCTTTAAATCTACGCACTGAAGTATGAGCCTTCATTAATTTGATTGTTTCTGTCATCGGCGATTTTCTCCTTCAAGTCTGGTTTCCTCTGCTAAATAACGAATGCGTTCCATGACGCGTCTAGCTTCCCAGGTTTCGTCATTTCCATTTTTCCCTTTAGCGAAATGCAGCTCCAAATCTTCAAAATTGAAGTTGGAGGTGAAAAAGGTCGGTAAATCTTCCTGCATGCGATATTGGAGAATGACCTGCAGGATCTCGTCACGCACCCAAGCTGTTGATTGCTCGGCACCAATATCATCTAAAATCAAGACTTCAGCCAGCTTAATCTCGTCCACCAAGGTCTTAACATTGCCATCACCGATGGCATTTTTGACATCGATGACAAAACTAGGATAGTGGAGGAGAGTTGATGAAACACCACGTTTTTCTGACAAATCATGGGCTAGGGCAGCCACCATGAAACTTTTACCCACACCAAAGTCTCCATATAAGTACAGACCTTTCAAATTATTGGGGTAATCGTTAACAAATTTTATCATTCTATTTAGAACAGTTAAACGCCGAACATCATCACGATAAACATCTAAAAAACTGACATTTTTCAGGCTAGATGGAAAATTAATTAAGTTGAGACGTTTCTTGATGGCAGCTTCTTTTTCTGCCGCGATTAACTCTGGAGTTTCTTCATAAGAAACATCCGCATAGCCATGATTCATGACTAGGATAGGCTTGTAGCCACGCGCGATATAATCTGTATCTCCTCGGAGGAACTTATCTCTCTCAGTGATGTATTGGTTAAACTTGGAAATACTACGGTTTAACTCCTCCTGACTGAGGGATTCTTTCTGGATAAAGGCCGCAACATCAGGATCCTTCACTATTTGCTGGACTAAATCCTGATACTGAAATCGGCTTGGTTGACGTTTGAGTACATCTCCGACACTTTCCATCTAATCACCTCCGTTATCTAATTTTGCTAATAATTCTAGGGTTTGGCGTTCCATTTCTTCTAATTCCTCAGCGGATGACGTATTCTTATATTCAGGATTGCTCCATTTAGGCACATTGGTTTTTGCTGGGGCAGTCTGATTCTGCTTTTGCGTTTTTGCTTTTTGGCCACGTTCACGAATACGGAGGACAGCTTCCTCGGCACTACGGATATTTTGATAGGCGTAGTCATTAGCCACCTTCATGGCGTATTTTTCATTGATATTGGCCGAATCAACCTTATTAAAGGTCAGGAGCAGGATAACATTGATCACTTCATCCAGCAAACCCAAGGCTGCCATCTGCTGGAGCAGGTCCCGTTCAGTCTGGGTAATACTTCCCTTGCGGGTCTGCTTAATCTCAGCAAGGAACTGCAAGGCTGTCTTTTTCTTAGCCTCTCGGATAATGGTTGCTTCCTTGGGACTAAAGTCAGAAGTCACAGGCTTTTGCGCTATCTTTTCACGGATGCGTTTGACAGAAATCACTTGCGACACTGCTGTCGCTTTGGCTACTTGATAAGTCTCAAACCAGGTCCACTTCTGCTCATCAGCTATTGCAAACAAGGCCAAAACATCCGAAGTTTCATCTTGAAAACGAAGACCATCGCGAGCCATAAGCTGACGAAAATGCTCCAAATCAAAATCATCTGCTGCTGGCTGACTGCTAGAGGTTTCTTGACTCGCAGACTCAGATAACTGAGGAAAGATTTGACTCAAGGCCACCGAGATCGGTTCCCCTTCAACACTTTCCTGTCTCATGGCTGCTACCGCACTATCCCCAATCATTTTTTCTAATAAGGTCCGATAAACTGTATGTTGTAAAAATTCTTGAGTTGATAAGGGAGAATGGAGTAACAAGTTATAGGCCTCCCCCTGCTGATAGAGGGTCACCAATTTCATGGCTGTCAGAGTTTTAAAAGCCTTTAAAAGGGTATCCATCCCAAAATTGAGATGATTGAGCATGGCTGCAAAGAGATGTTCTTTTTGACCACCATCCCAAAAAGTCACAGCATAAAGATAGAGGCTCAGCGCCTCCTGACCGATAATCGGGAGGTAGCACTGCACCATTGATGAGGTATCTTGCGACACCCGATTGTTCTTTACAAAAGAAAAACGGTCATTTGGCTTCATTTATTTTTCCTTTTTCTTTTTCTTTTTAGAGGATTGTGTGATCTGCTGGAGTAGGCTTTCAAGCTCACTCACATCCTTAAAGCTACGGTAAACGCTGGCAAAACGGACATAAGTAATCTCATCTAACTCTGCCAACTCTTCCATAACCAAAGAGCCAATAACCTCACTCTGAATTTCATTTTCATTGCGACTACGGAGTTTTTGTTCGATGCGATTGACCACCATGCCAATTTCATCACTAGACACTGGACGTTTCTGGGCTGAACGAATAATCCCGTTAAAGATCTTATCTCTTGAAAATTGTTCCCGTGTACCATCTTTTTTGACCACAACTAGTGTTCTCTCTTCAACACGTTCATAGGTTGTAAAACGATGCTGACACTCTTCACACTCACGTCTTCTTCTGATTGTATTTCCTTCTTCAGCCTGGCGACTATCGATCACACTTGATTTTGTAGCGCCACATTTTGGACAACGCATGCCTTTCCCTCCTTGTCGTTTTCTTTTCATTATACCATTTTTTAAGAGATTCCCAAAATAATTCTCCTTTTGGCTTGACAAGTTTTTTGTTTTGTTGTATTATTGAATTAACACAAAGGTAAACAGAAAGGAGATCGTGATGTCTTGGACATTTGATAACAATAAACCCATTTATTTGCAGATTATGGAGAAAATCAAATTGCAGATTATTTCCCATAAACTCGAGCCCAATCAACAGCTTCCAACCGTTAGAGAATTGGCTAGCGAGGCAGGTGTCAATCCCAACACCATCCAGCGCGCCCTATCGGACTTGGAGAGAGAAGGCTTCGTCTATACCAAGCGGACATCTGGACGCTTTGTCACAGAGGATTTGGACTTGATCCTCCAATCCCGTAAGCAACTGTCAGAAGAACAGCTGCAACAGTTTGTAACAGGCATGGTAGAATTCGGCTATGAAAAAGAAGAACTACCGACTGTTTTGAGAGATTATATTGAAGGAGTTTAAACTATGACCTTGTTAGCATTTGAAAATGTGTCAAAATCCTATGGAGCAAGCCCTGCTCTTACAAATATTTCCCTTGAAATTCCAGCTGGAAAAATCGTTGGTCTCCTTGGTCCAAACGGTTCTGGAAAGACAACCTTGATTAAACTAATCAACGGCTTGCTGCAGCCAGAGGAAGGGCGTATCCTCATCAACGGCATGGAACCAAGCCCAGCAACTAAGGCAATTGTTTCTTATCTACCTGATACGACCTATCTAAACGAGCAGATGAAGGTCAAGGAAGCTCTCACTTATTTCAAGACCTTCTACCAAGATTTTAATCTGGAACGTGCTCAAGGTCTTCTTCGTGACCTTGGTATTGATGAAAATAGCCGTTTCAAGAAACTCTCAAAAGGAAACAAAGAAAAGGTTCAGTTGATCCTTGTCATGAGTCGTGATGCTCGTCTATATGTGCTTGACGAACCAATCGGTGGTGTCGACCCCGCAGCTCGTGACTATATCTTGAACACCATCATCAACAACTACTCTCCAACTTCGACTGTCTTGATCTCAACTCACTTGATTTCAGACATCGAGCCAATCTTGGATGAGATTGTCTTCCTCAAGGATGGAAAAGTCGTCCGTCAAGGAAATGTTGACGATATTCGCTATGAGTCTGGAGAGTCTATCGACCAACTCTTCCGTCATGAATTCAAAGCCTAGATAAAGGAGATTATTATGTTTTGGAATTTAGTTCGTTATGAATTTAAAAATGTTAACAAATGGTATTTAGCCCTCTATGGTGCTGTATTGGCACTTTCTGTCCTTATCGGGGCTCAAGCTAGTTCCCTCAAATCCATTGACACCCCCGATCAACAAATGATTATGTTAGTATTTCTAGGTCTGGTTTTTGGTGGACTGATCATTACCTTGAGTATTTCAACCTTGATTTTGATCATCCGTCGCTTCAAGGGTAGTGTCTATGACCGACAAGGTTATCTGACTTTGACCTTACCAGTTTCCGAACACCAGATTATCTTAGCCAAACTCTTGGGGGCCTTCATTTGGTCTCTGATTAGTTCAGCAGTCTTTGTTCTGAGCATTTATATCATTGTTGTGATAATTGAGCCTAATTTCATTGATTTCCTTGCTTTTAAAGACTTGTTCCAACAGTACCTAGACAGTATCGGCTTATATCTAATTTCATTCATCCTTAGCACAATTTCAGGAATCCTCTGCATCTACTTGGCGATTTCCATCGGACAACTTTTCAATGAATACCGCACAGCACTCGCAGTTTTAGCCTACATTGTTATCCAGATCGTGCTCGGTTTTGTCGGTCTAAACCTTCGCATAGATACTAATTTCAATATGATGCTTACATTTGAAATCTTTACGGATTTAATCCTAATTGCTGGATTCTACCTCGGTACTTACTATATCTTGAAGAATAAGGTTAATCTTCAGTAATCATTCAGAGGATGGTCAAAAACTTAATTTTATAGTGGATTGAACTTAGAGTAGCACGTCATGGATTCTAAAACATTTTTAAAAATTAATTTGACTTTCCTAACCTCTTTGTTC
>NZ_KV804989.1:15951-17549 GCF_001811505.1 Streptococcus sp. HMSC034E03
GCCTATTTTGTTGTAGAAAAAAAGTCCCATATCATCTATAATGAAAAGCAACCAAACCATCATTAGAAAGAATCCTATGGAACAATTATATTTTATCACAAAACTTCTTGATATCAAAAACCCAAATATCCAAATTATAGATATCGTTAATAGAGATAGTCACAAAGAAATCTTCGCTAAATTGGATTATGATGCCCCGTCTTGCCCTGAGTGCGGAACTCAAATGAAGAAATATGATTTTCAAAAACCGTCGAAAATTCCTTATTTTGAAACGACTGGTATGCCTACTAGAATTCTTCTTAGAAAGCGCCGTTTTAAGTGCATCAGTGCTCTAAAATGATGGTCGCTGAGACTTCCCTCGTCAAGAAAAATCATCAAATTCCTCGTGTTATCAACCAAAAAATTGCTCAAAAGTTGATTGAAAAGACTTCTATGACCGATATTGCCCATCAGCTAGCCATTTCAACTGCAACTGTCATTCGCAAGCTAAATGACTTTCACTTTAAGCATGACTTTAGCCGACTTCCTGAGATTATGTCCTGGGATGTTGAAACAGTCAGGGGAGTGACTGTTTCAATCGGGAGATGAAGATGAGCTTCATTGCACAGGATTTTGATTCCAGAAAGATCGTAGCTATCCTGGATGGGCGGACTCAAGTGACCATTCGCAATCATTTTCTTCGTTATTCTGGAAAGGTGAGAAGTCGCGTGAAAGTCATTACCATGGATATGTTTAGCCCTTACTATGACTTGGCTAAACAGCTTTTTCCATGCGCTAAAATCGTTCTAGATCGTTTTCCCCCTTCGTTATTATATTTCTAAACTCAGGCTAAAACAGTCCACTGGACTGTTTTACTCCAACACTTAGGCCGCGCTATGAGTCGTGTTCGTGTCCAAATTATGAATCAGTTTGAGCGAAAATCTCATGAATACAAGGCAATCAAACGTTACTGGAAGCTCATTAAACAGATAGTCGTAAACTCAGCGATAAGCGATTTTATCGCCCTACTTTTCGTATGCACTTGACGAATAAAGAAATTCTAGACAAGCTTTTGAACTATTCAGAAGACTTGAAACACCACTATGAGCTCTATCAGCTCTTGCTTTTTCACTTTCAGAATAAAGAGCCCGAGAAATTTTTCGGACTTATTGAAGACAATCTAAAGAAGGTTCATCCTCTTTTTCAGACTGTCTTTAAGACATTTCTAAAGGACAAGGAGAAAATCGTCAACGCCCTTCAATTACCTTATTCCAACGCTAAATTGGAAGCGACTAATAATCTCATTAAACTCATCAAACGAAATGCTTTTGGTTTTAGGAACTTTGAAAACTTTAAAACTAGAATCCTCATTGCTTTGAATATCAAAAAGGAGAGAACCAAGTTGGTCCTCTCCAGGTTATAACTTTTCATCAACCCACTACAATTGACAAAGAGCCTTTAAAGTCAAAAAAAGAGCTTTTAAGCTCTTCAACTACGGAGAATAAGGGATTCGAACCCTTGCGCCAGTTACCCGACCTAACGATTTAGCAAACCGTCCTCTTCAGCCTCTTGAGTAATTCTCCTATTAATGGGCACGAGTGGACTCGAACCACCGACCT
>NZ_KV804990.1:0-26110 GCF_001811505.1 Streptococcus sp. HMSC034E03
TGGTAAGACAGTTACTCCAGAAAATCCTGAAGTAGTAGAGATTGTTACCTATAAATCACTTGGAAGCTTGGTTCCAAAATCTGATGATCCTAAATTCCCATCAACACCAGATGTGAAATATCCAAATGATCCAACAGATCCAGGTAAACCAGGTAAACCAGTTGTTCCAGACGTACCAGGCTACAGACCATACTTGCCAGATCCAAAAGATCCAAGCAAACCAGGTCAACCAGTAGAACCAGGTAAGGAACTTCCAAATCTTCCAACAAATCCAGGTGAAGACACCCCAATCATCTACGTTCCAATCGTACCAAAAACTCCTAATGTCCCAACTCCAGAGCCAAGACCAGAGACACCTGGCACTCCAAATCCAGAACCAAAACCTTTGAATCCTGAAAAAGTAGTTCGCGAATTGCCAAATACTGGTACAGATTCAAATACGGTTATGACTGGACTTGGAATCATTGGAATGGCAACAACGCTATTAGGTTTAGCCCAAAAGAAAAAAGAAGATTAGAATAAATATTTAATCTTATTGAAATTACTTTGGACTAGATGATAGAGTCTATAGCATTAAGAGGGCAAACATTTTAAGAATGTTTGTCTTCTTTTTATATAATGGATTGAACCTAGAATAGTACGATACAGATTCTAAAACATTTCTAGAAATTACTTTGACTTTCCTAATCTCTTTGTTCATACCTTATTTCAATCTACTATATATAGTAGGTGTAATACTCAAAATGAATCAAACTTAAATTTTTATGTCTAAATTTGCAAACTAACTTCTAGAGAAATTAGCCAAATTACCCAAAATGTGTTTTAGCCAGATTTATCTGCATTAGTCTAGCTTTTATCAATGGAAAATGTTATAATAGACTGTATTTAAAAAAATTTTAAGGAGAAATGACAGAATGTCTGTATCATTTGAAAACAAAGAAACAAACCGTGGTGTCTTGACTTTCACTATCTCTCAAGACCAAATCAAACCAGAATTGGACCGTGTCTTCAACTCAGTAAAGAAATCTCTTAATGTTCCAGGTTTCCGTAAAGGTCACCTTCCACGTCCTATCTTCGACCAAAAATTTGGTGAAGAGTCACTTTACCAAGACGTTATGAATGCTCTTTTGCCAAACGCTTATGAAGCAGCTGTTAAAGAAGCTGGTCTTGAAGTAGTTGCACAACCAAAAATTGACGTGACTTCAATGGAAAAAGGTCAAGATTGGGTTATCGCTGCTGAAGTTGTTACAAAACCTGAAGTAAAATTGGGTGAATACAAAAACCTTGAAGTATCAGTTGATGTAGAAAAAGAAGTAACTGATGCTGATGTTGAAGAGCGTATTGAACGCGAACGCAACAACTTGGCTGAATTGGTTATCAAAGAAGCTGCTGCTGAAAACGGCGACACTGTTGTCATCGACTTTGTTGGTTCTATTGACGGTGTTGAATTTGATGGCGGAAAAGGTGAAAACTTCTCACTTGGACTTGGTTCAGGTCAATTCATCCCTGGTTTTGAAGATCAATTGGTAGGTCACTCAGCTGGTGAAACTGTTGACGTTATCGTAACATTCCCAGAAGACTATCAAGCTGAAGACCTTGCTGGTAAAGAAGCTAAATTCGTGACAACTATCCACGAAGTAAAAGCTAAAGAAGTTCCAGCTCTTGACGATGAGCTTGCAAAAGATATCGACGAAGAAGTTGAAACACTTGCTGAATTGAAAGAAAAATACCGCAACGAATTGGCTGCTGCTAAAGAAGAAGCATACAAGGATGCAGTTGAAGGTGCAGCAATTGATAAAGCTGTAGAAAACGCTGAAATCGTAGAACTTCCAGAAGAAATGATCCACGAAGAAGTTCACCGCTCAGTAAATGAATTCCTTGGAAACTTGCAACGTCAAGGTATCAACCCTGACATGTACTTCCAAATCACTGGAACTACTCAAGAAGATCTTCACAAACAATACGAGGGAGAAGCTGAGTCACGTACTAAGACTAACCTTGTTATCGAAGCAGTTGCCAAAGCTGAAGGATTCGACGCTTCAGAAGAAGAAATCCAAAAAGAAATCGAGCAATTGGCTACAGACTACAACATGGAAGTTGCACAAGTACAAAGCTTGCTTTCAGCTGATATGTTGAAACACGACATCACAATCAAAAAAGCTGTTGAATTGATTACAAGCACAGCAACAGTTAAATAATCTTATACTCTTCGAAAATCTCTTCAAACCACGTTCAGTTCCATCTGCAACCTCAAAATAGTATTTTGAGCTGCCTTCGTCAGTTCTATCCACAACCTCAAAACGGTGTTTTGAGCAACCTGCGGCTAGCTTCCTAGTTTGCTCTTTGATTTTCATTGAGTATTAATAAACAAAAATCCCACCTGAATTGGTGGGTTTTCTTATGCACTATTTTCCAAAAATCTCTTTGAGGTCTGCGTCTGTAATCCCAATCATGGCGGGGATGCTGTCCCAGTTTTCTTCGGTTAAGATGTAGGATTGTTCAGAGGTACTTGATGTGACTGTTTCAGAGACCGCTTGTTGCTTTTCTTCAACATTCTCCAATAAATCACTGAAGCGTTCAATCAGATAGGTTTTTCGGGCAGTTCCGATATGCTGGGTGGCATAGTCGAAGGCCTGTAATTCGCCTAGTAAGATAAGCTTGCTTTTGGCGCGTGTAATGGCTGTATAGATGAGATTGCGCTCCAGCATACGCTTACTAGCACTGGTGATAGGTAGGATGACAACAGGAAACTCACTTCCCTGAGACTTATGGATACTCATGGCATAGGCTAGGCGAATCTTGTACCATTCGTTACGTGGGTAAGAGACTTCGTTGCCATCAAATCAATGACAATCTCGTCTTGTTTCGACTCGGTGTATTTACCAGGAATCAGGTCTGTGATAGCTCCTAAATCCCCATTAAAGACATTGATTTCAGCATCGTTGACCAGGTGAATGACCTTGTCTCCCTTACGATAGTGACACTGGGGAGCTTCAAAACTGAGTTGGTCTTTTTGTGGTGGATTGAGCAGGTCTTGCATGAGCTGATTGATAGCGTCAATCCCTGCAGTTCCTCGATACATGGGAGCCAGAACTTGGATATCACGGGCAGGGATACCACTTCTTAGGGCAGCGTCTAAGATTTTTTCAATCGTAGCTGGAATATGGCCGCTAGCAATTTCAAAGTAGGAACGGTCTGCTTTTTTCTGGGTAAAGTCAGCTGGCAAGATGCCCTGTCGAATCTGACTAGCTAGAGTGACGATGGTTGATTCTTCGCTTTGTCGATAAATTTTTTCCAAGCGAGTCTGAGGAATCAAGGGAATATGAAGCAGATCCGCTAGAACCTGTCCAGGACTGACAGACGGCAACTGGTCGCTGTCACCCACGATGAGGATCTTGCTGTTAGAAGAGATGTTGGAGAAGAGTTGGTTGGCCAGCCAAGTATCCACCATAGAAAATTCATCCACGATAATAAAGTCGGCATCCAGATAATCTTCCAGATGACTGGTATCATCGTCCCCTGTCATTCCCAAATGGCGGTGTATGGTCGCGCTAGGCAAGGCAGTCAATTCATTCATGCGCCTAGCGGCTCGGCCAGTTGGAGCAGCAAGAAGAATCGGCAGGTTGCTTTTTTTCCTGAGGTCAAGTCCTTCCAAAAGGGCATAAACAGCGATGATACCATTGATAACAGTTGTCTTACCAGTACCAGGTCCACCTGTCAGGATAAAGACCTTGTTCTGGATAGCATCATAGATAGCCTGTTTTTGAATGTTATCATACTCAATCTCCAGATCTTCTTCGACAGTAGCGATATGTTTTTGAATGGTTTCTAAATCATGACTCTTCTGTTTTCCTTTTTCAAGGATACGAACCAAGTGACTGCGGATGCCTTCCTCAGCGAAGAAGAGGCTGTTGTCAAAAATCTTGGTATCAATCTGCTGAACCTTGTCTTCTTCAATCAGGTAGGAGAGCTCTTGGGCAACTTGGCTGGGATCCAGTTCCACGGGACGAGAAGACTCAAGGAGAGTAAGGGTTTGTTCCAGCAAATCCCGTGCTTCAACATAGGTGTCCCCTGTTTCCATACAGGCCTGAAAAAGACTGTGAACTAGACCGGCGCGGAAACGTTCAGGAGCCTGACTTTCGATGCCTAGTTCTTCCGCTAATTGGTCAGCAATGGTAAATCCCAAGCCCTTGATATCCTCAACCAGCTGGTAGGGATAATTTTCAACCACATCAAGGGTTTCTTCTTTGTAAAAGTCTTGAATCTGAAAGGCTAATTTATTGGGAATACCGTAGTTGGCTAGTTTGGCTAAGACCATCTCTGTTCCGTAATTAAGACGAAGGGTTGAGACGAAGGCTTCACGGTTTTTAGCAGAGAGTCCAGAGATAGACTGGAGTTTGTCTGGATTTTCTAATATTTTGTCAATAGTGTTATCTCCGTAAATATCCACAATTTTCTGGGCTGTTTTGAGTCCAATCCCCTTAAAATGGCTGCTGGAGAAATACTTGACCAAGCCCTTACTAGTCGGCTTGGCTCTCTCATAGCGAGTCATTTGTAGCTGTTCCCCATACTTAGAGTGTTGGACAATTTGTCCCCAAAAGGTGTATTCCTCTCCTTCAATGATATCAGCCATGGTACCTGTGACAATGATTTCATAATCATCAAAGTCTTCAGCATTGGTATCCTCAATATCTAGGAGCAAAATGCGGAAAAAATTGCTGACATTTTCAAAAATAATGCGTTCAATGGTGCCTGAAAAATAAACTTCCATAAAATTCCTTACAATAGTGTCTGAGAAAATTTATCCCAGATTTAGTCAAAATAGAATGAGAAGAGGCTGAGATGGGAAATTCTCGGCCTCTTCCTAGTTTTTAAAATGTTCCGATACGCTTGAGTGGCCAGAAGCGGAATTTGGCTTCTCCGGTGATATCTTTTGCCTTAAAGGTACCAACATGTCGACTGTCGCTAGAGACCAGACGGTCATCACCAAGTAGGAGGTATTCTCCTTCTGGAACAGTGAAGGTGAAGCTAGTGTTGTAATTAACATCTAGGGTAAAGGCCTGAGCCTTTTGGGCAATGGTTCTAAAGTATTCGCCCTTTTTTCCATCCCAACCAGTTCCAGTATAGGTGCTTTGGAGCTTATCTTCCTTGAAACGCTTAAGGTATTCTGCTAAATAGGGCTCATCAGTTTCTTGACCATTGATATAGAGCTTGTCGCTTTCGTAACGGATAGTATCTCCTGGCATACCGATGACCCTCTTAACGATATCCTTGTTCCCATCGTCTTCATGAGCAACCACAATATCAAAACGATTGATTGGGAGATGTTTAACCACAAAGAGGACTTCCCCATCTGCCAGGGTAGGATCCATGGAATGTCCTTCTACACTGACATTTCTCCAGAGAAAGAGACGACTAAGGGCGATAAGAGTGATAATGAGGATAAAACTCCACTCTTTTAAAAACGATTTAAAATATTTCATAATTTACCTTTCTAGCAGTTTTTTTGCTTTTTCAGTATTTTTAAAGTGTAGTTTGGCGCAGAAGTTGAGTCCCTGCCTACCATAAGCACGAAGGATTTGGCTAGCTACCTTATCAGAAGCTGTTCCAGCTCCGCTTGGAAGTTGATAACCAAGTTCTCTCCCCAGATTTTCGAGATTTTCTAGAAAGAGATCACGCGCAATGATAGAACTTACTGCGACAGCCAAGTACTTACCTTCGGCTTTTTCCTCCAGACTGACTGGATTAGAAAAATGATTGGCTTCATTTTTTAAGTACTTCTCATAGTTTTGAGCACTAGTAAAAGCATCGATCACAATCTTTTCTGGCTGGACTCCCTTTTGGAGGAGGAGAAAAATCGCTTGATTGTGCAGAGCTACTTTTACGGAAACGGCATTGTAGCGCTCACCGATGACTTCATTATACTTACTTGGAGAAAGAAGAAGCGCTTGGTGCTGGATTCTCTCTTTAAGGAGAGGGGCAAGCTGACGAATCTTTTGGTCTGTCAGAGTCTTAGAATCCCCAACACCTAGTTTTCGCAGAAAGTCATGCTGGTCAGGAGTCACAAAGGATGCTACTACAGCTAGACCACCAAAGTAGGAACCATTTCCTACTTCGTCAGTTCCAATCATCGGAAAGTTTTGTCCACTAGTTACTGGGCTGACCTGATAACCAAAAAAGCTGGCGTAACGTTCAGCAGCTTCTCCTTGCAAGAGCACTTTTCCTGATGTGTAGATGGAAACACTTGTCTGCGGAAGCTTCAAAAAATAGCGAATATAAGGATTTTTACTAGGAGTCAGTGCTTGTTCATATTTCTGAACAAAGGCTTGGATTTCCTTTTCGCTCGGAGTTAATGTAATACTTGCCATAACTCTTATTGTACCATAAAAGCCGTAGAATTGGTAAAAACTGACAAACTAAGTGAAATTTGGTATAATATCGTGAGGTGAATTTTATGGCAAATTTAAATCGATACAAGTTTACATTCGGAAAAAAAACATTGACCCTAACAACTGAGCATGACAACCTCTTTATGGAGGAAATTGCCAAGGTTGCAACTGAAAAATATGAAGCAATTAAAGAGCAAATGCCTGGAGCGGATGATGAGACAATCGCTATTTTATTAGCAGTCAATAGCTTGTCAACCCAACTCAGCCGTGAGATTGAATTTGATGATAAGGAGCAAGAATTAGACGCCCTTCGTCATCAAGTTGTAGCGACTAAACAAGAGCATAGCAAGATTGAGGACTCACTATGATTTCCATCTTTCTTTTATTGGTTCTGGCTTGGAGTTTTTATATCGGCTATCGCAGAGGCTTGGTCCTACAAGTCTATTATCTCCTAGCTACAATCGTCTCAGCTTATTTTGCGGGGAATTTTTATCAGTCATTGGGAGAAAAATTTCATTTGTTGATTCCGTATGCCAATCCCCAGGAAGGGCAGGGTACCTTTTTCTTCCCATCTGACCAGCTCTTCCAATTGGACAAGGTCTTTTACGCAGGTATTGGCTATCTCTTAGCCTTTACCGTATTTTACTGCATCGGTCGTTTGATTGGACTCTTTTTTAACCTAGTACCAACCAAAAAGTTAGGTGGCAAATATTTTCGCATCGGTGCAGGAGTCTTATCAGTCGGAGTGACCTTATTTGTCCTTCAAATGATGCTGACCATCCTTGCGACTGTGCCCCTAGCAATCGTTCAAAATTCACTTGAAAATAGTCTAGTAGCCAAACATATGATTCAAAGTATTCCAGTGACTACTGACTTGATTAAACAACTCTGGGTAACCAAACTAATCGGATAAAAAGGGCGGGAATTATTCCTAGCCTTTTGTTTACAATTCCAAAAGTTAAGGAGACTTTTAAGAAAGCTTGAGAACTTGAATACAGGGTTTTTAGGCTTATAACTAAGGAAAAGAAAATGAATAAAAAAATACTAGAAACATTAGAATTTAATAAGGTCAAGGCTTTATTTGAGCCCCATCTTTTGACGGAACAAGGATTAGAACAATTAAAGGATCTAGTTCCGACAGATAAAGGGGATAAGATTAAGCAAGCTTTTGCAGAGATGGAAGAAATGCAAGAGCTCTTTGTTGAGCATCCTCACCTCAGTATCTCGGGAACAAAAGACATTGCTGCAACCTGCAAACGTTTAGAAATGGGAGCAGATCTCAACATCGAGGAATTTCTCCTTCTCAAACGTGTCATCTTTGCCAGTCGTGAATTGCAGAATTTTTATGACAATCTTGAAAATGTACGTTTAGACCACCTGGCAAGTTGGTTTGAGAAACTTCATGATTTTCCACATTTGCAGGGGAATTTACAAGCCATCAACGAAGCTGGATTTATTGAGAACTTTGCTAGTGAGGACTTGGCACGAATCCGCCGTAAAATCCATGATAGTGAAAGTCAAGTCAGAGATGTCTTGCAAGATCTTCTCAAACAAAAGGCCCAGATGTTGACGGAAGGTATCATCACTAGTCGAAATGGTCGCCAGGTTCTTCCAGTTAAAAATACCTATCGTAACAAGATTGCCGGTGTCGTTCATGATATTTCTGCCAGTGGGAACACTGTTTATATCGAACCACGTGAAGTGGTCAAGCTAAGTGAGGAGATTGCAAGTCTTCGTGCAGACGAACGCTATGAGATGATGCGTATCCTCCAAGAACTCTCTGAAAGAGTAAGACCGCACGCGGCAGAAATTGCAAATGATGCTTGGATTATCGGACATTTGGACCTGATTCGTGCTAAGGTTCGCTTTATCCAAGAGACGGAGGCAGTAGTACCTCAAGTGTCTGAGGGACAGGAGATTCAACTGCTGCACGTTCGTCATCCTCTTGTAAAAAATGCAGTCGCAAATGATGTGCACTTCGGCAAAGAATTAACAGCTATCGTCATCACTGGTCCAAATACGGGTGGTAAGACTATCATGCTAAAGACCTTAGGTTTGACGCAATTGATGGCCCAGTCTGGACTGCCAATTCTAGCCGATAAGGGCAGTCGTGTAGGGATTTTCGAGGAGATTTTCGCAGATATCGGAGACGAACAGTCCATCGAACAAAGTCTCTCAACCTTCTCTAGTCATATGACCAACATCGTTGATATTCTGGGTAAGGTCAACCAAAACTCGCTCTTGCTATTAGATGAGCTTGGTGCTGGTACAGATCCCCAAGAAGGTGCAGCCCTTGCCATGTCTATCTTAGAAGACTTGCGTTTGCGTCAGGTCAAGACTATGGCAACCACTCACTATCCTGAACTTAAAGCCTATGGTATTGAAACTGCCTATGTTCAAAATGCAAGCATGGAGTTTGATACAGCTAGCTTGCGCCCAACTTATCGTTTCATGCAGGGAGTTCCTGGTCGAAGTAATGCCTTTGAGATTGCTAAACGTCTAGGCTTGTCAGATGTCATCGTAGGTGACGCTAGTAAGCAAATTGACCAAGACAACGATGTTAATCGTATCATTGAGCAATTGGAAGAGCAGACACTTGAAAGTCGAAAACGTCTTGAAAATATTCGCCAAGTCGAGCAAGAAAACCTCAAGATGAACCGTGCCCTTAAAAAACTTTATAACGAGCTCAACCGTGAAAAGGAAACTGAACTCAATAAGGCGCGAGAACAAGCTGCTGAGATTGTTGACTTAGCACTATCTGAGAGTGATGATATACTTAAAAATCTTCACAGTAAATCCCAACTGAAGCCACATGAAATTATCGAAGCCAAAGCTAAGCTCAAAAAATTAGCCCCTGAAAAAGTTGACCTTTCTAAAAACAAGGTTCTTCAGAAGGCCAAGAAAAAACGAGCTCCAAAAGTTGGAGATGATATTATCGTTTTAAGCTATGGTCAACGTGGTACCTTGACCAATCAACTCAAGGATGGACGTTGGGAAGCACAGGTTGGCTTGATTAAGATGACGCTTGAAGAAAAAGAGTTTGACTTGGTTCAAGCCCAGAAAGAAGCGCCAGTCAAGAAGAAACAAGTTAACGTCGTTAAACGTGCAGCAGGAAAAGGTCCACAAGCTCGACTAGACCTTCGTGGCAAACGCTACGAGGAGGCTATGGAAGCCTTGGATGCCTTTATCGACCAAGCCCTGCTCAACAATATGGCCCAAGTTGACATCATCCATGGTATCGGTACAGGAGTCATCCGTGAAGGGGTGACTAAGTACCTACAAAGAAATAAACAGGTCAAGAGCTTTGGCTATGCACCACAAAATGCAGGCGGATCTGGAGCAACCATCGTAACCTTTAAGGGATAAAGCAAAATGAATGAAAATTTGATCCTAGATAAACTACCTCTACCTGCAAGATAATCTGTTACAGTCTTTTCTTTTAACTCTGAACTATATTTCTTCCAGCTATGACGCTCCTTGAGCCCTTCGACACCCTCTGTTTGATACTTACGAATCCAATTTCTGATTGTGTCACCATTTACTCCAAATGCTTTGGTCAAAATAGATATTGACTTCCCTTGTTTAAGGTAAAGATGAACAACTTCTAACTTCTCCTCCACTGATTTCGGACCTCTTTTTGACATACGAAAACTCCCCCTGTAGTTTCTAGTGAAATTTTGTTTTTTCACTGTCCACTATAAGGGGAGTATATCAAACTTTAGTAGTAAGCAAAAGGGGGGCAAAAATATTATAGTCAATTGAAATAAGAACAAGACTATATCGTGCCACTTTCAAGCGGTTTGGTTATCGGTGCTGGAGTTCTGGCCTGTGTGGGGATTGGTTTTCTCTTTCCTGAAGCCAACAAGTAAGAAGAATAATACAAAAAATCTCGAGATTTTCTCGAGACTTTTTCTTTATTGACCTGCGTAATATTTTTGAATTCCCTTAACGATACCTGCAACCAATCTGTTTTGGTAGGCGTCACTGCGGACTTGTTGATTCTCATTGAAATTATCAATATAGCCCAATTCCAATAGAACAGCTGGTTTATCAGTTTCTCGAAGGACAGCAAAACTACTTTGTAGGAGTCCTGCATCCTTAGCACCAGTTTCAGCTAGTAGTGAAGAGTGGATATCGGCAGCCAGGCGATTGCTTTCACTGATACGGTCAGGGTGGTTATGCCAGTATGGATTGATCTTAGCACGATAGCCACTGTCTTCTTCGTAAGAGTAAGTTTGAATACCAGATCTCCCTGAAGCAGGATTCCCGCTTGCATTGAAGTGAATACTGATGAACATGTCTGAGTCCGTTTTGTTAACCATTTTTGAACGTTCAGTGACAAAGTCGACATAGACATCACTATCTCTCGAAGAAAGAACGGTATAACCAAGACCCTGGAGTTCCTTACGTAGTTTTTGATAAATTTGCATGGTTAGGTCTTTTTCCTGAGTGTTATAATAAACAGCACCAGGATCTTTTCCACCATGTCCTGGATCTAAGAAAACAGTTTTCGTGTATTTCCCTTTTTCAAATCCACGACTTATAGGTACTTCACCAATCCATTTTCCATTACTTTGGAACTGATGTGCTGTTCCATCGATTTTTCGAGTTCCCGTGACATAGACACCATTTTCATCCACATAGTAACGGGCATTGTAGTAGCTGTCGTCAATCCATTCGCTCTTAGCCATGTAACCACCTGACTTGAGGTAGTAAGAGCCGATCCATTCACGCGCTGCATATGCACCACCAGATTTTAAGTAGAACCAGCTATTATAGTTTTTATCGAAAATCCATTCTTTTTCGGCCATAGCTCCGCTAGCTTTTAGATAGTAGCTACCTATCCATTGGTTATTGGCCATAATACCTTCTTTGTTAAAATAGTACCATGCGCTACCGACTTTTTCCCATTTCTCTTGAGTTGGACGACCAGATGTTTGGGCGAAGTACCATTTTCCTTCTAAATAAACCCAGGACCTTTCAGCCATAGCTCCACTATTGGAGAGAAGGTATCCGTTAAAAATTGTCTTACTTAGCATGATACCATCTTTGTCAAAGTAGTACCAAGAACCACCAATTTTTTCCCACTTGTTTTTGATGACTTTACCAGAAGCAAGTGCATAGTACCATTGTCCATCTTGTTTTACCCAAGCACTCTCAGCCATGGCGCCGCTATTCGTTAATAGATAGCCGTCAAAAATTGTGTTGCTGAGCATGACACCGTCTTGGTCAAAATAGTACCAGACACCACCAATCTTTTCCCATTTTTGTTGAGAAATTTTTCCATAAGCGTTAGCGTAATACCATTTATCTTGGAGTTTACTCCAACCAGAATCGACCATAGCCCCGCTACTAGTCAGGATATATCCGTCAAAAATAGTATCGCTCAACATGATTCCATCTTTGTTGAAGTAGTACCATTTCCCGTGGATTTTTTTCCAGTTTAGAACAGGGGCATTGTTTTCATAGAAGCGCCAGATATTTTCCTCGAATACCCAACCATCTTTTTGGACTTCAGGAGCCTTGTCTTCTTCTTTCTTAGCTGGATTTGTTGTTTGATTGGCATTTGCCTCAGTTGAAGGTTCAGTTTCCTTGGCCGGGAGACTGTTTTTCTCCACTTTGTCAGTAGAGGTTTCACTGTGTGTTGTTTCTACTGGGGTAGACTGTGCTTGGTTTTCCTCAGCATAGCTAAGGTTGCTTGTTAGACCAAATACTGAAAGCGTAATGGCACTTGCCAAGAGCGTTTTTTTCACTTGATTTATCTCCTATTTTAACTTTTTTATAATTTTATCAGAAAAGTGCCTCAGATGGAACATTTAGTGGCCAAGATCGAGGTGCTGGTGGGCTATATTGTAATAGTTGACTATTTCATCACGAAAATTTGAACAATCATGATGATATAGATGAGCAGTGTTAGTAAAAATCCAGCTCGCCAAAAGAATTTAATAAATTTTGGATAATAAAAGCTACGTCTTTTATTTAAGAAGAAAAAGACTAACACAATTGCTAGTATTGATAAGGCTGTTCCCAATACAGGAAGTTGATTGTGTGTAAACATCTTAGCCGTAATCAAATAATATTCAAAAATTAGAAAAGGAAAAGCTAAATCAGCAGCATTGATGCCCCTTTTCTTTAACTTAAAGAGTCTGCTTAAAATAATCGCCAGAGCTAAGGTTAGTACCAAAAGCAAGATGGAAGCAAGTTTCATTAAAATCATACCATTATTGTATCATAAAATTTTGAGAATAGAAAAGTAAATTCCGTGATTTATCACTGTTTTAGCAAAAAATCATTGGTAAGAAACAGATTTTATAATTCCTGCTTGAACAGAATGAATCATGTGTTCGGTACGATGATAGTTTGAACTCTCAATATAAATCTTTTTTATGTTCAACATAGAAAATATATATTAGTCAGAAGTGAAGAATAGTAGTAGAATGAGTAGCAAATAAAACAAAGGAGTTTCTTATGAAATTAGTTACTTTATGGTCAAAACTCTCACTAGGAATTCAATTATTGGTGGCTTTGGTCTTGGGGGTGATTGCTGCAGTCATCTGGCCACAATTTGCAGGCTTTTATCAATTTTTAGGACAAGCCTTTATTAAATTGATCAATATGGTTATCATTCCGCTAATCTTCCCAACTATCGTTGTTGCGGTAGCTGGTGTTATCGGGAAAAAATCTTTTGGAAAAATATTGACCAAGAGTTTGGTTTACTTTTTTGCCGTAACAACTGCCATTACTCTTTTGTTTGTATTTGCTAGTTACTTTTTGGGATTTGGACAAGGTGTGAACATTGGTCAAACTGGTGGAAACCTTGATGGGATTGCCAACAATGTCAAGTTCAGCGAATTTTTGCTTGGTTTTATTCCATCAAACATCGTCAAGTCTCTTTCAGAAGGTGCTCTTTTGCCAATTATCGTGTTTGCTATCTTTCTTGGTTACGGAATTGGGAATCTTAAATCTGAGAAATCTCAGAAGATTATCGAAGGTTTCCAAATCTGGATTGAGTCCATCTACAAGATTGTTACAGTGATTGTCAAACTATCACCGATTGGAATTTTTGGTTTTATCGCCAAAGATGTTGCAACTACTGGCCTTGATAAATTGATTGGGCTTGGTCAATTTGTAATCGGAACTTACTCGGCTTATGCTGTATTGGTTCTCCTTATTTTTCCTTTGATTGCTCTATTCTTTAAAGTACCGTATTTGTCAGCCTTTCGTGAAAATTGGAGTCTATTGACTCTGGCCTTTGTTACGGGTAGTTCCAGTGTTGTCTTGCCATCCCTTCTTAAAGATTTGAAAAAACAGGGGCATGACGAGCATACGATTGATTTAGTTGTTCCTTTAGGATATACTTTTAACTTAGAAGGGGCAGCAGTTTATTTCTCAGTTGCGACAATCTTTATCGCGCATGCCTACGGCATTCAATTTTCTTTATCAAGTCTCTTGTTTACTGTTTTGCTTTTGACCTTGATTGGAAAAACTGCAGCAACTGTGCCATCAGGTGCTATCGTGGTTCTATTAGCAGCAGCACCTCAATTGGGCTTACCAGTTGAAGGAGTCGCCTTGATCTTTGCAGTTGATTTCTTTGTCAATGCTGGCCGTACTATGATCAATGTTTTGGGTCAAATCTTAACAGTCAGCGTTATTGAAAAAACAGAAGGATATATTTTAGAAGAAAAGGAAAGCCAACTATCAGTCAGCTTTTCTTAAGGAGATGATAAGTAATGAGTGAAGCAAAAGTTTATGTAATTCATGAGAATCTTGAATGGACTCAGCATTTGGTCAAATGGTTGGAAGAGTTAGAAGTTCCATATGAACTGTGGGATTTGTCTAGTGGAATTTTGGATCTACAAAGCCCACCGCCACAGGGTATCTTTTACAATCGTATGTCTGCATCCTCTCACACTAGAGGACATCGCTATGCACCAGAATTTACAGAGCAGGTCATTACTTGGTTAGAAGCGCATGGACGCAAGGTTGTAAATGGAACTGGTGCTATCAACCTAGAAATCAGTAAAGTCAAACAATATTTGAAGTTAAATGAGTCGGGCATTGAGACTCCTGCGACAGTTGCAGTTTTGGGCCAAGAACATATCATTGAAGCAGCAAGAAAATTGAACATCTATCCTTTGATTACCAAGCACAATCGAGCAGGTAAGGGATTAGGGGTTCAACTCTTCCAAAATGAAGAAGAATTGGAAGCTTATGTCAATAGCCCTCTCTTTGAACCATCAGTGGATGGAATCACCTTGTTACAAGCCTACATCAAACCAAGTGATGGACGTATCCGTCGTTCAGAGTTTATCAACCAGAAGTTCCTTTATACTGTTTCAATCGATTCTTCAGATGGTTTCCAACTGTGCCCAGCAGATGGTTGCCAAATCGGTAAGAGACCAGAGCAACTGGAAACATCTGAGAAATTCCAGATTACAGAACCTCTACCAGATGACCGAAGAGAAGCTTATGAAAACTTCCTTAAGAATGCTCAGATTGAAGTTGCGGCGATTGAATGGGTTCAATCAGAGAGTGGAGACATTTATGTCTATGATGTAAATACCAACACTAACTACAATCCTACCGCAGAAAAAAATGCCAATATTTTTGCCCACCAACATTTGGCTCAATATCTAAAAACAGAATTGCAAGCCCTAACGAATGGACAATAAAGTAACTAATTCAAAAATCCCCCAGTATTAAATGACTGGGGGATTGATTTGTTTATACTCTTCGAAAATCTCTTCAAACCACGGTCAGTTCCATCTGCAACCTCAAAATAGTATTTTGAGCTGCCTTCGTCAGTTCTATCCACAACCTCAAAACGGTGTTTTGAGCAACCTGCGGCTAGCTTCCTAGTTTGCTCTTTGATTTTCATTGAGTATTAATCGATAAAAAATTATTGCCTTGCTTTAAAGTCTGGATCCTTTAGGCTTTGAACACTGGCATTGATCACTGCACCGATAATCAATATCTTGGCAATGATAATAAACCAGAACATCATGACAACAACGATGATGGAACTGAAAAATCGAACGTCGACTAGATAGTTAACATAATTGTTGAAATAAGCTGAAAAGATCGTTAATAGAGATATGAGAGTGACAAACACGAATAGACTTCCAGGAAGGACGTAACGAATACGACTGACTTTCACGTTTGGAAGGAAATAATAGAGCATGATCAAGATCGCAAACAGAAAGACATAAATCAGCGGTCCTGTAAGATCCTGTAAATATGCAAATAGAGAACTTTCGGATTTCCAGTAGTTTTTTAGCAGATCCAATAACATATGACCAAACATACTTAGAAATAAGGCAAGTGCAAAGAGAATTTGAAGTCCCAAACTAACTAGGAGACTCATCAGTTGGTGTGAGATAATTCCTCTATTTTTTGCAATTCCATAAGCTTTGTTAAAGGCCTTTTGAAGGAAATTCATGGATTTTGAAAAGGTCCAGAGGGCTGATATCACCGCAAAACTCAAGAGTCCAGCAGACGGTTGCGTCAGGACTTCACGAGCAATCTTTGCTACTACATCATAGATCGTGTCTGGTAAAAGTTCTTTTAAGGTTAGTAAAAAATTAGAGATCGGAATTTGAAAATAAGGCAAGATATTGACGGCTATCATAAGTAAAGGGAAGATTGAAATCAACCAATAGTAGGCAACGGCTACACTAGTCAACTCACTATCAGAGGCTTGATAGTAGTGTAAAAAAGCTTTTAATAAGGGTCTATCGTTCAGCTGTTTCCACAACTTTTTCATTTCACAAACCTCCAGTTTTTCTTGTTTTGTATAGACTTTAATTTCTGCGAACTAATTCCATCATATCATAAGGCAGTGTGTTGGCTGATTCTTTTAGGGAATAAGTTTCTAGGTTGTTTACATTTTGTCGTAGTTTTTTAGCATACTGGGCTGAGATGAGTTTTTGTTTCTCGTATTCAAAGATACACTTACGTTCTAGATAGTAGCCTCTCAACATTTCATCGATGTTGTTGGGTTTAATACGATTGATAACCCGCTCTACAAAGGCACCACTGGTAATATGACTGGTTTCACGTAGACGAGATTCCTGCATAAAGCTAATTAGAGAACTCTTATAAATCCCTTTGAGGTTTTCTAAACTTTCGATAATGATTTCAGTGTTGGCTAGATAGAGCTCTGCAATCTGATCATAATCGATGGCCAGAAGTCTTTGGGTTTCTTTGTTCTTCAAGGAACGGAGGGTTTTGCCAAATGTGAGCAACTCGTGTAGGAGAAAACGTACAATCCGAATAGAAACAAGGAAGTAGTAGGTTAGGCGAGAAGCAAAGTTTCGTTTAATATTTTTCTCCATGCTTTTCAGATAACGTTGGTAGACACGATATCCTCTTTCGCCGATTTTGCCTTCTTCATAGGCCTGCTCCAAACCATCGCTCTCGATACTGAGAATCAAGAGTTTAAGAGCTTCCCAGTCTTCTTGGATTTCTTTATTTTCTTGGCTGAGGATGAGATTTTCAATCCGTCCATGATAGTTATCAATCGCAGCATAGAGTGGAACCTTGTTTTTAGTATGGTTCAAATCTCTCTCTAACTCCATGGCAACATCATTTAGGATAGCGATGTGCATGAGATGATCCTTAGATGGCTCTTGCTCTTCTGAAAGGTGTGGCAAGACCAGTAATCCAGTAAGAAAACTTACAAGGGTTACACCTGCGACGAGGAAGAGAAGAAGAGGATATTCTTGTTCCAGATTAGTAGGTATCAAGAGGATGGTGGCGATAGACACTGTTCCTTTAACTCCAGAAAATGTCAAGAGAAGCATATCTTTAACATACTTGTGGAGACTTTTTTGAAGTTTCTTAATCCGAAACGCGTAAAAACCGTAAATCATTACAAAGCGGATAGCAAAGAGTAGGAAGGTTAAAAGAAAGACTGTGACAAGAAGAAGCACATTGTTATAAAAAGCACTCTTAAGAATCGGCTCAGCAATCATCTCCAGTTCCATTCCTAACAGTACGAAGACAGAACCATTGAGCATAAAGGTAACAGTGTGCCAAACGGTCTCAGTCACTGTATCCACTTGAGCTTCGAGAAGATTTATCTTTTTAAAACGACTGGCTTTTAAAATACCAGCGACAACGACCGCGATAATTCCAGAAACATGAATTCCTTCAGCTATGAAGAAGGTTAGAAGTGGTAAACTAAGATCCAGCAAGAGTTCACTGGCTATATCAGTAGCTCGAACACTGAGTAGAAAAGTATGGAGGAAACGATTGATTAAGGCTGTTATAAAGCCGACTGCAAACCCTCCCATGATGGAAATAGCTAGGGAAATTCCTGCTTGAGCGATTGAAAAGGTTCCCGTTGTCCATGCGATGAGAGCAACACGAAAGGCAATTAGCCCAGAAGCATCATTAAGGAGTCCTTCCCCTTTTAAGATATTTGAAATTCGTTTTGGAAAGGTAAATCGTTCAGAAAGGGAAGCAAAAGCAACCAGGTCAGTAGGACCAAGTGCAGCCCCTACGGCTAGGCAGGCTGCTAATGGTAAGCTCGCCCAAAGAACATGGGCAAGTCCTCCCATACTTAGAGTAGATATAAAGATGACAGGGAAAATTAGATAGAGAACGATTCTCCAGTGCTTTAGGATAGAGGTTACATCTGCTTCTTGAGCTTCACGAAAGAGTAGTGGACCAATGACTAAAGCTAGAAACAACTCAGTATCTAAGTGATATTGGTTGTTGGGTAAGCAAAGACCAAGTCCGATTCCCAGAAGAATCTGAATCAGGGGCATGGGTAAAAAGGGAAGCAGCTTATTGGTCGTACTAGAAACAATGAGAACAAGCAAAAATATCAAGAGATAAAAAAGTAAATCCATCTTCTACCTCCTTATTTTTGTTTTCGACAAGCTTCAAAAAGTTCCTTTTGTTCTTGGATTTTTTGATCAATTTTCGAGCAGTCCTTGTGCTCGATTTTCTTCTGACAACGCTCCATTTCAAGTGTTATCATTTTTTTCTTGATTTTCAGCATCTTCTTGCTCATATGAGCTTCATCTAACATACCAACTGCCCGTTCATGTTGGGTTGATTCTACAAAGTTGTGGCGAAGAGCTTCTATTTTATCTCGTAGGTATTGTTTATCCATGTCGATACCTTTCTAATTTTTCAATCATGACTAAAAACGGTGGATTGTTGATTTGGTTGAGGGTACGATAGATTGTAGCAGTGTATTCTTGTTGTGGCAACTGGCTGACAAAATCCATGACTGCATCCCGTTCGATATCTCCGCCTTCATGCCCGTAATAAATCATGATGGCTATTCGTCCACCTTTAACTAGCATTTGGCAAAGTTTATCCAGTGCTTCAATAGTTGTTTGAGGTTGGGTGATAATGCTTTTATCAGCTGAAGGAAGATAACCAAGATTAAAGATGGCAGCTTTCACCTTAGTTACAAACTGATCCACGGTTTCATGACCTTGTAGGATTAATTCTGCATTGGTCAAACCAGCTTCTTGCAGGCGTTGGCTTGTTTTTTCTATAGCTTGTTCCTGTATATCGAAAGCATAGACTTGTTTAGCTAACTTAGCTAGAAAAAGGGTATCATGGCCATTTCCCATGGTCGCATCAACAACAATATCCTCTTGGGTGATGACTTGGGCAAGAAAATCATGCGCTATTTCAAGTGGTCTTTTCATTCATAAACTCCTGTTTTACAGCCTTGCATCCTTGGACGCTACCACGTCGTCTCATTTCAGCTTCAATGCTATTTAGAACTTCCCATTTGTTGAGACTCCACATAGGACCAATCAACATATCCCTAGGCGCATCACCTGTAATCCGATGGATAACGATATGTTTGGGAATAATTTCTAGTTGGTCACAGATAACCTTGACATATTCATCCTGACTCATGAGCTGCAAACGACCTTCATGATAATCCCTTTGCATCCGAGTATTGGTCATGAGGTGAAGTAGGTGAAGTTTAATCCCTTGGATATCATTGTCCCTTACACAACGCCGAACGTTTTCCACCATCATTTCATGAGTTTCACCGGGCAAACCATTGATCAAATGGGCAACAATCTCAATCTTCGGATACTTCCGAAGTCGTTTGACAGTCTCCACGTAGAGTTCATAGGAGTGGGCGCGGTTAATCAATTCTGAAGTTTCTTCATAAGTAGTTTGTAAACCTAACTCTACGGTAACATGCATTCGCTCTGATAATTCTGCCAAGTATTTAATTGTCTCATCAGGAAGGCAATCTGGTCGAGTTCCAATATTGATGCCAACTACACCTGGTTCATTGATAGCTTGTTCATAGCGTTCTCGAATCACTTCAAGTTTTTCATGTGTATTGGTAAAATTTTGGAAGTAAACCAAATATTTTTTAACTTCAGGCCACTTACGATGCATAAAGTCAATTTCTTTATAGAATTGCTCACGGATAGGAGCATCAGGTGCAACGATTGCATCTCCAGAACCAGAAACTGTGCAAAAAGTACAGCCTCCATGTGCCACAGTCCCATCTCGGTTTGGACAATCAAATCCAGCATCAATAGGAACTTTAAAAGTTTTTTCTCCGAATAAATTTCGATAATAATCATTCAAGGTATTATAGGATTTCATAGCTAATATTATAACAAAAAATGGCAGTAAACTCAAAAATGGTCAGTAAGAGATAGCCTACCAGAAAGTGAAGCGAAAGAAAAAGTCAAATTTTTTTTATAAAAGCCTTTACAAAAAAATAAAAAGTGGTAAAATTAAAACATAAACATGCGCAAACGTTTTCGTAAAACGTTTGCCGAATAAATATAAAGGAGATTTGAATGATGAAAGATACATTCAAAAATGTCTTGTCTTTCGAGTTTTGGCAGAAATTCGGTAAGGCTCTAATGGTGGTTATCGCTGTTATGCCAGCGGCTGGATTGATGATTTCAATCGGTAAGTCACTTGCAATGATTGACCCAAACCTTGCTCCCCTAGTTATTACTGGTGGCGTACTAGAGCAAATTGGTTGGGGGGTTATCGGTAACCTTCATATTTTGTTTGCCCTTGCTATTGGAGGAAGCTGGGCTAAGGAACGTGCTGGTGGTGCTTTTGCGGCAGGTCTTGCATTTATCCTTATTAACCGTATCACTGGTACAATCTTCGGTGTATCAGGGGATATGTTGAAGGATCCTAACGCTATGGTTTCAACAATCTTTGGTGGATCTATCAAGGTTTCTGATTACTTCATTAGCGTACTTGAGGCACCAGCGCTTAACATGGGGGTATTTGTAGGGATTATCTCAGGTTTTGTTGGAGCGACTGCTTTTAACAAATACTACAACTTCCGTAAACTTCCTGATGCACTTTCATTCTTTAACGGGAAACGTTTTGTACCATTTGTAGTTATTCTTCGCTCAGCAATCGCTGCAATTCTTCTTTCAGCTTTCTGGCCACTGATTCAGACAGGTATCAACAACTTCGGTATCTGGATTGCCAATTCACAAGAAACAGCACCAGTACTTGCACCATTCTTATATGGTACTTTGGAACGCTTGCTCTTGCCATTTGGTCTTCACCACATGTTGACTATCCCAATGAACTATACAGCTCTTGGTGGTACTTACGATATTTTAACTGGTGCAGCAAAAGGCACTCAAGTATTTGGACAAGATCCACTTTGGCTTGCATGGGTAACAGACCTTGTAAACCTTAAAGGTACTGATGCTAGTCAATACCAAACATTGCTAGATACAGTTCATCCAGCTCGTTTCAAAGTTGGACAAATGATTGGTTCATTCGGTATTTTGATGGGTGTGGCTGCTGCTATTTACCGTAATGTTGAAGCAGACAAGAAACACCAATACAAAGGTATGATGATTGCGACAGCTCTTGCAACTTTCTTGACAGGTGTTACTGAGCCAATTGAATATATGTTCATGTTCGTTGCAACACCTCTTTACCTTGTCTACGCTGTTGTTCAAGGTGCTGCCTTTGCTATGGCTGATATTGTTCACCTTCGTGTGCACTCATTCGGTTCAATTGAATTCTTGACTCGTACTCCACTAGCTATCAATGCTGGTCTTGGTATGGATATCATTAACTTTATCTGGGTAACAGCACTATTTGCAGTTATCATGTACTTTATCGCCAACTTCATGATTCAAAAATTCAACTATGCTACTCCAGGACGTAACGGAAACTACGAAACTGCTGAAGGTTCATCAGAATCTGCTGCTTCTGGTGAGTCAAAAGTTGCAGAAGCTTCTCAAGCTGTTAACATCATCAACCTTCTTGGTGGACGTGCTAACATCGTTGACGTTGACGCATGTATGACTCGTCTTCGTGTTACTGTAAAAGACGCTGAAAAAGTCGGAACAGAAGAACAATGGAAAGCTGAAGGAGCTATGGGACTTGTCATGAAAGGGCAAGGTGTCCAAGCTATCTATGGACCTAAAGCTGATGTTTTGAAATCAGATATTCAAGACATTCTTGACTCAGGTGAAGTAATTCCTGAAACTCTTCCAAGCCAAATGACTGAAGCACAACAAAACACTGTTCACTTCAAAGGTCTTACTGAGGAAGTTTACTCAGTAGCAGACGGTCAAGTGGTTGCCTTGGAACAAGTAAAAGATCCAGTATTTGCTCAAAAAATGATGGGTGATGGATTTGCAGTAGAACCAGCAAATGGAAACATTGTATCTCCAGTTTCAGGTACTGTATCAAGCATCTTCCCAACAAAACATGCTCTTGGTCTTGTGACTGAAGCAGGTCTTGAAGTATTGGTTCACATTGGTTTGGACACAGTAAGTCTTGAAGGTAAACCATTTACAGTTCATGTTGTTGAAGGACAAAAAGTTGCAGCAGGTGATCTCCTTGTCACAGCTGACTTGGATGCTATCCGTGCAGCAGGACGTGAAACTTCAACAGTAGTTGTCTTCACAAATGGAGATGCGATCAAATCAGTTAAATTAGAAAAAACAGGTTCTCTTGCTGCTAAAACAGTAGTTGCAAAAGTAGAATTGTAATATTTAGGAGGTTGGAAGCTGTTTCCAACCTCTTGTTTATAGGAGAAAAGCATGAAGTTTTTAACACTCAATACCCATAGTTGGATGGAAAAAGATCCTGAACAAAAGTTTCAACTTTTACTTCAAGATATACTTAAAAACAGTTATGATTTGATTTGTTTTCAGGAAATCAACCAAGAAATCACTTCAGCGCAAGTAGAAACAGGCCCACTTTATCAGCCATTACCATCGGCTGAGCCGATTCATAAAGACCACTATGTGCGACTTTTGGTAGAGAAGTTGGCTGAGCATGGTCAAAATTATTATTGGACTTGGGCCTACAACCATATCGGTTATGATCGCTATCATGAAGGTGTAGCTATCTTGTCTAAAACACCTATTGAAGCCAGAGAAATTTTAGTTTCAGATGTGGATGATCCGACAGACTATCACACTCGTCGAGTTGCTTTAGCAGAAACAGTAGTTGAAGGTAAAGAGCTTGCAGTTGCCAGTGTCCATCTCTCTTGGTGGGATAAAGGATTCCAAGAGGAATGGGCGCGCTTTGAAGCGGTTCTGGAAGAATTGAACAAGCCACTCTTACTAGCAGGTGATTTCAATAATCCTGCTGGTCAGGAAGGTTATCAAGCCATTCTAGCTAGTCCACTAGTCTTACAAGATGCATATGAAGTTGCAAAAGAAAGAAGTGGAAGCTTTACCGTTCCGCCTGAAATTGATGGTTGGAAGGGGAACAGCGAACCACTTCGAATTGATTATGTCTTTACGACAAAGGATATGCAGGTAGAAAACCTTCACGTCGTCTTTGATGGTAAAAACAGTCCACAGGTGAGCGATCATTATGGTCTCCAAGCAGAACTAGCTTGGAAAGACTAAATAAGGTATTTTAGTAAAAACAAACCAGTCCCCCTTCTACTAGCAGAAGGGGGTGATTTATTTAAGGAGTTAATATAGTTAAAGTTTTTTATTGAATAACTTGTAAAAAAAGATAAAATCCTTTAAAATAAAAAGTGTTGGAGGAATTTATGATTGTAAATCAAATAAAGCGTATGATCCCGACGCTAAAGGTAAATAATAGAAATTTAAATGAATCATTTTATATTGAGACTTTGGGGATGAAACCCTTGCTTGAAGAGTCAGCCTTCTTATCCCTAGGAGATCAATCAGGTATTGAAAAGTTAGTTTTTGAAGAATCACCAAGTATGAGAAGCCGTAAGGTTGAAGGGATTAAAAAATTAGCTAGGCTACTTGTAAAGGTAGAAAATGCATCTGAAATTGAAGCCTTACTAGCTAGAATGGAAAAACATCCTCGCCTCTATAAGGGAGCTAAGGGATATGCTTTTGAGCTTCTTTCTCCAGAAGGGGATTGTATTCTTATTCATGCTGAAGATAATATCAAAGATTTGAAAAAAGTTGAGGAAGAAGTCACTTTTTCAATAGATGAGAAACTGAGATATTTGACAGCCTTTGAAATCTCGGTGGAAATCAACTTGCCAGAAAAGACAGCTAGCCTACTTGAAAAAGAAGAAATCGAAAACCGACTAGCTTTTAATCAAGCTCAAGGGAGCGATTTACTGGTTGAAAATAATATAACTTGGGACTTGTCCATGTTGAAATTTCAAGTAGAGAATCTGGATCTTGCTGTATTGCGTCAGCGTTTTAAAGAAGCTGGTTACTTTATTCCAAAATCGGAGAAGTTTTTCCTAACTAAGGATACCAACAATATTGAATTGTGGTTTGAAGCAGTATGAAACAAAAAATCATTCAAAAAATAAAGCAACAAATTGAGGCAGGGATTTATCCTGGTGCCTCTTTTGCATATTATCAGGATGGCGTTTGGTCTGACTGGTATCTAGGAGAAGCAAATCCAGAAATTGGTGAGCAGACTCGTGAGGGCTTGGTCTATGATTTGGCAAGTGTCAGCAAGGTTGTTGGAGTAGGAACAGTCTTATCTTTCTTGTGGAAGGAAGGTAAGATTGAGCTTGATAACTCCATAAGAGACTATCTTCCAGAAGTAGATTATCCAGACATCACTGTTCGTCAACTCCTAACGCATGCGACGGATTTGGATCCTTTTATCCCAAATAGGGATCAGCTCTCAGAAGACCAGTTGAGGAATGCCATGTATCATTTGAATCGCCGAGAGAAGAGAGCCTTTCTCTACTCGGATGTGCATTTTCTCTTGCTAGGTTTTCTCTTGGAAAACTATTTTGAAAAGGACTTGGATCAGATTTTACAAGAGCAAGTTTTGGATCCTTGGGGAATGAAGGAAACTCAGTTTGGTCCAGTTAGCCGTGCTGTTCCAACGGTCCGTGGACAGAAAGCAGGAGTGGTCCATGATCCCAAGGCTCGTTTGCTTGGGAAACACGCAGGTAGTGCAGGCTTGTTTTCAACAGTTCATGATTTAAAAATCTTCTTAGAGCATTATTTGCAGGATGATTTTGCTGAAGGATTGAGTCAGAATTTTTCGGATCTGAGTGATAAAGAACGCTCATTGGCCTGGAATCTTGAAGGTGATTGGCTGGACCATACAGGCTATACTGGGACCTTTATCATGTGGAATCGTAAGAAGCAAGAGGCGGCAATTTTTCTATCTAACCGAACTTATGAAAAAGATGAGCGTGCTCAATGGATTTTGGATCGTAATCAGGTCATGGACTTGATTCGAGAGGCAGACTAGGGAGGAAGTATGTCAAAAGCTTTAAAAGGAACTCTTTATACAGTCATTGCAGGTATTGCCTGGGGCTTATCGGGAACCAGTGGTCAGTACTTGATGGTTCACGGGATTTCAGCCCTCGTTCTGACCAATATCCGTTTGATAATCGCTGGATTACTCTTGGTTCTTCTGGCCTATACTAAATCGAGGGATAAATTTATGGCCTTTCTGAAGGATAAATCAAGTCTGTTTTCTCTCTTGTTATTTTCTTTATTTGGTCTTTTTCTAAATCAATTAGCTTATCTATCAGCTATTCAGGAGACAAATGCTGGGACAGCGACAGTTCTCCAGTATGTCTGTCCAGTTGGAATCCTTGCTTACACTTGTATCAAGGATAAGGTGGCTCCGACGCTTTCAGAAATCATCTCTATGTTTTTAGCTATAGGTGGGACCTTTCTCATTGCAACCCATGGGCAATTGGATCAACTCTCGATGACTCTAGCTGGTCTATTTTGGGGTTTGTTCTCGGCCCTGACCTATGCTCTTTATATCATTTTACCTATAAAATTGATTCAAAAATGGGGGAGCATATTGGTTATTGGTGTTGGAATGACCATTTCAGGTATACTAGCAGTACCTTTTACGGGGCTTATCGGGGCCAGTATTCCCATATCTTTTGATATCTTTCTAGCTTTTGCCGGCATCATTCTGATTGGAACAGTCTTTGCCTATACAGCCTTCCTCAAGGGAGCCAGTATGATAGGACCAGTCAAGTCTAGCCTTTTGGCTTCGATTGAGCCTATCTCGGCAGTATTTTTTGCCTTCATGATTATGGGAGATATTTTCTATCCGATAGATTTTATTGGAATGGCTATGATTTTATTAGCTGTAACAATTATTTCATTGCAGGATTTAATGCTTGAAAAGAAACATCATTCCGTTTAATGTATTAAAACAGTCTTTGATAAGGCTGTTTTTTAATCTTCCAGCAAGTTGGTTCATATAATTTTTTTATAATCAATCCATATTATAGTATATTGAATCTAGAACAGTACACTACAACTGCTAAAAATATTTCTAGA
>NZ_KV804990.1:26210-58238 GCF_001811505.1 Streptococcus sp. HMSC034E03
TCTCTGTTCATATCTTATTTCAATCCACTATATTAAAGATAAGGAGGGAATATGAAGTTTCTACAAAGTATTCATCCTGCTAGACCTTGAAAATACTTAAAATAGTTTGATATCTTAATCGTTACTGTTCTAATGTTTGGAGAGTTTATCATTCGTTCTCCCCAACAATTTATGGGGAGTTTGTCGCCTTTAACTCTTACTAGCGTCGCAGAGACTACGACAAATGTAGCAAGTGATGGGGCAGCCTATTCTAGTAATTTCAATTTTCAATTGATGATGTTAGGGATTACCTTCCTTTATCTTGTGATTCGAAATTATGATTTTAAACAGCTTCCTATACGTTGGAGCTGGTCTGTTTTAATTTGGGTTCCCCTTATCTTTGCTGTAGTTGGGATATTCGGTGATATCATTACAACCCTTAGTGGTGAGTATAATTATTTCAATCCTCAACTAATTCCTTTTATAGACCCTATGGAAATCATTCGAAAATTCATGGCTTTAACGCCGATGGCGATTTGCTATGCTTTACTAAATGGTTTTTATGAAGAATTTTTCTTCTTGGGCTTGTTGACTTCAGTAAAAGAAGAGCACAAGTGGTTGGCTCTAGTCTATTCGGTAATTATACGGATTTCTTTCCATACCTATCAAGGCTTACTCTGGGCCTTGGTGATTGGGCTTGTTTATGGTCTCTTTTATTATTTCTTGTACAAGTATGTAGTCAAGAATTTACTGCCATTTTTTCTCATGCATGCTCTAGCAGATATGTTTGGTTCAAGTCTCTTGTATCTCTTGATTGCTTGGGGAAATTAAAAAATCAAACTTTTTGACAACAGTCAAATGAGTCACTGTATCAAAGTCTTCTTGTTCATAAAAACGAGGTCGGGATTTCGGTCCCGACCTCTTGTTGATTCTATATGGATTAGTCTTTGTTTTCGTATGGCAAGATTAGGTTTAAGAGGATACCTGTCATAGCTGAAAGAGCAGTTCCTGAAAGTGTCACTGGACCGAGTTTAAGGATTGCGCCACCAAGTCCAAGTACCAACATGGCACTTGCGATGATAAGGTTACGCATTTGACCGAAATCAACACGTTCTTTAATCAAGACTTTCAAACCGTTGCTGGCGATAACTCCGTAAAGAAGGATTGACATACCACCAAGTACAGCGTTTGGAATTGTTGAAATCAAAGCAGTAAATTTACCAAGGAAGCTGAGGGCAATTGCGATAAAGGCAGCGTTACGGATAACTGAGACAGAAGCGATACGAGTCATACCGATAACCCCTGTATTTTCACCGTAAGTTGTATTTGCTGGTCCACCGAGGAAGGCAGAAACTGAAGTTGCGATACCATCACCAAGAAGAGTACGGTGTAGACCAGGTTCTTTCAAGAATTGGCGTCCACAGATTTGACCTAAAACGGTATGGTCTCCGATATGTTCAGAAATCGTTACGATTGCGATTGGTAAGATGGCAATTGTTTCAGGACCGAAGTATAGATCGTATTGTTTGAATGCACCACCTGTATTGAATGGTAGGTAGAAACCAGGGATTTCAAACCAGTTAGCTTCAAGAACAGGAGTGAAATCAACTAAGCCGAGAGCTAGGGCAAAGAGGTAACCACCGATAATGGCAAAAAGGAATGGGATGATTCGTAGGAAGCCTTTTCCTTTTGTATTGATAAAGGCAGCAATCAAGAAAGTAACAACGGCTACAAGAGCGTTTTTCCAGTTTCCGTCAGCTACAAGACCAGCGTTGGTAACAGCTGAACCTGCAAGTCCAAGACCGATAACGATGATCATAGGACCGATAATGATTGGAGGTAAGAGTTTGTCGATCCATTTTGTACCTGCAAAGCGAACACTTGCAGCAACAAGGACATAAACAAAACCAGTCAGGATAACCCCTGTCTGAGCAGCAGATACATCGCCTCCCATTTCTTTCATGGCAAGTGACATAGCTGTGATAAAGGCAAAAGAAGAACCCAGATAAACTGGAACTTTAAAGCCAGTAGAGATCATGTAAATGAGTGTTCCTACACCTGATGCAAAAAGGGCAACCGATACAGGCATTCCCAAGATCAAAGGTACCAAGATGGTTGCACCAAACATGGCAAATACGTGCTGGAAGCTAAGAAGAATTCCCTTTCCAGCTGAAGGACGTTGGTCAACGTCTAATAACAAATCAACAGTTGATTCCTGTTTCATATTAACCTCACTTTTGGGCATCAAAAAAGAGCCCATTATTTTATAGCAATAGGCTCCCAGAGTAAGACCTCTCTAAAACAAGAATCCTTCATCAAGTTTTAAAGAGTTTTATATAGATCTGCGCCTTCGTCACCTCACGGGATGACATTAAAAACCTTTGCTTAGGATAGTATAGCAGAAAAAAATGATTTTGTAAATCATTTTTTCCCGAGCCTTGAAATAAGAAAGCGAGGTATGATTTTGTAAATCATTTTTTCCCGAGCCTTGAAATGAGAGAGCGAGGCATGATTTTGTAAATCATTTTTTCCCAAGCTTTGAAATAAGAAAGCGAGGTATGATTTTGTAAATCATTTTTTCCCGAGTCTTGAAATAAGAAAGTGAGGTGTGAATTTGCAGATTTTTAATCTTTCTAAAGCGGACGTTTGTTAGGCATGCCAGCCTTTCTTGGGTATTTATTTGGAGTTTCCTTTTTCTTTTCAACAATAGTGATAAAGCGAGGGTCTCCATTAGGAAGTGTGTAACTGAGATTTTCTTCAACCTTACTAAAGAGAAGATTGAGGGCATTTTTAGCTTCAGTTAATTCCTCTGGTGCGTTGCTAGCCTTAAGAGCTAGCAATGTTCCACCGACTTTCAGGTAGGGGATAGTCAACTCAGATAATACCTGCATACGGGCAACTGCACGAGCTGTAACGATATCAAACTGAGCACGGAAGTTCTTATCTTGGGCGAAGTCTTCAGCACGTCCATGATAGAAGTGAACATTTTCTAAACCTAGTTCTTGGGCTAATAGATTAAGAAAGTTGATACGTTTATTGAGAGAATCAATAATGGTTACCTCTAGCTGAGGATAGAGAATTTTCATGGGAAGGCTAGGAAAACCTGCTCCAGCACCGATGTCTAAGAGTTTAATGGGCTGGTTTTCAATCAATCCCTGTAAAATAGGAGCTATGGAATCATAGAAGTGTTTGAGATAGACTTCTTCTTTTTCTGTAATAGCAGTCAGGTTGATTTTTTCATTCCATTCAACCAAGAGTTCAAAATAACGCTCAAATTGAACTTTTTGCTGGTCAGAAAGAATAATATTTTGTTCAGCAAGTAATGTGTAAAAAGTTTCTGGTTTCATAGTAGTTTCCTTCTTTAGTATCATCTTATTTTACCACAAAAAGATAGAAATTTGATATACTGGTACTAATCTAAAAACAGAAAGGAGATATCAGATGAATTGGATTATTCTTGGAGTTCTTGCTCTTATTGGTATCTTTGTGATTCTTACCTATAATGGATTGGTTAAAAATCGCATGCAAACTAAGGAGGCATGGAGTCAGATTGATGTTCAGTTGAAACGTCGTAACGATCTCTTGCCAAACTTGATTGAGACTGTAAAGGGATATGCAAAGTATGAAGGTTCAACACTTGAAAGAGTTGCAGAGCTTCGCAATCAAGTAGCCGCTGCAACATCACCGGCAGAAGCTATGAGAGCTAGTGATGCCCTTTCACGCCAGGTATCAGGAATTTTTGCTGTTGCAGAAAATTATCCAGACCTAAAAGCGAGTGGCAACTTTGCTAAATTGCAAGAGGAACTGACTAATACTGAAAATAAAATCTCATACTCTCGCCAACTTTATAATAGTGTTGTTAGCAATTATAATGTCAAATTAGAAACTTTCCCAAGTAACCTAGTTGCTGGACTCTTTGGTTTTAAAGTGGCTGACTTCCTTCAAACTCCTGAAGAGGAAAAGGCAGTACCTAAAGTCGATTTTAGTGGTTTAGGTGACTAGGATGTTGTATGATCAAATCGCGAGTAATAAGCGAAGAACTTGGATTTTACTACTAGTATTCTTTTTACTTTTGGCTTTGGTTGGATATGCAGTTGGTTACCTCTTTATGCGGTCTGGTCTTGGTGGCTTAGTTATCGCTTTGATTATCGGCTTTATCTATGCCTTGTCCATGATTTTTCAATCAACAGAGATAGTCATGAGTATGAATGGTGCGCGTGAGGTGAATGAGCAGACTGCACCAACCCTCTATCATGTCGTGGAAGATATGGCTATGGTGGCGCAAATCCCTATGCCACGTGTCTTCATCATCGATGATGCCAGCTTAAATGCCTTTGCTACGGGTTCAAATCCCCAAAATGCAGCGGTAGCAGCAACGTCAGGACTCCTTGCAATTATGAATCGTGAAGAGTTAGAGGCGGTTATTGGTCATGAAGTCAGTCACATTCGTAACTATGATATTCGTATTTCTACGATCGCGGTTGCCCTTGCCAGTGCCATTACGCTTTTATCAAGTATGGCTGGACGCATGATGTGGTGGGGAGGTGCAGGTCGTGGTCGTAGAAGTGATGACCGTGATAGTGGTGGACTTGAAATTATTATGCTAGTCGTTTCTCTCCTTGCAATTGTTTTGGCTCCCCTAGCAGCAACCTTGGTACAACTAGCCATCTCTCGTCAGCGAGAATTTTTAGCAGATGCTTCAAGCGTGGAATTGACTCGTAATCCTCAAGGTATGATCAATGCCCTTCGTAAGCTGGACCATAGTCAGCCTATGAGTCGTCATGTGGATGATGCTAGCAGTGCTCTCTATATCAACGATCCTCAAAAACGAGGTGGCTTGCAAAAACTCTTCTATACCCATCCGTCAATCTCAGAACGGATTGAGCGTTTGCAACATATGTAAAAATATCCAGAGTTTTCCTCTGGATTTTTGCATCAATCACCTCACTTGTGACTTGTCCTCTCATAAAAAAGTAGTATAATATATGTAATTAATGCTAGTGAGGTGAATCATGTATAAGCGTTGGATGACCTTTTTCTTGTTTTTGATTTTCACGCCAATACATTTGAGTATTGCTGACAAAGTCATGCGGACAAATTCATTAGCTCTATCAATCATTTTTACACTTGTTGAGATTGCAATATTTTTTTATGTAGGAAGAAAGTATGACCTGTTTCACATTCGAAAAATCAGCCTAAAAGATATGTTGAATTGGCTTCTCTCCTACGCCTTGCTTGTCTTATTTTATATGTTGGTCAATTTTTTAGGACCTACCCAATCAGACACTACTCAATCAATTCAAAGTTTATCACTTTCATTGCCTGTGCTCTTTCTAGATCTATGTGTTTTAGCACCCATTTCGGAAGAAATTTTTATGCGAGGACTGTTACAAGGGACAGTATTTAAGAATACATATATTGGATTGGTTACCACATCGGTTTTCTTTGCTTATCTACATGGACCCTATACGATTTCTAGTTTTATCACCTATTTAGGTATGGGATTTGCATTTGGTATAAGGTATAAGACTTCCGACAATCTTTGGAATTCCATTCTCTTGCATGCCCTCAATAATCTAGTTGCATTTTTCTTTATGTATTTGATATAATCGACAAATTAGAATGCTCCGATTTTTAAACAGAACTAAAAAGTATTTTTATCTTATATAACCTAAATAATAGCCAGTCATGAGGTGGCTTGTAGAGTATGTAGCAGAATCTTCTATAGCAAAGCTCCTCAAAAACTCTTCTATACTAAACCCTTAAACTCAGAACAAATCAAGCACATCCAACGAGTCTGGGCAAAAAGTCTTTAAAATCAAAAAACGCATCATATCAGGTGTTGAAAAACTTGATACTATGCGTTTTATTGTGGGAAGATTTATTTCATTTTCTGCTGAAATTTAGTTTTTGCCCAACCTCTTGCTATTTTCTACATTTATAAATCTTGTAAATCAACTATTTCTAACCCATTTTTTGTCAAACGATAGATACTCCTACAGACTTCTTTTAAGAAACGCCTGTCATGCGAAACAGTGACGAGACCGCCTGGATAAGTGGCAAAGAGTTTTCTGATTTCGGGTTGAGAAGTGGGAGAAAAGTTTCGTGTAGGCTCATCTAAGAGGAGAAAGTTTGGTTTGCACAGGACTAAATCCAAAAGCAGGAGTTTACCCTGTTGCCCGCCAGATAAAGAGCGAATATGATGCTGCATCTCTGGATAACTAAAATTGAGACTGGCTAGGTGGGATTGGATTTTCTGTAGTTCTTCTTTTTGTCCAGTTTGGCTAAGATAGGCTATTGGGGATAGCTCTAATTGCAGTTTTTTGTGGTAATCTTGTGGCATATAACCAAGCGAAATCTCTCTTTTGGCGCTTAGTAGTTGATGTAACTTGGCTAACAGAGTTGATTTCCCAATACCATTTGGGCCTATGATACCAATTTTTTCTTGGCCACGGACAGTTAGTTGTAACTCCTGAGCCAAAACACGCTCACCAATGGACAAAGTCTCATTTTCCAGTCGAAGTAAGACTTTAGAAGCTGCTAATGGCTCTATATCTGAAAAGAAAAGTTGGATTTGTTCCTCTTCAAGTGGCTTTTGGGTCAGCGATTGAGCTGCTTTTTCATAACGTTTTTCTTGGGAGAGAACATTTTTCATCTTTTTGGCTAATAGGCGCCCAGCAACATCATTTTTAGTATTTCGCAAGGCAGTTTCGACATTTTGCTTGACTCTGCGGTGTTTTTCCATGGTTTTATTGTAGGCTCTCTGGTCATTGGCAGCTTGCTGGCTTTGTCTGGCAAAAATAGCCTTTCTCTGTTCACTATAGCGATCATAGTCTAAATGTTCAACTAGAGTTTCAGCCTCCTTTCGATGCTTGACCAGTCGCAAGTGGATAATGGTGTCTGCAGTTTGAGAGAGGAAGTCTTCATCATGAGAAATGAAAATAACGGTTTGCCTCATCTTCTGAATCTGACTTTTTAGCCAATCAATCGTCTCAAGATCTAGGTCATTTGAAGGTTCATCTAAAAATAGAATGTCAAAGGGTTTAGATAATTCATGGATGAGCTGAATTTTCAAAGCTTCGCCACCCGAGAGGCTACCAATCTCTTGGTCACTAGCAAAACGACTGCTATCAAAGTGCAATTCCTCAGCTAAACGATAGAGAATACTGTAGTCCAAATTAGCAGACTCTAAAAAGAAGTAGTCCTGTAGAGATTTTTTCTTCAGTGTTTCAGGGAGATGTTGGGGAATGTAAGCCAGTGACTGATAGTCAGACTGAATGTCGCCCCTGATAGTGAAATCAGGCAATGCTTCCCCCATTAAAGCCCGTAGCAAGGTTGATTTGCCATTTCCTTCTTCACCAATAATGGCAACCTTTTCCCCGTCTTGGATGGTAATGTTTAAATTGGAAATAAGGTCTCGTAAATCTTTGTTTTGTGTGATGGTCAGATGATTGATTTTTATCATATTATTGCCCTTTCTAGAATGTCCACATTGCATAACAAAAAGCTCTACTTTACCTAGTAGAGCCAATGTCTATGTCAAAAAAACTCTATTAATACTCTTCGAAAATCAAATTCAAACCACGTCAGCTTCGCCTTGCCGTACTCAAGTACAGCCTGCGGCTAGCTTCCTAGTTTGCTCTTTGATTTTCATTGAGTATAAAATGCCAGAAAAAGAGCATAAAAGAGCACACAAAAAGAGACAAAAACAAGATCTACTAAATAAAGTTTCTTTATTTGATAGACTTAGTTGTTCATGTCTCCCTTACCTCCGAGTATTGTTGCAATCATCATACTCTTTTTGAGAAACTTTGTCAAGATTAAGCCAGAAAATCCTCTATTTTTAAAAACCAAAAACAGGTCCATAGAGTGTCAAAACGTGCTTAACTTGATCGTAGTGGAACTTGTCATAGTTTCGCCAAGCAGTGCGAGCTTCTTCATTCAGTTTAAGTGTGCCAAGTCCAATCAAGAGACTAGTACGTTGGTAAAATATCTCAAGGTCAATTAAGATAGAGTTATCTAGTTTCTCTGTCTTTTTAAGTTGATTGAGTAGCTCGTCGATATTTTGCTGCAAGCGCAGATCATCAGGCAATCCTTGTTTGCAAGTCTGGTAAGCTTTGTTTAACTCGGAAATGAGTTGATAAGCTTCTAAGATTAGTTCTTTATCTTCCATATGAGCGTCCTCCTTTGCCCATGTATTGATGTCTATAGTATAGCACAAAAAATAAAATTGTCATAATAAATATATCAAAAAATAGAGAATGATTTTTTGAAAGTTTAGTTGCCTTGCTTGCGGTTCTTTCATGGTATAATCAAGTGAGTAAATCTTTATGGAGGAAGTATGAAATTAAATATTCAAGAAATCCGTAAGCAGCCTGAAGGCTTGCACTTTGAGCAGACTTTAGACTTAGCAGCTGACTTGCGTGACCGTAATCAAGAAATTTTAGATGTAAAAGATATTGTCGCTATTGGAAAAGTTCAGTACGAAGACCTTATGTTTTTCCTAGACTATCAATTGTCTTATACAATTGTTCTTGCTTCAAGTCGCAGTATGGAGCCAGTTGAGTTAGTTGAATCTTATCCAGTAACGGAAGTTTTCATGGAAGGCGCAACTAACCAACTTGATCAAGAAGTTTTAGATGATGACTTGGTCTTACCTATCGAAAATGGAGAACTTGACCTTGCTGAGAGCGTGTCAGACAATATCCTGCTCAACATTCCTATAAAGGTCTTGACGGCTGAAGAAGAAGCTGGTCAAGGATTTGTTTCTGGAAATGACTGGCAAATTATGTCTGAGGACGAGTATCAAGCTCAACAGGCAGTCAAGAAAGAAGAAAATAGTCCTTTTGCAGGTTTACAAGGACTGTTTGACGGAGACGAATAGATGGTTTTATCCAAGAAACGTGCCCGTCATGTCATTGAGGAAATCATCGCTCTTTTTCCAGATGCGAAACCAAGTCTAGATTTTCGCAACCATTTTGAACTTTTGGTTGCGGTGATGTTGTCAGCTCAGACGACAGATGCGGCAGTCAACAAGGCTACACCAAGACTTTTTGCGGCCTTTCCAACCCCGCAAGCTATGGCAGAAGCAAGTGAGAGTGAAATTGCAACATATATTTCTCGTCTTGGGCTTTATCGAAATAAAGCTAAGTTTCTGAAAAAATGTGCCCAACAACTCCTGGATGATTTTGACGGTCAAGTCCCTCAGACTAGGGAAGAATTAGAGAGTTTGGCAGGAGTTGGCCGAAAAACAGCTAACGTAGTTTTGAGCGTGGGATTCGGTATTCCAGCTTTTGCAGTAGATACTCACGTAGAGCGAATCTGTAAACACCACGATATTGTTAAAAAATCAGCTACACCCCTTGAGGTCGAAAAACGTGTTATGGATGTCTTGCCACCAGAAGAATGGTTGGCAGCCCATCAGGCTATGATTTACTTTGGTCGTGCTATCTGTCATCCGAAAAATCCAGAATGTGATCACTATCCACAGTTGTACGATTTTAGTTCGTTATAAAATTGATTTCTTGTGTTTTTTCTTGCATCGATTCCTGGTTTGTGTTATAGTAGTACCAATCAAATATTCCTTTAATCCTGTCCCGTGAGGCAGGCAAGGAGCTGAATCAAGTAGAAGGGTGGAGTCTCTGCTGTTTTGGTAGGGCTAGCTTAACTATACATTCTGAAGTCTCCTTGTTTAAGGAGACTTTTCTTTTTGGAGGTTTGTCATGAAGACAAAAGAAGTTGTAGACGAATTGACCGTCAAGCGAGCGATTACTCGAATTACCTATGAGATTATCGAGCGAAATAAAGATTTGAACAAGATTGTACTGGCTGGGATAAAAACACGCGGTGTCTTCATTGCCCACCGTATCCAAGAGCGATTGGAACAGTTGGAATCTATCTCAGTGCCAGTCGTTGAGTTAGACACCAAACCATTCCGTGACGATGTCAAAAGCGGTGAAGATACTTCTATAATCTCTGTTGATGTGACAGAACGTGAGGTCATCTTGGTGGACGATGTGCTTTACACAGGTCGGACCATCCGAGCAGCTATTGACAACATCGTAAGCCATGGTCGTCCTTCTCGTGTGAGTTTAGCTGTTCTAGTTGACCGCGGGCATAGAGAATTACCGATTCGTCCAGACTATGTAGGGAAAAATATCCCAACCAGTCGTTCAGAAGAAATCATCGTAGAGATGACTGAACTAGATGGACAAGATCGTGTTCTTATTACCGAAGAAGCTTAGATAGCCAAAGGAGTTAGCCATGTCAGAAAATCAACAAGCCATTCAACATGTAGTCTCAATGGAAGACCTTACTGTAGAACAAGTCATGAAATTGATTAAACGCGGGATCGAATTTAAAAATGGAGCAAAGGCTTCTTATGAAGACCAACACATCGTCTCTAATCTCTTCTTTGAGAGTTCGACTCGTACCCACAAATCTTTTGAAGTAGCAGAGATTAAACTGGGCCTTCAGCTACTGGACTTCGATGTGAAAACAAGTTCAGTCAACAAGGGTGAAACACTCTACGATACAATTTTAACCTTGTCAGCCTTGGGAGTAGATGCCTGTGTCATTCGACACCCAGAGGTGGATTACTACAGAGAGTTGATCGATAGTCCGACGATTACGACTTCGATTATCAATGGTGGGGATGGTTCGGGCCAACACCCAAGCCAGAGCTTGCTTGATTTAATGACGATTTATGAAGAATTTGGACACTTCGAAGGACTCAAGGTAGCCATTGCTGGTGACCTTGACCATTCGCGTGTGGCTAAATCCAATATGCAAATCTTAAAACGCTTAGGAGCAGAACTCTACTTTGCTGGACCTGAGGAATGGAGAAGTCAAGAGTTTGCAGACTATGGACAGTTTGTAAGCATTGATGAAATCATTGACCAAGTTGATGTGATGATGTTTCTCCGTGTTCAACATGAGCGTCATGAAAGTGGAACAGTCTTTTCAAAAGAGGGTTATCATGCACAGCATGGTTTGACTCAAGAACGTTATGATCGCTTGAAAGATAAAGCTATTCTGATGCATCCTGCTCCTGTAAATCGCGATGTTGAAATTGCTGATCACTTGGTCGAAGCACCAAAATCACGTATTGTTCAACAAATGACCAATGGTGTCTTTGTCAGAATGGCAATTTTAGAATCTGTATTGACTTACAGAAACGCAAAATAAGACACAAAACGTTAAAAGATGCCTGAGAGCATCCACGAGAGGTGAATTTATGACTAAACGACTTCTAGTTTTAGAAGATGGAACAATTTTTGAAGGAAAAGCCTTTGGGGCTGACATCGATGTAACTGGTGAAATTGTCTTTAATACCGGGATGACTGGTTATCAAGAATCCATTACGGATCAGTCTTACAATGGGCAAATCCTAACCTTTACCTATCCCTTGGTTGGAAATTATGGGATTAATCGTGATGACTACGAGTCTATCAGTCCAACCTGTAAAGGTGTAGTAGTATTTGAAGAAGCTCGTAGAGCCAGCAACTGGCGCAACCAGATGACACTGGATGAATTTTTGAAGTCTAAGAAAATCCCTGGTATTTCAGGTATTGATACACGTGCTTTGACAAAAATCATTCGCAAACATGGAACTATGAGAGCGACTCTGACACATGTTGGAGATAGTATCGATCACATCACAGATCAGCTTCAAGCAACTGTTCTACCAATTGATAATATCAAACAGGTTTCTACAAAAACTGCTTACCCAGCTCCAGGAGTAGGTTTAAGTGTGGTACTTGTAGACTTTGGTCTCAAGCATTCAATCTTAAGAGAGTTGTCTAAGAGAGATTGTAATGTAACGGTCGTTCCTTATACTACAACAGCAGAGGAAATCCTTCACTTGAATCCAGACGGAGTTATGTTGTCAAATGGACCGGGAAATCCAGAAGATGTACCAGAAGCACTTGATATGATTCGTGGTATTCTTGGCAAGATTCCAATCTTTGGTATTTGTATGGGGCATCAACTCTTTGCGATGGCAAATGGTGCCAAGACCTATAAGATGAAATTTGGTCATCGTGGATTTAACCACGCTGTACGTGAAATTGCAACAGGGCGCGTGGACTTTACTAGTCAAAACCATGGATATGCAGTGAGTCGTGAAGATTTTCCAGACCATTTGATGATTACTCATGAAGAAATCAATGACAAGTCAGTTGAAGGTGTACGTCACAGATACCAACCAGGTTTCTCCGTGCAATTCCACCCAGATGCTGCACCAGGTCCGCACGATGCAAGTTATCTATTTGACGAGTTCATCGAGATGATGGAAGCTTTCAAACAAGCAAACTAAAGACGAGTGTGAAATCGTCGGAGAATTTATTTAATGTCGCCCTGTGAGGCGACGAATAGAAAGGAGAAGGGTGAGCCGTATTTGCTGAACTGAATACGGGCTACGGACGGTGCTAAAAAGATAGTTATTCCTAGAACTGACAGTTCTTCGTCATAACTCCTATTTTAGCTTTGTCCGCTTGACGCCCTTAATATCTTATAAATGCCTAAACGTACTGATATTCAAAAAATTATGGTGATTGGTTCTGGTCCGATTATTATTGGTCAGGCTGCTGAGTTTGACTATGCTGGGACTCAGGCTTGCTTGTCTTTGAAAGAGGAAGGTTATGAGGTTGTCTTGGTGAACTCAAACCCTGCGACTATCATGACTGACAAGGAAATTGCAGACAAGGTTTACATTGAGCCAATCACACTTGAGTTTGTAACTCGTATTCTCCGTAAAGAACGTCCAGATGCCTTGCTTCCAACTCTTGGTGGGCAAACAGGGCTTAACATGGCCATGGAATTGTCTAAAAATGGCATTCTTGATGAATTGGGAGTAGAACTTCTAGGGACTAAATTGTCTGCCATCGATCAAGCAGAGGACCGCGATCTTTTTAAACAATTGATGGAAGAGCTGAACCAACCAATTCCAGAATCTGAAATTGTTAATACAGTGGAAGAAGCCGTAGCCTTCGCAGCAACAATTGGTTACCCAGTGATCGTCCGTCCAGCCTTCACACTTGGTGGTACAGGTGGTGGTATGTGTGCCAACGAGGAAGAATTGCGTGAAATTGCCGAAAATGGTTTGAAGTTGTCACCTGTTACCCAATGTTTGATTGAACGTTCCATTGCTGGCTTCAAGGAAATCGAATACGAAGTCATGCGAGACTCAGCTGACAATGCCTTGGTTGTTTGTAACATGGAAAACTTTGACCCAGTTGGGATTCACACAGGGGATTCTATCGTATTTGCCCCTGCGCAAACCATGTCAGACTATGAAAACCAAATGCTTCGTGATGCGAGCTTGAGCATTATCCGCGCTCTCAAGATTGAAGGCGGATGTAACGTTCAGCTTGCGCTTGATCCCCACAGCTTCAAGTACTATGTCATCGAAGTAAACCCTCGTGTATCACGTTCTTCAGCCCTTGCATCTAAGGCGACAGGTTATCCGATTGCCAAATTGGCCGCTAAGATTGCCGTCGGTTTGACCTTGGATGAGGTTATCAACCCAGTTACAGGTTCAACCTATGCTATGTTTGAGCCAGCCCTCGACTACGTCGTTGCCAAGATTCCACGTTTCCCATTTGACAAGTTTGAAAAGGGTGAGCGCCGCCTGGGGACTCAGATGAAGGCGACTGGAGAAGTCATGGCGATTGGCCGTAACATCGAGGAATCTCTTCTTAAGGCTTGTCGTTCCCTTGAAATTGGGGTTCACCACAATGAAATGCCAGAACTAGCAACCGTTTCTGATGATGCCTTGATTGAAAAGGTTGTCAAGGCCCAAGATGACCGTCTCTTCTATGTGTCAGAAGCAATTCGTCGTGGCTACACACCAGAAGAAATTGCAGAGCTTACAAAAATCGATATCTTTTATCTCGATAAACTCCTACATATCTTTGAAATTGAGCAAGAATTGGGTGCCCATCCACAAGATCTAGAAGTTTTGAAAACTGCGAAACTCAATGGCTTCTCAGACCGTAAGATTGCTGAACTCTGGAAAACGACTGCTGATCACGTTCGTCAACTTCGCTTGGAAAACAAGATTGTTCCAGTTTATAAGATGGTAGATACTTGTGCGGCAGAATTTGACTCTGAAACACCATATTTCTATTCAACTTATGGTTGGGAGAATGAATCCATCAAATCTGATAAGGAATCAGTATTGGTTCTAGGTTCGGGTCCAATCCGTATCGGTCAAGGGGTTGAGTTTGACTACGCAACTGTTCACTCGGTTAAGGCTATCCAAGCAGCTGGTTATGAGGCTATCATCATGAACTCAAACCCAGAAACAGTTTCAACCGACTTCTCTGTATCAGATAAGCTTTACTTTGAGCCATTGACATTTGAAGATGTTATGAACGTCATTGACTTGGAGCAACCAAAAGGGGTTATCGTTCAGTTTGGTGGTCAAACAGCCATCAACCTAGCTGAGCCATTAGCAAAAGCTGGTGTGACTATCCTTGGTACTCAAGTTGCTGACTTGGACCGTGCGGAAGACCGTGACCTCTTTGAGCAAGCCCTTAAAGACTTGGATATTCCGCAACCGCCTGGGCAGACTGCAACCAATGAAGAAGAAGCAGTACTTGCAGCCCGCAAGATTGGTTTCCCAGTCCTTGTTCGTCCTTCTTATGTCTTGGGAGGACGTGCCATGGAAATCGTTGAGAATGAAGATGATCTTCGTTCTTACATGCGTACTGCGGTTAAGGCAAGTCCAGACCATCCTGTTCTTGTAGACTCTTATATCGTCGGTCAAGAGTGTGAAGTAGATGCCATTTCAGACGGACAAAATGTCCTCATCCCAGGTATCATGGAACATATCGAACGTGCCGGTGTCCACTCAGGTGACTCCATGGCTGTTTACCCTCCACAAACCTTGTCTCAAAAAGTGCAAGAAACGATTGCAGACTACACAAAACGCCTAGCAATCGGCCTTAACTGTCTTGGTATGATGAACATTCAGTTTGTCATCAAGGATGAAAAAGTCCACGTTATTGAGGTCAATCCACGTGCCAGCCGTACGGTTCCATTTCTTTCTAAAGTGACCAATATCCCTATGGCTCAAGTAGCAACCAAGCTCATTCTTGGTCAAAAACTTGAAGAACTTGGCTACCAAGATGGACTTTACCCTGAAAGCACCCGTGTTCATATCAAGGCACCTGTCTTCTCCTTTACCAAGCTAGCTAAGGTAGACAGCCTCCTCGGTCCTGAAATGAAGTCAACAGGCGAGGTCATGGGTTCTGATACCACTCTTGAAAAAGCCCTCTACAAGGCCTTTGAAGCTTCTTATCTTCACTTGCCAACCTTTGGGAATGTTGTCTTTACCATCGCTGATGATGCCAAGGAAGAATCTTTGGGATTGGCTCGTCGTTTCCAAGAGATTGGATACGGGATTTTGGCAACTCAAGGAACAGCATCCTTCTTTGAAAATCATGGTCTTAAGGCCCAATTGGTAGGGAAAATTGGTGATGATGAACATGATATCCCAAGCTATGTTCGTAAAGGGAAAATCCAAGCTATCATCAACACAGTTGGTACTAAGCGAACTGCTGATGAAGATGGTGAACAAATCCGCCGTTCAGCTATTGAACACGGAGTTCCTCTCTTTACAGCTTTGGATACAGCGGATGCTATGCTTAAGGTACTTGAAAGCCGTAGCTTCGTTACAGAAGCAATTTAGTTTCTTGTTAAATGATCTAAGTAGCTTTTATCCAGCGTCAAAAGACGCTGGTTTTTCCTCTTTTATAGAGAAATCGAGTTAGAAATAATAGTTACAGTTCACCATTAAATGTCAAAGTTTATCAATAGATTTATCATTATCGTTAATGAGTAGACTTATTCTGACTTTCCCTAAAATTTTGTTGAATTTTCTTAAGTTTTTATCATATTTTTTATAATTAAGGTGCCTTAAGAAAAATAATGAAAAAACTAAATGTTTTTCATATAGTTTTCATTTTTTGTGTTATAATTAAGGTGCCTTAAGAAAAATATTAAGGTGCCTTAAGAAAAATAATGAAAAAACTAAATGTTTTTCATATAGTTTTCATTGTTTTAATAGTTTAAAGTCAATCTTATTTTTCTCTAATAGAAAATAATGAAAAAGTAGGTTTAGAAAGAGGTAAGTATCTATGTCTTCTCATAAAAAAGTGTCACTCTCTGAGATTAATCAATCTATCGATACTCCAAATAACAATCATTTCTGGCAAAATTTAAAGGCCTTTTTAGGTCCGGGTGCTCTTGTCGCAGTTGGTTATATGGATCCAGGAAACTGGATTACCAGTGTAGTCGGTGGTGCTTCCTATAAGTATAGTCTCTTGTTTGTTATCTTGATTTCATCTCTCATTGCCATGCAACTTCAGCAGATGGCAGGAAAGCTTGGTATTGTAACCCAGATGGACCTGGCTCAAGCAACGGCTCATCATTCACCTAAATGGCTTCGTTATAGTCTATGGGTGATTTTAGAATTAGCCTTGATGGCGACAGATCTGGCAGAAGTTCTAGGTTCAGCGATTGCTCTCAATCTTCTCTTTAAGATTCCGATTATGATAGCCATCCTTTTGACGGTTCTAGATGTCTTTCTCTTATTGCTTTTGATGAAATTTGGCTTTAAGAAGATTGAAGCTATTGTGACAACACTGATTTTAACGATTTTAGCAATCTTTACTTATCTGGTAGCTTTGTCACATCCAAGCTTCCAAGGAATCGTTGAGGGTTATCTACCGAATGCAACCTTATTTGAAAGTCCTTTGCCAGGGCATGAAAGTCAATTAACCTTGGCGTTAGGTATCGTGGGTGCGACAGTGATGCCCCATAACCTCTATTTGCATTCTTCCTTGTCTCAAACTCGGAAAATCAATCACAAGGACAAGAATGATGTTCGAAAAGCCGTGCGCTTTATGACCTGGGATTCAAATCTTCAACTGTCCTTGGCCTTTATCGTTAACTCCCTTCTTTTAATCTTAGGTGCGGCCCTCTTTTTCGGACATGCATCTGAGATTTCTGCCTTTTCTCAAATGTATAACGCCCTGCAGGATTCTACTATTGCAGGAGCTATAGCTAGCTCAACCTTATCAACCTTGTTTGCCTTGGCTTTATTAGCCAGTGGTCAGAATTCGACAATTACGGGTACCTTGACTGGACAAATCGTTATGGAAGGTTTCTTGCATATGAGATTGCCTCAATGGTTCATTCGTTTGGCAACTCGTCTCTTTGCCTTGTTGCCTGTCATGATTGTAGCGGTTGTGTTTGGTCATCAGGAAAAAACCTTGGATCAGTTATTGGTTTATTCGCAGGTCTTTCTTTCAATCGCTCTTCCATTTTCAATCTTCCCTTTGATTTATCTAACTTCTAAGAAATCACTGATGGGCGAATTTACCAATGCCAAGTGGAATACTATCCTTGGTTATATTGTTTCCATTATCTTAACTGTTCTCAATGTGAAATTGCTATTTGATATTTTTTAAGAGCATCTGAGATGAAGTGGAAGAAGACTAGCATTTGATTATTAAAAATGACGAAAAAGAAATCACCCGAGAGTTAAATCTTTGGTGATTTTTTGCAATTCAAATCTTTGATAGACGAAAATCCATTATAAAAAGAGGCTGGGACAAAAGTCCTAGCCTCTCAATTGTCTTTGGATTGTCGATCAAGACGCAGTGGTTGAGTGGGCTCTACTACGCTGATTTCATCAGCTTTTACAGCCCTACTCAACTGTGCGGAGGTGGGACGACGAAATCGAATTCTAACGAATTACCGATTTCTGTCCCACTCTCTACACTATAGCTACGGAAGACATGGGATTCGAACCCACGCACGCTTTCACACGCCTACCGCGTTTCCAACACGGCCTCTTAAGCCTCTTGAGTAATCTTCCAATACTTACTAAAATAGTTTATCATAAAGGCAAGTATCTTGCAATTAAAATTCAAACAATTGGCAAAATGATAGAAAATGAAAGAAAGTGATAAAAAGTGCTTGACTTTGCTATTTTTTGTGGTAGAATGATTATTGTAATCGTTAACAGGAGGTGAGTAAGTGCTAAAAACTGAGAGAAAAAAGTTGATTTTAGAGGAGCTGGGTAAACATAAAGTCGTTACTTTAGAGAAATTAGTAGGCTTGCTAGATACTTCAGAATCAACAGTTAGACGCGATTTAGATGAATTGGAGTCTGAAAATAAACTTCGCCGAGTGCATGGAGGAGCAGAGTTGCCTCACTCCTTGCAAGAAGAAGAAACCATTCAAGAAAAATCTGTCAAAAACCTTCAAGAGAAAAAATTGATTGCGCAAAAGGCAGCTTCCCTCATCAAAGAAAAAGATGTTATCTTTGTGGATGCAGGAAGTACGACAGCCTTTCTCATTAAGGAATTGGAGCGAAAAGACATTACTGTTGTGACTAACTCCATTCACCATGCAGTACAATTAGTGGATAAGCAAATTCCAACTGTGATTATCGGTGGTGGCGTAAAGATGACAACGGATGCCAGCATCGGTGGTGTCGCGCTTAATCAGATTAACCAATTACACTTTGATCGTGCCTTTATCGGAATGAATGGGGTGGATGATGGTTATTATACAACTCCAGATATGGAGGAGGGAGCTGTCAAGCGTGCTATCTTAGAAAATGCCAAACAAACTTATATTTTGGCGGATTCGTCTAAGGTTGGTCAGTCTTGTTTCGCTAAGGTAGCCCCTATAAAACGAGCTATTGTCATTACAAGTAAGGGTCACGAACTCTTGCCAGCTATCAAAGAGAAAACGGAGGTTATCGAAGTATGATTTATACAGTCACGCTCAATCCATCTATTGACTATATTGTCCGTCTGGATAAAGTGGAAGTTGGTAGTGTTAATCGTATGGATAGTGATGATAAGTTTGCTGGTGGTAAGGGAATCAATGTTAGTCGTGTCTTGAAACGATTGGATATTCCAAATACAGCGACTGGATTTATCGGAGGTTTTACTGGTAAATTTATCACAGATACTTTAGCTGAGGAGCAAATTGAAACGCGATTTGTCCAAGTAGCAGAAGATACGCGTATCAACGTCAAGATTAAAGCGGATCAAGAAACTGAAATCAACGGAACTGGTCCTACTGTTGAGCCAGAACAGCTTGAAGAGCTAAAAGATATTCTTTCAAGTCTAACAGCAGAAGATACAGTGGTATTTGCTGGTTCAAGTGCTAAAAACTTAGGCAATGTCATCTATAAGGACTTGATTTCCTTGACTCGTCAGACGGGTGCTCAAGTGGTCTGTGATTTTGAAGGTCAAACCTTGATCGATAGTTTGGATTATCAGCCACTTTTGGTAAAACCAAATAATCATGAACTTGGAGCTATCTTTGGAGTCAAGCTCGAAAGTTTAGATGAGATTGAAAAATACGCTCGAGAGTTGCTGGCTAAAGGTGCTCAAAACGTTATCATCTCTATGGCTGGTGACGGTGCCCTTCTGGTAACATCAGAGGGAGCCTACTTTGCTAAACCGATCAAGGGAACAGTGAAAAACTCAGTTGGTGCTGGTGACTCTATGGTTGCTGGATTTACTGGTGAGTTTGTCAAATCAAAAGACGCAGTAGAAGCCTTTAAGTGGGGAGTAGCTTGCGGGACAGCAACTACATTCTCAGATGACTTGGCGACTGCAGCATTTATTAAAGAGACTTATGAAAAAGTTGAGGTAGAAAAAAGATGAAAATTCAGGATTTATTGAGAAAAGATGTCATGTTGCTAGATTTGCAAGCAACTGAAAAAACAGCAGCTATCGAAGAAATGATTCATAGCTTGGTAGAACACGGTTATGTGACGGATTTTGAAACTTTTAAAGAAGGAATTTTGGCGCGTGAAGCTTTGACTTCTACAGGTTTGGGTGATGGTATCGCAATGCCACACAGCAAAAATGCTGCTGTTAAAGAAGCAACTGTTCTCTTTGCTAAGTCAAACAAGGGTGTTGACTACGAAAGTTTAGATGGACAACCAACTGACCTCTTCTTTATGATTGCTGCTCCAGAAGGTGCAAATGATACTCACTTAGCTGCCTTGGCAGAATTGTCTCAATACTTGATGAAAGACGGATTTGCTGACAAACTTCGTCAAGCGACATCAGCTGATCAAGTCATTGAACTCTTTGACCAAGCTTCAGAAAAAGCTGAGGAACCAGCTCAGGCTTCTGCTAATGAATCTGGTGACTTTATCGTAGCAGTTACAGCTTGTACAACAGGAATTGCCCACACATACATGGCCCAAGAAGCCCTTCAAAAAGTGGCTGCTGAAATGGGTGTCGGTATCAAGGTTGAAACCAATGGTGCTAGCGGTGTTGGCAACCAATTGACAGCAGAAGATATTCGCAAGGCTAAAGCTGTTATTATCGCAGCAGATAAGGCAGTTGAAATGGATCGTTTTGATGGTAAACCATTGGTGAATCGTCCAGTTGCAGATGGTATCCGTAAGACAGAAGAATTGATTAACCTTGCTCTTTCTGGGAATGCGGAAGTTTACCATGCTGCTAATGGAGCAAAAGCTGCAACCGCAAGCAATGAAAAACAAAGCCTTGGTGGTGCTTTCTACAAACACTTGATGAGTGGTGTATCTCAAATGCTGCCATTCGTTATCGGTGGTGGTATCATGATTGCCCTTGCCTTCTTGATTGACGGTGCTTTGGGTGTGCCAAATGAAAACCTTGGCAATCTTGGTTCTTACCATGAGCTAGCTTCTATGTTCATGAAAATTGGTGGTGCAGCCTTTGGCTTGATGCTCCCAGTCTTTGCAGGATATGTTGCCTACTCTATCGCTGAAAAACCAGGTTTGGTAGCTGGTTTTGTGGCTGGTGCTATTGCCAAAGAAGGTTTTGCCTTTGGTAAAATCCCTTATGCCGCAGGTGGTGAAGCAACTTCAACTCTTGCAGGTGTCTCATCTGGTTTCCTAGGTGCCCTTGTTGGTGGATTTATCGCAGGTGCCTTGGTTCTTGCTATTAAGAAATATGTTAAAGTTCCACGTTCACTTGAAGGTGCTAAATCAATCCTTCTCTTGCCACTTCTTGGAACAGTCTTGACAGGATTTGTCATGCTTGCTGTTAACATCCCAATGGCAGCAATCAACACTGGTATGAACAACTTCCTTGCAGGTCTTGGAGGCGGTTCAGCTGTCCTTCTTGGTATCGTTCTTGGAGGAATGATGGCTGTTGATATGGGTGGCCCTGTTAATAAAGCAGCTTATGTCTTTGGTACTGGTACTCTTGCAGCAACAGTGTCAACAGGTGGTTCAGTAGCTATGGCAGCAGTTATGGCTGGAGGAATGGTTCCACCACTTGCAATCTTTGTCGCAACACTTCTTTTCAAAGATAAATTTACTAAGGAAGAACGTAACTCTGGTTTGACAAACATCATCATGGGCTTGTCATTTATCACTGAGGGGGCGATTCCGTTTGGTGCAGCAGACCCAGCTCGTGCTATCCCAAGCTTTATCCTTGGTTCAGCAGTAGCAGGTGGACTGGTTGGTCTTGCAGGAATCAAACTTATGGCACCTCACGGAGGAATCTTCGTTATCGCCCTTACAACAAATGCCCTTCTTTACCTTGTCTTTGTCTTGGTAGGAGCACTTGTTAGTGGTGTAGTTTATGGTTACCTTCGTAAACCATTAGAAAAATAATCACAAATAGATTCAAATGACTGAACACGAAAGTGGGCAGTCATTTTTTGATAATGGAGTTAGAGAGACCGGTCTCTAAAGTGATATGATAGAGGTAAATCGTAGAGAATTTAATACTCAATGAAAATCAAAGAGCAAACTAGGAAGAGAGCCGCAGGTTGTACTTGAGTACGGTAAGGCGAAGCTGACGTGGTTTGAATTTGATTTTCGAAGAGTATAAATGACAGAATGCTAAAGTTCTACAAATACCTTTGAGGAGATAAGTGTCATGAATGATTCTAGAAAAGAAGAAATCGACAAACTAGTGAAAGAAAAGATCTCTCGCCAAAATCTTGCAAAAGAAGAGTTACAGAAGGTCTATTCCAGCTTGGTGGGGGAGAATTTTCCTGATTCTAAACGAATTCATTTTATAGCTGATTTAGGTAGGAGCCCAGAAATTGCCTTTCATTTTGAGCTCATTTGCAACGATTGGGAGGAAGGAACTGACCTGAATTTTGAAGCGAGTTTTGACCAGCATGGGCAGGCGGGAATCGATTATCTTTTAGAAACTCTCAATCAAGAGGAAGTGGAGAGTCAACGCGTCTTCTAGCGAAAATTCTTTCCAAAGCAAGACATAGAGATATTTATGCGTCTTCTTGCAAGCAACTACTTCCTGTTCTAATCTCTCTTTTACCTAGTTCAGAAGCTTCTAATCGTAGGAAGCTAATCATTGCCCTAGGTTGGATTGGTTCAATAGGTGAGATAGAAATCTTAGGACAACATCTCTTGACTGATCAAGATGCTCTTTGTCGTGCCTGGTCTGCCAGTAGTCTAATGCAATTATCTTTTCATCAAGTAAAAAAAGAAATCTTAATGGAAAAAACGAAGGATTTGTTTTGTGAAGCAATTACAGAAGAAAAGGACTTGCAGGCTTGCGCTCTAATGATAGAAGCAGCCCAGGTATTGTTTGGGAAAAGATGGATCCCTACATCTGCTGTAGAGAAGTTGGAAATCGAAAAGATTGAGAAAGCAAGAAAATCAGCAATTAGATTTTTAAAGAAACAGTGAGACAAGGTTGTTGAAAAATCATATAGAAAAGAAAGTGCAGAAATATCAACGAAAAATGATTGTATCTAGTAGATTCAGTCATTTTTTTGATTTCTCTAGATGTTTCTGAAATATGGTATAATAGAAGCATGGCAAACAAAAATACAAGTAAAACAAGACGGAGACCGTCAAAAGCTGAATTAGAAAGAAAGCAAGCTATCCAAAGGATGTTAATTTCTTTAGTCATAGCTTTTTGCTTAATGTTCGCTGCTCTGAAATTAGGAGCAGTGGGACTTACGCTCTATAACCTTATTCGATTACTAGTAGGAAGTCTGGCTTATCTGGTCATTGTTGTCGTTCTAGTCTATCTTTTTCTCTTTAAATGGATTCGGAAGCAAGAAGGTCTGATCTCAGGTTTTCTTTGCATTTTTTCAGGCTTATTGCTGATTTTTGAAGCTTATCTAGTATGGAAATATGGCATCGAGCAGTCTGTCTTAAAGGGAACTTTAGCCCAAGTTTTGACAGATTTGACAGGTTTTCGTGTGACTAGCTTTGCTGGAGGAGGGCTTCTAGGTGTTGCTCTTTATATTCCAGTCGCCTTTCTCTTTTCAAATATTGGTACTTACTTTATCGGAGCTATCTTAATCTTGATCGGTGCTCTTCTAGTTAGTCCTTGGTCTGTCTATGATGTCGCTGATTTCCTTGGAGCACGTTTTGCCCTTTGGATGGAGCGACGCGAGCAGAAGAAACAGGAACGTTTTATCAAACGAGAAGAAGAAAAAGCTCGTAAGGAAGCAGAGGAACAGGAAAGACTAGAAAAAGAACAAGCAGAGCAAGCCTTATTGGATATACCTCCTGTTGATATGGAAACTGGCGAGATTTTAGAAGCTCCTCCTGTTCACTTTGATGATTTACCACCCCTTCCAGAGGAAGAATGGATAGAACCTGAAATTATTCTCCCTCAAGCAGACTATGATCTTCCTAGTGAAGTTGATTTTCCAGAGGAAGATGAGTTCTTAGAGGATGAAGATGTTGAGGTAGATTTTTCTGCTAAAAAAGCTTTAGAGTACAAACTCCCCAGCTTGCAACTCTTCGCACCTGATAAACCAAAAGATCAGTCAAAAGAAAAGAAAATCGTACGAGAAAATATCAAAATTTTGGAAGAAACCTTCGCAAGTTTCGGTATCAAGGTAACGGTTGAACGTGCTGAAATCGGACCATCAGTTACCAAGTACGAAGTCAAGCCAGCAGTTGGTGTTCGTGTCAATCGCATTTCCAATCTAGCAGATGACTTGGCTCTGGCCTTGGCTGCTAAAGATGTCCGTATTGAAGCACCGATTCCTGGAAAATCCTTAGTTGGGATTGAAGTTCCAAACTCAGAAATCGCAACAGTTTCTTTCCGAGAACTCTGGGAACAATCGCAAACTAAACCTGAAAATCTGCTAGAAATTCCTCTTGGGAAAGCCGTTAATGGTACAGCTCGCAGTTTCGACCTTGCTAAAATGCCTCACTTACTTGTGGCTGGATCGACCGGTTCTGGTAAATCTGTTGCAGTCAATGGTATCATTGCAAGTATTCTCATGAAGGCACGTCCAGACCAAGTCAAGTTTATGATGGTGGATCCGAAGATGGTTGAGTTATCAGTCTATAATGATATTCCTCACCTCTTGATTCCGGTTGTAACCAATCCTCGTAAGGCCAGCAAGGCCCTTCAAAAAGTCGTGGATGAGATGGAAAACCGTTATGAACTCTTTGCCAAAATTGGGGTTCGTAATATCGCTGGTTTCAATGCCAAGGTTGAGGAATTCAACGCTCAATCTGAGTACAAACAAGTACCTCTTCCTTTGATTGTTGTGATTGTCGATGAGTTAGCTGACCTTATGATGGTGGCCAGCAAGGAAGTAGAAGATGCCATTATCCGACTCGGACAAAAGGCGCGTGCAGCTGGTATTCACATGATTCTTGCAACTCAGCGTCCTTCAGTGGATGTTATTTCTGGTCTGATTAAGGCCAATGTGCCGTCACGTGTAGCCTTTGCTGTATCTTCTGGAACGGATTCTCGTACGATTTTGGATGAAAATGGTGCTGAGAAATTGCTTGGTCGAGGGGATATGCTCTTCAAGCCAATCGATGAAAATCACCCTGTTCGTCTGCAAGGCTCCTTTATCTCTGATGATGATGTTGAGCGTATTGTTAGTTTTATCAAGGCTCAAGCAGATGCTGATTATGATGAAAGCTTTGATCCCGGAGAGGTTTCTGAGACAGAAGGTGAGTCTGGCACAGGAGATGAAGGTGGAGATCCACTATTTGAAGAAGCTAAGGCTCTGGTCATTGAAACTCAAAAAGCGAGCGCATCCATGATTCAACGTAGATTATCAGTTGGTTTTAACCGAGCAACTCGCTTGATGGAAGAATTAGAGATGGCTGGGGTTATTGGTCCAGCAGAAGGAACCAAACCACGAAAGGTTTTACAACAATAAAAAACGTAAAAATAGTATAAAAATGCATGGAAACTTTATTGAAAAGTTAGTCAAAAATGGTCTAACTTTTACGATGAAGTTTCCTTTTTATAGCGATTTCTTTAGAAATAAGGCTATCTGAAAATCGTTTCAGACTTGCCTAATAATCGGATTATACTTTTACTAGTTTTACCTGTTAAAGTATTGATTTTTTAAACTGTTTTTGATATATTAAATTGGTATAGAAAAAATTATATGTTTATCTAGTGGCGTAAAAAAATGAGGAGGATATTTTTTTAAACAAAAATGCAAACGCTTACTTTGTAAACTGAAAGGAACAAAAAACCGATGGATAAAAGATTATTTGAAAAACGTTGCAAATATAGTATTCGGAAATTTTCATTAGGGGTTGCTTCTGTCATGATTGGTGCAGCTTTCTTTGGAACTAGCACTGTTTTTGCAGATTCTCCGCAAACAGGCTCAACAGCAAATATGCCAGCAGATTTGGCTGCAGCTCTTGCTAACGCAAAAGAAGATGATGGACGTGATTTTGAGGCGCCAAAACCTGGTGAAGACCAAGGTTCTCCTGAAATAACTGAAGGACCAAAAACAGAAGAAGAATTACTTGAGAAAGAAAAAGCAGCAGCAGCTTCAGATGCTCTTCCAGAAGACTTACGTGGAAAACTTGATAAGGCTGAAGAAAATGGCAGTACTGTATCAAAAGAGGAATTAGCAAAAGAAGACAAGAGTCTTGTTCCAGAAGATGTCGCTAAAACAAAAAATGGTGAATTAAACTATGGTGCAACAGTAAAAATTCAAAGTGCAGCTGGTGTTGGTAGCGGTATCGTCATCGGTGAAAATCTAGTTTTATCTGTTTCTCATAACTTTATCAAAGATGTTCCAGACGGAAACAATCGTAAGGTAGCTGATAATATTGAAAGTGATGGCGATGTTTATTCAGTTTCTTACGAAGGAGCACCTGATGTTAAATTCAGTAAGAATGATGTTAAGCACTGGGACCGTGAAGGATTCCTCAAAGGGTATAAAAATGACTTGGCCATCGTTAAGCTTCGTTCTCCTCTTGCAAACGCTCCTGTTGAAGTGACTGACAAACCTGCAACTACTAAGGTTGGAGATAAGGTACACGTGTTTGGTTATCCAACTGGAAAACTTTCTCCAATCCTCAATACGACGGTTGAAGATATCAATAATCACGGTGAAGGTGTTCGTGGCATTAGCTATCAAGGAAGTGAACCAGGTGCAAGTGGTGGCGGAATTTTCGATGAGAATGGAAAATTGATCGGTATCCACCAAAATGGTGTTGTTGGAAGCCGTAGTGGAGGGATTCTCTTCTCACCAGCGCAGCTTGAATGGATTCAAAACTATATCAAGGGTATTGAAACAACGAAACCAGCTGGTCTAGATGCTCTCGATAAACAAGTTGAGGACAAGGAAGAAAAACCAAAAGAGGATAAACCTCAAGAAGAAAAACCAGCTGACAATAAGCCAGCAGAAAATAAACCAGCTGAATCAAAAGAAGTGACTCCAGAATGGAAAACGGTTGAGAATAAAGACCAACAGGGAACAGTAACAATCCGTGAAGAAAATGGAGTTCGTTACAACCAACTAGCTTCAACTGCTCAAAATGACAATGGTAAGAAACCAGCCTTGTTTGAAAAAGCTGGTTTGACAGTCGATGCTAATGGAAATGCTACAGTTGATTTGACCTTTAAAGAAGAATCTGAAACAGGTAAATCACGCTTTGGTGTCTTCATGAAATTCAAAGACACTGATAACAACGTTTTTGTAGGTTACGACCAAGGTGGATGGTTCTGGGAATACAAGTCAAATGGAAGTGGACTTTGGTACCAAGGTGGACGTGTTGCAGCTCCAGTAAATGGTTCTGTCAACCACTTGACCATCAGCCTTAAATCAGATGGACAGCTCAATGCAACTAACAACGATGTCAAACTTTTTGACACACTTACCTTACCATCTGCTGTAAATGACAAGCTCAAAGATGAGAAGAAAATCGTTCTTAAGGCTGGAAGCTATAGCAGTGAGAGAACCATTGTCAATGTCAAAACGGATGACCAAGAAGGCGTGAAAAACGACCAAGAGGCTGCTGAAAAAGAAAAAGGTGATACAGTAGACGATAGCAAAGTCAAATATGACACGATCGAATCTACAGTATTGAAAGCAGTCATCGACCAAGCCTTCCCACGTATTAAAGAGTACGTCCTAAATGGCAACAAGCTTCCAGGTCAAGTGCAACCGATTAATCAAGTTGTGATTAACAAGCACGCTGTGACTCCTGAAGTTACTTATAAGAAGATTAATGCAACGACTGCCGAGTATGAAATGAAACTCCGTGATGAGGAAAACCTCATCAATGCAGATATGACCGTTCGTTTGCAAGTGGTGGACAACCAACTTCACTTTGATGTGACTAAGATTGTCAACCATAACCAAGTTACACCAGGACAAAAGATTGATGACGAACGTAAATTACTTTCTTCCATCAGCTTCCTAGGAAATGCCTTGGTATCTGTTTCAAGTGATCAAGCAGGAGCGAAGTTTGATGGGGCAACCATGTCAAACAATACTCACGTCAGTGGTGATGACCATATCGAAGTAACAAATCCAATGAAAGAATTAGCTAAAGGTTATATGTATGGATTTGTTTCAACAGATAAGCTGGCTGCTGGTGTATGGAGTAACTCGCAAAATAGCTATGGTGGTGGTTCTTATGACTGGACACGTTTGACAGCTTATAAGAATACGATTGGCAATGCCAACTATGTGGAAATTCATAGCTCTGAATGGCAATGGGAAAAAGCCCACAATGGAGTTGTCTTCCCAGCATACACTCAAGAACTTCCAAGTGCAAAAGTAGTCATCACTGAAGATGCCAATGCTGACCATAAGGTTGACTGGCAAGATGGTGCGATCGCTTACCGTAGCATCATGAACAACCCTCAAGGTTGGGAAAAAGTTAAAGACATTACTGCTTACCGTATCGCTATGAACTTTGGTTCACAAGCGCAAAACCCATTCCTCATGACCTTGGATGGTATCAAGAAGATTAACCTCCATACAGATGGTCTTGGTCAAGGTGTACTTCTTAAGGGATACGGAAGTGAAGGACATGACTCTGGACACTTGAACTATGCAGACATCGGTAAACGTATCGGTGGTGTTGAAGACTTTAAGACTCTTATTGAGAAAGCTAAGAAATACGGTGCCCACCTCGGTATCCACGTTAATGCTTCGGAAACCTATCCAGAGTCTAAATACTTTAATGAAGATATTCTTCGTAAAAATGCGGATGGTAGCTACAGCTATGGTTGGAACTGGCTTGACCAAGGTATCAATATTGATGCTGGTTATGACCTCGCTCATGGGCGTCTAGCTCGTTGGGAAGAGTTGAAGAAAGAGTTGGGTGAAGGTCTAGACTTCATCTACGTCGACGTTTGGGGTAACGGTCAATCAGGTGACAACGGTGCCTGGGCAACTCACGTTATTGCGAAAGAAATTAACAAGCAAGGTTGGCGCTTTGCTATTGAGTGGGGCCATGGTGGTGAATATGATTCTACCTTCCAACACTGGGCAGCTGACTTGACCTATGGTGGCTATACAAATAAAGGTATTAACAGTGCCATTACTCGCTTTATCCGTAACCACCAAAAAGATTCTTGGGTTGGGGACTACAGAAGTTATGGTGGTGCAGCTGACTACCCACTTCTAGGCGGTTATAGCATGAAGGACTTCGAAGGATGGCAAGGACGTAGTGATTATAACGGTTATGTAACAAACTTGTTTGCTCATGATGTTATGACTAAGTACTTCCAACACTTCACAGTCAGCAAATGGGAAGATGGCAAACCAGTAACCATGACTGACAATGGTAGTACCTATAAATGGACTCCAGAAATGAAAGTCGAGTTGGTCGATGCTGCAAATAACAAGGTTGTGGTGACTCGTAAATCCAATGATGTCAACAGTCCACAATACCGTGAACGTACAGTAACGCTCAACGGACGTGTCATCCAAGATGGTTCAGCTTATTTGACACCTTGGAACTGGGATGCAAATGGTAACAAGCTTGAGAGTGACAAGGAAAAAATGTACTACTTCAATACTGAAGCAGGTGCAACAACTTGGACACTTCCTAGCGACTGGGCAAATGGTAAGGTTTACCTTTATAAACTAACTGACCAAGGTAAGACTGAGGAAAAAGAAGTTGCCGTGAAAGACGGTAAGATTACCCTTGATCTCACTGCAAATCAGCCATATGTTCTCTATCGTTCTAAACAAACAAATCCAGAAATGTCATGGAGTGAAGGAATGCACATCTATGACCAAGGATTTAACAGTGAATCTTTGGATCATTGGAAGATTTCGGGAGATGCTTCTAAGGCTGAAATCGTGAAGTCTCAAGGTGCAAACCAAATGCTCCGCATCCAAGGCAATAAAGAAAAAGTTAGTCTCACTCAAAAATTGACTGGCTTGAAGCCAAATACTAAATACGCAGTCTATGTCGGTGTAGACAACCGTAGTAATGCTAAAGCAAGTATTACTGTTAATACTGGTGAAAAAGAAGTAACTAACTACACCAACAAGTCACTCGCTCTCAACTATGTAAAAGCCTATGCTCACAATACTCGTCGAAGCAATGCAACAGTTGATAACACAAGTTATTTCCAAAACATGTATGCTTTCTTTACAACAGGTTCAGATGTATCAAATGTAACCTTGACCTTGAGTCGTGAAGCAGGAGATGAGGCAACTTACTTCGATGAAATCCGTACTTTTGAAAATGAATCCAATATGTACGGTGACGGTCATGATACTGCAACAGGTGTCTTCAAACAAGACTTTGAAAATGTCGGCCAAGGTATCTTCCCATTTGTCATCGGTGGTATCGAAGGTGTTGAAGACAACCGTACTCACTTGTCTGAAAAACATGGCCCATACACACAACGTGATTGGAATGGCAAGAAAGTTGATGATGTTATCGAAGGAAATTGGTCACTCAAGACAAATGGCCTCGTAAGTCGTCGAAACTTGGTTTACCAAACAATTCCACAAAACTTCCGCTTTGAAGCAGGAAAGACCTACCGTATCACATTTGACTATGAAGCTGGTTCTGACAACACTTATGCCTTTGTAGTCGGCAAGGGAGAATTCCAATCTGGTCAAACGAGCAATATGGAAGTGCATGAATTGCCAAATACTTGGACAGATTCTAAGAAAGCGAAACGAGCAACCTTCCTTGTGACAGGTGCTGAAACTGGCGATACTTGGATCGGTATCTACTCTACAGGTAACGCAAGTAATACTCGTGGAGATTCTGGTGGTAATGCTAACTTCCGTGGTTACAATGACTTCATGATGGATAGACTTCAAATCGAAGAGATTGTCTTGACAGGTAAGATGATGACAGAAAATGCAGTCAAGAACTATCTTCCAACTGTAGCCATGACTAATTACACCCAAGAATCTATGGATGCTTTGAAAGAAGCAGTCTTCAACCTCAGTCAAGCAGATGATGACATCAGTGTAGAAGAAGCTAAAGCAGAAATCGCTAAAGTCAATGCTTTGAAAGACGCTTTGGTCATGAAGAAAGTAGCTCTTGTGGCAGATGACTTTGCAAGCTTAACTGCTCCTGCTCAGGCTGGTGAAGGTCTTGAAAATGCCTTTGATGGCAACTTGTCTAGCCTATGGCATACATCATGGGGCGGAGGAGATGTTGGTAAACCAGCAACCATGGTCTTGAAAGAACCAACTGAAATTACAGGCTTCCGTTATGTTCCACGTGGTTCAGGTTCAAATGGTAACTTGAGAGATGTGACTCTTGTGGTTACTGATGAAACAGGTAAGGAGCATACCTTCAATGCAACTAATTGGGCTGACAACAATAAACCAAAAGATATCGACTTCGGTAAAACTATCAAAGCTAAGAAGATTGTCCTAACAGGAACAAGAACTTATGGCGATGGTGGTAACCAATATCAATCAGCTGCAGAGCTTATCTTTGCTCGTCCGCAAGTTGCTGAAACAGGTCTTGATACAGCAGCCTATGAAGCGGCCTTGGCTAAAGCTCAAAAATTGACTAATAAGAGCAATCAAGAGGAAGTGGCAAGTGTTGTTGCTAGCATGAAATACGCAACTGATAATCACCTATTGACTAATAGAATGCTTGAATACTTTGCAGATTATCTCGATCAATTAAAAGATGAAACACCTACTCCAACTCCAGATCCAGAGCCAACTCCAGATCCAGAACCAACACCAGATCCAGAAACTCCAACATCAAGCAAGGGTGACGAAGCTGCGCCAGTTGTTGACCTTCCAGAATTCACAGGTGGTGTAAATGGTGTTGAAGCCGCAATCCATGAAGTTCCAGAGTACACAGGGGTTCTAGGTACAGCAGGCGATGAACCAGCACCAGTTGTAGAGCTTCCAGAATACACAGGGGTTCTAGGTACAGCAGGTGCTGAAGCAGCACCGGTTGTAGAGTTTCCAGAATACACAGGGGTTCTAGGTACAGCAGGTGCGGAAGCAGCACCGGTCGTAGAGGTTCCAGAATACACTGGAGTTCTAGGTACAGCAGGTGATGAAGCAGCACCGGTTGTAGAGCTTCCAGAGTATACAGGAGTAGTTGGCACAACAGGCGATGAAGCAGCACCGGTTGTAGAGCTTCCAGAATATACAGGGGTTCTAGGTACAGCAGGTGATGAAGCAGCACCGGTTGTAGAGGTTCCAGAATACACAGGGGTTCTAGGTACAGCAAGTGATGAGCCAGCACCAGTTGTAGAGGTTCCAGAATACACTGAAGTTTTTGGCACAGCAAGCGATGAACCAGCGCCAGTTGTAGAGTTTCCAGAATACACTGGAGTTCTTGGCACAGCA
>NZ_KV804990.1:58338-66823 GCF_001811505.1 Streptococcus sp. HMSC034E03
CACTGGAGTTCTTGGCACAGCAGGCGATGAACTAGCGCCAGTTGTAGAACTTCCAGAGTATACAGGAGTAGTTGGAACGGCAGGAAAAGAAGTAGCTGTAAACGAAGTTCCAGAATTCAAGGGTGGAGTTAACGCAGCAGAAGCAGCTGTGAGCCAAGCACCAGAATTTACAGGTGGTGTAAATGGTTCTGAAGCAGCGGTTCATGAAGTACCAGAGTTTACCGGCGGTGTGAATGGAAGTGATGGCGTAATCCATGAAGTTTCAGAATACAAAGGCCAAATTGGTACAGTAGGTAACCAACCTGCCCCTGTAGTGGAAAAACCAGAGTATCGAGAAGATTCAAAACTTTCAGTAGAGAATAAAGATACATCTAAAGAGGTAAATTCAAATGCTCTTCCAAATACGGGTGAACATAACTCTGAAACAGCTCTCTTCATTGCAAGTGTTAGCATGGCAGTTTCAGCAGCACTCTTAGCTGTCAAAAGAAAAGAAGATTAAAATATAAGAGAGTTTTCGTCTAACGATGGCTCGAACTCCTTACTTATTGTAGTGGAGAAAAACAAAACCCGGAGAGGACCTCTAGGTCCTCTCTTTTTCTAAAGGGGAATGAGAACGCTTACTCTTGAAGCGTATGAAAGGAAACAGGAGAAAAATGGGAAAACACTTATTTGAGAAACGGTGTCATTACAGTATTCGCAAATTTACGATTGGTGCAGCTTCTGTCATGATTGGTGCCAGTATCTTTGGTGCCGGAATGGTTCAAGCGGCAGAAAAAGAAGTTCCTGTAGAAACTGAGGGAGCAGTAACACAGGTCCAACCACTGGAAAAGTTACCTGCAGATTTAGCATCAGCTATTGATAAAGCTGAAGCAAATGCTGGTGCCGTCGAAAATAAAGCCACTGAGGTGGCAACTCAGCCAAATGTAGAAGAAACTCCGAAGAAAGAAGTAGAAACTCCGACAGTTGCTCCTCAAGCTGAAACAAAACCAGTTGCTAAGGATTTAGTTGAAACAGCAGATGTCAATCATCTAGAAAAGGCGACTGCAACAGCTTCAAACCATGAAGCCAACACACCATTTACAGCAGAAAAGGCAATTGATGGCAAACCTGATACTCGTTGGGCTACTGACCAAAACGTTGAGAAACCAACAATCGAATTTACACTTGAAAAGACAACCGTAATTAAGCATGTGGAAATTGATTGGGATCGCCGTCTTCGTGGTCAACAAAACGATCCAAATATCAAATCTTGGAATCTCTACTACGCTGGGCAAGATGATGTAAATGGTTCAGGTAACAAAGAATGGAAGTTGGCTCATCAAAGAACAGGAACACCTGTTCTTGATGAAAAGGTTGACTTAAAAGAAGCTATCCAAGCTAAATACCTTAAACTTGAAATCACAGACTATCAAGCTGGTACTATGAACTGGAAAAATGTTGGTATCCAAGAGATTCGCGCTTATTCAAATATCCCTGATGCCAGCAAACCGACAGACATTCGCCAAGTTACAGAACTAACAGTTGCTGAAGACGGTAAGTCACTTGTTTTACCGAGCTTGCCAGGAAAAGTTAGCTTGATTGGTAGCAACAAACAGGGAGTTATTGATCTTAATAACAAAATCTACAAACCCTTAACAGACCAAACTGTTAAGGTAATGGTCCAACAAATCAAGGATACTCATACCTTCACAAAAGAATTTGAAGTCCTTATTAAAGGGTTACATGCAGACGAAGGTGTTGGAACTAAACCAGCAGTTGCTCCAGCAGTTCAACAATGGTATGGAACTGAAGGCAAAACTTCTATTACAGCTGATACTGTTATTTCAGTCGGAGATTCTGGATTTGGTCAAGAAGCGAAATTCTATCAGACTGACCTTGAAAGTCGTGGGCTAGAAATCGCTACAGGTGATCAAACAGCTCAAAAACGAATTGAATTTAAGAAGGTTGAAGACAAGGGTTATGGCAAAGAAGGCTATGGTATCACCATTAAAGATGGAGTTATCACAGTAGAAGCTGCAACAAATGCAGGTGCCTTTTATGCAACCCGTACTCTCCTTCAAATGGGAGAAACAGACCTACAGAACGGTGAAATTCGTGATTTCCCAAGCTTTAGTCACCGTGGCTTTATGCTAGATACAGGTCGTAAGTTTATTCCTTATGATACTCTCGTGGATATCATGCTCAACATGGCCTACTACAAGATGAACGACTTGCAGTTGCACTTGAATGACAACTATATCTTCTTAAAAGACCATTTAGCAGGGAAAAATCTTACTCCTCAAGAGGAACTGGATTATGTCCTAAAAAATGCTAAGACTGGCTTCCGTGTAGAAACAGATGTTGTTGGTGACAATGGTGAAAAATTAACATCAAAAGAGCACTACACCAAGGAAGAGATGCAAGAAATCATTAAGTTAGCAAAAGCTTTGCATATCAACCTTGTTCCTGAAATTGACACTCCAGGTCACGCTCTATCATTCGTTAAAGTTCGTCCAGACTTGATGTATAAGGGTCGACTTAGTGAGAGAAAACACAATGTAGAACGTGTGGCTATGTTGGATTTGGATAATAAGTACGATGAAACTCTTGCTTTTGTCAAATCAGTCTATGATAAATTGCTTGATGGTGAAGATGCACCACTTCATGGCGTTTCAACAGTTCATATCGGTACAGATGAGTACTACGGAAATCCGGAAAGTTATCGTCGCTTTGTAAACGATATGATCCAGTACATCAAAGGAAAAGGCTATACACCACGTATTTGGGGTTCACTTAGTGCTAAACCAGGTTCAACGCCAGTTGATTGGAAAGATGTAGAAGTTGATATCTGGAGTATCGGATGGCAACGTCCAGCTGATGCTATTGCTCAAGGTGCTAAGATTATCAATATCACAGATATTCCAACCTATAGTGTTCCTAGTGGAAGCAATAGTCAAGGTGGTTACGGAGACTATGCAAGTTATGAACGCCAATACAATAGTTGGACTCCAAATGACTTTACAACAGGTGGAGGACCTCGATTAGAAGCATCTAATCCAAACATTATCGGTGGTGGTCACGCTGTATGGAATGACAATATTGACCTTCACGAAACTGGACTTACTTCTTACGATATCTTTAAACGTTTCTTCAAGAGTATGCAGACTACTGCAGAACGTACTTGGGGATCTGATCGTGCGGGTAAGACTTTTGCAGAGCGCACCTTGCCAACAAGTGTTTATGCACCACAATCGAATCCTGATAAGACCGTAGCTGAAGAAGACTTGTTCAAGATCAATCCTGAGACTGTCAAAGATTATCTTGCTAAGAAAGTACAGAAGACTGAAGCAGGTTTGAATTTCGAAAAAGATAGCACTATCGAAGGTCTTGTTGGTGATGTTGGTCCTAGTCATGTCTTGAAATTGGATGTTACTGTAACTGGTGATGGTCAACAAACCTTCTCAACTAGCGGAGACAACCAACTTTATCTTGCGGATAAGGATGGCTACCTCGCTTATAAATTTGAACAATTCCATATCCAATTTAATAAGAAACTTGAAAAGAACAAACGTTATCAAATTTCTGTTGTAACCAAACCTCAAGTAACAGAAGTTTATGTAGATGGCGAAAAAGTTGAACGTATTGCAAATCCAGCTTACCCTCGCTTTGCGCATAATAGTTTAGTTCTACCTCTTGAAACAATCGGTGGCTTCAAAGGAATCTTGCATAGTGCTGAGTTGTCAAATGAACCATTCGTAAATCCACGTTTGATTCCAAATGATAAATTTACAGTTTCTGCAACAAGTCAGGAATTACCAGGAACCAATGCAGAAGGTCCAGTAGAAAAAGCCTTCGACAATGATCCAAATACCTTCTGGCATTCAAAATGGTTTGGACAACAAGCTCCATTCACAGTGGCAATGAACTTGAAAGCAGCAGAAAAAGTAAATGGCTTGACTTATCTTCCACGTCCAGGTGGTGGCAATGGTGTCGTGACATCTTACGAAATCTATGCTCAAAAAGATGGTCAAATGGTTAAAGTTGCTTCAGGAACTTGGGAAAACAATGCCAAAGAGAAAACAGTTAACTTTGATGCCATTGAAACAGATAAGATAGAGTTTAAAGTTCTAGCAGGTGTCGGTGGATTTGGTAGTGCAGCAGAGATTCAACTTCTTAAGCCACTTTCTGATAGCAAACCAGAAGAGCCAGTTACTCCTGAAAAACCAGTCACTCCAGAGCAACCTAAAGTTGAAGAAGTAAGTGATGGTACAACTGAACTTGCTGATAGCTTTGTAGCTAGCAAACCTGCTAGTGACGACGTAGTTGCTGCAGCAGCACAAAGCCAAGACTATCTCAAGAAAGAATACAAGGTATTCCCAACACCACAAAAAGTAACTTATGGTGAAGGTGTTACGAAACTCCATAAACAAGTAAATATTGTAATGGGCAATCAGTTGGATATCTATACTCGTAACCGCTTGAAGAGTGTTCTACAAGATCATCAAATTTCATACACAAGCAGTCAAACACCTGTAGCAGGTGCAACAAATATCTATCTTGGCGTTCATGGACAAAATTCACAAGCTGAAAAAGAAATGCCAAGTCTATCTCAAGGACTCTTTGATAAGATTGATGCCTATGCCTTGTCAATCAAGAACAATACAATCTCTATCGTCGGTAAGGATACAGATGCTGTCTTCTATGGTTTGACGACTCTCAAACACATGCTTAATGAAAGCAAAGCTCCAGTCTTGCGTAATGTAACAGTTGAAGACTTCGCTGAAATTAAGAATCGTGGCTTTATCGAAGGTTACTATGGAAATCCATGGAGCAATGCTGATCGTGCTGAGTTGATGCGCTATGGTGGTGACTTGAAGTTGACTCAATACTTCTTTGCACCAAAAGACGATCCATACCATAACAAGAAATGGCGTGAACTTTATCCAGAAGAAAAATTAGCTGAAATCCGTGAATTGGCACGTGTCGGAAACCAAAACAAGACTCGTTATGTGTGGACCATCCACCCATTCATGAACAACCGTATCCGTTTTGGCAACGATGCTGATTACCAACAAGATTTGGAAACCATTAAGGCTAAATTCACTCAATTGATGGATGTCGGTGTCCGTGAGTTCGGTATTCTAGCCGATGATGCTCCAAGTCCAGTTGGTGGCTACAATAGCTATAACCGCTTGATGAAGGACATGACAGATTGGTTGACTGAAAAACAAGCAACTTATGTTGGCCTTCGTAAGGAAATGATTTTCGTTCCAGGTCAATATTGGGGTAATGGACGTGAAGATGAGTTGAAATCACTCAACGAAAATCTTCCAAGTTCAGCATCAATGACCCTTACTGGTGGTAAGATTTGGGGTGAAGTGTCTGAAAGCTTCCTCTCTAACCTTAAGAATAACCTGACTGCAGGAGGTAAGACCTACCGACCAGTTTCTCTATGGGTAAACTGGCCTGTTACAGATAACTCTAAACAACACTTGATCTTAGGTGGTGGTGAGAAATTCCTTCATCCGAATGTAGATCCTAGTCTCCTATCAGGTATCATGTTGAACCCAATGCAACAATCTGAACCTTCTAAGATTGCCCTCTTCTCTGCAGCCCAATATGCATGGAAACAATGGAAGTCAGAAGAAGAAGCTAAGAGAGTGAATGATATCGCCTTCAACTTTGTTGAAAACGGTAAGTTTACAGATAGCGAAGCATCAGTTGCCTTCCGTGAGCTTGGTAAACACATGATCAACCAAAACATGGATGGTCGTGTTGTGAAATTGGAAGAGTCTGTTGAACTTGCACCGAAATTGGCGACCTTCATGTCTAAGTTGAAAGCTGGTCAAGATGTCAGTGCAGAGCGTCAAGAATTGCGTGCAGAATTTGCTAAACTAAAAGCAGCAGCTCAACTTTATAAAGCATCTGGTGATGAAAAGATGCGTGCTCAAATCCACTACTGGTTGGATAATACTATTGACCAAATGGACGCCTTGAGTGCTCTTCTTGATGGTACAGAAGCTATTGAAAAGAACGATTCTGCAAAACTTTGGGATAGCTACTACAAGGGCTTGAAACTTTATGAACAGTCTCAAACTTATACCTTCCATTATGTAGACCATGATGAGAGAGCTGAGTTGGGTGTTCAACATATCCGTCCATTCTTGCTTGGACTGCGTGAAATCCTCGCAACAGAAGTTCAAAAAGCCTTGCATCCTGACCAAGTTATTAGTACCTTTATCACAAATCGTACAGGTGTAGAAGGTGGATTAGCTGAAGTAACGGACGGAGATTTAGGAACACATGCCCTTATCAAGTCACCAAATAGCATTCAAACTGGTGACTACATTGGCTTGAAATTTAATAAGGCTGTTTCAGTTCAAAACTTGACCTTTGCAATGGGAACTCAAGCAAATCCTCGTGATACCTTCAACAACGCTAAGGTTGAGTATCTCAATGAAAATGATGAGTGGGTAACCCTTTCAGAACCAAGCTACACTGGTAATGAGCCTCTGCTTAAATTTGAAAACCTCAACATCAACGCTAAAGCTGTTCGCATGATTGCGACTTCAGATCGTGGAAACACTTGGTTTGCGGTAAGAGAAATTGCTGTTAACCGCCCTGTAGAAGTTACTCGTGCTAAACAGTCAGCTACTGTGACTATCAGTCCAAATCTTATGTACAAGTACAACACAACAGTTGGACAGATTACAGATGGACGTGATAATACTGAAGCCATGCTTGCAAATGCTGATAGAACAGACACAACTCCAGTCAATGGTTGGGTACAACTTGACCTGGGTGAAGTCAAACCTGTGACCAAGGTTCGTCTGGTTCAAGGATCAGGAGATAAATTGGCAGAAGGTGTTCTTGAATATTCTGCAGATGGTAGCTCATGGCAAGAATTGGATCGCTTGACTGGTGAACAAACAAAAGAAATCGAAACTCCAATTTCAGCTCGCTACGTTCGTGTTCGCAATACTAAGAACATCAACTTATGGTGGCGTATCGCTGACTTCTCAGTTGAAACACGTGCAGGCAATAGCGAATTGACGGATACAAACGTTGAAAGCTTGAAGTCAACTCCAGTTTATGACAGCCTAGGCCGTTATGACCTTCAAATTCCAAGCGGAACTAAGCTTCCAGCTAATAGCTACTTGGGTATGAAACTTGATCGTCTGCACCAAGCTGAAAGCATTCAAGCACTTGGTACAGAAAATCCATCCCTCAACTTGGAATACTCTCCAAATGCCCAAGAATGGTATCCAGCTGATCAAGTGACAGATAAGTCCTTGGTACGTTATGTTCGTTTGATTAATAAGACTGACCAAGAACAAGCAGTGGCAGCGACATCACTACTCGTTCAGACAAAAGAAGTTCAACCAACAACACTTGATTCTACATCAATGGGAATCCACCCAACATACGGTCGAAATGACGTTCGTAAGATCAAGAACTTGGATCAATTATTCGATGGTGTTTACAATAACTTTGTAGAGTTTTCAGACTATGCTCGTAAAGACGGTCATATCACCTTGAAACTTGGTAGCGAACGTGACATCAAGAAGATTAGAGCTTATATCCAAGACGGCACTCAAAACTATCTTCGTGATGGTAAGATTCAAGTCAGTCAAGATGGCAAGACTTGGACCGATGTTGTGACAGTTGGTGACGGCCTTGCTAATGAAACACGTGATGATTCCTTGACAGATGGGTGGACACATGATTCTAAGATGCCAGGAAACCGCTATATCGAGGGTGAACTTTCAAGCCCAGTTAAAGCCAACTATCTCCGTGTTCTATTTACAGCAGACTATGATGCTCGTTTTGTAGGCTTCACTGAGTTGGTGATCAATGATGGCGAATTCGTAAAACCAATCAATGACCCTACTGTTCAAGGAAACAGCGGTGAAAGCCAAGGCAACCTTTACACGAACCTCGTAGATGGTAAAGTCTTAACAAGCTACAAGGCTGAGAAAGAACAAGGTGAGCTTGTTTACCACTTGTCAGAACCAACAGACGCTAACCATATTCGCCTTGTTTCAAGTATTCCTCAAGGAGTTACTGCACGTGTGCTTGCTCGCACTTTGAAAGCAGATAGAGACGGAGCTTGGACAGATCTAGGAGCAATTACCTCAAGCTTCCAAACATTTGCAGTGAGAGAAAAAGCGCCATTGTTGGATGTCAAACTCGTTTGGGAAGGTGGCAAACCTGAGTTTTACGAAATGACGACCTTCCACCAAGAGCTTCCAGAAGAACCAGAGAAACCATCTCCAACTACAAGTAAGGGTGATGAACCAGCACCAGTAGTAGAAGTCCCGGAATTTACAGGTGGCGTAAATGGTGTCGAAGCAGCTGTTCATGAAGTTCCAGAGTACACTGAAGCTATTGGCACAGCAGGTGACGAAGCAGCTCCAGTAGTAGAAGTCCCAGAATTCACAGGTGGCGTAAATGGTATCGAAGCGGCTATCCATGAAGTTCCAGAATACACAGGAGCAATTGGCAC
>NZ_KV804991.1:0-18745 GCF_001811505.1 Streptococcus sp. HMSC034E03
CGCTCCTTCGGGTTCGGGGGTTCGAATCCCTCCCCTTCCATAGTTACGGGCATAGTTTAAAGGTAGAACTAAGGTCTCCAAAACCTTCAGTGTGGGTTCAATTCCTACTGCCCGTGTTAGTTAAATTATGGCGGGTGTGGTGAAGTGGTTAACACATCAGATTGTGGCTCTGACATTCGGGGGTTCGATTCCCCTCACTCGCCTATTTATATTATTGGGGTATAGCCAAGCGGTAAGGCAAGGGACTTTGACTCCCTCATGCGTTGGTTCGAATCCAGCTACCCCAGTTATACTTTGCCGGCGTGGCGGAATTGGCAGACGCGCTGGACTCAAAATCCAGTGTCCGCAAGGACGTGCCGGTTCGACCCCGGCCGCCGGTATAGTAATAAAGACAAGGTTTATAAGCCTTGTCTTTTTTCTGTTTTTATCTACTAACATCTCAAAGTTACCAAATATTTCCATTTTAAAAAATATCGTCTAATTTATCTGCTAAATTTTTCTGTTTGCTAGGATATAAATGAGAATATGTATCTATTGTAGTTGTTATTGAGGCATGTCCTAGACGTTCTTTTACTACCAGGTAATCTTCCCCTTGATTGATTAATAAGGAAGCATGTGAATGCCTTAAATCGTGTATACGAATTTTTTTAAGATTCTTATTCCTAGACAAAACTTGCTTAAATTTTTTATCAACCATATTTTTAGTTATTGCTATGGGCGTACTTTGAATAATTTGAAGACTATCAGTATCTGATGTAAATTCTTTAAGCAAATTTACTTGTTTCTTTTTCCAATCTGTTAGCATTACTGTTAGTTTATTATTGATTGTAATAAACCTAGTTCCAGCTCTTGTTTTTGTACTATTGATGTGATTTTCATTATTGACAAAGTAAGCAGTTTTTGTGACGTGTATCGTGCTTGTTATTAGGTTTATATCATACCAGTTTAATGCTAGTATCTCTCCCATTCTCATACCTGTAAAAAACGCTATAGTAAAGAATAAGTCATAACTTATTTCATCTTTTGTAATGAGTTTTCTAAACTCATTAAATTCTTCTACACTCCAGAAATTTATAGTTGGCTTACTAATTGGCAATTTTCTTAGATTATCAACAGGATTTTTATCTATCAAAGATTTTCTTACCCCAGTATCAAAAATTTTTTTGAGAAGTATCATTATTTTATTGACTGTATTGGGACTTAATGTAGAATTACTATTTTGTTTTTTAGACTTTGTTTTGAGATGTTCTCGAAACTCAAAAATGTGTTCATAAGACAATTTATTTAAGTTTGTATCTTTAAAGTAAGGCTTTATATGACGTTCATAGTTATTTCTCTGTGTACTAATATAGCTGATTTTTCTGTTATTTTGTATGTCTTCCTCTTCAAGTATATTGAAGAGCATATCGGTTGTTACCAAAAAATCAAATCGTTTTTCTCTTAGCTCAACAACTCGGATATATTGTTCTATATCTAAAGCCTCTTTCTTGGTTTTGAAACCTTTGCGAATTATTCGTATCCGCTTTTTTGTAACTGGGTGAAAACCGTCAGAAATATCAATAGTCCATGTTCCGTTTTTGGCTTTTTTAACTGTCATAATGTGCACCTAAAGAAACATCAAAACCGAGTAATTCGGTTGCAATAGTAGCAGGTATAGTACCAATTCTTTTATTTTGATAAACACCAAATCCTCTTGCAATTAGCAGTTCTTTCCCTTGCCTGATAATGCGTTTAGAAGTTCCTTCAGAGAACCCAAGAGCAACTAAATCATTCTTATTTATGGTTGCTATCATGTGACTTACTCCTTTATTCATCTAGTTTGATTTTCTTATACTTTACATGATTATCGGAATACTGGCCGTCTTTATAGACCTTACTAGTGTATTCCGTTTCATATAGCACGACTGAACTTTCATAGTTAAAATCTTCATAAGTGTAAAATTTATCTTCATCAGGCTTTTTCAAGTTGCGTGATGAAAAATAGGCTTGCTTTCCGAAGTTCTCCAACAATTCTTGTCCAATCCCTTTTTCAAAATACTTTGTGACATATCGACCACGATTTTCTTTACTATCGACGTCAACTTTATTTATCCGTACTGCTCCATGTCCCCAAAGTTCCAAGAGTTGACGGTGTGGTACATAAGGAACACTGAAAAGCAGAATATGGGCATGCCATGCTCCACGTTTTTGCTTTTCTAATACTGCTATATATTTTAATTTACTTTTTTTAGTTTGAAATATGTGATAGTTAAAACGTTTAATAAAAGTTTTGAGTAAGTCTTTGAAGTGGTTTCTATCGCTGATATTTTCTTTAGTGGTCAATGTAAGAAAAGAAGTTGTATCATCAAAATTACAATCAACTAGACGGAGTAAGTTCCACTTAGCTTCTAAGCGAGTCTTCTTCATACGTTCAAGACGTTGTTCTTGTTCTTCTGGTGTTAGTTCATCAAATGTTCTTCGTTTTGATTTTTCTTTGTTTTCAGTATTAGTATCTAAAATGGATTTTACTTTTGAAAATATTGGCTTTTCATATTCCCAAATTTCAATATAGGAAGAAGTGCGGACTATTTTTTTATTATATGAGGTCATAAAAAATAGTTCCTTTTAGGTTGGCTTTCGCCAAAAGATTGTCTATATAATAAATAAACTATTAGGAGGAGCAAAGCTCCTCCTAACTTTTATCATGTGACCTAAGCACTGCTCTGCTAAACACGCTTCCAGCTTGCCGACCTCCAGTCGGCAGTTTTGCCTAGGAACACATGATTAAAAGTTACAGAAAGTAATATTTCTTAGTAATTGTATCATAGCAGATAACAGGTATTGTTTTGCTATTCTTTACATCTCCATCAATAAAATAATGGCTTTTACTATCATGGTAAATCTTACCCAGGTAACTTTTATTATTAGCTACTTCCCAAGAAGCAATATGCCCAGAGATAATATCTTTATAAAATCTACCAGTGGTAATAGGGAATTTGTTTGTAAACATCTCTGAACTCGTTAGGTCTTTCCAGAGTTTATTAGCTTCATCAATTCCAGCATGGACAAAAATTTGATTTTCTGTTTCAAAATAACGACTATCTTCATATCTTTTTTGAAACCAGTTTATGAATGGAATAAACTTAGCATTAGTTCTAATTTCGTTTCTAACACCTGACTCAAAGTTGTTAGGATTAGATTTTAAAATATAGTTCAATTCGTCTGTAGAGAAGAAACTATTTATTGTTTCTGGAAATGCAGAAGCAGTAGGCTTATCTAAAATCAACCAATCATAAAACCATTCTTCATGATTTCCAAAAAGCGTAATAATTTGTTTTGGATAAATTTTTTCAAGTTCAATTATTTTAGAAATGACTTGAAAAGATTGAGAACCGTTATCAATATAGTCTCCAAGTAAGATAAGTCGACTTTGTTTATCAGATAAGTCTATTTTATTGAGAGCGTCAATGAACTCATCTAAATAGCCATGTATGTCAGATATCGCGTAAATTTTAACCATAGCATCTTATTTTGATAAAGGAAGTACATCAGAGCATGAGAACCAAAGGTTACCATTATACTGGCCAACATTCAAGTCTTTTAATTTAACGGGGCAAGTTTTGTTATTTGCCATTTCTTGAACGGAGGTAGTAGGCGTTAAAGTATTTACCTTTACCTGAATCATCTCCATAAAAAAATCACTAGTTTCATCTTGAATTGATACATTTAGGCGTAAGGCAGTAGGCTTATTGGTCTCTCTATCTAATACTTCTGTATATCCTTTCACAGCAAAGAAGCGATTCCCTAGTAATTCTGGTTTCAAAAAATCATTTAATTTCATGATAAATTCCTTTCTTTCTATCCTCCTGCGATGCAGTCGGGTTGGCTATTTTTCTCTATTGAAAAGAATTCCTATTCCAACAGAGAAAAATACCGTCATTAGTAGTTTGGCAGTATATTTCTAACTACCTGTAAAAATTCTTGTTTAGTTTTTAAATCAACAAATGGCACAATTGTTAGCACTGGTTCTACTGTATTAAGTCCATCAGCATAAAAGAGAGCCTCTCCTTTTCTATCTGAAACTGTAGGAACGTTTTCTAATTCGCACATGCTAAAAGCCATTTTCAATCGGTCAGCACCTGGATTTCCAAGGTATAATACCGCAGATATTTGATTTCTCAATTCTACTGGAATATTCTCAGCATTAGGGTCTTGCGTAGATAATAGTAAGTGACAACCAGCCTGTCTTCCTTTTCTAGCAATTAATCCCAAATTTTGTAAAATTTCATTCCATAACTCTTTACCTTGCTTACTTGCTCCACAACTATCGCGAATAGAAGCAAGTTCGTCAATAAATAGAAAATTAGGTGTCATTCCTAAATCATAAGCATCCGCATTTAGTGAGCTATTTTGCTTAATAATCTCAAAACGTGCATTCATAATTTCTACAAACTGTCTTGATAGCTTTGCAAGAGAAGTTGGAGAAGAACCTACAGAAACTTTCTCGCCTACTTCATTTTTTAACATATTACCTAGAGCGTATAAATCAGCTCCTTTTCCGTCTACGATACCTAAATAAGTATCATCAATACCGCATCCTTTAGAAAGTGCATTGAACAGAAGCCATTCCAAAGCTATCGTTTTACCTGTCCCTGTTCTCCCATAAACACCAATATTGGTATTGGATTTCAAGCTAAATTGCTGAGTAGTTGATAACTTGATAATTGGACTAGGAATACCGTCAAAAAATCCTCTTGTCAATGTATTACTATTAAAAACGTATTGTTCAATTTCTTCTATCTGCCCTAACACATATACTATTTTATCAATCTCTTCTTTTTTAGAAATCAAAGACAAGCCCAAGGTGGGGCATAGATATTCCTCTAAATTCTTCAAAGTTTTCAGATAACGGTTTCCAAATAATGGGACAGAGACAATAACTTTGTTATCCTTAGAAACGTCAAAATATAAAATTGCTGAATCTACGACTTCATTCTCACTCTCATCATATAAATCCAAACTGATTAACATATAAAACAATGCTTCTCTGATATAGAGTTTGTTTCTTAAATTTGCTATAAAATTAGAACGAAAGAACTTCTCTACTAAAAAAAGAAAGCTTATAAAAAACATGGAAAATACTAGACGTGCAATAAATGGGATTGTAGCAATCCATGAACACATTAAAAGTAAAAAGGAAACAATTTGAATAGATAGTCTAACAACTGTAATATTTCGTGGACGAATCAAGTAAGGGTATTTACTCTTCACACGAATTGTTTGATTTAACATTCTCATTTTTTGCATCCTCCTCTCCAGCAGGGGAAGCTATCATATCTATACAAATAATCAAAAAGATAATAATCGTAATACCCATCAATATTGCAATAGCTGCAAAGATAGGAGAATAGGCATTTGTTAAAAACAACACATAATATAATGTGCAAGCAAATCCAATAAAGAACAAATAAAAAAGATATTTATAGAGATTCTTCATGATGCAATTCCTTTCTTTTTAAGATATAAAAGGGGAGGAATACTCCCCAGTCCATTAACTGTAAGTAGTAAAACGATGAGGCAATTTACCATTGCAATTATTAAAATCATCAAACATGCTTACTTTACCATAATAATTTGCCTTACTATGAAAATAAAAAGCAACTAATTTTTGTGCGTACTCTTCTTGTATACGGGAATTTATATTTAACGAATTGAAAAGTTCAGCTAAAGCTTGACTATATAGGTCAGATTTTGTATTATTTGACAAATGAAGTCTAGCTTGATTGGCTGCGTACTTGCGTTTCTCAGGTGTGTTGTAAACTCTACTCATGTCTTCAACAGCAAGTTGAACTTGGCTTGGATATTTTATCATTATTGTTTCTCCTTTTTATTTAATATTTTATTTTATTTATCATAAAAGATTTCGGTGAAGCTCTAATCATGATTCTCTCCTAGATATCTACTAAATACTGTATAGTTGATAGTCATTTTTTGAAAATTGAATGATAGGTTTTTCCCCTATCATTCAATTCCAAGCAAAGGATTATCAATATTGCTAGTGTATACGTATGTCTTTTTATCCTCTAGCTGTCGTCTATTAAGCATACCTTTATTAAACATTGCTATCAATAATCGTGCTACATTGGGAGATTGCCAATCTAGATAAGAAGCTATCTCTTTAGAGGTATGCTCAGTGTTATAGCAGTAAATAACAACATTCATTTCAGATTTACTCAAATTATTGTTTCTAGATAATCTTCTATAAAGTTCTAATTCAGTCATTTATTTCTCCAAATATCATCTTGATAGTATCATTATAGCACTAATGATAAAATATAACAAGCAAAAACACCAAAAAATTTCCCAAAATTAAATATTTTATTTTCTTTACAACAGAATGAATCTTTTAAAATGTTGATTTAATAGGTATTGTGTAGATTTAAGCTTCTCTATTTTAAACTCAAAATCCAGTGTCCGCAAGGACGTGCCGGTTCGACCCCGGCCGCCGGTATAGTATTAAAGACAAGGTTTTCGGACCTTGTCTTTTTCTTTTATTTGTTGAATTTGTAACGCTGAGTTACTTAAAATTACTAGTTTTATAACAAATCATCTAATTTATCCGCTAATTTTTGTTGCTTGCTTGGATACAAATGAGAGTATGTATCTATTGTTGTAGTTATAGAAGCATGTCCTAATCTTTCTTTTACGACAAGATAATCTTCTCCTTGGTTTATTAGTAGGGAAGCATGTGAATGCCTGAAGTCATGAATTCTTATTTTTTTTAAAGAACTATCTCTTTGTAATATTTTTTTATATTGTTTTTCGATTGAATCCTTAGTTATCGTAATCGGGCTATTTTGAAATATCTGTAGATCATCTAGGTTGGTTGTAAATTCTTTTAATCTTTCATGCTGTGTTTGCCTCCATTCTTCTAGTGTCTCCACTAGTTTGGTGTTCATGATGATTCTTCGGGTTCCAGCTTTTGTCTTTGTACTACTAATGTGTTCTTCACCTTTTTTAACGTATATTGATTTACTTACATGGATTGTATTTGTAGAAAACTCTATGTCCTTCCACGTTAGAGCAAGAGCTTCTCCGAGTCTTAGACCAGTAAAAAATAGAACTGTGAATAGTAATTTTATATTGTATTCATCGTTGCTAAATAGTGTTAAGAAATGCTTAAATTCTTTTACTGTCCAGAAATTTAATTTTACTTTTTCTATGGGTAATTTTTTCAGTAATCCTACGGGATGTTCCTTGTAAAATCCTTTTCTTAATCCAACATCCAGAATTTTCTTTAGTAAAATTATAATTTTATTAATAGTGTTTGGACTTAGCTTCTTTTCTGAGTTTTGAGTATTTTTATCTCTTAGATGTTCTCTGAATTGATAGATATCTTCATAAGTTAATTTAGCTACATCATCAACTTTTTCAAAATAGTTTTTTATATGCCTGTTATAGTTGTTTTCTTGTGTATCTATATAGCTTTGTTTTCTGTTGTTTATTCTATCCTCTTCTTTTAAGAGATCATAAAGGATATCAATTGATATTTTTGAGTTGAAACTTTTTTCTTTAAGTTCGACACTTCGTAAGTATTGTTCGGCCTCCAATGCTTCTTTTTTAGTTTTGAATCCTTTTCTTACAATTCTACGTTGTTTTAGAGATATTGGATTTATACCATTGGAAACATCAACAATCCAAGTTCCGTCTCTACTTTTACGTAAAGCCATAAGCTACGCTTCTTTCTGGAGTTCAATTCCTAATAGTTCTTCTGCGACACTGGCTGGAATTGTACCAATCCTTTTGTTATCGTAGATGTTAAAACCACGATTCACTAATAGTAATTTGCCGGTATGGATAATCTTTCTTGCAGTTCCTGGAGCAAATCCAAGTTCGATAAGGTCATCTTTTGTTACAGTTTTAATCATGTGATCTCCTTTTCTAATTAGATTAACTAAGGGGAGGATTAACTCCCCTTGTATTTTACTTATTTTTGTTTTACATCTACTAAATGGATAGCATCAGCCTTGTAATACATTGTCGTGCTAATCATAGTAGCTTGTAAATTGTCAAATGTAACTGGTACTTCATCCATTGCTTGGATATAGTCATTATCAACCAAGGCATCTGGATTGTCTACTGAGACTTGGGTTGATTTCTTTTTGAATTGTCCATCCTTGATTGTTACATTGTATTTCCAACCAATGATTTTATCGGTATTAAAACGTCTTTCGCTACCATCTCGGTTTTTGATAATTTCTCCGTTTGCATCTGCTCGGACTTCCGTTTCAAATTTTGGAATGACTTCATCCAATTCAAATTTTGTTCCAATGTTATTAAAATTCCAGTCATTTTGTGAAAGCATTTTTGCCATAGTTAATTTCTCCTTTTAATATTTTCTTTGATTGTAGGGATCAAATCCTCTCGTTTAAAGAGTATTGCTCTTTCTATTAATCCACTTGCTAAATCTGGTGGATATTCCATATTGTTGAGTGCGAGATAGTTAGCTTTCTCATACTCATGCAGTAAGTTATTGTCGTATAGAAATTTATACGCTTTTAGAATAGCTCCTGAACCTTTATAGGTAAACCATTCTAATTTTTGTTCTAGTTCTGTTTTTGATTTTGAAATAATGATAGAGACGGGTTTTGAATGGCCTAAAAACTTTTCCCAAGATCTCAAAGGTTTTGAGAAATAGCTATCACTATAGAACCTCACTTTTTCTTTGAGATATCCCTTGGTAAAGTTGAGAAGATCTATTTCTGAATGCAACCATTCTTGAATGAAGTAGTGAGCTTTTTCTTTCCTAAGTTCTAACTCAGTTCTTATCCAATTTTCTATATACCGCTTGCTGATACCGAGCTTCTCAGCTCGTTCTAAGCGTTTATCGTAAATTCTAAGTCTTTCGTCATCATTGGGTTTTCTCAAATATAAGGTCTGGCCGATTGTTTCATCTCCGTAGGTATTGTAGTAGGTGCTTTTTCCATATATAAAGCGTTTCTTCTGACAAATCTTTAGAAGCTGATTAGGAGTGAAATAGGGTGTTTCATTAAAATCATCTATTGCAATATCAATTCGTCTTACTGAAAAATGATTGTAATTGTAGTAGAGGTTGTTCAAAAACTGTCTTTCGGACAGACTATTTGGATCTAATACCATATCTCTATAGAACTCGAGTGCCTGTCCTGACATGACAAGCATGTAGGACGACTCTTTCGCTCCATAGTAGATACGGATATTCCCATAATGAAGCTGGCTATCATAGTTATAGTATTTAAGGCTCCCTTTATTCTCAATAAATAGGTCATAGTCAAGAAATAGAATGTCTTCGATTATTTCTCTTGGCGAAAATTCAGTCTTATCAAACTGAATTTGAATCCAGTCAAATACAGAACGTAAATGTTCATTTTTTGCCATAGATTTTGATTCAACTTTTTGCCTAATTTTGCCACCCTTAAAATCTGCGAAACCCTTGGCAATACTGAATTCTTTCGATGGTACACCTAACTTGCAGAGGGTGGTGTTACTACACACCCTATCGGTCAAAAATGGTCCGTCCGCATCTACGCTCATTTTCGGCTTTCTGCCTCATGGCTCAGCCGAAAACTCGCTATTAGCCGAACCTATTTTTTGACCTCTTGTTAACAAACCCTAGTAAGCCGGTTTGCATCGACTCTTCAATATCTTGGATTTTCTTTTTTAGGTTGGAATTCTCAATTTTTATCAGTCGCATTTCTCGCTTAAATTCCTGTTTTAAGGCGCTCAGTTCATCGTAGAGCTCATCTATTACTTGGTTTAGGGATTCATGTTCATTGTCTGCTAGACTCCCAAATACGGCTTGTATAGCCTCTTTTAGACCTATTTCAAGTTTTAGTTTAGCTAACTTTTGAAATTGTCTAAGGTCTTCGTCTGTAAAATCATAGGCAACTGTATAACTTAATTGATGAGTTCTGGGATTTCTACTGATAGGAACTTTAATTTTCTTAAATTCCTTGCCACTTATCTCTTTAATCAGTTGAATCCAATTTTTAAGAGTAGAGGTAGAGTTTAGGCCAGAAATTTGATTGACTAACTCTTTATTGGTCATCTTTTTGTGAAACCTCCGAAATTTTCTTGTGCAACTGAAGAGTTTTCTGTGGTATAATTGTTACATAATATGTTTTGATCTTGGAACGAACGGCACATTTGTTTCAAGATTTTTTATTTTGTCGAATCCTACCTCCTTTATTAAAATTTTTTAAATCGACTACTAGTTACATACGCTTTTACCTCCTTTTATGCTATAATATTCTCAATGGAATATTCAATCTCAAAATAAATATTCCTTATGGAATAATTCTATTTTATACCGTTTAGAATATTTTGTCAAGCTAAAATATACGAATAAGAATATCTATAGGAGAATTATGTATACAGAGGATTATAAATTTTCAGAGAGGTTAAAAACTCTCAGAAAATCAAAAAAGTTAACTCAAGTACAAATATCGGAATTAATTGGAGTTCAACAAGGGACATATTCTCGGTGGGAGAATGGAACGTTAGAACCAGGATTAGAATTCGTTGTGAAATTAGCAAATATCTTTGGGACTACTACAGATTATTTGCTGGGACAAAAACCTTATTCAATTATCAGTAGTTTACCTCTAGAACAATTAGATCTTACCAATATTGCAAACTTTTCAAAGGATGAGTTTGATATTTTGAAACATTCAATAGCAGTTTCGGTGGCAAGAAATAAAATAAAGGCAACAGAACTAAAAGATAGAGTTATAGAAAAAAATCAGTTGTCAGAAAAAGATGCAGAACTTTTGAATAAGATTTTTGAAGAAGTTAAAACTTATTGGGAAAATTAGGAGGACGCTAGTCTTCAAAATTCCCTCCCAAAATGTGTCCAAAATATTGACAGAATTCTAGCTTTTCATTATAGTTCTTATGGAACTTTTTTTCTACAACAAAATAGGCTCCATAATATCCATAGGGGATTTACCCACTACAAATAGTATAGAGCCGGTTTTATTAATGTCCTGCATTTCCTAATAAGTTAACCATGACAACACCAATGATAATCAAAATTAAACCGATAATGCTATAAACATTTAGTGTTTCTTTGAAAATCATTACTGCGATAGAGGCTGTCAAAACTAAACCGACAGCTGACCATGTTGCATAAGCTATTCCTAAAGGAATTTTTTGCATTGCTAGTGAGAGGAAATAGAAACAAACGCCATAGCTAAGTAGGGCAGAAACGGTTGGAATAGGCTTTGTAAAACCGTCTGATAATTTCAAAAGGTTAGTTCCCAATATCTCTCCTACAATGGCGATAAAAAGATAAAAGTATGACATGTCTTTAACCTCCTATATGTCATGTTTTTGCTCTAAGAGCTATTATAGCTATCCGTTTTTTATAAATCTTGGCACAAGTCATGAGAATTTGTAGTAAAACTGTGGCAGACACTTTTTCAGAACCAATAGCTGATAAGTTTAGTATATCATAAGATAAATTTTAAAAAAAGTCTTGATTTATTTCAATGTCTTGCGTGGTCTCGATTTTACTGGTAAAATTACTTTTAAGAACTTTAAAAAAGAGGTTTCTATATTTGACAAAACAATGACTTGTTGTCCCGAATGTGGGCATCCTTTGGAGAAAAAATTTTTAAAAGATGAGGGAGATATTCCTTATTGTTCACAATGTGCGAGTTTTCGTTTTCCAGTCTTTAATACAGCAATTAGTGCGATTTTATTTAATGAAAAACATGATAAGATTCTCTTGATTAAGCAATATGACATGGCTGAGCATATTTTGCTAGCTGGTTATGTGTCTAATGATATTCACAACCAATTTCTACAATCATTAAAGGCAATTAATTTAGCCTCTCTTATTACGGATATGGGTAATAAAATTGCACAAAACTAGTCCAAAACTCTTTTTAATAAGGAGTATACTTTCTAGCATTTTATAGTTACTAAAAAGTATCTAAACTTTGGAAGTGATACTAAGTTTTAAAAAATATTATGGAAAAAAAGCTTATAAAATCAATATTTCTGAGATTTAAAACTAATAATATTAGACTCAAAATCCAGTGTCCGCAAGGACGTGCCGGTTCGACCCCGGCCGCCGGTATAGTATGAAAGACAAGGTTTTCGGACCTTGTTTTTTTGTTGAATAATTTATTAAAATTTCACTAAAAAAGGTCTATACCATTTACAAATTGTTTTGAAAGGTTTATAATGTAATTGACATAATAAATAGTAGATTATTTCTTAAGGGGGTTATCATTATGCCTAAGTATATTAAAGCTGATCAATTTTTCTATCCACATGGTATTCGTCGTGGAGGTTATTTAGAACTTATTGATGGCAAGTTTGGTAAGCATGTTGAAGAGATTTCGGATGATGCAGAAATTTTAGACTACTCTGGTTACAGCATTGCACCTGGTCTCGTTGACACCCACATTCATGGTTTTGGTGGTGTGGATGTCATGGATAATAATATTGAAGGAACTCTTCATACGATGAGTGAAGGTCTTCTTAGCACAGGTGTTACTAGTTTCCTACCAACTACACTAACTTCATCATACGAACAATTGCTGGCTGTTACTGAAAACATTGGTGCACGCTATCAAGAAGCATCTGGTGCTAAGATTCGTGGTATCTATTTTGAAGGGCCATACTTTACTGAGGAATTTAAAGGAGCTCAAAACCCTGCTTACATGAAAGATCCACGTATGGATGAGTTCCGCGCTTGGCAGAAGGCTGCTAATGGTCTTCTTAATAAAATTGCTCTTGCACCTGAACGTGATGGGGTTGAGGACTTTGTACGTACTATTACTGGTGAAGGTGTAACTGTTGCTCTGGGTCACTCTAATGCTACATTTGATGAAGCTAAAAAAGCTGTTGATGCCGGGGCTAGTGTTTGGGTTCATGCCTATAATGGAATGCGTGGCTTAACACACCGCGAACTTGGTATGGTTGGTGCTATGTATGAGTTACCACACACTTATGCAGAATTGATTTGTGATGGTCATCACGTGGATCCTAAGGCTTGCGAAATTCTTCTTAAACAAAAAGGAACTGAAAATATTGCTCTTATTACCGACTGTATGACAGCAGGTGGTTTGCAAGATGGCGATTATATGTTAGGTGAATTTCCAGTTGTAGTTGCAAATGGGACTGCTCGCCTTAAATCTACAGGTAACTTGGCAGGTTCCATTCTCAAACTAAAAGATGGTCTCAAAAATGTAGTTGAATGGGGAATTGCAAATTCTCATGAAGCAGTCATGATGGCTAGTCTGAATCCAGCTAAATCAGTTCATATCGATGACGTCTGTGGACAAATCCGTGAAGGCTACGATGCTGACTTTATCGTTCTTGATAAGGATTTGGAATTGGTAGCAACTTACCTTGATGGTGAAAAACGTTATCAAGCATAATCTAAAAAGTAGAAACGACTTTAGTTTCTACTTTTTTAATAATTTTGTTATTTTTTTCACATATTACTTGATTTTCTGTTTGAAAAGGCTTACAATCATGATATAAACAATACAAATAAAAAAACGGAGGTAAGCTTTATGAAAGCCTATACTTATGTTAAACCAGGACTTGCTTCATTTGTTGATGTTGACAAACCGATTATTCGCAATCCAACAGATGCTATTGTGCGTATCGTTAAGACTACTATTTGTGGTACAGACCTTCATATTATTAAAGGCGATGTTCCTGCTTGTAAGAGTGGAACTATCTTAGGACATGAAGGAATTGGTATTGTAGAGGAAGTTGGAGCAGGAGTTTCAAACTTCAAAAAGGGTGATAAGGTTTTAATTTCTTGCGTTTGTGCATGTGGCAAGTGTTACTATTGTAAAAAAGGAATCTATGCTCACTGTGAAGACGAAGGTGGATGGATTTTTGGACATTTGATTGACGGTATGCAAGCAGAATATCTTCGTGTGCCTCATGCTGATAATACTCTTTATCATACTCCATCTGACTTGTCTGATGAAGCCTTAGTTATGTTATCTGATATCTTGCCAACTGGCTATGAAATTGGTGTCTTAAAAGGGAAAGTTGAGCCTGGCTGTAGTGTAGCTATCGTTGGTTCAGGGCCAGTTGGGTTGGCAGCTCTTTTGACGGCACAATTCTATTCACCAGCTAAATTGATTATGGTGGACCTAGACGATAACCGTTTGGATACTGCAGTTTCTTTCGGTGCTACTCATAAGATTAATTCTTCAGACCCTGAAAAAGCAATACAAGAAATTTATGATTTGACAGATGGTCGAGGTGTAGATGTCGCTATTGAGGCGGTAGGAATTCCTGCAACGTTTGATCTCTGTCAAAAGATTATCGGTGTAGGTGGAACAGTAGCCAACTGTGGTGTGCATGGTAAACCAGTTCAGTTTGATTTGGACACTCTTTGGATTCGTAACATTAATGTTACTACTGGGTTGGTTTCTACCAATACAACTCCTCAGCTTTTGAAAGCCTTAGAAAGTCATAAAATTGAACCTGAAAAATTGGTAACTCATTATTTCAAACTTAGTGAAATAGAAAAGGCCTATGAAGTATTTAGTAAGGCCGCCGATCATCATGCAATTAAAGTGATCATTGAAAACGATATTTCAGAAGGTTAATCTTGTTTTTAAATCCAGTTATTCGTTTTAGAATAGCTGGATTTTTTGAAAATGTTATATAATTCGTGAAAATGAGCAAAATTCTTTCATTGTTCTCAAAATTTCGCTATAATATACGGTACAAAGGAAGTTAATCTATGTATCGAGTTATAAAAATGTACGGAGATTTTGAACCGTGGTGGTTTATAGAAGGCTGGGAAGACGACGTCATTGCGAGCAAAAAATTTGATAACTATTATGACGCCTTGAAATATTATAAGTCTTGTTGGTTTGAGTTAGAAAAGGAGATTCCTCTTTACAAAAGTAGGGGAGACTTGATGACTATTTTTTGGGATCCAGAAGATAAACGCTGGTGTGAAGAATGCGATGAATTTCTTCAGCAATATCATTCCTTGGCTTTGTTGGAAGATGGTCAAGTCATTCCTGATGAAAAATTTAGACCTGGTTACGAAAAGCAGACTGGTTTAGAAATCCACCGTACTTGTCGCATAAAAAAAGAAGAAACAATTTTTTAATGAAGTTGTTTCTTCTTTTTTATATTTTCTTCGAATAGTAAGAATGAGGAGGAAGATATGGTACAAATACTTGCACAAGAATTGATTACACTGGCCAAAAAACAGGGAGCCCAGGACATCTATTTTATTCCTAAAGAAAAGATTTACGAGCTACATATGCGAGTTGGAGATGAGAGACATTTGATTAGCACCTATGACTTTGAAAAGTTGGGGGCCGTCATTAGTCATTTTAAGTTTATTGCGGGGATGAACGTTGGAGAAAAACGCCGTAGTCAGCTTGGTTCCTGTGATTATCAGCATGATGGTAAGCGTTCTTCACTACGTTTATCGACGGTAGGAGATTATCGTGGTCATGAGAGTCTAGTTATCCGGCTTTTGCATGATCAAGAACAAGAGTTGCGCTTCTGGTTTCAAGACCTTAAGGAACTGGAAAAGGGCTTTAGGCAACGCGGCCTTTATCTATTTGCAGGACCTGTAGGAAGTGGTAAAACTACTTTGATGCATGAATTAGCCAAGTCATTGTTTAAGGGTCGGCAGGTCATGTCCATTGAAGATCCAGTAGAAATTAAGCAGGAAGAGATGCTGCAATTACAGCTCAATGAAGCTATCGGACTGAGCTATGAAAACTTGATAAAACTTTCCCTACGACATCGTCCAGATCTTTTAATCATTGGAGAAATTCGAGATAGTGAAACAGCCCGTGCCGTTGTACGAGCTAGTCTGACAGGTGCCACGGTATTCTCGACAATCCATGCCAAGAGTGTTCGTGGGGTTTATGAGCGCCTCTTAGAACTTGGTGTCAGTGAAGATGAACTTGCAGTTGTTTTACAAGGTGTTTGTTACCAGAGACTAATCGGAGGAGGAGGAATCATTGACGTTGCAAATGGAAATTATCAAGAACACCAGGCAGAAAAGTGGAATGGACAAATTGACCAGCTTCTTAAAGAAGGACATATCACTGCCCTTCAAGCTGAAACGGAGAAAATTAGCTACCAGTAAGCAGAAGAAAATCATCACTCTCTTTAACAATTTATTTTCTAGTGGTTTTCACCTGGTAGAAATCATTTCCTTTCTAGATAGAAGTCTCTTGTTGGAAAAGGACTATGTATCGCAGATGCGTCTAGGACTTGCGCAGGGAAAGTCTTTTTCGGGAATGATGGGTCATTTAGGTTTCTCGAGTGCGATTGTCACGCAACTTTCATTGGCTGAAGTTCATGGAAATCTCCATTTGAGTTTGGGGAAAATTGAAGAATATTTGGATAATCTAGCTAAGGTCAAGAAGAAGTTAATCGAAGTTGCGACCTATCCAGTCATTTTGTTAGTTTTCTTACTGCTCATTATGATGGGTTTGCGTAATTATCTCTTGCCTCAACTGGATAGTAGCAACATAGCTACCTTAGTGATTAGTAACCTGCCACAGATTTTTCTTGGTATTACTCTATTGCTAGGTCTAGTATCTTTAACAGGACTGATATTCTACAGAAAATCTAGGAAGATACAAGTATTTTCTTTTCTAGCTAGAATCCCCTTTCTAGGTGTGTTTATTCAGTATTATCTAACTGCCTATTATGCTCGAGAATGGGGTAATATGATTGGTCAAGGTCTGGAGCTATCACAGATTTTCCAGATGATGCAGGAGCAAGGAAATCCTCTTTTTAGGGAAATAGGACAAGATTTAGATCAAGCCTTGCAAAATGGGCATGAATTTTCGAAAGTTGTGCAACATTATCCTTTCTTTAGAAGAGAGTTGGGTTTAATCATTGAATACGGAGAGGTCAAATCCAAACTGGGGAGCGAATTGGAAATCTATGCGGAAAAAACCTGGGAATCCTTCTTTACCCGAGTCAATCGGACCATGAACCTTGTTCAACCACTGGTCTTTATTTTTGTAGCCCTGCTAATCGTTTTATTGTATGCAGCTATGTTGCTGCCCATGTATCAAAATATGGAGGTTAATTTTTAGATGAAAAAAATGTTGATGAAATTAAAAGAAGCGAAGGCAAAAGCTTTCACTCTTGTAGAAATGTTGGTCGTATTGCTCATCATTAGTATTCTACTCTTACTGTTTGTGCCAAATCTTACTAAGCAAAAGGATGCAGTGAATGACAAGGGTAAAGCAGCTGTCGTCAAGGTGGTAGAAAGTCAAGCAGAACTGTATAGTCTGGATAAAAATGAAGATGCTAGTCTAAGCAAATTACAGGCAGATGGACGTATCACTGCTGAGCAAGCAAAAGCTTACAAAGAGTATCATGATAAACAAAAGACAAGTCAAACAGTTGCGGATTAGGGCTTTTACCATGCTAGAAAGTCTATTGGTTTTAGGGATAGTCAGCATTTTGGCTTTGGGTTTGTCAAGTTCAGTTCAATCCACTTTTGCAACTGTGGAAGAACAAATTTTCTTTATGGAGTTTGAGGAACTTTATCGAGAAACCCAGAAACGAAGTCTGGCTAGTCAACAAAAGATGAATTTAATATTAGAAGAGAGGAGTATTAGTAATGGCTATCAGAAATTAGCCATTCCAAAAGGGATTCAACTGCAGTCCAATCAGTCAATTTCCTTTGACAAAGCTGGAGGAAATTCGTCTCTTGCAAGTGTGAGATTTCAAACAAGGAAAGAAGTAGTTCGCTACCAACTATATCTAGGAAATGGAAAGATTAAACGTATTCAAGAAGCAAAAAATTAAGGCGGTTATTTTACTGGAGGCAGTGATTTCACTAGCTGTTTTTGCCAGTATTGCAACCCTCTTGCTGGGGCAGATTCAAGAAAGTAGACGACAGGAAGCAAGACTATTAGAACAGGAAGAAGTTTTGCGAGTGGCTCGTATGGCTTTGCAGACTGGACAAAAGCAGTTGACTGTCAATGGGCTTACAGTTCGTGTTGTCTCGAATGAGCGAGGTTTGGAGGTGTATCATGGAACTGAAAAATTACTGGCGATTCAAGATAAGTAGAGTCAGAGCTTTTACACTTTTAGAATCCCTGGTTGCTCTTATTGTGATTAGTGGGAGTTTGCTTCTTTTTCAATCTATGAGTCAACTCTTGGTTTCAGAAGTTCGCTACCAGCAGAAAAGTGAGCAAAAAGAATGGCTCTTATTTGTGGATCAGCTGGAAGCAGAGCTGAATCGAGCCCAATTTGAAAAAGTAGAGAATGATAGACTTTACCTCAAACAGGATGGGAACCCCATTTCCATGGGAAAATCAAAGTCAAATGATTTTCGAAAAACAGATGCCAGTGGACGTGGCTACCAGCCGATGGTTTACGGTCTGAAATCAGCTCATATTTACCAAAACGGGCAAAATGTTCATTTTAATTTTCAGTTTGAAAAGGGGCTAGAGAGGGAGTTTATCTATCGTGTGGAAAAAGAAAAAAGTTAGGGCTGGAGTTCTCCTTTACGCCATCACTGTTGCTGGAATTTTTAGTCTCTTGTTGCAGTTTTATCTGAATCGACAAGTGGCTCATCATCAGGATTATGCACTGAATAAAGAAAAACTTCTTGCATTTGCAATGGCTAAGAGGACCTATGAAAAAGCTAGTTCTGAGAGTGGTCAGCAGTCATTTAATGCAGGAAAGGCAACTTATCGTAATGACCAAAAGGGTTTTACAACGATTGTTGACACTGGAAAAA
>NZ_KV804991.1:18845-33585 GCF_001811505.1 Streptococcus sp. HMSC034E03
AAAAATCAATTTGAATTTCAATTTCCACCTTTGAAAAAGACCGACAATAAGACGAAGAAAACAGAAAAAAAGTCAAAAGAAGAACAGGTAAAAAAGAGGACACCGAGACATCTAAAGTTGCTCCTTCTAAGAATGATAAGACATAGATTATTAGATTTGTAAAATCTAGTTTAAGTGGTGATGTTGGACTCAGTGGGTTAGGACGAGGTTTTTACCTGAAATCATGCTATAATAGATACATATGGAGGACAGAATATGTCAAGTGTAAAATTGTATCTAGTGCGTCATGGGAAAACAATGTTTAATACGATTGGGCGTGCTCAAGGTTGGAGTGATACTCCACTGACAGCTGAAGGGGAACGAGGCATTCATGAATTGGGGATTGGCTTGCGTGAGTCTGGTTTAAGATTTGAGCGTGCTTATTCAAGCGACTCTGGACGGACCATTCAGACTATGGGAATTATCCTTGAGGAACTAGGTTTAACAGGGCAAATTCCTTATCGTATGGATAAGCGAATCCGTGAATGGTGCTTTGGTAGTTTTGATGGTGCTTATGATGGAGACCTTTTTATGGGGATCATTCCGCGTATCTTTAATGTCGATCATGTGCATCGTTTGTCCTATGCTGAGCTGGCTGAAGGTCTGGTAGAAGTGGATACAGCAGGCTGGGCTGAAGGCTGGGAAAAACTAAGTGGGCGTATCTGGGAAGGTTTTGAAGCCATTGCTAAGGAAATGGAAGCTAATGGGGGAGGAAATGCTCTCGTAGTCAGCCATGGAATGACTATTGGAACCATTGTTTATTTAATCAACGGAATGCATCCACATGGCCTTGATAATGGAAGTGTGACGATTCTTGAGTACCAGGATGGTCAGTTCTCAGTCAAGATTGTTGGCGACCGTAGCTACCGTGAAATTGGACGAGCTAAACTAGAAGAGCAAGCTAGTTCAGAACAATAAAAATTCTCTACTTAAATTAGAAGATGTTTTAGATGATTCAATAGAATGCTGATGTCGTCATTGCACAAGCTTGTAAGAGTTGAGTGCTTTGACAATAGCATTCTTTTTTGTTAGAATAGCATCAACATGAAAGCATAAGAAGGGACTGACAGAGTTGTCGTTCCCTTTTGTCTATCTTAGAAGGGGGAAATATGCTGTTTCAGAAAATAAAAGCCTATAAATGGCAGGCTCTGGCTTCCTTAATTATGACAGGTCTAATGGTAACGAGTTCACTCTTGCAACCACGTTATTTGCAGAAAGTTTTAGAGGCACTGCTAACAGGTGATAATGCAGCTATTTATCATATTGGTTTTTGGTTAATCCTTGTTGCCTTGATTGGTTTGATTGCAGGTGGCATCAATGTTGTGTTAGCCGCCTACATTGCTCAAGGAGTCTCGTCAGACTTACGGGAAGATGCCTTTCGTAAGATTCAAACTTTTTCATACGCCAATATTGAGGAATTTAACGCAGGGAATCTTGTTGTTCGTATGACCAATGACATCAACCAGATTCAAAACGTAGTCATGATGACCTTCCAAATCCTCTTTCGACTACCGCTTTTATTTATCGGTTCCTTTATATTAGCAGTTGTCACCTTACCTTCTCTGTGGTGGGTGCTGGTACTCATGGTCGTTCTGATTGTTGCTATGACGGGGCTTATGATGGGAATGATGGGACCTCGCTTTGCAAAATTTCAGACCTTACTTGAGCGTATCAATGCCATTGCAAAAGAAAATTTACGTGGTGTGCGCGTGGTCAAATCTTTTGTTCGAGAGAAAGATCAGTTTAATAAGTTTACGCAAGTGTCAGATGAATTGCTGGGAGAAAACCTCTATATCGGTTATGCTTTTTCTATTGTTCAACCTGCAATGATGTTGATTTCTTACGGTGCTGTCTTTCTTTCAATCTGGCTTGTAGCAGGTATGGCAGAGTCAGATCCATCAGTGGTTGGTTCCATTGCTTCCTTCGTGAATTATCTGAGTCAGATTATCTTTACTATCGTTATGGTCGGATTTTTGGGGAATTCAGTTACTCGTGCCATGATTTCCCTTCGTCGTATTCGTGAAATCCTGGATACAGAACCGGCTATGACTTTCAAGGATGTGGAAGATGAAGAATTGGAAGGAAGTCTCAGTTTTGAAAATGTAACCTTCACCTATCCAAATGATGAAGAACCTATCCTAAAAGATGTATCTTTCGATATTGCAGCTGGTGAGATGGTTGGGGTTGTCGGAGCAACTGGTGCAGGTAAATCAACCTTGGCTCAGTTGATTCCACGTCTGTTTGATCCTCAGCAAGGTTCGATCAAAATTGGTGGAAAGGACATTCGGACAGTTAGTGAAGGGACGCTTCGTAAGACTGTCTCTATCGTCCTACAAAGAGCCATTCTCTTTAGTGGAACCATCGCAGATAATCTCAGACAAGGAAAGGGAGATGCGACAGTTTCAGAACTGGAACGCGCAGCTCGTATCGCCCAGGCAAGTGAATTTATTAGTCGTATGGACTTAGCCTTTGAAAGTCCGGTTGAAGAACGTGGGACCAACTTTTCTGGTGGACAAAAACAAAGAATGTCCATTGCGCGTGGGATTGTCAGCAATCCTCGTATCTTGATTTTCGATGATTCAACTTCTGCCCTTGATGCCAAATCAGAACGTATGGTCCAAGAAGCCCTCAACAAGGATTTGAAGGGGACGACTACGATTATCATCGCGCAAAAGATTAGCTCTGTTGTGCATGCTGATAAAATTTTAGTGCTTGACCAAGGTCGCTTGATTGGTCAAGGTAAGCATGCTGACTTGGTCGCAACGAATCCCGTTTATCGTGAAATTTACGAGACGCAAAAAGGAAAGGAGGAGTAGGATGAAGACATTTCGATTTTTTTGGAACTATTTTAAAGTTTACAAGATATCCTTTGTCGTTGTTATTGCCATGATTATCATTGCAACGGTAGCACAAGCCCTCTTTCCAGTATTTGCAGGTCAAACAGTAACAGAACTGGCTAATTTGGTTATAGCTTATCAAAATGGAAATCCTGATATGGTTTGGCAAAGTCTCCTAGGACTCCTGGTCAATCTTGCATATATTTTAATCGTTTTAGTAGTTTCTAGTCTCATCTATATGGTTTTGATGAGCCGCATTATTGCCGAATCGACAAATGAGATGCGTAAGGGACTTTTTGGCAAGCTTTCTCGCTTGACTGTTTCTTTCTTTGACCGCCATCAAGATGGGGATATCCTGTCACGTTTCACAAGTGATTTGGATAATATTCTCCAAGCTTTCAATGAAAGCCTTGTGTCTGTCATGACTAATATTGCACTTTTTATTGGCTTACTGATTGTCATGTTCGCAAAAAATGTCACCTTGGCTTTAATCACAATTGCCAGCACTCCGATAGCAGTTGTCATGTTGTTCTTTATCCTGAAGCTAGCACGGAAATACACCAACCTCCAACAAAAAGAAGTTGGGAAGCTCAATGCTTATATGGATGAGAGTATTTCGGGTCAGAAGGCAGTTATCGTTCAAGGTATTCAAGAAGATGTGATTGCTGGTTTTGTTGAGCAAAATGAGCGTGTTCGAAAGGCCACTTTCAAGGGAAGAATGTTCTCAGGAATTCTTTTCCCTGTTATGAACGGGATGAGCTTGGTCAATACAGCTATTGTTATTTTTGTCGGTTCAGCTATTTTACTAAATGATAAGAACATCGAGACAGCAACTGCTCTGGGCTTGATTGTCATGTTTACTCAGTTCTCGCAACAGTATTACCAGCCCATTATCCAATTAGCAGCGAGCTGGGGAAGCTTGCAACTGGCCTTTACAGGTGCAGACCGTATCCAAGAAATGTTTGATGCAGAGGAAGAAATTCGCCCTCAAGATGCTCCAGTCTTTAGCGAATTAAAAGAAGGTGTGGAGATTCGTAATGTAGACTTCTCCTACCTGCCAGGAAAACCGATTTTAAAAGATGTCAGCATCTCAGCTCCAAAAGGGAAAATGATTGCAGTGGTTGGTCCGACAGGTTCAGGGAAAACAACCATTATGAACCTCATCAATCGTTTTTATGATGTGGATGCAGGAAGTATCAGCTTTGATGGCAGAGATATCCGAGAATTTGATTTGGATAGTTTGCGAAGTAAGGTGGGAATTGTTCTACAGGATTCTGTTTTGTTTAGCGGAACCATTCGAGACAATATTCGATTCGGTGTACCAGATGCTAGTCAGGAGATGGTTGAGGCAGCAGCCAAGGCTACGCATATCCATGAATATATCGAAAGTCTACCAGATAAGTACGATACTCTGATTGATGATGACCAGAGCGTCTTCTCAACCGGTCAGAAACAGTTAATTTCCATCGCTCGTACCTTGATGACAGATCCACAGGTCTTAATCTTGGATGAGGCAACATCAAACGTTGATACTGTGACAGAAAGTAAGATTCAAAATGCCATGGAGGCAATTGTAGCTGGAAGAACTAGTTTTGTAATTGCTCACCGTTTAAAAACCATTCTCAATGCAGATCAGATTATTGTCCTTAAGGATGGTGAGGTTATCGAACAAGGAAATCATCACGAATTACTCAAGCTTGGAGGCTTTTACTCCGAACTGTACCATAATCAATTTGTCTTTGAATAAGCAAAAAAGTTGTCCTAATTTTGGGCAACTTTTTCTGATAAAAAAATTTTATCACGGACTTAAAAAATACATATTAGACAGGAGTGGGTAAGGGTGATAAGATAAGATTATCAATGGAGAACGAAAGGAAGTCAGTAATGGTAAGAACAGTTGTTGGAGTAGCGGCAAACCTATGTCCTGTAGACGCAGAAGGAAAAAACATCCACTCATCTGTATCCTGTAAATTTGCTGAAAGTATTCGTCAGGTTGGCGGACTTCCTTTGGTCATTCCGGTTGGTGATGAGACACTTGTCCATGACTATGTAGAAATGATTGATAAGCTCATCTTGACTGGGGGACAAAATGTTCATCCTCAGTTTTATGGTGAGGAAAAAACAATTGATAGCGACGACTATAACCTAGCTCGCGACGAGTTTGAGCTAGCTCTTCTACAAGAAGCCTTGCGTCAGAACAAACCAATCTTAGCCATTTGCCGTGGCGTTCAGCTTGTCAACGTTGCTTTTGGTGGGACACTCAATCAGGATATTGAAGGTCATTGGCAAGGTCTACCTTTTGGGACTTCACATTCTATTGAGACAGTGGATGGCAGTGTAGTGTCTAAATTATTTGGTAAAGAAAGTCAGGTTAACTCAGTACATCGTCAGAGTATTAAAGACTTGGCACCCAATTTCCGCGTGACGGCTGTGGATCCACGTGATCAAACTGTTGAAGCAATCGAATCTATTGATGAGCACCGTATTATTGGTCTCCAGTGGCATCCAGAATTCTTGGTCAATGAAGAAGATGGCAACTTAGAATTATTTGAGTATTTATTGAATGAATTATAACGACTGGAAACCTAGTCGTTTTTTTGTCTTATTTCGTTCAAATTTTAATATTGTAACATTTTTTACGCAAATGTTTAAATTATGATAAAATTTGGAAAAATTCAGTATAAAAACTTGAAAAAATCTAAGGTAAGGGTTATGATAGAAGAGAAGAAATTTTGGAGGAATATTATGTCACATATTAAATTTGATTATTCAAAAGTATTAGATAAATTTGTTGCACCACATGAACTAGATTATATGCAGCCTCAAGTGACTGCAGCAGATTCTGCTCTGCGAAATGGTACAGGTCCTGGGGCAGAAATGACTGGCTGGTTGAACTTACCTGAAGAATATGACAAAGATGAATTTGCTCGTATTCAAAAGGCTGCTGCTAAAATCCAATCTGATAGTGAGGTATTGATCGTAATCGGTATTGGTGGTTCCTATTTAGGAGCTCGTGCAGCTATTGATTTCTTGAATAATTCATTTGTAAACTTGCAAAGAAAGGAAGAACGCAAGGCACCTCAGATCCTCTATGCTGGAAACTCTATCTCTTCAAGCTATTTGGCTGATTTGGTAGACTATGTATCAGACAAAGATTTCTCAGTAAACGTGATTTCTAAATCAGGTACAACAACTGAACCGGCTATTGCTTTCCGTGTCTTCAAAGAACTCTTGGTTAAGAAGTACGGTCAAGAAGAAGCTAACCAACGTATCTACGCAACTACAGACCGCGCTAAAGGTGCAGTTAAGGTTGAAGCAGATGCTAATGGCTGGGATACTTTTGTAGTGCCTGATAGTGTAGGTGGTCGTTTTACAGTATTGACAGCAGTGGGGCTCTTGCCAATCGCAGCTGCAGGAGCTGATATCAGCAAGTTAATGGAAGGAGCAAATGCTGCTCGCAAGGCTTATGCTTCTGATAAGTTGGCTGAAAATGAAGCATATCAATATGCAGTTGTACGCAATATCTTGTACCGTAAAGGTTATCTGACAGAAGTTCTAGCTAACTATGAACCATCTCTGCAATACTTCTCTGAGTGGTGGAAGCAACTGGCTGGTGAGTCAGAAGGGAAAGACCAAAAAGGGATTTATCCAACTTCAGCTAACTTCTCAACAGACTTGCACTCTCTGGGACAATTTATCCAGGAAGGTACCCGTATCCTCTTTGAAACAGTTATCCGTGTAGATAAACCTCGCAAAAATGTGCTGATTCCTGAATTGGCAGAAGACTTGGACGGTCTTGGCTACTTGCAAGGAAAAGATGTTGACTTTGTCAATAAAAAAGCTACAGATGGAGTGCTGTTAGCACACACTGATGGTGGAGTTCCAAATATGTTTGTGACACTGCCTGAGCAAGATGAGTTCACTTTGGGCTACACTATTTACTTCTTTGAGTTGGCTATTGCTCTTTCTGGCTACCTGAATGGTATCAATCCATTTGACCAGCCTGGAGTTGAAGCTTATAAGAAAAACATGTTTGCTCTTCTTGGGAAACCAGGCTTTGAAGAGCTGGGTGCTGAGTTGAATGCACGCCTTTGATTCTCATATGCTTTGAGTTCATTTAGAATATAAAAAGATCCACAAGTTCATTTCTTGTGGATTTTTAGTACAAGCCTCTTAATTAGTTTATTATTTTTTTTAAAAGTGTAAAAAAGAGTGTCTTAATTCTTTTATGAAAGCGCTGTATAATTGCCTTGTAAATAAAATTTGAGAGGTATCAAAATGAATGATTGGTTAAACATAAAAGGCAAAACAGTTCTTGTGACTGGCGCGTCATCTGGGATCGGTAAGGCAATCGTTGAAGAATTGCTGGAATTAGGAGTCAATGTAGCGAATTTTGATCTTAGCGACAACGATTTGCGTCACCCGAATCTATTATTTGTAAAAGTTGATGTAACTTCTCGCTCTGAAGTAGAAGAGGGTGTTGCCAAAATAGTTGAAAGATTTGGCAATATTGATGCGGTAGTCAATAATGCAGGGATTAATGTTCCCAGATTATTAATTGATGCAGAAAATCCTAAAGGTCCTTACGAGTTAGACGATGAAACGTTTGAAAAAGTAACAATGATTAATCAAAAAGGTTTGTATTTGGTTAGTCAGGCAGTAGGACGTATTTTAGTGAAAAATGGAAAAGGTGTAATTGTGAACATGGCTTCAGAAGCAGGCTTGGAAGGTTCTGAAGGACAAAGTGCCTATGCTGCAACAAAAGCAGCAGTCTATAGTTACACTCGTTCATGGGCGAAAGAGCTGGGTAAGCATGGTGTACGTGTGGTTGGAATTGCTCCAGGAATTATGGAAGCTACGGGACTTCGAACTCTTTCTTATGAGGAAGCTCTTGCTTATACCCGTGGAAAGACGGTAGAAGATATTCGAGCTGGTTATGCTTCAACTTCAACAACTCCTTTGGGACGAAGTGGTAAACTACGGGAAGTAGCTGACCTTGTAGCATTCTATATTTCAGACCGTTCTAGCTATATAACTGGAGTCACTACAAATATTGCCGGAGGGAAAACTCGCGGTTAAAAAAATGAAGGTGAGGAAGAGAGTTGACCATAGTAAATCGATGGTATAATATTTTAGAAAAAATGGTCTCACAGCCAACTTATTCCTTGGTAGATATGCGCTCAGAGCTGGATATTAGTATGCAAACCTTGCAAAAGAGTATCCAACAATTAAATGATGTTTTGGCTCCGAGTATCCAGATTATCTCACAAGATGATCAGTTAATGTTAGAGGTGTATGACTATACTGAGTTGGAAAGGATTTTATCTGGTAGTTTAAAACGGGAGAGTGACTTCAATTCTTCCAGTAAAAGAATTGCCTATTTACTAAAACGTTTAATTGAGTCAACCTCCCCTCTTCTTATTGACGACTTGGCTGAGGAAGCAGGTGTTAGTAGAAGTACCCTTAATAAGGATTTAAAACAAGTAAAATCTTTGGCAGAGAGTTACTCTATCACTATTTCAGGAAAGCCCAACCGTGGGCTGGAGGTCTTGGGGTCCGAGCTGAATTTGCGCTTGCTCTATATTCACCAAGTGGCCCCTTACTTTGAAGGAAAGACACTCACCGAGGCAACATCTTCTTTTCTGGAGACGCTACTCCAGGAGTATAAAATCCCGAAAGAAACAAAGGAACTCCTTCGAAAGACAATTTCAATTATGGTGGAGCGTATTCATGCATCTAGGGTGTTGAGTTGCCCTATTCCTTACTATAGGAATGATTTAACAGAGACACCTTTGGTTGAAAAATTAATCTATCATATTGAGATGACTTATAAGATTTCCCTCAGTCAGTTTGAGATAGACTTTTTGTGTTTTCCGTTTAATATCCGTTTTATTGACACTTTAAGCAAGCCGTCTTATCAATCTGAACAGCTTGCAAACATTTTTCAAGGGATTGTCAAGAAAGTCAAAGAAACAATGTTGGTTAACTTTGATGATGAAGAATTATTTGAAGAAATCAAGTCTCATCTAGGCTCCTTAATCAATCGACTGATTTTCCATGTGCAAGCTAATGATATATTCCATGGCGAGGTTCAAACTCAATATCCTTTTGCTTTTGAAATGGCGAAAATTGCTGGAGAAGAACTATCTGCAATTTTTGGTTCTGAATTGGAATTATCTGAAATCGGATATCTGGCTTTGTATTTTGAAATGATTTTAAGAAAGCAAAACTCTGTTGTAAATGGTTCTCGCAAGCAGATAGCTGTAGTTTGCACAACAGGAAGAGGAACTGCTGCGATGATTATTCAGCAACTCAGACGAATTCTTGGAAATGATGTAGACATTACTCAGTATTCTGAAGAGGATTTTAATCTGGATTTGAATCAGGACTATTTCGCGATTTTTACGACAGTTCCTCTAAAATATAAAGATTCTAAATCTCCAGTCATTCAAGTTAATCATCTTTTTGATGATCAATGGCTGCAGGAAGAATGGCAGAGGGCCAATGCTTTTCATCAAAAAAATCTAGAAACAGTCAGCTTACGTTTTCTTCGTTTGACTCCCCAAAAAACCTATCATCAATACTTGCTAAATATGGTTGCAGAGTTAGAGAAACTTCAGATGATTGATGAAGGTTTTAGAAATCGGATAATTGATAGGGAGAAAAAACAATCAACCGTTTTTGGCGGAGGAATTGCTTTTCCCCATACAATTAACCAAGGTTATGCAAAAACTATTTTAATGTTTGGAAAACTAGAAGAGCCTTATCAAAAAGGAGATGATTGGATTGAATTTATCTTTCTAGTCGCTATACCCTCAGAAATTGAAAGAAAAATGGAAAGTGAATTGCTGGAATTGTATGACGACATTTTTCGAATTGCAGGAGAGCCTTCTCTAAAAGAAGCATTGAGGGCTGTAGAAACAGAGACAGAATTTCTATCATTTTCTAAGAGCAAAGGAGTATTTTAATGAATTCGCTAATAATTTTCGCTGTATTTATCATGGCAGCTTATATATTTCAAATGTTCCTCGGCTGGCAGCAACTCAAAGACTTCAATAAGACCTATACGATGCTCCGGAAACTGGGGCGCGTAGCGATTGGCAGAAAATCCGGAAGAATCAAATCCGGTACGATTGTCATGTTCGCGGTTGATGAAAACGGTCGGGTTCTTAAAGCTAGCAAAATGCAAGGAGTCACAATCTTAGCGCGTTTTCAAAATATGGACGATTATGTTGGAGAAGACATCCATTATTTTGACAAGTATAATCCTCTTGTGAGAAAAGAAAATAAGTTGATGCAATCAGCTATAGAAGATGCTAGAAAAGTCTATCTTTGGCATGAGGCAGGTATTGAGAAAGAGACAAGTTCTTCTGATTCTTTTCTGGGATTCGGCTTTTATGCGGATTACTTACAATTATCTATTAAACAGTTATTTAAAAAAAATAAGAAAAGGAGTTCCTTATGAATTACATTACAGAATTTGCAGAGAGTTTTATGAAACTCTTCCAATTAGGTGGAGAAACCTTTATTAGCTGGATGACAAATATTGTACCTCTTGTCTTGATGCTATTGATTGCAATGAATACCCTTATCGCTTTCTTGGGAGAAGAGAAGGTCAATTCCTTGGCTAAGATTTCTGCCAAAAATCCTGTTAGCCGGTATATGATTTTACCTTTCATTTCAGCTTTTATGCTGGGAAATCCGATGGCAATCAGTATGGGACGTTTCTTACCAGAATATTATAAACCTAGTTTTGTAGCAGCTCAGATGCAGTTTTGCCATACTTCAAATGGTGTATTTCCACATATCAATCCTGGGGAATTATTTGTATGGATGGGAATTGCGACAGGAATTCAAACTTTAGGTTTAAGTCAAATGGACTTAGCCATTCGTTACATGCTTGTTGGGCTTGTCATGAACTTTGTAGGTGGTTGGGTAACCGATTTTACAACTGCTTATGTAGCAAAACAGCAAGGTGTTACCTTGAGTAAAACATTTGATTTATAGAAAGAGTGAAATTATGTCATATAAGAGTATAAAAGTTGTTAAAGGAAATGGCGGTTTCGGAGGACCTTTGGTCATTACACCTAGTGAAGCTAAGCATAAATTCATCTATATTACTGGCGGCGGAGAAAAGCCAGATATTGTAGATAAAATTGCTGATTTGACCGGTATGGAAGCTGTTAATGGGTTTAAAACTTCTATCCCAGATGAGGAAATTGCTTTAGCAATCGTGGATTGTGGCGGTACTCTTCGCTGTGGTATTTATCCTAAAAAGGGAATCCCTACAATAAATATTGTCGCTACAGGGAAAAGTGGGCCTCTAGCTCAATATATAACCGAGGAAATCTATGTGTCAGCAGTTGGCCTTAATCAAATTTCTGCTGCTAATGAAGACGAAAAAGCGACAACTGTGGTAACTGAAAAGCCAACTTACGATACTAGTAAAAAAATTACAGAGCAAAAAGCTGAAACAAGTATTGTAGCACGAATTGGGATGGGGGCTGGTAAGGTCGTTGCAACTTTCAACCAGGCTGCTCGTGAAGCCATCCAAACAATGCTCAATACAATAATTCCTTTCATGGCCTTTGTTTCCTTGCTGATTGGGGTTATTCAAGGATCCGGTGTTGGAAATTGGCTGGCAAAATTAATGGTTCCCCTAGCGGGGAACATCTGGGGACTCGTTTTAATTGGCTTTATCTGTTCCTTACCATTCCTATCTCCTTTGTTAGGTCCCGGAGCTGTTATTAGTCAGATTATTGGAACTTTAATTGGAGTCGAAATCGGAAAAGGGACTATTCCGCCCCAAATGGCTCTGCCAGCTTTATTTGCTATCAACACTCAAAACGGTTGTGATTTCATTCCTGTAGCACTCGGCCTATCTGAAGCCAAGGCTGAAACAGTTGAGGTTGGTGTCCCTTCGGTACTTTATTCACGCTTTCTCAATGGTGTTCCGCGGGTGCTAGTTGCTTGGATAGCTAGTATTGGTCTTTATCAGTAGACCTTTGATAGACGCATGTAAACAGAGTAGCTATATTATGTTAAACTTATCTATAAGCCTAAGTTTATGACAAATTAGAGAAAGTATGAATAGAAATCAGATGAAGAAAATTTTTGAAACTAAAGTAATTCAAGTAGGGTCTGAAGCTCAGAATATGATTCAAGATGCCAATATGCTCATTTTATTTGGAGAAGAAGCACCGGAAGATTTATCAGAGTATTGTTTTAAGATTGATAATAAAAATCTGCTAGGTTCAATACTAGAAGGTGGCAAGCTGGTGGTAGATAATCAGGAATATTCGATTAGTTCCGTAGGAAATGTAGTAGAAAAAAATTTAACTGGACTGGGACATATCACGATTTCTTTTGATGGTTCAAAAGAGGGGAGCCTTCCTGGTACACTCCATGTTGTAGCAGATCAAGCGGTAGTAATTGATAAAGATTCTACCATTCAGATTTTTGAAACTGCTTAACCATAATAAAATTTCAAATCAAGCAATTTAGAAAAATAAAAGTCTAAAAAATTGATTCAGAGCCTGGACAAAAAGTCCAGGCTTCTGGGTCTAAATTAGAAAAAATAGATGACGCAGTGGTTGATTGGCAAGTCAATCAAACTAGCCAGTCAGTGCAAGGGAATTTCCAGCAAATGCATCCACAAGGGGTGCTTGAACAGAAGGGAAAGACCAAAAAGGGATTTACCCAACTTCAGCTAACTTCTCAACAGACTTGCACTCATTGGGTCAGTTTATCCAAGAAGGAACTCGTATCATGTTTGAAACAGTTGTCCGCGTTGACAAACCTCGTAAGAACGTGATCATCCCTACTTTGGAAGAAGATCTTGATGGACTTGGTTACCTTCAAGGAAAAGACGTTGACTTTGTAAACAAAAAAGCTACTGATGGTGTTCTTCTTGCCCACACAGATGGTGACGTGCCAAACATGTACGTGACTCTTCCTGAGCAAGATGCCTTCACTCTTGGTTACACGATCTACTTCTTCGAATTGGCAATTGCCCTTTCAGGTTACTTGAATGCCATCAACCCATTTGACCAACCAGGTGTTGAAGCCTACAAACGTAACATGTTTGCCCTTCTTGGTAAACCAGGATTTGAAGAATTGAGCAAAGAACTCAACGCTCGTCTATAATAGAATAAAAAAGAGTGGTTTTCCACTCTTTTTACTTTTTCTCGAAAAGAGAAATTGGACTCTGGCAAGACTTGTGATATAATATAGAGAGCAAAAAGGCAGACGCCTAGAGACTTTATAGGAGAAGATATGTCAAAAGATATTCGTGTGCGTTATGCACCAAGTCCAACAGGACTATTACACATCGGTAATGCCCGTACAGCATTGTTTAACTATTTGTATGCACGCCACCATGGTGGAACTTTTATTATCCGTATCGAAGATACTGACCGCAAACGTCATGTCGAAGACGGAGAACGTTCACAGCTTGAAAACCTTCGTTGGTTAGGCATGGACTGGGATGAAAGTCCAGAAACTCATGAAAACTACCGCCAGTCTGAGCGTTTGGAACTCTATCAAAAATATATCGACCAACTCTTAGCTGAAGGAAAAGCCTACAAGTCTTATGTGACAGAAGAAGAGTTGGCAGCTGAACGCGAACGCCAAGAAGCCGCAGGTGAAACACCTCGCTACATCAACGAATACCTTGGTATGAGCGAAGAAGAAAAAGCAGCTTATATCGCAGAACGTGAAGCGGCAGGCATCATCCCAACGGTTCGTTTGGCTGTCAATGAGTCTGGTATTTACAAGTGGCATGACATGGTCAAAGGTGATATCGAATTTGAAGGTGGCAATATCGGTGGGGACTGGGTTATCCAAAAGAAAGATGGCTACCCAACTTACAACTTTGCCGTTGTCATCGATGACCACGATATGCAAATCTCTCACGTTATCCGTGGAGACGACCACATTGCCAATACACCAAAACAACTCATGGTCTATGAAGCGCTTGGTTGGGATGCACCTGAATTTGGTCACATGACCTTGATCATCAACTCTGAAACTGGTAAGAAGTTATCTAAACGTGATACTAACACCCTTCAATTTATCGAAGACTACCGTAAGAAAGGGTACCTTCCAGAAGCAGTTTTTAACTTCATCGCCCTTCTTGGCTGGAATCCTGGTGGGGAAGATGAAATCTTCTCTCGTCAAGAACTCATTAACCTCTTTGATGAAAACCGTCTCAGTAAGTCTCCAGCAGCCTTCGACCAGAAGAAACTTGATTGGATGAGCAATGACTATATCAAGAATGCAGACCTCGAGACTATTTTTGAAATGGCAAAACCATTCCTTGAAGAAGCAGGACGTTTGACAGACAAGGCTAAAAAATTGGTGGAACTCTACAAACCACAGATGAAATCAGTTGACGAAATCGTTCCATTGACAGACCTTTTCTTCTCAGATTTCCCAGAATTGACAGAAGCTGAGAAAGAAGTCATGGCTGGTGAAACCGTGCCAACTGTACTTGAAGCCTTCAAAGCGAAATTGGAAGCCATGTCAGACGATGAGTTTGTGGTAGAAAATATCTTCCCACAAATCAAAGCAGTTCAAAAAGAAACTGGGATCAAAGGGAAGAATCTCTTCATGCCAATCCGTATCGCCGTTTCAGGTGAAATGCATGGTCCTGAATTGCCAGATACCATCTACTTGCTTGGACGTGAAAAATCAATCCAACACATTGAAAAAATGTTGGCTGAAATTGCGAAATAATCTGGCGAAATTAAATTTCGTTCTAGATATTTGTAGAAGTAAAAACTGAGAGAATCACATGGTTCTCTCTTTTTTATTGTCAAAGTAGAATCATATTCAATTAATACTCTTCGAAAATCTCTTCAAAC
>NZ_KV804991.1:33685-48060 GCF_001811505.1 Streptococcus sp. HMSC034E03
TAGTTTGCTCTTTGATTTTCATTGAGTATAAATTTTTAAGTGACGCTTTAAAAAGAGTTCTTTTTATATGTACTTATTTGAAAATGCAAAAGTTTTAGTGTATAATACTAAGTGACAGGGCAAGGGAAAGAAGTCAGTGATATGGTAAAATTCTTTACAAACAGACTCGAATTAGCCCAGACATCGTCTATGTTGTTTGTTGAGTCGACTTATTTTTTCTTTGCGTTTTGCTGGACACAGGAAGAAATTCATGAGTTCATGCAACTATCATCCATAACGATGCCTTCGTTTTCGATTCGAAGTTTATATGCGAGACTTTAGATTTAGATGTATGTCTTACTAGAGGTGCATATTTTTCTCTTTCTTCTCCCAAAAATAGAAAGAAATCGACCTTGCTCTGTTTACCTTGCGTTAAGCAAGGTTTTTTTGTGGAATAGTAGTGGGCGATTTACGATTTTTCTATCAAGTGGTATAATATTAACTATCCTGATGAATTGAGGAAATCAAATGAAAGAATTTAACAAATCAATCAAATTAGAGCATGTGGCTTATGATATTCGTGGACCAGTTCTTGAGGAAGCCATGCGTATGCGAGCAAATGGAGAAAAAATCCTCCGTTTGAATACAGGGAACCCAGCTGAGTTTGGTTTTACCGCACCAGATGAGGTTATCCATGATTTGATTATGAATGCGCGTGATAGTGAAGGTTATTCAGATTCAAAAGGTATCTTTTCAGCCCGCAAAGCTATTATGCAGTACTGTCAGCTCAAAAAATTCCCAAATGTAGGTATTGATGATATCTATCTTGGAAATGGTGTTAGTGAGCTAATTGTTATGTCCATGCAAGGTCTCTTGGACAATGGCGATGAAGTCTTGGTTCCAATGCCTGACTACCCGCTTTGGACAGCTGCAGTTAGCTTGGCTGGAGGAAATGCCGTTCACTACGTCTGTGATGAAGAAGCTGAATGGTATCCAGACCTAGATGACATTAAATCTAAGATTAGTTCAAATACTAAGGCTATCGTTTTAATCAGTCCAAATAATCCAACGGGAGCCCTCTATCCCAAAGAACTCTTGTTAGATATTATCGAGATTGCTCGTCAAAATGACTTGATTATCTTTGCAGATGAAATCTACGACCGTATGGTTATGGATGGCAATGTCCACACACCAGTAGCTAGTTTGGCTCCAGACCTTTTCTGTGTCAGCATGAATGGTCTGTCTAAATCTCACCGTATCGCTGGTTTCCGTGTGGGTTGGATGGTCTTGTCTGGACCTAAACATCATGTAAAGGGCTATATTGAAGGTCTCAACATGCTTTCAAACATGCGCCTTTGTTCCAACGTCTTGGCTCAACAGGTTGTTCAAACTTCACTCGGTGGTCACCAATCGGTGGACGAATTACTCTTGCCAGGTGGTCGTATCTACGAGCAAAGAAACTTCATCTACAATGCCATTCAAGATATTCCAGGTTTGTCAGCTGTTAAGCCAAAAGCGGGTCTTTATATCTTCCCTAAAATTGATCGCAATATGTATCGTATCGATGATGATGAACAGTTTGTTCTTGATTTCTTGAAGCAAGAGAAGGTGCTTTTGGTTCATGGACGAGGATTTAACTGGAAAGAGCCAGATCACTTCCGTATCGTCTATCTGCCACGCGTAGATGAGTTAGCCCAAATCCAAGAAAAGATGACCCGTTTCTTGAAGCAGTATCGTAGATAAGAACGATCGAGGTTTCGAGTACAATCAGCAAATTTTATCTCAGAGAAATCAAATGTTTTGATGATTTTAACATTGTTTCTCTGAGTTTTTTCATATTTTTAAAAAATGTATTGATTATCTGCAATATCCTAAGAAGTTTGAATTTATTGATTTAGATAATGAAGTATCTGCGATTGAACTTCTTTAATGTTGTGCATATAAATAAAAATGAAGCAAGAGTGTAAAATTGAGTGGTATAGGGGAGACGAATAAAATGTTAACTACGAAAAAGATTATTGAGGAATTTGAAGAAAGTCCTAATGATATTAAATTCCTTAAATTTAACAAAAAAATAACGGATAGTATAGAAAAACCACAAGAACTAAAGTTTATCTTAGAACATTTTTCTTATGTAACTGTTAATGGTTATTTAAAAATCTTGGGGAATGATTCAGAGAATGGCTTCAGCTACTGTAATGAATTGTTTTCAAAATGTTATAATTCGAATCGTTGTTTGATAGCTTATGATATCTTGGGTGGTCTATTTGCAATAAATATTGAAAAATTAAATGCAATAGAATATTTCGCTCCCGATACATTAGAATGGGAGGATTTGGAGATAGATTATAAGGACTTTTTATATTGGGTGACGACAAATCAGTTAGACACATTTTATCAAGAGCTGATAGTATCAGATTTGTTCACATTAGATTTATCGCTTGAAGCAAATGAAGTTGTTTTGACCTATCCTTTTATTTGGTCAATGGAATATACTCCATCAGATGCAGTTAGAAAAATAATCCCTTTTAAAGAATTGTTAGAAATGAATGCTGATTTTTATAGACAGTTAAGGATGTGATAAATAAAGGGTTTAATGCACTAAAAAGATATTTGAAATTAGTATGTACAGTAAAATATTCATTAATGTAAACTATTATTATTAAAGACTTTCATAGCAAAAAGTTTTTTTGTATAAATGTGTATTACGAATGTGTGACTGATAGACAAACATTAAAATATATGATAAACAAAAATAGAAAAAAATTAAAAGGAGAATCCTTATGTCAGTAATTTCATCAATGGACCTCACATATTGCTTGACAAAAGAAAAAGGCAAATAATGTAGATAACAAATCTCACAATGAAATGATGTCGGGCAAAAAGTCTTTAAAATAAAAGTATATTATCAGATGTTTAAAAACCTTGATTTAACACGATTCTTGAATTTTAAAATTTCGATGTATTGCAATAAAAATTAACTGAAAAACTACATTTTTTGTGAAATAAATTAGATGTTCGGATATATAGAAAACGCTCTAGTCATATTGTCTAGAGCGTTTTTGTGTTGTTTTAAGAACGCATATAAATTTTAGTAACTTGTTATTTATTTTATCAATGTACATTTGGCAGAAAAAAAGAACACAGGACGAACTAATTCCTGTATTCCTAAAATAACTTAGAACAGAAATGACAATGCCGCAATTAATGCTATTATAGTGCAAATTATTTTTCCGACTTTTGCATGTTGTTTGAACAATTTATCAGAGAAAAGACTCAAAATAAGAGCAATCCAAAACACGGTAGTTCTTAAAATAAAAATAGTCATGGTCCATACTCCTTTCGTTATTTTACCAAGCCAATAATTAAGTTGAATAGCAATGAACTAATCTTCAAATATGTCCATCTGTCCTGGAGAAAGGTTTATTCTTTGATTATTAATCGGTTTCTCTATCTATCTTTATTATAGTACAAATACCTTTATTAAACAACTATATACTTATTCATTTGTACACCTTTGACAAGGATGGATGCTTACTTCGGACTTGCTACTAAAAAGGTAGCAAGTTCAACTCTCACTACCTTTTCTATCCTCTTCTTTTTTGAGAGCGCTTGAAATATGTTATAATAGTTCTAGATTATTTTTTTGGAGGCAAACCGTGGGAAATTTTATTGAGCTAGTCTTTCATCGTTTCTTTTTGGGGATGATTGCAACGGCTTATTTTTGGTTATTGACACTAGCAGGAGGTGTGGTTTTTGGTATAGCACCAGCTAGTGCGACTCTCATGAGTTTATTTGCGGAACACGGCTATTCTTACCGTGCCTATGGTTTTAAAGAGGCTTGGACTCTTTACAAGAGCAATTTTGTTAAAAGCAACCTCAGTTTCTACACCTTTATGGGACTTGACTTGATCTTGATTTATGGTTTGTATCTCATGATCCAATTGCCGCATCAGACCATTCTCCACTTGGCAGCAACATTTCTAAATATCTTTTTGGTAGCCTTGGTATTTTTGGCCTATACAGTTTCTCTAAAATTGCAAGTTTATTTTGACTTATCCTATCAAAATACCTTAAAGCTTGCCTTCATCGGAATTTTTATGAGTCTGTCAGCCATGGCTAAGATTCTTCTTGGAAGTGTCTTGTTAGCTATCATTGCCTTCTACATGCCGGCTCTCATCATTTTTGTGGGAATTGGTATGTGGCATTTCTTTATTAGTGATTTATTGGAGCCCGTTTATGAAAACATTCATGAAAAATTGGCGTCCAAATAGAATGAAACAGTTTTGGCTTCATTCGCTCCTTCGAACCTATAGCTGGGTGATGATTGTTATCATTGCCAGTTTTGCCCTTTTGATTTCCTATGTAAACTGGGATAATCGCGAAAAAGAAGCGGAGCATGTTTCCCAGCGGGTTTTAACACGGACAGTGAGTGAGGTTGAATATTATTATCGTGAGTCAGCTCGTTTAGCTCAAGATTTAGTAGAAAATCAGGCACGCATCGAAGGGATTTATAAGTACTTTAGCCTCAGCACCCCCGATTATTTTTATTGGCAACTAGAGCGTAAGGCATCGCCTTATATTTCGGTATCCATCTATGAAAATATCGATGATCTCTATGTGCGCAATGATTTTGTAACAGGCGTAGCCATCGTTTTACAGGATTCGACAGAAGTTTATGTCTCTAAAAGAGACAATCGTAGTGGCTATAAAGTACCTGCTGAAGGTTTCAAGCCAGAAGCTAATAGTTTTGCCATCCCAGTATCGGACCCAGTATCAGACCTGCCTTTAGGTGTGATCTACATTTCTGTGACTTCTGATGTTTTTTATAAGGCTATTGACAATACCAGAGGAACCATTCCCATCGCTGTGACCATTACTTCCCCTTTTGAAACGGATATGTTTCATCTGGGTGAAAAAAGTGATCGTGAAAATTGGTTGCTTGCTGTAACATCGCATGGCTATCAGGTTCAAGTTGCTGTTCCTAGAGATTATGTACTTAGTGGCAGTATGGCTAGTTCAGGCATCATCCTTGCCCTCAGTGCCCTCTTTATCGTTATTTTATATGCGACTTTAAAGAAGACATTCTCCAAGTATCAAGCACAAGTTGTTGACCTAGTGGAGACAATCCATGATATTGCGCAGGGGGAACAAGGCAAAAGAATTGATCTTAAGAAGAAAGATCAGGAATTACTTTTAATCGCTGAAACGACAAATGACATGTTGGATCGACTGGAGAGAAATATCCACGATATTTACCAGCTGGAGCTGAGCCAAAAAGATGCCAATATGCGGGCATTGCAAGCTCAAATTAATCCGCATTTTATGTACAATACCCTCGAGTTTTTACGAATGTACGCAGTCATGGCAGATCAGAACGAATTGGCAGATATTATCTACGAATTCAGTAGTCTCTTGCGCAACAACATCTCTGATGAACGAGAAACGACGCTCAAGCAAGAAGTAGAGTTTTGTCGCAAATATAGCTATCTCTGTATGGTTCGCTATCCCAAGTCAATCGCCTATGGCTTTAAAATTGATCCCAAGTTAAAAGAAATGCGGATTCCAAAATTCACCCTCCAGCCCTTGGTGGAGAATTATTTTGCCCATGGAGTTGATCACAGAAGAACGGATAATGTTATCAGTATCAAGGCTTTGAAACAAGAGGGCTATGTCGAAATTTTAGTGGTGGATAATGGTCGCGGGATGTCTGCTGAAAAATTAGCAGAAATTCAAACTAAATTAGCCCAAAGAACCTTTGAACACACAGTGGATTATAGTGGAAAACGACAGTCCATTGGAATCGTCAATGTTCATGAGCGCTTTGTTCTCTATTTTGGGGATCGCTATAACATTAGTGTGGAATCAATGGAACAGCAAGGTGTTCGTTATCGAATTACTATTCAGGATGAGGAGAAAGGATAAAGATGTATAAAGTACTATTAGTGGACGACGAGTACATGATTACCGAAGGTCTCAAGCGTTTGATTCCTTTTGAAAAATGGGATATGGAAGTCGTCGCTACAGCCAATCATGCTGACGACGCTCTTGACTATGTCCGAGAACATCCTGTGGATATTGTAATATCTGACGTCAACATGCCTGACAAAACAGGACTTGAAATGATTCAGGAAATGAAGGACTTGTTGCCAGATGCTTATTATATCCTACTATCGGGCTATCAAGAATTTGACTACGTCAAAAAAGCTATGAATCTCAGCGTGGTTGATTATCTGGTTAAACCAGTCGATAAGGTTGAGTTGGGACATTTACTTGAAAAAATCGTCACTCAACTTCGTGAGAAGGTTCAAGAGCCAGAAATCTTGAGCCAGCAATTAGATGAAGAAGCATTCAAGACTCATCTCACACAAAAAGAAAACTGGTGGATTGGGCTTTCAAAAGAAAAACAAGGGGATTTTGTCATTCCCTACTATGTTCTAGGTCAGGACTGGCAAATCGTCCTTGCAGATCAGGAATTTGAGGGCTTGCTAGTCATGCCTTTTGAAGCTCCTTATCAAATCAACTTTGAAAAGTGGAAGCGTGATGTTGAAAAGACTCTCTTTTATGGTTCGGTCAATTTAGATCAGTCTGAAAGTCTCTTTTCTTACTACGAACCCATCTATCGAGTGATTATCCAAGGAAATCTCCAGCAAATTATTGATGAATTGACCTTGCTTGAGAAGATTGTCCTTGAAAACACACCGAGGGTATCTATCACAAAGCAGCTCTTTACCCAGTTTGTCATGGATGTTTTCCATCTTTTTGAACATTTGAAAGCAGACGATATGACAGATATTGTCAAGAACATTCATGCTATAACAACTTTTGAGGATTTAGTCGCTTATACCAAGGAAACCTTGACATCATTCTTCGGCCAATATCGAATGAATGAAAATGTGGTCAGTGTGCTCGAGGTCATTGGTAGAGATTACCAAAAAGAGCTTTCTCTCAAGGATATCAGCAAGGATCTCTTTATCAATCCTGTTTATTTGGGGCAGTTGATCAAGAAGGAAACCAATTCCACTTTTGCAGAGCTTCTCAATAAGCAACGAATCAAGGCAGCTCAACAGCTTTTGCTATCTACAAATGATAGTATCGAGGATATCTGCTATACAGTTGGATACAGTAATGTAGGTTATTTCTATAAGGTTTTTCGAAAACTGTGTGGGAAGTCTCCTAAAGCCTACCGTAAACAGGTGGAAACGAACTTGTAACAGTTGTTCTCCTTCGTAAAATATGCTATAATAATTAAAAAATTATGAGGAGGTTACTTTTATGAAAAAGAAACCAATCTATCTTTGGGTGTTGCTGATTTTATCAGCCTTACTCTCAGCAATATCGCTATTTGGGCTCATCTCTCCAGTACCTACTGCAGAAAGTATGGGTAATATTGAGTCGTCAGGTGTAGATGCTACTTATGCTAAGGAACTGATTGCCTACACGATTAAAGTAACTGAACATTCCCATTCAATTTTCAACATGATTTTAGTTGTCTTATCAGCTATTTTAGTTGTGGTTGCTTTGGTCTTCCTTGTTCGTAAAAACATCCAGTTAGCTAATTATGCCTATATCGGCTATGTCTTTCTAGCTATCCTTGGTTCTATCTACAACTTTATCGGCGTTCAGGATGCGGTTTCACTTTTTACAGACCCTAACATCCGTATGGGAGCGGAGCTTGGTGCCAAAGGTTCTGCTATTTTTGGGATCGTACTCAATGTTATCTTCCTAGCAATCGTCTTCTATAAGATGTGGCGTCAGCAAAAAGAATTAACAGAAACTCAAGAAGAGGAAGAACTTGCCTAAGAGTTGACAAAGCATAACTATCAAGATACAATCTTGGTAGTTATTTTTTATGATTCAAAAAAGGAGGATAAAATGAAAAAAATTTCCTTAGTCTATATCAGTCTGAGCGGAAATACGGAGAGTTTCGTAACACGATTGAAGGCTTACCTATTAGAACAGTATGAGAACATTGAAGTAGAAAAAATTCATATTAAAGATTTGGTCAAGGAGGGGGAAGACTTTTTTGAAATGACCAACCCATATGTGGCTTTCCTACCGACTTATCTAGAAGGTGGCAATGGTGTTGACAATGGAGATGTGGAGATTTTGACTACTCCAGTAGGTGATTTTATCGCCTATGGAGACAATGCCAGTAAGTGTTTTGGTGTCGTAGGATCAGGCAATCGTAACTTTAACAACCAATACTGTTTGACGGCTAAACAATACAGCCAACGCTTTGGTTTCCCTGTATTGGCTGACTTTGAGATGCGTGGAATGCTGGGAGATATCAAAAAAATTGCAGGGATTATTGCAGAACTCTATGAATTAGAAGCTTTGTAAGAGGCCAGATTTTCTAAGGAAGAAATTTATTCTATGGATAAAGGATTTACTTCAAAAGGGAACAATCGAAATGAGTAAACTACAGAGATCATTTTTAAAGTATATAAAACGCAAACCAAGCTTCAAGGATATTATGCTATGCAGTGCCTTGCTACTCTTAGAGTTCGCTCTGTTGCAGTTCTCCAAGAAATTTCTTGATGAAAGTTTGTCAGCATACGGAACCATGGCATCACTAGGGATTGTTATACTGGTGGGAATCGTAGTTCTCAGGAAAAAATAGAAAAGGACTCGAGAAATGTCATCTCGAGTCTTTTTGTTAGTTGCGAATTTCGTCAACGATTTCTTTTGAAATGGGGATCCCTAAACGGTAGCCTTTATTCACGTAATCAATGACATCGTTGATATTTTCTATCGTTTGGATCTTTTCTTTGATAGTTGCACGAAAATCTTGATCTTTCAATAGTTGGTCCTGAAGCAGTCTTTGAAGTTTCTCTTTTTCATATTTGTTGACAAGAAAGAGAAAAAGAAGACTAATAACAACTAAGATATAAGCGTATTGGCTCATAAAAATTCTCCCTAAGTGATAAAGAAATGAATAGCAAGAGAAAAGCGAAGAGTCTCCGCTTTTCAAGTCATTCTAGTGAAGTAGTTAGCTAGTCCGCTTAAAATCGGCTAGCGTATAACAATTAGGAACTTTAGTTCCTATGACTTTAAGATTACGACGTCTTTCGGTAGAACTTGATAATATTTCTGTCGAAAGACTAGTGAAGCGCCTAGCCAAATCCCCTATAGGATTTAGCGTTAGTTACATAGATTGTTCTGCAATCAAGTGATTTTACCGATTACGACATAGTGCGACAGAAATCGATAATATTTCTGTTGTACTACTAGTGAAGCAGTTAGCTAGACCATATAAAAGCGGCTATCGTCTAACAATTAGGAACTTTAGTTCCAGTAACTTTAAGATTGCGACGTCTTTCGGTAGAAATCGATCATATTTCTATCGAAAGATTAGTGAAGCGTTTAGGCAATTCTCCATATAGCGATTGCCGTCAAGAGACTAGGAACTTTAGTTCCAGTCTCTTGTAACGAATCACATCTTCTCTGGTGCCTCTACACCCAGCAAACGAAGTGCCTCTTTGAGGACAACTGCAGTTGCGTAGCTGAGAGCTAGGCGACTGTCGCGTTCTGGACTTTCATCCAAAATACGAGTGTGAGCGTAATATTTGTTAAAGGCTTGCGCTAAGCTAATTGCAAATTTAGCAATGATAGAAGGTTCAAAGTTATCCGCAGCACGGTTGATTATACGTGGGAAATCTTGGATGAGTTTAATGATTTCCCAGCTTTCAGGATCATTCAAGCTATAGTTGGCAGCTGTTTCTGGTTTGAAATCCGCTTTGCGTAAGATAGATTGGATACGAGCATAGGCATATTGAACATAAGGGCCAGTCTCACCTTCAAAGGATACCATAGCTTCAAGGTCGAAGTCGTATCCATTTGTACGGTCAGTTTTAAGGTCATAGAATTTAATGGCTCCAACTCCAACAGCATGAGCAACCTGGTCTTTATTTTCAAGTTCCGGATTTTTGGCTTCAATTTGCGCTTTGGCACGGCTGATGGCTTCTGCGACAGTAGGCTCTAGTAAGATAACATTCCCTTTACGAGTAGAGAGTTTCTTGCCTTCTTTTGTTACCAATCCAAAAGGAACATGGACAATATCTTGACTCCAATCGTAACCCATCTCTTGCAAGACAGCCTTGAGTTGTTTAAAGTGAGCAGATTGTTCTTGACCAACGACATAGATAGATTTAGCAAATTGATATTCGTTTTTACGGTAAAGGGCAGCGGCCAAGTCACGTGTGATGTAGAGAGTTGCACCGTCAGATTTCTTGATAAGAGCTGGGTGTTCAATTCCATATTTTTCAAGATTAACAACTTGGGCACCTTCTGATTCGACCAAAAGTCCTTTTTCAGAAAGGATATCTACAACTGCATCCATCTTGTCATTGTAGAAGGCTTCCCCGTTGTAGCTGTCGAATTCAACCGTCAATTCATTGTAAAGGCGGTTAAATTCCACCAAACTTTCATCACGGAACCATTGCCAAAGTGCGAGAGCTTCCTCATCTCCATTTTCAAGTTTACGGAACCATTCGCGTGCTTCTTCATCCAAGCTAGGGTCATTTTCAGCTTCAGCATTGATGCGAACGTAGAGTTTAAGAAGTTCATCAATCGGATGAGCTTTTACAGCTTCTTCGTCGCCCCATTTTTTGTAGGCAACGATTAGCATCCCAAACTGTTTACCCCAGTCTCCCAAATGGTTGACCTTGACTGTTTGATAACCAATTTTTTGGAAAATATGTGACAAGCTATCTCCGATAACAGTTGAGCGCAGGTGACCGATAGAAAATGGTTTAGCGATATTGGGACTAGACATGTCGATCACAACATTTTCTTGTTTACCAATATTTTGGTCAGCATAGTGTTCTTTTTCCTTGATAACAGCTTGTAATACTTGAGCAGAAATGGCATTTTTATCAAGGAAGAAGTTAACATAAGGTCCAGTAGCGACGACTTTTTCAAAGGCTTGGCTATTGATTTTTTCAGCGATATCTGCTGCAATCATTTGTGGAGCTTTTCTCTCAACTTTTGCTAGAGTAAAGGCAGGGAAGGCGATGTCTCCCATGTCAGAGTTTTTGGGTTGTTCTAGTAAATTTAAAATAGCCTCTTGATCCAGGCTGTCAATGACGCTAGCCAATTCGCTAGCGATCAATTGTTTTGTATTCATTATAAACTCCTTTGGACTTTTCTTCTATTTTATCACAATTTTGAGGAATGATAAGAATTTTTTTGAAATATTCGGTTTTTTTGGTATAATGTTCTTATTAAATAGATGAAAATGTTATAAATATTCACTCGAGAGGATGTTATGAGAAAAAGAGAACGCCATCAGTTAATCAAACAAATGATCACTGAGGAAAAATTAGGAACTCAAAAGGAGATTCAAGATCGGTTGGAAGCACGCAATGTTTTTGTAACGCAAACGACATTGTCGCGTGACCTTCGCGAACTGGGCTTGACCAAGGTTAAGAAAAATGATAAGGTCTACTACGTACTAGCAAATGAGACAGAGAAGATTGACCTGGTTGAGTTTTTATCCCATCATTTGGAAGGTGTAGCAAGAGCTGAGTTTACCTTAGTTTTGCACACTAAATTGGGTGAAGCTGCAGTTTTAGCCAATGTTGTCGATGCCAACAAGGATGAATGGATTTTGGGAACAGTTGCAGGTGCTAATACTCTCTTGGTAATCTGCCGAGATCAGCATGTTGCTAAACTCATGGAAGATCGTTTGTTAGATTTGATGAAGGATAGATAAGGAGGTTGGGACAAAAGTCCTAGCCTCTCAATTGCCTTTGGATTGTCGAGCAAGACGCAGTGGTTGAGTGGGCTCTACTACGCTGATTTCATCAGCTTTTACAGCCCTACTCAACTGTGCGGAGGTGGGACGACGAAATCGAATTCTAACGAATTACCGATTTCTGTCCCACTCTCTATTTTTAACAAGGAGAGAATGGATGATGACAGAAAAATTATCACCTGGCATGCAACAGTATGTGGATATCAAAAAACAATATCCAGATGCTTTTTTGCTCTTTCGTATGGGTGATTTTTATGAGTTATTTTACGAAGATGCAGTCAATGCTGCCCAGATACTAGAAATATCACTAACCAGTCGCAATAAGAATGCTGACAATCCTATTCCCATGGCTGGAGTTCCTTATCACTCAGCACAACAGTATATTGATGTCCTAGTGGAGCGTGGCTACAAGGTTGCCATTGCTGAGCAGATGGAGGATCCTAAGCAGGCAGTAGGGGTTGTTAAGCGCGAGGTTGTGCAGGTGATTACCCCTGGTACGGTCGTCGATAGTAGTAAGCCAGATAGCCAAAACAACTTTTTGGTGGCTATCGACCGTGACGGTCAGCAATTTGGTTTGGCATACACGGATCTGGTGACGGGTGATTTTTATGTGACAGGCTTATTGGATTTTACCCTGGTCTGTGGTGAAATCCGGAATCTCAAGGCCAGAGAAGTTGTCATTGGCTATCCCTTAACTGAAGAGGAAGAACAGATTCTCAGCAGTCAAATGAATTTGGTGCTTTCTTATGAGCAAGAATTATTTGAAGACATACATCTGCTGGATCCACGCTTGGCGCCTATTGAACAAGCTGCCAGCAGTAAGCTTCTTAAGTATGTTCATCGGACTCAGATGAGAGAACTGAACCATTTGAAGCCAGTTATCCGTTATGAAATTAAGGATTTCTTGCAGATGGATTATGCAACCAAGGCTAGTTTAGATCTAGTAGAAAATGCTCGCTCAGGTAAGAAACAAGGGAGTCTTTTCTGGTTGTTAGATGAAACCAAGACTGCCATGGGAATGCGTCTTTTGCGCTCTTGGATCCACCGTCCCTTGATTGATAAGGATCGTATCCTTGAACGTCAGGAGGTTGTACAGGTCTTTCTGGATTATTTCTTTGAACGTAGTGATTTGACAGAAAGCCTCAAGGGAGTCTACGATATAGAGCGTCTGGCTAGTCGTGTTTCTTTTGGGAAAAGTAATCCTAAAGACCTCTTGCAATTAGCGACTACCTTGGGAAGTGTTCCACGAATTCGAGCCATTTTAGAAGGAATGGAGCAACCAGCTCTTGCCTATCTGATTGAACAATTAGATCCTATTCCTGAGTTGGAAAATCTCATTAGCGCAGCCATTGCTCCTGAGGCTCCTCACGTGATTACCGAAGGCGGTATTATTCGGACTGGCTTTGATGAGACCTTGGACAAGTATCGTCGGGTACTGAGAGAAGGAACCAGCTGGATTGCTGAGATTGAGGCTAAGGAAAGAGAAAATTCTGGCATCAGTACGCTCAAGATTGACTACAATAAAAAAGACGGTTACTATTTCCATGTCACCAACTCGCAGCTAGGTAATGTACCAGCCCACTTTTTCCGTAAGGCTACGTTGAAAAACTCTGAGCGTTTTGGAACAGAGGAGTTGGCGCGTATCGAGGGAGAAATGCTAGAGGCGCGTGAGAAGTCAGCCAGCCTTGAATATGAAATCTTTATGCGTATCCGTGAAGAAGTTGGTAAGTATATCCAACGTCTACAAGCCCTGGCCCAAGGAATCGCTACTGTCGATGTCTTACAAGGACTAGCGGTAGTAGCAGAAAATCAGCACTTGATCCGTCCAGAGTTTGGTCAGGATTCGCGAATTGACATTCAAAAAGGTCGTCACGCTGTCGTTGAGAAGGTCATGGGAGCCCAAACCTATATTCCCAATAGTATCCAAATGGGTGAAGATACTAGCATCCAGCTGATTACAGGACCTAATATGAGTGGGAAGTCAACCTATATGCGTCAGCTAGCTATGACAGCTGTCATGGCCCAGATAGGGTCTTATGTTCCGGCAGAACGCGCCCGCTTGCCAATCTTTGATGCTATTTTTACCCGTATCGGGGCGGCAGATGACTTGGTTTCAGGACAATCTACCTTTATGGTAGAGATGATGGAAGCTAATAATGCCATTTCTCATGCTACCAAGGACTCTCTCATTCTCTTTGATGAGCTAGGCCGTGGAACCGCAACTTATGATGGGATGGCTTTAGCCCAGTCTATCATCGAGTATATCCATGAACATATCGGATCCAAGACTCTCTTTGCAACTCACTACCATGAATTGACTAGTTTGGAGACTAGTCTGAGACATCTGGTTAACGTTCACGTGGCTACGCTTGAGCAAAATGGACAGGTTACCTTCCTTCACAAGATCGAAGCAGGACCAGCAGACAAATCATACGGTATTCACGTAGCTAAGATTGCAGGTTTACCGACAGACTTGCTGAAAAGAGCAGATGAAATTTTAACTCAATTAGAGAGTCAAGGTCAGGAAAGTCCTGCTCCAATGAAACAAACACATGCAGTTTCTGAACAAATTTCCCTATTTGACTCGGCGGAAGAAAATCCTATTCTAGCAGAATTGGCTAAAGTAGATGTGTACAAT
>NZ_KV804991.1:48160-74863 GCF_001811505.1 Streptococcus sp. HMSC034E03
TACAATATGACACCGATGCAGGCCATGAATCTCTTGTTAGAATGGAAACAAAAATTATAAATCAAAACCCACTCAGTCCTGTGAGTGGGTTTCTGTTGTATTATTTCTTCTGAGCCAATAATTGGTTGATGTGGGCAACCTTCTTTGATTCTCTTTTATAGAGAATCGCCCAGATGATGAGATAGACGATGGCAAACTCTGGGATGAGTTGAAGGATGAAAGTCCAGCGAAGTGGAAACCAACCTGCCAGAATTGCTAGAGGAACAAAACCTAATAGCATGAGGAAGAAGTGAGTGACAGTTGCACGAAGAAGGCTCCAGTCTTTGGCAAAGAGACGGCTACCAAAACTAAAGAGGACTCCGATAGCTGCCCAGATAAGTGCACAGTAGAGTAAAACTAGAGCGCCATGTAGCTGTTGTTGGATCATGAATTGGCCAATCAAAGAGTTGGGGCTAAGTGGTGCGTAGTTGCTTGGTGAATAGATAAAAGAAAAGATAATAGATAGGATGAGGCCGATGAGGATACCAGTTGTGGCATCGTGGAAAATTTGTTTTTTCATAGTTCTAATTTCTCCTTAATAGCTTTGAGGTAACGGCGAGATGAGTAGGTGAAACTGTCATTTTTTAGATAGATTTCAATCAAGCCGTTAGAGGTTAGTTTTAGATGACTAATAGCATCGATGTTGACAATTTCCGATTGGGAAATTTGGATAAAGGAAGCAGGTAGAATTTCACTTGCTTGGTAGAGACGAATGTCGAGCACATAGGTTTGGCTATCCGTTTCAGCTAAGACTTTGCGATTTTCAATATATATACGTTGAATCTTACTAATCTGAATCAGGTAGACCTGGTCTTGGAATTTTCCTTTAAGAGTTTCGTTTTGATCCAGTGATTGAACAAAGTCTTGAACTTTTTGAACTCGAGTAGACAAGGTTGGCGCTTCGATTATGATTTGTTCTTCGGCGTATTGTTGATCAATGTCAAGTCTAACTTTCATATTTTCTCCTTTGTAAAAGTTGTAATAGAGATCTCTTACTTACAAATCTATTAAACACCATTTTGTTGACAATTACAAGAAGCTTTGTCTATGTGGTCGGTTGAAGAGTCTATCTGGCAGGTGACCGTTTTCATAGAATTTTTAGAGCAAAGAAGTCAAAAAATAAGTAGAAATATATTGACAAAAATAGAAAAAACGTGGTACAATAATAGACGGTACTTTTTACTTTTGGTCTCTCAAGAGTGTACAGGGACGTGCTGACAAATGTTGCAAAAGTACACACAGATGATAGCTGTCACCAAGTGTATCATCACCAAAAATAAAAAAACACAGGAGAATGTAGATGCCTACAATTAACCAATTGGTTCGCAAACCGCGTAAATCAAAAGTAGAAAAATCTAAATCACCAGCTTTGAACGTTGGTTACAACAGTCATAAAAAAGTTCAAACAAACGTTTCTTCACCACAAAAACGTGGTGTTGCAACTCGTGTTGGAACAATGACACCTAAAAAACCTAACTCTGCCCTTCGTAAATTTGCTCGTGTACGTTTGAGCAATCTTATCGAAGTTACTGCCTACATCCCAGGTATCGGACACAACTTGCAAGAGCACAGTGTGGTGCTTCTTCGCGGTGGACGTGTAAAAGACCTTCCAGGGGTACGTTACCATATCGTCCGTGGTGCACTTGATACTGCAGGTGTTAACGATCGTAAACAAGGCCGTTCTAAATACGGTACTAAACGTCCGAAAAAAGCATAAGGAAAGGGGATAAAGAGAAATGAGTCGTAAAAATAGAGCTCCAAAACGTGACGTATTGCCAGATCCGCTTTACAATTCACAATTAGTTACTCGTCTTATCAACCGCGTTATGCTTGACGGTAAACGTGGTACAGCTGCTTCAATCGTTTACGGTGCTTTTGAGCAAATCAAAGAAGTTACTGGTAACGATGCACTTGAAGTATTTGAAACAGCTATGGAAAACATCATGCCTGTACTTGAAGTACGTGCACGTCGTGTTGGTGGTTCTAACTACCAAGTCCCAGTTGAAGTTCGTCCAGAACGTCGTACAACACTTGGACTTCGTTGGTTGGTAACAATCGCTCGCCTTCGTGGTGAACACACAATGCAAGACCGTCTTGCTAAAGAAATCTTGGATGCTGCTAACAACACTGGTGCAGCAGTTAAGAAACGTGAAGACACTCACCGTATGGCTGAAGCTAACCGTGCCTTCGCACACTTCCGTTGGTAAAATCATGATGCTAGGAACGGCAAGGATGCAAAGTGAAAATAGGAAACTGACGCAGTATTCGACGAATACAAGGAAGTTTATCTTTTTCACACAGCATCCCGTTCCGGCTCAAATCGGCTAATTAACTTTAGCTCGAGTACAACTCAGCTTACCATTCCGCAAGTTGAAACCAACAATAACATGAAAACATTGAGAACGGGTGGGTCCTGCCTATCCGTTTTTATTGAAATCGTGTTATAATAGAATAGAAATAAAAAATATAGGAGAAACAAACCTCATGGCACGCGAATTTTCACTTGAAAAAACTCGTAATATCGGTATCATGGCTCACGTCGATGCTGGTAAAACAACTACAACTGAGCGTATCCTTTACTACACTGGTAAAATCCACAAAATCGGTGAAACTCACGAAGGTGCGTCACAAATGGACTGGATGGAGCAAGAGCAAGAACGTGGTATCACTATCACATCTGCTGCGACAACAGCTCAATGGAACAACCACCGCGTAAACATCATCGACACACCAGGACACGTGGACTTCACTATCGAAGTACAACGTTCTCTTCGTGTATTGGACGGTGCGGTTACAGTTCTTGACTCACAATCAGGTGTTGAGCCTCAAACTGAAACAGTTTGGCGTCAAGCAACTGAGTACGGAGTTCCACGTATCGTATTTGCCAACAAAATGGATAAGATCGGTGCTGACTTCCTTTACTCAGTAAGCACACTTCACGATCGTCTTCAAGCAAACGCACACCCAATTCAATTGCCAATCGGTTCTGAAGATGACTTCCGTGGTATCATCGACTTGATCAAGATGAAAGCTGAAATCTATACTAACGACCTTGGTACAGATATCCTTGAAGAAGACATTCCAGCTGAATACCTTGAGCAAGCTCAAGAATACCGTGAAAAATTGATCGAAGCAGTTGCTGAAACTGACGAAGAATTGATGATGAAATACCTCGAAGGTGAAGAAATCACTAACGAAGAATTGAAAGCTGGTATCCGTAAAGCGACTATCAACGTTGAATTCTTCCCAGTATTGTGTGGTTCTGCCTTCAAGAACAAAGGTGTTCAATTGATGCTTGATGCGGTTATCGACTACCTTCCAAGCCCACTTGATATCCCAGCGATCAAAGGTATCAACCCAGATACAGAAGAAGAAGAAACTCGTCCAGCATCTGATGAAGAGCCATTTGCAGCTCTTGCCTTCAAGATTATGACTGACCCATTCGTAGGTCGTTTGACATTCTTCCGTGTTTACTCAGGTGTTCTTCAATCAGGTTCTTATGTACTGAACACTTCTAAAGGTAAACGTGAACGTATCGGACGTATCCTTCAAATGCACGCTAACAGCCGTCAAGAAATCGACACTGTTTACTCAGGTGATATCGCTGCTGCCGTTGGTTTGAAAGATACTACAACTGGTGACTCATTGACAGATGAAAAAGCTAAAATCATCCTTGAGTCAATCAACGTTCCAGAACCAGTTATCCAATTGATGGTTGAGCCTAAATCTAAAGCAGACCAAGATAAGATGGGTATCGCCCTTCAAAAATTGGCTGAAGAAGATCCAACATTCCGCGTTGAAACTAACGTTGAAACTGGTGAAACAGTTATCTCTGGTATGGGTGAGCTTCACCTTGACGTCCTTGTTGACCGTATGCGTCGTGAATTCAAAGTTGAAGCGAACGTAGGTGCTCCTCAAGTATCTTACCGTGAAACATTCCGCGCTTCTACTCAAGCACGTGGATTCTTCAAACGTCAGTCTGGTGGTAAAGGTCAATTCGGTGATGTATGGATTGAATTTACTCCAAACGAAGAAGGAAAAGGATTCGAATTCGAAAACGCAATCGTCGGTGGTGTGGTTCCTCGTGAATTTATCCCAGCGGTTGAAAAAGGTTTGGTAGAATCTATGGCTAACGGTGTTCTTGCAGGTTACCCAATGGTTGACGTTAAAGCTAAGCTTTACGATGGTTCATACCACGATGTCGACTCATCTGAAACTGCCTTCAAGATTGCTGCATCTCTTGCACTTAAAGAAGCTGCTAAGACTGCACAACCAGCTATCCTTGAACCAATGATGCTTGTAACAATCACTGTTCCAGAAGAAAACCTTGGTGATGTTATGGGTCACGTAACTGCTCGTCGTGGACGTGTAGATGGTATGGAAGCACACGGTAACAGCCAAATCGTTCGTGCTTACGTTCCACTTGCTGAAATGTTCGGTTACGCAACAGTTCTTCGTTCTGCATCACAAGGACGTGGTACATTCATGATGGTATTCGACCACTACGAAGATGTACCTAAGTCAGTACAAGAAGAAATCATTAAGAAAAACAAAGGTGAAGAATAATTCACCGTCACTTTAAAAGAAGTCACTTTGTGGCTTCTTTTTCTGTTTGGTAGAAATAGGTAAAAGTGCCTCAAATATGGTAAAATAGAAGGAGTATATTGTGAGGAAAATGGATGTCAACCACTTTTGAAATTTTAATGAATCAGTTGGGAATCCCCGCTGAAATGAGAAATCATAAGGCCTTCTCTCAGGCTGAAATAGAACAAGTTATTGTTCATAAACGAAGCAAAGTTTGGGAGTTTCATTTTGTTTTTGAAAATATCTTGCCTTTTGAACTTTTTCTAGAGTTGAAAAGAGGCTTGAAGGAAGAATTTTCAAAAACGGGAAATCAGGCTAGTTTTGAGATAAAAACGAGAAATCAGGAATTTTCTAGAGAACTGTTACAAGCCTACTATCGAGAGGCTTTTTCGGATGGTCCTTGCGCTAGTCAAGGTTTTCGTTCTATATATCAGAATTTTCAGGTTCGCTTTGAAAATGACCAGTTGATTATTGAAGCTTCTGAAGCGGCAGATACAGAGCATTTTAGAAAAAATCATCTGCCAAATCTTAGCAAACAGTTGGAACTTTTTGGCTTTCCAAAACTTTCCTGCAGTTTAGAAAAAAATGAAGAACTCACGAGGGAAGAGCAAGAGGCCTTTCAGACAGAAAATCAAATGATTATCCAAGCTGCTAATGAAGAAACACTTCGGGCTATGGAACAATTGGAACAGATGGCGCCGCCTCCTCCAGTTGAGGATAAGCCTGTCTTTGATTTCCAAACTAAGAAAGCAGCTGCCAAGCCAAAACTAGACAAGGCAGAGATTACTCCTATGATTGAGGTTAATACTGAGGAAAATCGTCTGGTTTTTGAAGGAGTTGTCTTTGATGTCGAGCAGAAGGTGACTAGAACAGGTCGTGTCCTGATTAATTTCAAGATGACGGACTATACATCTAGCTTCTCCATGCAAAAATGGGTCAAGAATGAAGAAGAAGCTCAGAAGTTTGATATGATCAAGAAAAATTCCTGGCTCCGTGTGCGTGGGAATGTTGAGGTCAATAATTTCACGCGAGACTTGACCATGAATGTACAGGATGTTCAGGAAGTCGTCCACTATGAGCGTAAAGACTTGATGCCAGAGGGAGAGCGTCGTGTTGAGTTTCATGCCCATACCAATATGTCGACCATGGATGCTCTACCTGAAGTTGAAGAACTCGTTGCGAAAGCAGCTAAATGGGGTCATAAAGCGGTAGCAATCACGGACCATGGGAATGTTCAATCCTTCCCTCATGGCTATAAGGCGGCTAAGAAAGCTGGCATCCAGCTGATCTATGGGATGGAAGCCAATATCGTTGAAGACCGTGTACCTATCGTCTATAACGAGGTTGAGATGGATTTGTCTGAAGCTACTTATGTAGTCTTTGACGTGGAAACGACTGGACTTTCAGCTATCTATAATGACTTGATTCAGGTCGCAGCTTCCAAGATGTATAAGGGCAATATCGTCGCTGAGTTTGATGAATTTATCAATCCTGGGCACCCCTTGTCAGCCTTTACTACGGAATTGACAGGAATTACGGATGAGCATGTGAAAAATGCCAAACCCTTGGTTCAAGTTCTGAAAGAATTCCAAGAATTTTGTAAGGATACCGTTCTTGTCGCCCACAATGCAACCTTTGACGTTGGCTTTATGAATGCCAATTATGAACGTCATGGCTTGCCAAGAATCACTCAGCCTGTCATCGATACGCTAGAGTTCGCAAGAAATCTCTATCCTGAATACAAGCGCCACGGTCTAGGGCCTTTGACTAAACGTTTTGGTGTTGCCCTAGAACACCACCACATGGCCAACTACGATGCGGAAGCAACTGGCCGTTTGCTCTTTATCTTTATCAAGGAAGTGGCAGAAAAACACGGTGTGACAGATTTGGCACGATTAAACCTTGATTTAATCAGTCCGGATTCTTATAAAAAAGCTCGAGTCAAGCATGCGACCATCTATGTGAAAAATCAAGTGGGCTTGAAAAATATCTTTAAGCTGGTTTCTCTCTCAAATACTCAGTATTTTGAAGGAGTTCCACGGATTCCACGTACGGTGCTAGATGCTCATCGAGAAGGCTTAATCTTGGGATCCGCTTGTACGGAAGGTGAAGTCTTTGATGCAGTTGTATCACAAGGTGTAGATGCAGCGGTCGAAGTTGCTAAATACTATGACTTTATCGAGGTGATGCCTCCGGCAATCTATGCACCTCTGATTGCCAAAGAGCAGGTCAAGGACATGGAGGAGCTCCACACCATTATCAAGAGTTTGATAGAGGTTGGAGATCGTCTAGACAAGCCAGTTCTTGCGACAGGAAATGTCCACTATCTCGAACCCGAGGATGAAATTTATCGTGAAATCATCGTCCGCAGTCTAGGTCAGGGAGCTATGATTAACCGAACTATTGGTCATGGAGAAGCTGCCCAACCAGCTCCGCTACCCAAGGCGCATTTTAGAACAACCAATGAAATGTTGGATGAGTTTGCCTTTCTAGGGGAAGACTTGGCTCGTAAAATTGTCATTGAAAACACCAATGCCATGGCAGAAATCTTTGAGCCTGTTGAGGTCGTTAAAGGTGACTTGTATACACCTTTCATTGACCAAGCCGAAGAAACAGTTGCTGAATTAACCTATAAAAAAGCTTTTGAAATTTATGGAAATCCACTGCCAGATATCGTTGATTTGCGGATTGAAAAAGAATTGACTTCTATCCTAGGGAATGGTTTCGCCGTGATTTATCTGGCTTCACAGATGCTAGTGCACCGTTCCAACGAACGGGGTTACTTGGTTGGTTCCCGTGGGTCTGTTGGTTCTAGTTTCGTTGCAACCATGATTGGGATTACCGAGGTCAACCCTCTCTCTCCTCACTATGTCTGTGGTCAGTGTCAGTACAGTGAGTTTATTACGGATGGTTCCTATGGTTCAGGCTTTGATATGCCAAATAAAGACTGTCCAAACTGTGGCCACAAGCTCAGCAAGAATGGACAGGACATTCCTTTCGAGACCTTCCTTGGTTTTGATGGGGATAAGGTACCTGATATCGATTTGAACTTTTCAGGTGAAGACCAGCCGAGCGCCCACTTGGATGTTCGTGATATCTTTGGGGAAGAATATGCCTTCCGTGCAGGAACGGTTGGTACGGTGGCTGCTAAGACAGCCTATGGATTTGTCAAGGGTTACGAGCGTGACTATGGCAAATTCTACCGAGAAGCCGAAGTTGAGCGTCTAGCCCAAGGAGCTGCTGGTGTTAAACGGACGACCGGTCAGCACCCAGGAGGAATCGTTGTTATCCCTAATTATATGGATGTCTATGACTTTACTCCAGTACAGTATCCTGCAGATGATGTAACTGCTGAATGGCAGACCACTCACTTTAACTTCCACGATATCGATGAGAACGTCCTCAAGCTCGATGTCCTTGGACATGATGATCCGACCATGATTCGGAAACTTCAGGACTTGTCAGGCATTGATCCAAATGACATCCCTATGGATGATTCTGATGTCATGGCCCTTTTCTCAGGTACAGATATCCTAGGAGTGACACCTGAGCAAATCGGGACTTCAACTGGTATGCTTGGTATTCCAGAGTTTGGAACCAACTTTGTTCGAGGCATGGTGGATGAAACCCATCCGACGACCTTTGCGGAGTTGCTTCAACTTTCTGGGCTGTCTCACGGTACAGATGTATGGTTGGGAAATGCCCAGGACTTGATTAAGACTGGAATTGCAGACCTTTCAACTGTTATCGGATGTCGGGATGACATCATGGTTTACCTCATGCACGCTGGTCTAGATCCAAAGATGGCCTTTACCATCATGGAGCGAGTGCGTAAGGGCTTGTGGCTTAAAATCTCAGAAGAAGAGCGCAATGGTTATATCGAAGCCATGAAGGCCAACAATGTGCCTGAGTGGTATATCGAATCTTGTGGAAAAATCAAGTACATGTTCCCTAAAGCCCATGCGGCAGCCTACGTTATGATGGCCCTTCGCGTGGCCTACTTCAAGGTTCACCATCCGATTTATTATTACTGTGCTTACTTCTCCATCCGTGCTAAGGCCTTTGATATCAAGACCATGGGGGCAGGCTTGGATGCTATCAAACGTAAGATGCAAGAAATTGCTGAAAAACGTAAGAACAATGAAGCTTCCAACGTAGAAATTGACCTCTATACAACACTTGAAATCGTCAATGAGATGTGGGAACGTGGCTTTAAATTCGGCAAATTGGACCTCTATCGCAGTGATGCGACTGAATTCATCATCGATGGAGACACCCTCATCCCACCATTTGTTGCTATGGATGGACTGGGAGAGAACGTTGCCAAGCAACTGGTTCGTGCCCGTCAAGAGGGAGAATTCCTCTCTAAAACTGAACTCCGCAAGCGTGGAGGACTTTCCTCAACCTTGGTTGAAAAGATGGATGAAATGGGAATTCTCGGCAATATGCCAGAGGACAACCAGTTGAGTCTGTTTGATGATTTGTTTTAATAGTTTGAAATGTCTTATGTAGGTTTGAGGTTAGTTAATGATGGTAAAGAAAAAAAGAGCAACACCTTGGAAACCAGGGAAAGTTATTTCCATACGCTTGCGAAATGGCGTTTACGTATTAGCACAAATGGTGCGTGATCCTTATCTAGTATTTTTTAACCATTTTAATGAGGAAAATAACTGGAAGGGAGTGACCTTGAAAGAGGAGGATATCCTCTTTTGTAAGGCTGTTACTCGCCAGTTTCTACGCTACAGTCCTGTAGCAATTGTCAAAGAAGTTACCCCCCTGTTAGATTATGAACTGCCTAAAGAATGGATTTATAGCCATATTGGAGGGCAACCTATTACTGTTTCGGTAAAGGGACGGGAGCGCCAAGTAGCTGGTTTTGGTCGACGCTGTTCTTTAGTTCTAGCGGATAAGGACAGTGGTCAACCGGAGGATAATCCACTTATGGGCCTCTTCCAAGCTTATATCATACCAGATATCAAAGAACAGGATTGGGAACGAGTAGGTCAGGCTGAACACATGTCCATTGAAGTATTTCCAACACTCAATGAGCGTCTCTACCTTTGCTATCTTTATGGGAAAAATATAAATCCAGAACAAGATATCTCTTTGGGAAAGCCCCTGCTTGATGACTATGAAACTTATGTAGATATCCTCACTAACAGCCCAGAGGCTCAACGTCTCTATCTAGGAGAGTACGAAGAATAAGAAAGGACATTTGATGAAACTTAGAATTTTTGCGGAAAACAAGCCAGCTCAAAAAGTTTTTGAATATCAGTTAGAACTTGTTGATCAGACAATTCTTCTATCGACAGCACTCTTGTCAGGTGCTATTGCTTTGGCAGGATTATTTTCTGCTTTGAAAGAAAAATAAAAATAGAAAAGAGAAAACAAGAATGGTTTTACCAAATTTTAAAGAAAATCTAGAAAAATATGCTAAGTTGTTGGTTGCAAACGGTGTGAATGTGCAACCTGGTCATACCTTGGCTCTCTCAATCGATGTGGAGCAACGTGAGTTGGCTCACTTAATCGTTAAAGAGGCTTATGCACTTGGTGCACACGAAGTTATCGTTCAATGGGCAGATGACTTTGTGAATCGTGAGAAATTCCTTCACGCGCCACTAGAGCGTTTGGACAATGTACCAGAATACAAGATTGCTGAGATGAATTACCTTCTTGAAAACAAAGCAAGTCGTCTCGGTGTTCGTTCTTCTGACCCAGGTGCCTTGAACGGAGTTGATGCAGAAAAACTTTCAGCTTCCGCCAAAGCTATGGGAATTGCCATGAAACCAATGCGTATCGCAACTCAATCCAACAAGGTTAGTTGGACTGTTGCTGCTGCAGCTGGACTCGAGTGGGCTAAGAAGGTCTTTCCAAATGCAGCGAGCGACGAAGAAGCAGTGGATCTCCTTTGGGACCAAATCTTCAAGACTTGCCGTATCTACGAAGAAGACCCAGTTAAGGCTTGGGAAGAACATGCAGCTATCTTGAAGAGCAAGGCAGAGATGCTCAACAAAGAACAATTCTCAGCCCTTCACTACACAGCACCTGGAACTGATTTGACACTTGGCTTGCCGAAGAACCACGTTTGGGAATCAGCCGGTGCTATCAATGCTCAAGGCGAAGGTTTCTTGCCAAATATGCCAACAGAAGAGGTCTTTACAGCCCCTGATTTCCGTCGCGCAGATGGTTATGTAACGTCTACAAAACCTCTTAGCTACAATGGAAATATCATCGAAGGCATCAAAGTGACCTTTGAAAATGGTCAAATCGTTGATATCACAGCTGAAAAGGGTGATCAAGTAATGAAGGACCTCGTCTTTAAGAATGCTGGTGCGCGTGCCTTGGGTGAATGTGCCTTGGTACCAGATCCAAGTCCAATTTCTCAGTCAGGTATTACCTTCTTTAACACCCTTTTTGACGAAAATGCTTCTAACCACTTGGCTATCGGTGCAGCCTATGCAACGAGCGTTGTTGGCGGAGCAGAGATGAGCGAAGAAGAGCTAGAAGCTGCAGGACTTAATCGTTCAGATGTTCACGTAGACTTTATGATTGGTTCTAACCAAATGGATATCGATGGTATCCGTGAGGATGGGACACGCGTACCACTCTTCCGTAATGGAGATTGGGCAATTTAAGGAGAAACTATGATTGGAAGTATGTTTGTCGGGCTTTTAATCGGACTATTAGCAGGAGCTATCACCAATCGTGGAGAACGGATGGGATGCTTCGGGAAAATGTTTCTCGGCTGGATTGGTGCCTTTTTAGGACAATTAATTTTTGGTTCTTGGGGACCAAGCTTAAGCGGTACAGCCATTATCCCATCAGTTTTAGGAGCCATGATTTTATTAGCCATCTTCTGGGAAAGAGGAAGCTAAGTTTCGATTAAAAAGCTTGTATAATAATAAAGATTAAAGGAGGTTGGAATTGTTTCAACCTCTTTTTAAAGTGCTAGATAAGGTCATTTGAAAGCACTCATCTAAGCTTAGCCACAGAGCTTTCAGTGACTGGTTCTTTTTATATTGCGTCAAGTATGGTACAATAAAAGCATGAGAATTCAACAATTACACTATATTATCAAAATTGTAGAGACTGGTTCCATGAATGAGGCTGCCAAGCAACTCTTCATTACGCAGCCCAGTCTATCAAATGCAGTTCGTGACCTAGAAAATGAGATGGGGATTGAGATTTTTATCCGAAATCCTAAGGGAATTACCCTCACACGTGATGGGATGGAGTTTTTGTCCTATGCCCGTCAGGTTGTCGAACAAACCCAACTCCTAGAAGAACGCTATAAGAACCCAATCGCTCATCGTGAGCTTTTTAGTGTGTCTTCGCAACACTATGCCTTCGTAGTCAATGCCTTTGTTTCCTTGCTCAAGAAGAGCGATATGGAAAAGTACGAGCTTTTTTTGCGTGAAACCAGAACCTGGGAAATCATCGACGACGTCAAGAACTTCCGTAGTGAAGTCGGAGTCCTCTTTTTAAATAGCTATAACCGTGATGTCCTTTCTAAGATGTTGGATGATAACCATCTAGTTGCTCACCATCTCTTTACAGCCCAACCTCATATCTTTGTCAGCAAGACCAATCCTCTTGCTAAAAAAGACAAGGTGCAGTTGGCAGACCTAGAAGACTTCCCTTACTTGAGCTATGATCAAGGAACCCATAATTCCTTCTATTTCTCAGAGGAGATTTTGTCTCAGGAACACCACAAGAAATCCATCGTTGTTAGTGACCGTGCGACCTTGTTCAATCTCTTGATTGGTTTGGACGGCTATACCATCGCGACTGGTATCCTTAATAGTAACCTCAATGGAGACAATATTGTTTCGATTCCACTTGATATTGATGATCCGATTGAGCTGGTTTATATCCAGCATGAGAAAACTAGCTTATCTAAGATGGGTGAACGCTTCATCGAGTATTTGCTTGAAGAAGTTCGTTTTGATAGCTAATCGTAAGTACATTAGAAAAGAAAAGGAAATATGACTACAATGAATACCAATGATTTTGATTTTCACTTGCCTGAGGAGTTGATTGCACAAACACCTCTGGAAAAGCGCGATGCCTCTAAACTCTTGATAGTCAATCGCAAAACAGGGGAATTTCAAGATCGCCATTTTCACTCTATTATTGAAATGCTAGAGCCAGGTGATGCCCTGGTTATGAATGACACCCGCGTACTACCAGCGCGACTTCATGGTCAAAAGGAAGAAACAGGGGGCCATGTTGAACTCTTGCTCTTGAAAAATACAGCAGGAGACGAATGGGAAGTCTTGGCAAAACCTGCTAAACGTCTCAAGGTCGGAGCTAGAGTTGTCTTTGGCGATGGTCGGCTAAGCGCAGTTGTGACTGAGGAATTGACCCATGGTGGCCGTATTGTGCGTTTTGAATATGAAGGAATTTTCCTAGAAGTACTTGAAAGTCTTGGAGAAATGCCACTGCCTCCTTATATCCATGAAAAGTTGGATGACCGTGAACGTTACCAGACAGTCTATGCCAAGGAGAGCGGCTCAGCGGCTGCCCCAACTGCAGGCCTGCATTTTACCAAGGAATTACTGGAAGAAATCCAGCAAAAAGGGGTTCACCTAGTCTACCTGACCTTGCACGTTGGACTTGGGACCTTTAGACCTGTTTCCGTAGATAATCTGGATGAGCACGAGATGCACTCAGAGTTTTATCAATTGTCTGAAGAAGCTGCTGCGACCTTGCGACAGGTCAAAGAAAATGGGGGTCGTGTCATTGCGGTTGGAACAACCTCTATCCGTACACTAGAAACCATCGGAAGCAAGTTTGATGGGCAAATCCAAGCAGACTCTGGCTGGACCAATATCTTTATCAAACCAGGCTATGACTGGAAGGTTGTGGATGCTTTTTCTACGAATTTCCATTTGCCTAAGTCTACCTTGGTCATGCTCGTTTCTGCCTTTGCAGGCCGTGAATTGGTCTTAGAAGCCTACCAACATGCTATCGACCAAAAATACCGTTTCTTTAGCTTTGGCGATGCCATGTTTATCTATTAAAGCTTTTGAAAAATCAAAGAAGATATAAAGAGAGACTGATTCATTCTTGGATCAGTTTTTTGCTTGATCTTACACAAAGTTACCAAAATAACTATTGAATTATAGACAAATAAATGATACACTGAAGACTAGGGCTTGGCCGTCAAAAATATATGTAATTTCGGACTAGCCATTTTAGACTCAGACTAAACTGGGTCATCATTTTAAAAGGAGATTATCATGAAAAAAACATTGAGCTACACCAGTCTTTCAGCTCTTGCCTTGTTGGCTGTGGTGACACTTGCTGCTTGTGGAGGAAATACTGAAAAAACTACAGCATCTTCAAGCAAAGAGGCTTCTTCCTCTAAAGTAACTAAGGAGTCATCAAGTAAAACAGAAGCTAGTCAAAAAGAGGAGCCGAAGTCTGAAACGAGTCCATCAAGTTCCGCAAGCACTCAAACGGATAAGAAGGAAGAGAAGAAAAAGTCGCCAGAAGCTTACGCAAAATTTCTTGGAACATGGGAAAACTATGCTGGAACAACTGCTACAGTCACAGCTGATGGAATCGTGACCATTCAAAGTTCAAAAGGAACCTTCCAGTATGAAATGGGCCAAGTAGAGGAAAAAGATGGCTACTACTCAACAGGAATCCATCTTGTCGATGGTGGAGAAGGTGCACGCCTTATCTTTACACCAGCAGGTGTAGCAAATGAATTGACAGGTACGGATGGCAGCCAAGACGTCTTGGCAATCGGCCAATCACCAAGCGACAAAGATAGTCATTTTTACCGAAATTAAGAATGAAAAAAGAAAAAATGAGCCAAATCGACGGCTCGCTTTTTGAGTGGTGAAAAGTATGGATGAGATTGATTTGACAAGTAAAAAACCTTTAAGTAGCCGGTTGACCAAAAGTAGAACAGATACGAAAAAAAGCCTTGATTTCAAGGCTTTTTCCTGTTGATTAGATGCCCCTGCATAATTTTTGAAGAGTTTTCATGTTGAAAATAATCAAAACTATTGAAATAAGTAAAAAGTTGAATTATAGTGAGTATTGTGTCATAATAGGTAATATATAAATAATTAATGGAATGGATATAATTCTTTCCTACCTTTACAAGAAGGATTGGTTGCACCTTTTTTATCTAGCAATTATGGTTAGCTTTCAAGTTTAGCTAGTTTTTAAAAGCTCTGATTTCGACTCAATAAAACAAATTTCAGAAGTGCAAAAGACAAGATGGTGACATTGCTACAGTCAGTCGCCATGTCTTGCTGGCACAGGCTGTTTGTGCCGTCAGCTATTTACCAGTCAATTTGATCAAAGGGCTTAATTATTATTTTTGAAAGGTTTTTATATGGCGAAAATTCTATCTTTAGGTCTGACAGGTAAGAAATTACTTGCTCAGGGGTTCTTGTTTGTTCTGCTAGGTCTCATCTTGATGGTCACGGGGACTTGGTTGCCAGTAAAGGTTATTCGACTGGTTCTGTTTTTAGCTTGGATAGCAACGGTCTTAGATTTAGTATTACGTATTTTCAAAAAAAGTCAGTCAACGGACACCTTGGGAGTTGCACTGGTTAAATTGTTAGTGCTGGGATATTTGCTTGGCTCCAATCTTGCGACGGATGTGCCGATTTATATTTTGGCTCTTGTGATTGGAGTTTATCAGATTTTTCATGCTAGTATTAACCTTGTCACCTATGTTCTCTACCGCAAAAACAAAATTCGACCTCGTTTTCGTCTCTTACTAGATGGACTCGTACTAGTTTTTCTTGGTGGGACTAGTCTTTTGTCCTCTACAGGAAATTCTGTCTTTCAACTCTTTGTATTAGGGGCTTATTTTTTCCTTTATGGTGTGTCCAATATCCGTGACGGTTTCTTATTTGAAGGGGAAATTGGGAAAAACCATCTCAAACGTCGCATTAGAATTAGCTTACCTATTGTCCTAGCCGCTCTCATCCCTGCAAGTACTTTAGCAAAAATCAACAAATTCATGCAGGAAAATGCTGATGAGAGAGAGGATATCCATCTTGGAATGGTGAAGTCTGGTAAGACAGCGGAGCTTGAAATTTTTGTTCATACAGCTGAGACCTCTCTGTTTTCGGCAATTGGTCATGTGGATATCTGCTATCAAGGCCGTGTTATTTCTTATGGCAACTATGATCCGTCTTCTGAGACCTTATTTGGCATGGTAGGAGATGGTGTCTTATATTTCTGTGATCGTGACAAGTACATTGACCTATGTAAACGTGAGAGTCAAAAAACGCTTTTTGGTTATGGGATAGATTTGACGCCTGAAATGGAAAAAGCAGTTCAGAAAAAGTTGGCTGAATTGAAACAACTGACGATTCCATGGGAGCCAAGTGCAGATAAAATCATGACAGGTGATGGTAAGGAAGACTACACCTACGCTTATAAAATCAGACATGAGACAGATGGGGAACTTTATAAATTTATCAAATCTAAGTTTAAATCCTACTTTGTCTTATCTACAAACTGTGTGCTCTTGGCTGATACCATAGTCGGTCAGGCTGGCACCGATATCCTCTCACCCAAAGGATTTATCGCTCCAGGAACTTACCAAGCCTACCTTAATCGAGAGTTTGAAAAACCAAATAGTATAGTCGTATCTAAACATGTTTATTAAGGAGAATTTATGAACTTAGTAAAAAAATACACCCCGTTAATACTTTTTATAGGGCTGGTTGCTCTTGTAATTCTGAATGCATCGAGCTTTATATCAGGAGCAATCTCTCTCTTTGATGTAATATCAACCTTGATTTATGGTGCTGTTATTGCTTTTGTGCTCAATGTTCCCATGAAAAAAATTGAACAGTACTTAGTTAAATTGAAGGTAAAGGCAGAGTTGCGTCGTCCGATTGCCATGGTACTTGTTTTCCTAGCTCTTATCTTAATCGTGATTGCTCTTTTGGTTTTGGTGCTGCCAACCCTAGCCCAGACTATTAGTCAGCTGGGAACAGTCCTTTCAACAGTCCTTACTCAACTTGGGAAATTGCTAGGCAGCTCGGAATTTGTAACCAAAGACATGTTGTCAACTATCGTATCAGGCATACAGGGACAATCTAGTTCTATTAGCCAAGCTTTGATAGGTTTTTTATCAGGTCTGACTAGTAATATCGGCAATATTTTTTCAAGTTTGATGAATGCCTTTTTGATTATAGTCTTCACCTTTTTATTTTTATCCAGTAAGGAACATTTGGCAGCGATGACGAGTCGACTTCTAAAAGTTTTTCTTCCAGAGAAGGTGGTGATAAAGTTGACTTACATTGGACAAGTAGCACTAGAGACTTATGACCAATTTTTGATGAGTCAGCTGATTGAAGCAGTTATCATAGGAGTTATGATAGCGGTTGGTTACAGCATGTTTGGGATACCCTATGGAGTAATGACAGGTATCTTTGCAGGAGTGCTATCGTTCATTCCTTATGTAGGGCCTATGATTGCTTGTGTTGTGGGAGCGATTTTTATCTTCACAGTGAGTCCTACTCAAGCCTTACTTTCTCTTCTTCTATATCAAGTTATACAGCTGATTGAAGGAAACCTTATTTATCCTAGAGTTGTAGGTCAGTCTATTGGTTTGCCAGCCCTTTTCACGCTTGCGGCTGCTAGTATTGGAGGCAATCTCTTTGGCTTACTTGGAATGATATTCTTTACCCCCGTATTTGCTGTTATCTATCGACTGGTTAAAGAATTTGTCGTTGCAAAGGAAAATCAGGTAGATTAAGAAAAACTAAATTTAATAAGATATACTGAGAAGAGAGTGAGAGATTCTCTTCTCTTTTATTTTTAAATACTTTTCTACAAAAAGCTATTAGACGTTAAAAAAAGCCTTGGTTTCAAGGCTTATTTCTGTTGATTTAGATGTGCCCCCTGCAGGGCTCGAACCTGCGCCCCATAGCTTAAGAGTCTACTGCTCTACCAACTGAGCTAAGGAGGCAACAGAAAAAGCTGAGAATGTAACTTCCCAGCTATTTTAATATGCCCAAAATGGCAGCTAGATTATTTACGAAAGGCATCAAGGATATAGGTGAAACCAACAATTAAAAATGCAAAGGCAACGACATAAACGACAAAGACACTTGTAGCTACTGGATTGAACAAAATCACTAGACCTAGTAAAAATGCAAGCAACGCTATCCACATGATATGGTTGCCAATAATAGGGAAAATCAATCCCAGACGATTGCCTTTAAAGAAAGCTATAATGGCTTCTACAATTAACCAAATTCCTAAAATAGTTGGAATGACAACTGGCAGCGTCACAAAGCCATAGGCAACGAGGTAAAGAGCTAAGAGAAGATTAACAATCCCTTGGAAAAGATGAGCTGGTGAGCGAAGCTCTTTTGGTACAGAGAAATAGCCTAAAATAGCTGCTATAGAAGAAACCAGTAAACCAAATGCAATCCACCAGCTGTAAACAACAAGATTAGCTACTGGGTTTGTAAATAGGAAAAGTCCTAAAAGGACAAAAACAACTCCTGCAAGGAATAGCAGTAAACGATTAGAAAATTTCATTTCAATACCCCCTATATAGTATAGTTTGATAATAAAAATATTATACACCTTTTTAGAGGAAATGTCAATAAACAAAATGGAAAATTTGGAAGTTTCAGTCTGATTTATGAAAAGAAAATCAGTTTTTATTATTTTGAAAATAAAAAGAGAAGATAAAATTTGTCTTCTCTACATGAAAATATTGTATGGCATCAAAGCAAAAGTAACTGGCTTTACACTATTTGTAAAGATGTAATTTGATTCAAAAAGAAAAGATAGATTTAAAATGTGGGACAAATGATGGGGTAAATCAGTTATAGACAAGCAAAAAAGCCTTGGTTATCAAGGCTTTTCCTGTTGTATTTAGATGCCCCCTACAGGGATCGAACCTGTGACCCACGGATTAAGAGTCCGCTGCTCTGCCAGCTGAGCTAAGGAGGCAAAGAAAAAAGCTGTATTGGTGCCGAAACTTCACGGTTTGTATTGAACCCGCGCAATTAAGCAGGTGGGCAACTCGCTCTAACTGAAGCTGTTTCCGTGTGAGACGGCCTACATGCTGTTAGAAGACTTTTGTTTCCCTAATAATACAAAAAATAGTCGGTCAACACTTAAGTGTGAAGTCGTACACCACAGCGTTTCTATGTTTATATGATACCACTTTTTCAAAAAAAATCAAGAGGAAAGTGCAATTTTTTGAAAAGGATTTCAGATTTTTCGCAAACGGTCGATAGCTTCCTTTCTTTGAGCCAAAGCCCGTTCATATTTACCAGTATCTTCTGCTTGGAAATAGTGATGATTGCGGATTTTTTCTGGCAGATAGTCTTGCTTGACCCAATTTCCAGGATAGTTGTGTGGATAGAGATAGTCTTGGGCATTCCCTAGTTCCTTGCTTCCGCTGTAGTGTCCATCACGCAGGTGTCGCGGAATAGGCAAGTGCCCTGATGTTTTGAGGTCGGCAAGTGCCTTATCCATAGCTACATAGGCTGAGTTGGATTTTGGAGAAAGGGCCAAATCAATGACGACATTGGCAATGAGAATGCGGGCTTCTGGGAAACCAATCCTTTGTGCAGCACCCAGAGCAGTCACGGTGTGAATCTGGGCTTCAGGATTGGCCAAACCGATATCTTCATAAGCGATAACAGTCAAACGACGAGCGAGACTTGGCAAATCACCAGCCTCAATCAAGCGGGCAGCATAGTGAAGACTGGCATCAACATCTGAGCCACGGATAGACTTTTGCAGGGCTGAGAGAACATCATAGTGGCCATCTCCATCCTTATCCATAGTAATGTAGCTTCTCTGAAGACTATTTTCCATGATGTCTAGAGTAATATGGCGAATGCCCTCATCATTCTCAGGGGTAGAAAGAACAGCCAAGTCCAGTGAGTTGAAGGCAGAACGCAGGTCTCCGTTTGTAGAAGTTGCGATGAAATCCAGCGCATCCTCATCTAGTTCTACTGGGAAATCAAAACCACGCTCAGGGTTACTTAGAGCTATCTGCAGGGCCTCTTTGACGTCTTGGTTAGACAGAGGTTCTAACTCAAAAATTTGAACTCGGCTACGGATGGCAGGAGTGACAGAAAAGAAGGGATTTTCAGTCGTAGCGCCAATCATGATGATCAGACCACTTTCCAAGAGAGGCAAGAGGAAGTCTTGCTTGGTTTTATCTAGTCTATGAATCTCGTCTAGTAATAGGACGAGACCACCAGAGAATTTCGCCTCTTCCGCAATTTCTTGCAGTCGCTTTTTACTATCAACTGTCGCATTGAAAGTTCGAAAGGCATACTTGGTCGTCCCTGCGATGGCAGAGGCAATACTGGTCTTGCCGATTCCCGGAGGTCCATATAGAATCATGGAAGACAAGCGGTTGGCTTCCACCATGCGACGGATGATTTTTCCTTGTCCGACCAGATGCTCCTGGCCGATGACCTGGTCGATGGTTTTAGGGCGCATGCGAAGCGCGAGATTGTCTGGCATAGCAGTCCTTTCTAACGTGGATTTTCTGATACTAATGTGGTAATATGGTAGTATCTATTTTAGCATATTTCCGAGTATTCGGGGCGATTTAAGAGTCGTATAGAAAGAGGACAAAATGGCAACATACGGATTTTTAGATGTTTTACAAGAAGAGTTGGATAAGAACTTTCCTTTTGATTATGAGATTAGTTGGGACAAGCGTAATCATGCGGTTGAAGTGAGTTTTCTATTAGAGGCACAAAATGCTGCAGGGGTGGAGATGTTAGATGAAGACGGAGAGGTTTCGTCAGATGATATCCTTTTTGAAGAAGCGGTACTTTTTTACAACCCTGCCAAGTCAACAGTTAATGCAGAAGACTATTTAACGGTCATCCCTTACCTGCCTAAAAAGGGATTTTCCCGTGAATTTTTAGCTTATTTTGCCCTTTTCCTCAAAGATACTGCTGAGGTTGGGCTGGATGCGCTTATGGACTTTTTGGAAGACCCAGAAGCAGAAGAATTTGTCATGGAATGGAACCAAGAAGTCTTTGAAGAAGGAAAAGTAGGTTTGGAAGAGGGAGAGTTTTATCCTTATCCGAGGTATTAGGAGTCTAGCATGGAAATAGAACTTACTGATTTCCAAGGTTGCAAGATTGCCTTGTTTTGTGGGGATAAGATTCTGACTATCTTACGCGATGATAAGGCAAGTATTCCCTGGCCCAATATGTGGGAGTTGCCGGGTGGTGGCCGTGAAGGGGACGAAAGCCCATTTGAATGTGCGGCGCGTGAAGTTTATGAAGAACTGGGGATTCATCTGACTGAGGATTGTATGCTTTGGAGTAGGGTTTATCCAAGTGTGCTCTATGAAGGTCGGTACTCTGTCTTTATGGTTGGTCAGCTAAGACAAGAACAATTTGACAATATTACCTTTGGAGATGAAGGACAGGACTACAAACTGATGAGTATTGAGGAGTTTCTTAGCTCAGATAAGGTTGTACCCCAGTTGCAAGAGAGATTAAAAGATTATTTTAAAGTAAGTGATTAGAAAGGATGGTTCGGTTAAATTTTAAACTGAACCCGCCCTAAACACTGTGCCAAACAGATAAACTTCTCCTAGACACAAGTGTCTTCAGAGAATTTCCTATTTTGGCTTTGTGTTTTACGGGCTTGGTATCTTAAATATGGAAACATGGCAAGAGTTAAAAGTTACAGTGAAGCGTGAGGGGGAGGAATTGGTTTCCAATCTCTTGATTGAGCTGGGAGCTCAAGGTGTTGCGATTGAAGACAGCATGGACTATGTGGGAAATGTTGACCGCTTTGGCGAGATTTTCCCAGAGGTTGAGCAGCAAGAAGAAATCGTAGTGACAGCCTATTACCCTGATACGGTTGATGTAGCAACAGTTGAGGCAGATTTGCAGGCTCGCTTAGCAGAATTAACGGATTTTATGGATTTGGGTGAGGTCAAAATGGGGACTACTGCCTTGGCTGAGGAAGACTGGGCAGACAACTGGAAGAAATATTATGAACCCGCTCGCATCACTCATGATTTGACTATCGTGCCGTCGTGGACAGACTATGAGGCGACTGCGGGAGAAAAGATTATCAAGCTAGATCCAGGGATGGCCTTTGGGACAGGAACCCACCCGACGACTAAGATGAGCCTTTTTGCCTTGGAGCAGGTTCTTCGTGGTGGGGAAACGGTGCTAGATGTAGGGACTGGTTCAGGGGTTCTTTCTATTGCAAGCTCACTCCTAGGAGCCAAGGAAATTTTCGCCTATGACCTGGACGATGTGGCGGTTCGTGTCGCTCAGGAAAATATTGAGCTCAATCCTGGTATGGAAAACATCCATGTAGCGCCAGGTGATTTGCTCAAGGGCGTAGAGATTGAGGCAGATGTCATCGTGGCTAACATCCTAGCAGATATCCTTATTCATCTGACAGATGATGCTTATCGTTTGGTTAAGGACGAAGGTTACCTGATTATGAGTGGCATTATCAAGGACAAGTGGGACATGGTGCGTGAGTCGGCTGAGTCAGCAGGATTCTTCCTTGAAACCCACATGATTCAAGGGGAGTGGAATGCCTGTGTCTTCAAGAAGACCAAAGATATCTCTGGTGTGATTGGAGGCTAGCATGCAGCAGTATTTTGTTAAAGGTTTGGCAAGCTCACCTGTCACCATCGAGGACAAGGAGACCAGCAAGCACATGTTTCAGGTTATGCGCCTGAAGGAAGATGATGAGGTTACTCTAGTTTTTGATGATGGGATCAAGCGCTTGGCGCGCGTGCTGGATGTGGAAAATCGTCAGTTTGAGTTGGTCCAAGAGTTACCTGATAATGTGGAACTGTCAGTCCAAGTGACCATAGCATCAGGATTTCCCAAGGGGGACAAGCTGGAGTTCATCACTCAAAAAATAACCGAACTCGGTGCTAGTCAGATTTGGGCCTTCCCTGCTGACTGGTCCGTTGCCAAGTGGGACGGCAAAAAATTGGGCAAAAAGGTCGAGAAGTTAGAAAAAATTTCCCTTGGAGCAGCCGAGCAAAGCAAGCGTAACTTCGTTCCAAGTATCACCCTTTTTGAGAAAAAGGCAGATTTTCTAGCACAACTGGACCAGTTTGACCGCATCGTGGTTGCCTATGAAGAGTCGGCTAAAGAAGGAGAAGCAGCTGCGCTTATACAAGCAGTCTCGGGTCTTGAAAAAGGAGCAAAACTGCTCTTTGTCTTTGGTCCAGAAGGTGGTCTTTCACCTGCGGAAATTGAGAGTTTTGAGGCTAAAGGAGCTGTTCTAGCAGGACTTGGCCCTCGGATTCTAAGAGCAGAGACAGCGCCGCTTTATGCCTTATCAGCTATCAGTGTATTGCTAGAATTAGAGAAATAAGAGGAAGAAGATGGAACAAAAACACCGTTCAGAATTTCCTGAAAAGGAACTTTGGGATTTAACAGCCCTATATCAAGACCGTGAGGATTTCTTGCGTGCGATAGAAAAGGTGCGTGAAGACATCAATCAATTTAGTCGTGACTACAAGGGCAATCTTCACGTTTTTGAAGATTTCGAGAAGGCCTTTGCAGAATTGGAACAAATCTATATTCAGATGAGTCATATAGGTAATTACGCCTTTATGCCTCAGACGACAGACTACAGCAATGAAGATTTTGCAAATATCGCCCAGGCTGGGATGGAGTTTGAAACAGATGCCAGCGTAGCCTTGGCCTTCTTTGATGATGCCTTGGTAGCAGCAGATGAAGAAGTCTTGGACCGTTTGGGTGACTTGCCACATTTGACTGCAGCCATTCGTCAAGCCAAAATCAAAAAAGCCCACTATCTAGGGGCTGATGTGGAGAAGGCTTTGATCAATCTGGGTGAAGTTTTCTACAGTCCACAGGACATTTACACTAAGATGCGAGCTGGTGACTTTGAAATGGCCGATTTTGAAGCTCATGGCAAAACCTACAAAAACAGCTTTGTTACTTATGAGAATTTCTATCAAAATCACGAGGATGCTGAGGTTCGTGAGAAATCCTTCCGTTCCTTCTCAGAAGGACTTCGTAAGCACCAAAATACGGCTGCGGCAGCCTATTTAGCCCAAGTCAAATCTGAAAAACTATTGGCAGATATGAAGGGATACGGCTCAGTTTTTGATTATCTTCTGGCTGAACAAGAAGTAGACCGTGCCATGTTTGATCGTCAGATTGACCTCATCATGAAGGACTTTGCGCCAGTTGCTCAGCGATACCTCAAGCATGTTGCCAAGGTCAATGGTCTTGAAAAGATGACATTTGCTGATTGGAAATTGGACTTGGACAGTGCTCTCAATCCAGAGGTTAGCATTGATGATGCCTATGATTTGGTTATGAAGTCAGTAGAACCTTTGGGACAAGAATATTGTCAGGAAGTTGCTCGCTATCAAGAAGAACGCTGGGTGGACTTTGCTGCCAATAGCGGCAAGGATTCTGGTGGCTATGCAGCTGATCCATACCGTGTGCATCCATACGTTCTCATGAGCTGGACAGGTCGTTTGAGCGATGTTTATACCTTGATTCATGAAATCGGGCATTCTGGTCAATTCATCTTTTCAGACAATCACCAAAGCTATTTTAATGCCCACATGTCGACCTACTATGTCGAAGCGCCGTCAACCTTCAATGAATTGCTTCTCAGTGATTATTTGGAGCATCAGTCTGATGATCCTCGTCAAAAACGCTTCGCTCTTGCTCACCGCTTGACAGATACCTACTTCCATAATTTCATCACCCACCTCTTGGAAGCAGCCTTTCAGCGTAAGGTTTATACACTGATTGAAGAAGGGGAAACCTTTGGAGCAAACAAACTCAACAGCATTATGAAGGAAGTCTTGACAGAGTTCTGGGGTGATGCTATTGAGATTGATGATGATGCAGCACTGACTTGGATGCGCCAAGCTCACTATTACATGGGCTTGTATAGTTACACTTACTCTGCCGGTCTTGTAATTTCAACTGCTGGCTATCTCCATCTGAAACAATCAGAAACTGGAGCTGAAGACTGGCTCAATCTCCTCAAGTCAGGAGGTAGCAAAACACCACTTGAATCAGCAATGATTATCGGAGCGGATATCTCAACAGACAAACCACTCCGTGATACGATTCAATTCTTGTCAGACACGGTTGACCAAATTATTGCCTATAGTGCCCAGTTGGGGGAGTAAAGGAATAGAAAGGTTGTTCTAGAATAATGCTCCTGGGTTTGTATTGGACTAGCTGTAGCTATTTTCAAAAACGCCGTTGAAGGTCGTGATGTTAAATTTGAACTTGCTGTAGAGCTGCTACTGATAGTTATTTACTTCATTTTAGACCAGTTATCCCAGATTCTATTTCCTTAAGAATTTAATATAAAGTCATCTGCGGATGATTTTTTGACAACTCATAAAAAGAGGTAGGCAGATGTATCCAGAATTGAAAAGAAAAGTAGTAGAAGAAAAACCGAGTTATCGTCAAGAAGAACTCCTGTGGCTACTTGAGCACATAGGGGATACTAGTCCAGAGATTCGCGATGAATTGGTTTTTACCAGTTTGGCTAGGGGGATTCAAGAAGAGTTATTTATCAAGGAGCAATTTCAGTTGATTGCTGCTGAGATTGTCTCTGATGATGGGCTAGATAAAGAGATTGATAAGACAGGAGCTTCAACGCTTGAACGTTCTTTTAGGGCCCTTATTTATGCCAATCTCTTATCTGCTGATGGTAATGAACAGTCTCTTTTTTATCGAGAGCTAAAAACTGATATCAGAAATACGATGCTCGATCAAGGTTTGCATTACCTTGAAAAAGAAGAGGATACGACAGGTTTTTCAAGTCAGTATGGTTGGGTGCATGCTTTTGCTCATGGGGCTGATCTTTTGACTGAAGTTGTTTGTCATCCAGACTTTTCTAAAAATAGAGTTCATGAAGTATTTGACATACTTGGCCAACTATTTAAAAGAATTTCGGTTCGATTTATAGATGATGAGGACTGGCGCTTGGCCAGAGTCCTTTACGAACCTATTTTGCAAGGAAAGGTGGAGCAAGCGACACTGGCTTCTTGGATAAAGTCACTTGATTTCCAGATAGAAGAGAGGGAAGATTTTTATCAATTTTCCAATTTCAGATCCTGTCTCTTAGAAGTCTATGTTCAACTCGACCAGAGAAATAATTTACAAGATGACTTGAAAAAAGCTATTCAATCTTTCCAATATTAGATTTTGATTATCAAATGTGAAAATTTGCACAAAATTTCCAAGCACATTTCTTGAAACCCTTTCCTTCTTCTGATAGACTAATACATAGTTTGAAAAAAGGAGATTTAACATGAAAAAATTTGTTGCTGAATTAATCGGTACTTTTATGCTTGTGTTCATCGGAACAGGAGCTGTTGTTTTTGGAAATGGTATTGAAGGACTTGGACACCTTGGAATTGCTCTTGCTTTTGGTTTGGCAATCGTAGTCGCAGCTTTCTCAGTTGGAACTGTTTCAGGTGCTCACTTGAACCCAGCTGTTTCTATCGCTATGTTTGTTAACAAACGTTTGTCATCTTCAGAGCTTGTAAACTACATCCTCGGTCAAGTGGTTGGTGCTTTCCTTGCATCAGGATCTGTCTTCTTCCTCTTGGCAAATTCAGGTATGTCAACTGCAAGTCTTGGTGAAAATGCCTTGGCAAATGGTGTAACTGTTTTTGGTGGTTTCTTGTTTGAAACAATTGCAACTTTCTTATTTGTTTTGGTCATCATGACTGTAACTTCAGCAAGCAAAGGTAATGGCGCAATCGCTGGTTTGGTGATTGGTTTGTCATTGACAGCTTTGATTCTAGCTGGCTTGAACATCACTGGACTTTCAGTAAACCCAGCTCGTAGCTTGGCTCCAGCTGTCTTGGTGGGTGGCGCAGCTCTTCAACAAGTTTGGATTTTCATCCTTGCACCAATCGTTGGTGGAGTTCTTGCAGCTCTTGTTGCTAAAAACTTCCTTGGAACTGAAGAATAATTGAAACTCAAAAAGCCTTGCTCCTCAGCTTGAGGAACAGGGCTTTTTCGTATGATACTCTTCGAAAATCTCTTCAAACTACGTCAGCGTCCATCTGCAACCTCAAAACAGTGTTTTGAGCTG
>NZ_KV804991.1:74963-84813 GCF_001811505.1 Streptococcus sp. HMSC034E03
TGAGCAACCTGCGGCTAGCTTCCTAGTTTGCTATTTGATTTTCATTGAGTATGAGTTTAGCGGTTGTCAATTTTCTCTGGATAAAGGTCGTGTTGGAAGAGGCGTTGTTCTGCCAATCCTTCACACTTGGTTCTAGGTCTACCGTAGTTGTAGTAAGGGTCGATTGAAATGCCACCGCGTGGAGTGAATTTTCCCCAGACCTCTAAATAGCGAGGGTCTAGCAAGTTGACCAAGTCTTTCCCGATGGTATTGATACAGTTTTCGTGAAAATCCCCATGATTTCGGTAACTAAAGAGGTAGAGTTTGAGGGATTTTGACTCGACGCAGAGCTTGTCAGGAATGTAGGAAATATAAATAGTTGCAAAATCTGGCTGAGCAGTGATAGGGCACAGGGAGGTAAATTCAGGACAGTTGAATTTGATGAAATAGTCATTTTCCACATGACGATTGTCAAAAGATTCGAGGACTTCTGGTTGATAGTCGAAAATGTAGTTGGTTTCTTTATTGCCTAGTAGGCTAAGGTTTTTCATTTCTTCTTGTTGTGACATGATTTTTTCTTTCTAATCTTAAACACCACGTTGGTTATCGTATAGGAGGGTATGGAGTTGAGGAAGGACGCGGACATTGCCCCAGCTATCGTCAGTAGCAACGCGTTCCCAGAGTTCTTTGAGGCGGTCCAGTTGGTCTTGGACAATATTTCCTGTAGCCTTGGGTTCAGGATTTCCAGCCGATAAGAAGAGGACATCTGGTTGGTAGCGTTCTTGTATCCCTTTAGCAAAGGTCAAATCTGCATCGTCAAAGACAGGGATTTTAAAGGTGACCTTGTTTGGATCCAGTTGGGAAACAATGAAGTCCAAGGTCTCAAAGTTGACTTCCATCTTGGATGAAGGAGGTTTGGGACTGAGAGTGACCTGGTCGATATCTTTCAACCAATTTTGCCAGCGGGAGCCTTGAGTTTCAACAGCTAGAGTGACACCGCGTTCCTTGAGCTTGGTGACCAGTTCAGCCATGTTAGCTGCTAGGATAGCAGGATTTCCGCCAGACAAGGTAACGTAGTCGTAGCTCCCCAATTTATCTAATTCAGCAATGACCTCATCAGCTGTCATGCGAGTTGGTTTTTCAGAACCATCCCAAGTAAAGGCAGAATCGCACCAGTCGCAGTGGTAGTCGCAACCTGCAGTGCGGACAAACATGGTTTTCTGCCCAATAGCACGACCTTCACCTTGAAAGGTTGGGCCAAAAATTTCCAGAACTGGTAGTTTGAGGACACGTTCCCTAGTCATCTAACCACTCCCGTCTAAACTCTGCAAAGGCAGTCGGAGTTTCATAGAGGCGAACATATTCCAAACGGAGACCGCGCTCGTCTGGCAACTCTTGGCTCATGGTTTGGAAAATCCAGTAAACCATATTTTCAGCAGTCGTATTCATGTAGGGCAGGGTTTCATTGAGATAGCGATGATCCAAGTGGGGCTCTAAGTAGTCCTTGTAGATAGCTTTGATGTCTCCGAAATCGTAGGTCATACCTCTATCATCTAAAAATCCACTGACAGCGATTTGCAGATGATAGGTGTGACCGTGTAGGGATTTGCATTTTCCTTCATAGTGAAAGAGGTGGTGGGCAGCATCGAAGGTAAATTCTTTTGAGACTAAGGTTCTGTGAGGATTGTAGACAAGAGATTCCCCAGTTTCTTGTTTGATTTCTTTGGGGGCAAAAAACATCAGGCCTCTCCTTTCTGTGAGAGATAAACATCTAACCCATGTTGACGTAGGTGGCAGGCTGGACAATCCCCACAGCCACTGCCGATAATTCCATTGTAGCAGGTCAAGGTCTTTTCGCGAACATAGTCAAAGGCACCAAGTTGGTCAGCTAACTCCCAAGTTTCAGCCTTGTCTAGCCACATGAGAGGCGTTTGGATCACAAAGTCGTAATCCATGGCAAGGTTGAGAGTAACATTGAGAGATTTGACAAAGACATCTCGGCAGTCAGGGTAGCCTGAGAAGTCTGTTTCGCAGACACCTGTCACGATGTCTTTAATGCCCCGTTGCTTAGCAAGGACTGCAGCAAAGGACAGAAAGAGGTGGTTGCGACCATCGACAAAAGTATTAGGCACATCTCCTTCTTTTTGCTTAATTTCTAGATCTGAAGTCAAGGCATTTTCAGTAATTTGTCCTAGCAGAGACATATCTAGGATATGATGACGAATTCCTTGTTCCTCAGCGATTTCTTTGGCCACTTGAATTTCGAGATGGTGGCGTTGGCCATAGGAAAAGGTAACAGCTTCTACTGTTTCATAGTGTTCTTTAGCCCAAAAGAGGCAGGTTGTAGAATCTTGACCGCCACTAAAGACGACCAAGGCAGATTGACGTTTCATAGTACTCCTTCCAAAATGGGAAATGTTCAGAGCACGCAAAAAGCTCCCTTGAGGGAGCTAAAAAATACCAAGTAGAGGTTTTTTTTAGCGATGGCATGTCCCAAACATCGTGATATTCTAGTTACAGTTTAGCATATTTTTTGAAAAATGGCAAAGGGCAAGAAAAAGAGACCAAATGAATGCACTTGGTCTCTCCTTTGATTAGCTTAATTCAGCAACGATAGCTTTGATTTGTTCTGCTGTGTGAACACCAGCAACTTGTTTAACCACTTGTCCATCTTTTTTGAAAAGAAGAGTAGGAATAGACATGATTCCAAATGAACGAGCTGTGTTAGGATTCTCATCAACGTCCATTTTAACGATTTTCAAGACATCTTCTGAAAGTTCTTCAGACAATTTGTCCAAGATTGGACCTTGCATACGACATGGGCCACACCAAGTTGCCCAGAAGTCTACCAAGACCAATCCGTCTTTAGTTTCTTGTTCGAATGTTGCATCTGTAATTGCTTTTGCCATAGTATTTCTCCTTTTTAGTTATATTGGCTTAAATCTTGTTTCATGAGATAGAAGAAGACATCTCCGTAAGTCCCATGGTAGTCCAAATCATGACCGTTGTAAGTCAATTTTTGAACAGGGTAGTAGTCTGCGACACCGATCAGGCAGGCATGTTGAGAACGTTCAAATTCTTCGTATGACTCGAAGGTCATGGTTCTCTCTTGCTTGCTGGCATCAAGATAGGTGATTTCAATCATAGGATTCTCCTTTGCTAAATCATGTTTTCATTTTACTCCTTGAAAAAAGGAATGTCAAGAAAAATGATTGCGCACGCAAGTTTTTTTTAAAAATATTTTAGGCTAACCAGTTTGATTTTCTTGCTAAGCTTTCTTCAACAGCTGTTTGTAAATAAGCCAAGGTAGTCTGTCCTTCGCTCGTCAGGCAGATAAAACTAGCTCGCTTGTCCTGGTCGCAGCATCTCCGACTAAGTAAACCGCAGTTTTTTGCTTCTAGGCGTGCCACCATCCGTGAAACAGCACTGGGGCTCAGGTGGAGCTTATCTGGCAAGTCGATTTGCCGTAGGGATTTGCCTTCAGCCTGATTTAGAAAGTGCAAGAGGTAAAATTCCTTGAGTGTCAAGGTTTGTTCACTCTGCTCAGCGATGGTCTCTTCTAAAATAGCTTCTAGCTCTACTTGCCTACGGTTGAAGTCAAACCATTTTTCTAAGTAAGTCATGTCCATCTCCTTTCCCTCTATAATAGTGTAATCATACTAGCACATCTATAATGCTTGCGCACGCAATTAGTATACACCTTTTTGGCTTGGATAGCAAGAAGGATGTTTCTTATATATTTGCTTGAAATTTTCTGAAAAAAGAGTAAACTGGTATGCATAAAGTCTATTTGTGGAGTTTACGATGAAGTTATATGTTCAGTTAATGATTCTCTTTGTGATTTCTCTAATCGGTGAAGGAATCTCCAGTTTCTTTCATCTGCCCATCCCAGGCAGTATCATCGGCTTGATTATTCTTTTTCTAGCCTTGCAGTTCAAGTGGCTGCGCACCCGCCATGTCAACATGGTTGGGAATTTTCTCCTAGCCAACATGACCATTCTTTTTCTCCCTCCTGCGGTTGGAATTATGGAAAAATTTGATGTGATTGCTCCCTATCTTCTGCCGATTGTTTTGATTGTCTTTTTTGCAGCAGTGATTAATATCATCTTGATTGCGCTTGTGGTTCAATTTATCAAAAAACGCTATGAAGGTGACTACGAAGAAAGAGGTACCAAATGAGCGAATTTGTATCTAATCCCCTATTTGGAATTGCTTTATCAATCTTAGCCTATCTTTGGGGAATGATGATTTTCAGACGCTATCCTCATCCCTTAACGACTCCCTTACTGCTGTCAGCTATTTTTATAATTATCTTTCTAAAGGTAACTGGCATTTCCTACCAAGATTACTACCAAGGTGGGGTTTATCTTAATAACTTGATTGTTCCTTCAACAGTGGCTCTAGGAATTCCCCTCTATAAGAGTTTCCACTTGATGAAGCATCATGTTAGAAGTATTTTGCTGGGTAGTTTTCTAGCTGTCATCGTCAATACCTCTTTTACAGCTCTAGTCGCAAAAATCTTTGGCATGGACTTTTTCCTAGCTATTTCCCTCTTTCCTAAGTCAGTAACGACCGCTATGGCAGTAGGGATTACAGAAAAGTTGCAAGGCTTGACTACTGTGACTCTAGTAGTTGTCGTAGCGACGGGGATTTTGACCAGCGTGATCGGACCAACGCTTTTGAAATGGCTCAAGATAGACGATCCAGTAGCTGCTGGACTAGCCCTGGGTGGAACAGGTCACGCCGTTGGAACGGGAACGGCCTTTCGCTATGGACCAGTTGCAGGTGCTATGGGAGGACTAGCCATCGGTGTTACAGGTGTTCTTTATGTATTTGTCAGTCCTATTGTAGCTAATTTGATTTTGAGTTAAAAATTAAGAATTAAGAATTTGGAGAACATCGGTTTTGTTTTAGGGTGAGGATGTCCGAAAATAAAGTCGTTAGAGGTTTTAAGTATACTTTTTGTATTTAGATAACGAAGAGACCGGGCAAAAAGTTTTTAAAATCTGAAAAACTCATATTATTGGGTATTCAAAAACCTTGATACTATGCGTTTTATAATTGAAATATTTACTCAATTTCATCATCAAATTTAATTTTTGCCCAGTCTATTTTATACTATATGATATTGAATAATATATATGATATAATAGGTTTGTAAAATCATATAAATTGACAAAAATGTCAGCTAAAATGGAGGATTATTATGTTCGAACAAAATATCAAAAAATTAATTATTGTTTGTGATGATAATACAGTTGGGTATGCTAATTATTTGCGCCAACTTGTAAGCGCTAACGACGACGAAGATGATGTAATTGTGGGAACTAAAGATGATGCGATTAAAGTAAGTGTCTGGTTAGAACAAAACTATTTAGATAATATGTCTACAATTTCTTCTAATGAACATGTGCTTTTTATTGGTGAAAATCAGGCAAGTAAGAATGAAATATCCAGTATGCATGTAAAATTTGACAAATATGGAATGAAATATGGTTGGTTAGGAAAACGTGGGATGATGATTATTTCAAAAACTATAGATAATCCGGAAGACTATAATGAATTTATTGAGCTTTGTCGAAATTATAAAACAGAATTTGAACTTATCGAATTTAAAAAATCTCTACCAGAACAAGCTATAGATGCTGCGGTAGGTGCTATGGGGGATATTCCCAATGTTATTTCGAATGTCGGGAATACACTATTTTCTTTCCTAGTAGGTTCGGCTCCAGCTATTGCAGCGGATGCAATCAATGCGGTTGCAGAAGCTACAAAATGGATTACCACAACAGAGGATCAGAGAAAAATTACTGACCAACAATTCCGAGCTTTGACTTTAATATTATATATGGATGGACTATCAGAATTCTTGGAGGCATAAAGAATGGAAGCCTTTAAAGAGGGATATGAATTCTTTGAGAAGAACACAGGTAATTTTGCAGGGTATGATGCCGGAGTACATTATATAGACTCTGTAGAATCAGAGATAAAAAAGTTGGTGAATAGTCTAAATGAATTCAAATCAAGTGGTGCGCTTATAGATACATTAAAGGGAGATGCTGCTGAGTTTTTTCATGCTGGGACTTTTAATATAAATGCAGCTATTAATTCTTCAAAAAACAGAGTACAAGTGGATCGTAGCCATGATTTTGGATCTGCTGATATTACGGGAGTAAACTTCGATGCTAAGTTTGGTTTAAAATATTATAAAGATGCTACTTCGACGGCTAAACAACAGTCCAAGAGTATTATTGATTGCTATAATGATTATAAACCTAAAGGTATAAAAGATGAGTTTCCCATCTATTTAGAAAAGAGAAGTATGGACAAAGAAATAGATCCGAATACTACAGTCTATTTTGAACAACATAGAATTGTTCCATCTGATCAACTTGAGGAAATTATTGCAATATTAGAAAGTAAAGGGCGAGAGTATTCAATTAATTCCCCCAAAGGTTTTAATAAGTATGAGGATACTCGAAATTACCTGAGTGATAGAGTTAAAGATAATAAAGGAAATGAGTCAATTCCTTTATCTAAACAAGAAGCTCACGATCTAGCGCAATTGGCTAAAGAGGGTGGAGTAAATTCTGAGGATTTACACTTAACAACTGAAGAGCTTATTAAATACACTTATATATTAAAACAATCATACAAGGCTGGCTTAACTGCAGCAACAATATCGATGGTTTTGCAAGTTGCACCTGAAATATGGAATTCAATAGCATATCTAATTAAGAATGGATATGTCGATGAAAAACAATTTAAAAAAATAGGTTTTGCAGCACTTACAGGAGCAGGCGAAGGATTTGTAAGAGGTACAGTTTCAGCAGCAATTACAGCAAGTTGTCTGTCTGGGGTGTTTGGAAAGGATCTTAAAAAAGTTAACCCATCTGTAGTAGGTGTAGTGACAGTATTAGTAATGAACTCAATGAAGAGCTCGTATAAAGTATTTACTGGCGAAATGAATAGAAGTGAGATGGTGAACGAGTTAATTAAAGAAATGTTTATTACAACCTGTGCATTTTCAATGGGATTATTAGGAAATGCATATATCAAAATTCCGTTACCTAATTTTCTTTCTAAACTTAATAATGTTGTCTCTTTAGGATACATGATTGGTAGTTTTGTAGGCTCGATAGCTGGATCTGTAATTTACTCTTCAATATATAATCCAGTGCTATCATTTTGTGTCGATTCAGGATTTACTCTATTTGGTTTAGTAGACCAAGATTACGAGTTACCAGAAGAAGTATTAAACGAAATAGGAATTGAAGTTTTTGAATATGAAAAGTTTGAATACGAACCGTTTGAATACGAGAAGTTTGAATATGAGAAATTTGAATATGAACAATTTGAATATGAGAAGCTTCATACGATATTCCTAAGACGAGGAGTAATTGGTGTAAATTGTGTAGGTTATATGTAGTTGTTAACCAAAAAATTGCCAAAATTATAATGCGCATAATCAAAGAATATTATAAAATGAAAAAAATGTTTTTATTTTCGAAAGAAAAATTTAACTAATAATCAGGATTAGTATTAATCCACTGAATTTTTCAAAAAAGTTGGATGTTTTTTCATCGGTAGTTAAAATATTAAAACAGAAAAAGTGTCTGAGACAAAATAGTTCTCAGTCACAAAAAAGCTAGAGATTTCCAATTGTGGAACTCTAGCTTTTTAATTTTGAGTCGTTCTCTTATTGTATTTTAGGAGGTTATTGGCCATAAGTACCAATCCCATATCAATTCTCACTTGACGCTTCCCTCTCAGATTACATCTCTTGTAACCCAAACAAGCCTTTATCTGCCCAAAGACAGGTTCGACATCAATCTTACGTTGAGCGAAAATCTGTCTACCTTTGGGAGATAAAAGCGCCTGGCATTCTTTAGCTTTCAAGTTTTGATAGCGTTCGTTCATATATAGTCCCTTTTGAGGGGCTGATTCAGGTTCATCAGCGTAGTAAACCTTGATTTCCTGTTGAAAGTCTGTCTGTGTCTTCTGATGTTTGATTCTGATGTTTGATATGGTGAAAACGATAGCATCAGCCATCAGGATGTGTGTAGCTATCCTCCTTGCTATCATAGTGCCAATTCGCTAAGTTTCTAGCTGACTGTTTATACCCTCTCTTCTGTTCCTTGTCAAACATGGCATATTTAATCAGATGGTTTACCCTCTTTTCATCTAAACGAAGGAGGTTCTCTTCACTTCCATATCCAGCATCTGCGACAACTGTCTTCAATTCATGTGGATCGGTTTCAAGGAATGGCAGAAGAATTTTGGTATCTGTCGGTTTTGGAAAAACTGTTACGCCCTTCAAATGTCTCCTGATAGTTCTCATATTTTTCAGCACGTACTGAAAAATCCTCCTTGACTTTACGCAAGACTTTCTTGAGTTTACGACGCTGGGTTTTACGTTCATCCTTTCCTTTAACGGGTGTCTCCTTAATGTCCTAGTTCAGTTTTTCTAATTCTTCTTCAAGGACTTGAGCGAATGCAAGCAACTGCTCTGAGGAGATAGGCTCTTGTGTATCCAGTTCGATAGCTTGATGGATAAGGGGAGTGATTTCTTCTTGAAAATAGACCTGTATCTGTTCTTGAAGTTTGGCGGAAAACTTGTCCGTTGCTTTCTTCCACACGAAACTATACTTGTTGGCATTGGCTTCAATCTTAGTCCCGTCAATAAACAAGCAATCTAAAGTCACTAACTCTTCCATTTTTAAACGAAGATTGAGGTCGATGAAAAGAGCACGAATGAGTTCTTCCATTCCTTCAGCGACACGAAAACGATTGATGGTGCGGTAGCTGACAACCAACTGTCCTGTTAGGTACTGCATAGCCAGATTTTCAATCATCATTTTTTCAATTTTTCGACCAGAGAAAATCCCTTGTGAATAGGCAAATAGAAGAGCAGATACAAGCATTTTAGGATGATAAGATGGTCGACCAAAGGTATGATAGAAGGCGTGGAAGTGACGATCCTCCAAGGTATTTACCACTTTTTCAATAGTAAAGACGAGATGGTTTTGCGGCAAGAAAGAACTGATTTCTAGTGGTAAAGTTGTTTGATTTGTGTTATAGTGAATATGCATGGGATAGCCTTTCTAAATGGTTTATTAAGCAATTCTATTTTACCAAGACTATCGCAACCATGCAAAAAGCAACGGCAAAAACCGTTGCTTTTTTGATAGAATCGAGACACTATTATCCCAGACTCTTTTTATCTAGGAATAAATTTTTATTCCTGGGGGGACAATTTTTAATCTTTCTTACCTTTTAGTAAGAAGGCAGCCGAGAGGGCTAGGCTGAGACTTGCCATAAAGAGGAGAGGACTAGTTTGCTCACCAGTATCTGGAAGTTGTTTTTCATTCGTAGAAGCTTTATCATTGGCATCTTTTCTTTGAGCCAATGGTGTTGTAGTTTCTACCTTTGTTTCTTCTGTCTGGGCTGGCACTGGTTTAACAGTTGTGCTCTCTGTCTTATAGACAATAGCATAGATATTCAGGTCAAGAGCGATAAACTCAAGATACCCATCTCGGATGGTGAATTCTTGTGATTTCAAGTCTTTTATCGGAGTCAATTGATAGAATTCTTGGACAGCACCTGAAACTGGTAAACGAACGAGTACAGCACCTTTTGGTTGAACTGGTTTGCCATCTTTATCCTTGAGTTGAAGGGCATAAGCATCGTATTTTTTGCCTAAGAGTTCTTTGTTTTCAACTTTTTGACTGTCAAGGTAACTTGCTCCTTCGAGTTCAGTTGTTCCACTAATAACTTGAGCTCTTGTAGTCTGATCTTTCATTACTTTGAGTTTAAACTCAGGAAGTGTGATACTTGGTGCTTCTTGATCTCCTGCAGTACCGATAGGCTC
>NZ_KV804992.1:0-41091 GCF_001811505.1 Streptococcus sp. HMSC034E03
CCATCTGGTTTCTTAGGCGTTACAATCGCATCTCCATTTGGTTTACGATCAATTTCAATCTTACCTGGTTTTTCAGTTACTGGTGTTTCTGGTGATGTTACTGTTACTTTTACAGGGACTTCTTCTTCTGATCCATCTGGGTATCTTACGAGAACTTTTCCTGTTACTTCTTCACCTGGAGTCTTATCTGCTGGAATGGTTACAGTGACTTTACCATCTTTATCTACTGTGATTCCTGGTGTGCCACTTGTGTAAGTTGTTCCATCTGGAATTTTCTTACCATTCGCTTCTTTTACTGGAATCTCTACTGATGTTCCTGGTTTGCCACTTCCATCGTCATACTTAGGTGTGTAATCATCTTTATTTGGACGTCCTACGACTACTGGAACATTTACTGTATCATGTGAACCATCTGGGTATGTAACTTTAACTACAGCATTTCCTACATTACCTGATGTTTTTGTTGACGGTTTGCTTTCTACCGTTAAAGTTCCTGGACCAAAGTTTTGTACTTTTGCCTTCACTTCATCATCTGTAATGTTATGGTTATACGGAACTGTTAATGTTTCGCCTGTTGGATTGTATTTGTCAGTTTGATCCTGAACAGTGATTCTTATTGTTTTTGTTGATGGCGTATTGTTCTTATCGTACGCTGTAATTTTTACAGTATAGAATCCTGTCTTAGCGTTCGTAGTTCCTGTAATTTGGCCATTTTCGTATTTTAATCCTTGTGGTAAATTGCTTACCTGAATTGGATTATTATCACGCATTCCAACACCACCTGTATTATCTACAGCTGTTACAGGGATTGGAGTAATTGGTTCGTTTTTAGTTACCGTTGCGCTTTCTGCTGTAATTGTTGGGCCTGTTACGTCTTTTACTGTAACTGGTACATTTACAGTATCACTTGATCCATCTGGATATGTAACTTTAACTACAGCATTACCTGCATCCCCTGCTGTTGCAGTTGAAGTTGGTTTGCTTTCTACTGTTAATGTTCCAGGGCCAAAGTTTTGTACTTTTGCTTTTACTGCTTCATCTGTAATTGCTTGACCTTGGTTTACTGTCAATGAATCGCCTGTTGGATTGTATTTGTCAGCTTGATCTTGAACAGTAATTCTGATTGATTTTTCTGAAGCATTATTATTTTTATCATATGCTTTGATTTTTACAGTATAGTAACCTGTCTTAGCGTTCGTAGTTCCTGTAATTTGACCCTTTTCATATTTCAATCCTTGTGGTAAATTGCTTACCTCTATTGGATTATTATCGCGCATTCCAACCCCACCTGTATTATCTACAGCTGTTACTGGAATTGGCGTGATTGGTTCGTTTTTAGTTACTGTCGCGCTTTCCGCTGCAATTGTTGGTGGAATCTTGTCACTCGGCGTTACTTCGAAAGTAAATGTTACATCATTAGCTTTATTGCCTGCATTATCAGTAGCTTTAAAAGTAATTGTATTAGTCTTACCAACATCTTCTGCTGTTGTTGTAATCGTAATAGTTCTTACTTTTTCGGTATCAGTATCTTTCACGTTAGTTGCACTAGCTTGTGAATTAACCAATCTACTACCATATTTTGTTGTGAAATCATCAGCATTAAGATTAACATGTTTATCATCTCTTGCTGTTACTGTGAATGTTACAGTTTGTCCTTCAACTACTGTTTGCTTAGCTGGTGAAATTTCTAATGTTGGAGCTTGTGTGTCTGGTGCTTCTGTTGGAGTAACTGGCTCACTTTTATCAGAAGTTACTGTTCCACCATTATTTACAACTGTTGCAGCTGTAATAGGTTTTCCTGGTAGAGCTCCTGTAACTGTAACTGTCGCAGTTTCTCCATTAGTTGTTCCAGTTCCGATAACTGTATCACCATCGTAAAGGTTAACTGTCGAACCGTTTGGCACTCCACTTCCAACATTAACCGTAATTTGTTGACCTGTTAAACCTTTTTTGTTAGCAACATCTGTTGTAATAGCTGGTTTTTTAGGTTTAACGATTAATGTAACTGTTCCATCTGAACCTGAATTAGCGTCAGTTGATTTAGAGCCGTCTTTATAAGTGGCAATAGAAGTATACTTGAATACTCCGGCTTGCGCTGTACTTGGTGAATTATCACCTGCCCAACTCCAGCTCATACCTGAAGGGAAAGTTCCGTCTTTTCCATGTTTAACATAACCTGAAGATACAGGATTTATTGGGTCTCCTGCGTAATCTCCTACTGTTTTTGTAACTGTTAAACCTTGAATTGGGTCTTTTGGTGCCTCTGGGTCTGCTTGTAAACTAGTGCCTGTTGCCCCCATAATATAGGACTGATTAGTAGTTCTTCCGTATGTCACTGAGGCTGCATAAACACGACCATATTGAGCTGCTTCTTCAGCAGTAACATCATCTCTTAGTCTAACCTTGGCATGCATGTGCATTGCATAATCGGAACTTTCTTGTCCAGTCTTAACTCCAAAATAATATGATGCCCCTGGATAGCCACCGTTTTTATTTTTTGTAAGAGTATTTAAGACAGGGTCTTTCTCGTTGTTTTTGAAGACAGACCATCTTTGGTTATCACGAGTTACCCCAGAAGATGGATCATAGATTGTTCGTTTATCACCATTAAAGATATTATAGTTCTGTTCCCATACTTTAGATGTAGGTATATAGGCTGTATTTCCATATGGAGTAAAGCCTTGGAACCCATCAGAAAGTCTTCTACCACCAGTATTTTGGTAACGTGTAAAACTCAAATCTTTCACCGTGTTAGACGAGTGCATGATATTAAAAGGAGCTTGGAAATAATATTCTTGCTGATATGAAGCCTTTGTCATCCTTTTTCCATCATTATTGAAGAAGACATCATAGACGATCCATTTACCTTCGCTATCTTGTACATAGGTTGCCTTAATATCAGTCTTATTTTTAGTGAATTCCGGATTATCATTTATTGTTTTTTGCCCACCGTTCTCTTTCGGATCGACAGAAGCAAAATACTTGATATTGGTTAAAGCACCTTGATTAATTTGACCATTTGCTCTAAAACCTGTTCCCTGTCCCATACTTTGACCATTACGTGGATCATGAGAACCTGAAGTCAAACGATTACGTGCAATCATAACAGAACTTTCGTTACGTTTGATGACACGATTCATATCCTCAACATCACGAAGGCTAACTTCTACACCACCAAATGCAGACTTGGCTACTGCAACTTGGGCGATAGCTTTTTCCAAGATTTCACGTGTCAAGTCATTCTCAGGTGTTTGGGCGATAGTCTGCTCCAAATGTTCAATAGATAATTTGAGACTAGCTTTAGCTTTTTCCAGTTGCTCAGCATTAGTATTTTCTGAAGTTTCCTCAGACTTAGCTGAAATTTCTGGAGTTGGCTTCGCTACTTCTGGCTTGATTTCCGGAGTTGCTTCCTGTGTACTTTCACCATTTTTATCTTCTTTGCCTTGAGATACTTCCACTGCTCGTAGCTGGTCCAAAACATTGGTCAAGCGAGCTACTAAAGCGTCCACTTCTTCTTGACTCACTTTTGAATCAGCGAGAGTCTGTTCAGCCTTAACAAGTTCTTCCTTGGCAGTAACCAAAAGATCTGCATTCGCAGTTTCCTTGACGTGAAGCTGGTCTTTGATCTGTGCCACAAGCTGACTTGCAGTAGCTGTATCCACTTTTACAGAACTAGCAAGCTCTTTCTTATCCTGCGATGCTAGCGGACTAGTATCTTGGGTTAAAGCCTCTACATGAGGCTGGTCGACAGGTGTTACGCTATCCGCACTAACGACACGCGCACCCAAAAACATCAGTGCTGCAACAGCAACTGAAGCCGCACCAAAGCTATATTTACGAATAGAAAAGCGTAAAACTTTTTCTCGTTTCTGGCGTTCGATACGACTCATGGATGATTTTTTATCCATTCTATTGTCTCCTTTTTTTGAATTTGCTCACCTAAAACACATATTGTTTATATTCACAGGCAAAGCTATCCAAGTATAATTTTATACTTTTTATTGGGAATATGCAAACTATTTATCGCTTAAATCAAACTTTTTTTAGTTTTTATGCATCTAAAACATTTATATAGTATTTATACTTGATTCACCCTCTAATTTTCTTCGGTTTTATTGAATCATCTTGATACTTTTCATTCTTCAACTCATTAAAAATAAATCATATTTAAAATATCACTCAAACGATTGGCATTATTATCGGCGCTTCATTTTTATTATTTTGTCTTTAAAGTTTGTTTTATTTTAAAAAAATTCGAAATAAATTGTATATAAGTTATTTACCTTTTATCCTTCTAAATAAAACTGGAGTTTTTCCTTTCTGTAGAATAAATCCGTTGTAGCTTATCGTATTAGTTGTTTCATAGTACAATACATTTCTCGAGGATAACGAATGGTAAGTGCTCAATACCACCCAAATAAAAGCGTTGAGTCAGTCAATTAAGCTCTAAAACTCATCTTAAAACAGCATCAAATTCTTTCCATCACGACAGTTAACGGAATTCAACAGCTTGTCTGATATGTTTTTTTATACAATAACTAAAAGGCTGCGACTAGAAAAGCGATATTTGACCTACCACTTTCTAATTCACAGCCTTTTCTCATTTATTTTTACGCTTGGATGGTGTTTGGATAGCGATCTTTACTTCAAAAATCGTACCATGTGGTTTGTTATCCTTAACACTGATGGTTCCTTTAAGAGCATCGACAATTTGTTTGGCTAAAGACAAACCTAACCCAAAGCCACCTTTTTGACGAGTACGAGCCTTGTCAACTCGATAAAAGCGATCAAAAATTTTCTTTTTATCTGCTGCAGAAATACCGATTCCATCGTCAGCCACTGACAAATAGAGAGTACGCTCTGTCGCAGCGATTACAAAATGAATTTCTCCATCTTCTTCAGTATACTTGACAGCATTGTCAAACAAGATAGTCATCAGTTGCTTAAGAAGAAGCTTGTCTGTTATGATGGTCCGATGAATTCGATTTTCAAAATGAAAAACGCGGTTATTTTCAGATGCAATCATTTCATAGTTGGTAAATGTTGTGTTGAAGAAATCTGGCTGCACTTCTCCTAATTCAGGCTTTATCCCATCATCACGACGGGCTAGATTGAGAAGATTGGTTGTTAACAATCTCATGTTCCGAACTTCTTCTAAACTAGAAGCAATACTCTCACTTGATTCCATAATGGTTGCCTCAGGTTTTCTGAAAAGAGTTTCCAAGCGATTTTGAAGAACAGCAAGTGGAGTTCGTAGCTCATGACTGGCATTTTCCACAAAGCTCTGTTGCTTTTGCATACTCTCAAGCAAGGGTTTGACACTAACACGAGCAAGATAAAGACTAGCTATGAGTGATAAAATCCAGAAGCTGGCCATAACGACTACGATTAATTGCTCATGGTTTTGACTGATTTGTTCCAGCTGACTGGTATTAATCAGAACAGCGGCATACTTAATATTGGTCGAGACTGATTCTATATTCATTTCAGTCAAGATTACTCGATAAATCTCATCCTGCCCGTAACTATTCTGAACATGAAGCTGGCGGATATGGTTTAAATCCTTTTTATTAAAAGTAATCCTGTCAAGCCCTAAAAATCGGTTTCCAGTCACTAATTGATTCAAATTTGCATCCAACAATATCACTTCTGTATTGGAACTGATCGTTGGTTTTTTATCCGTTGACGAAGGAACGGATTGACTATTGAGATCTTTGACTTCATCTGTTGCACGGTTGACAGCCAACTGGATGACATCTTGAGGATTGCCACTGAGAGATAGAAGCTTCTCATCCACCGAGGTGTAGAGACTGGAGTGCATAACCTGCAAGATAATCAAGGTCATAGCAGAAAAAATCAGCGTAAATACTCCAAAGTTACGGATAAAATAACTGAAATCCTCTGCATACCAATTCTTTTTGAATTTATTAAACATGTTTTAAAATATACCCAACACTACGCAAGGTTTGGAGGTTTTCAGCAAAGACTGAGCCCTTTAATTTCTTACGAACTTTTGACACATAGACTTCTACTACGGAGATGGTTGTGTCACTATCGAATCCCCACAAACGGTCAAAAATCTGGGTTTTGGGTAAGATTACATTTTGATTTTGGAGGAAATAAACCAAGAGATCAAATTCTTTACCTAATAGTTCAACAACAGTATCATTGACTTTAACCTCATTAGTAGATAGATTTACAGTCAAATCACCATAAGAAAGAGTATTTTCGTTGAACTTACCAGAACGTTTGAGCAGCGCCTGAATACGCATCTTGAGCTCTTCTAGATAAAATGGTTTTGTTAGATAATCATCTGCCCCAAGCTCAAATCCATGTCCCTTATCATCGAGACTTTCCTTGGCTGTCATGATCAGAACAGGAGTCGAAATGCCTTTTTCACGCAATTCTTTTAAAACTTGGAACCCATTTTTTTCAGGCAACATCAAGTCCAATAGAATCAAATCATAAACACCACTTTCAGCCTCATAAAGACCTTCTTCTCCATCAAAAACCTGCATGACATCTGCAAAATCATCCAAGAAATCAAATACTGAATTAGACAGGCCTAGGTCATCTTCCACTAATAGAATTTTGATCATCAAAAATTCCTCCTTATTATACCTATTATAGCAAAAATATCTTAAAAAAAACTCAACTTCCCTTGTTTTTCCTAGAGAAAGTTGAGTTTTTGTCATCTAGTTAGACTAGAATCTTTTAAGCTTTGCTAAATTGAACAACAGCTGCTTCAACTGCTGCTTTTTCACGTTTAATCAATTCAACGCGTGCTGCGATTTCCTTGATTCCCATACCGATGTTACGGCTAAGAGCTAGGTCAGAAAGTTGAGGCTCAAAGAAGGCCTTGTATTCTGCCAAGCGTTGTTCTGTCTTAAATACATGGGCAGGCAGAATAACAAAGCTATCAAAGCTCATATCTCCACCAAGAGCAGCCTTAATCCAATCCCAATTTTCACGCGCCCAAGCCCAAACTGGTTCCTGAGTTTCCTTATGACCTAAGAACTGATAATACCATGCAGACAAATCTTGAGGTTTGACCACAAATTTGTCCTTCCAAGAAGCAATCAAGATTTGGATATTATCCGCATCTGTACTGTAGGCAAGCGCAGCTGCTAATTGACGTTTGAAAACTGCATCTGTTGCGTGAGTATAAGTATCAAGATAAAGTGCTAACAAATCTTTAGTCTCATGATGTTTCATTTCATTGATGAGAACTTGTGAACGGATAGCTGCTGGAAGGCCTGCAAGATTTTCCTTGTGGGCTGCGAAGATTTGGCTAGCGACTTGACTAGCTTCTGCATCATTTGAACGAATCATCATCGAAACAGCCAACTGACGAACCAATTCATCCTCATCTGATTCTCCGTCTTTAGCTTCAAAACCAAGACGGTCATAGTTATGACGAGCCAATTTAGCAACCAATGCTTTGAAGGCTCTTTCAGCTTCTGTACCTTCATCGATAAAGCGCTCAAGGGCAGAAATCACTTGAGAAACGGCTGAAACGACGAGGTAAGATTCTTCTTTAGCAAGTTTATCAAGAACTGGGAGCAAGTCAGCATAAGAAATGTGTCCTGCTTCAGCAAGTAAACGACGTTCTTGAACGATTTGCAGTTTGCTTGTGTTATCAAGTTCAACCAATTCTGAAAGGATAGCATCCAGTAATTGACCTTGATAGTCAGTAATGTAGTGGGCAGTATTTTCAGTGTTGAGACGAAGAGCTGATTTGTTTTCAGCAAGAAGCGCAGCGTAACCTGGAATTTCGATGCTTTCAGTTTCGAGAGTATCTGGTAGGCCTTTCCAGTTGCTGTTAAGCGGCACTACCCAAAGACGGTTCTTGTCTTCATGCTCACCGATGAAGAATTGTTTTTGCGAAATCTTCAAAACATCATTTTCAACTGTGGCAGTGAGAACTGGGTAACCAGGTTGTTCCAACCAAGAATCCATAAATGCTGCAACATCACGACCTGATGCTTGACCAAGGGCATTCCAAAGGTCACGACCAATGGTGTTTCCGTACTGATGTTTTTCAAAATAAGCGTGCAAACCTTTAGCAAAATCAGCATCTCCTAGCCAACGACGAAGCATGTGCATAAGACGGCTTCCTTTGGCATAAACGATAGCACCGTCAAAGAGCGTATTGATTTCATCTGGGTGTTTGACTTCGACGTGAACAGATTGAACACCATCCGTCGCATCGCGTTCAAGAGCAAGAGATACTCCACCTGTTTGGAAGTCCTCAAAGATATTCCAACTTGGCTCGATAGCATCCACACAGACGTATTCCATCATGTTAGCGAAGCTTTCGTTGAGCCACAGGTCATCCCACCACTTCATAGTCACAAGGTTACCGAACCATTGGTGAGCAAGCTCATGGGCAATGACAAGAGCAACTTGTTGACGGCTGGCAAAAGTAGAATTCTCATCCACAACCAAGTATACTTCACGGTAGGTAACTAGACCCCAGTTTTCCATAGCACCTGCTGAGAAGTCAGGAAGGGCGATATGAAGAGATTGAGGAATTGGGTACTTGACTCCGTAGTAGTCTTCGTAAAACTCGATAGAACGAACGGCGATATCTAGTGAGAACTCAAGGTTTGAAAGTGGATGTGCCTTGGTTGAGTAAACACCTACCAAGGTACCATTTTTAGTTTTAGCCGTTACTCCTTGCAAATCACCAGCTACGAAAGCCAGCAAATAAGAAGACATGCGAGGTGTTGTCTCAAATTTCCAGATACCTGTTTCCTTACGGTTTTCAACATCAATCTCAGGCATGTTTGACAAGGCCAATTCGCCTTCTGCTTGGTCAAATCGAAGAGCAAGGTCAAAAGTTGCTTTAGCTTCTGGCTCATCCACACATGGGAAGGCTTCGCGGGCAAAGTGACTCTCAAACTGAGTAGACAAGACTTCCTTCTTAACACCATCAACTGTGTAGTAAGATGGGTAGATCCCTGTCATGTTGTCTGTGATTTTCCCTGAAAAAGCGATGACCAAATCAACTGAACCTGCTTCTGCAAGTTGGATATGAAGGGCTTCGTTTTCGTTATCAAGAGTGAATGGACGAGCTTGAGCTGCTACTTCTACAGAAGCGATTTCTAAGTCCTTTTGGTGAAGGGAAATACGGTCACTCTTAGCTTGACCAGTAATGGTTACTTTTCCTGAAAACGTCTTAGTCTCACGACTCAAGTCTAAAAATAAATCATAATGTTCAGGAACAAATGTTTCAATATAATGTTCTACTGCTTGCATCATATTCTCCTATTCTATAATTCTGAGCAAATGCTCTAGTTCAAACATACCTATTTTATCATATTTTAAGTCAGAAAAAAGCTTTGGACGGCGATTTCCAAAACTTTCTTCCTTCTAGTAGTCTACAAAGGGTATACCTTGCGAAATTCTTCCAAAACAACCTTGCTGTCAGGTGTAAAATCCAGACCTGCTTCTCCTAACCAGTCTTTGAAAAAGTCTTCATGAACCTGACGCCAATAGGCGAGGGATTTGTCACCTTCCCCTTCTTTGAAGGCATGATCAGCAGACACTTGATGGAAAGGCTGAACGGAAACCTTTGTAATTTCAATAATGCAGATAGCTTGATCCTTACTGTCTAAAATAACATCAAAGGTCCCTTCTTGGGGAAGGGGTTCGTCCTCTACTGCGTAAAGATCGTAAGCTGAGGCAGTTGCTGTTTTTTCGCCTTTTAAAACCAAATCTGCCAAGAGATCGGCCTCCACTCCAAAGGCCCAGGCATCTATCTCATCACCGATAGAGGGATTGATTTTCTTGTAGATATTCCACATTTCTTGCGGTGTCATGGGTTGCTCCTTTGTATTTTTTTACTTTCTTCTTTTATACGTTTGAGATGATCTGGATGGTCAATCTCTAAATTAAAAATCTCCGGAATAGAACTGTAGTGGATAATGCACTCAATCCCCATCTGATTCATTTTTTGTATGAAAGAAGCATTCAGATAACCTGCTACAGCAATGTCAATCTTTTTAGTCTTTGCTTTTTCCTTCATTTGTCGGAGTAAGTCTAACATAATTGGATTTTCCATATCATGCCATTGACTGTTCCTCACAGTCGCAAAAACAAAAGAAGTCAAATCATTCATTCCAACTACAATCTTTGAAATGCCCGTTTCCAGTATCCTGTCTAAGTCAAAATAAGCTGATGGTAATTCAATCATCGTGCCGATTTTACCAGTAAAACCATGCTGACGTAACACTGTAATAGCTCGTTTTAATTGGTCTGCATCATTAACAAAAGGAAAAATAACAGACAGATTGGGATTGGTTTGATAAACTTCTATAACGACATGTGCCTCAGCCTGAAATTCATCTGGACACGCCAATAAACGCCTAGTCCCTCTATATCCAAATAATGGGTGGCGTTCGTCAAAATACTCTTTAGTCCCGTCTAGACTATTTGCTTCTGCATTTGTTAACTCTGAAAAGCGATACCAGACTTCTTCATCTGAGTACAAATGACAAATAGTGTCTAGATAATCTTTTACAAATTTCTGACAACTTGGTAACAGAATGTTTTGGTTGAGCTCTCTTAGCAAGTATTCCCCACGAATCATACCGATATGGTGAAATAGTTGAGGATAAACTTTTTCAACAATTTGTTCTCCACTAAGAGCCAGTTGGTTTCTCATCTTTCACCTTCCAATTCATGTAAGAGGTCTTGTCCAATTCTGGAAATCCTCGTAACTCTGCCTTCACCTTCAATACTAAAGGTGAGGCATTGTCTGCAGTAATCTCTTCTAAATTCAACCAAATTGCATTTGCTGAATCATTGCTTCCATCAAGAAGCTTCTGAGGAAGGGATTGTTGAGAGCGTTTGAAATCGAGTACGATATCATAAAAGGCCATGATATGGTGTACTGCGAAATCTTGCCCTTCTTCCTGAACTATCACATCATAAATCCTGGGTTTTGAATAAGAGCTTATCGCATATCCCGTCTCTTCCAGAACTTCTCTCATGAGAGTTTCTGTCAATCCCTCACCGAGTTCCTGACTACCACCCGGTAAATCAAAACGATACTGATAAGGTCCTCTCGTTTTCTCAACGCAAAGTAATTTCCCATTCTCATAGCAAACGCCATAGACACCAAAGTGATTTTTGATTTCCATATTCCACTCTTTCTAAAAGTCAAAGATTTCTAGCTCACCTTATCCCTTAAAAGGAAAGAGGCTATAGATTTCATGTTCCTTGATATACTTCTTCAGTATCTCCATATTCTCTTCAATTTTTGCCTGAATATCTGTCTCTTCGCACGTTGACTCAGCAATAAAGAGGTGAATCTTCAATAAATCTGTCAAGTATAGCAGACGACGTTCCATTTCTGATTCAAGACTTGAAGCTTGCTCGATTTTTGCAAGCTTGTGCTCCAAGCTATCACCATTCAAAAATCTCTGATGAACTCTCCTTCTTATGTTTCGAGTGGATTCCTCCCCTTGTTCCAACGGAGATAAAAGCAGTTTTTTATAGGCAGATAGTTTATTTTCTGTTTCTCTTTCCATCCAGGCCAATAAAACCAGAGAGCTATCAACAAAGGTCCAAGTGTTATAATTTCCTTCAAATGGGACTTGTATGACACTCTCCAATAATTTCTTAGTCATTTCCTCTTGACCACCTAGATAAAGTAAATAGGCCAGATGATTCAGCGATTCGAGATAGCTAGCTTGGGTTTTCTTATTCTTTTTTTAAATTTTATCTAAATAGAGATGTAGTCTGGATGATTTTCCAGTTGTTCAACTACTTCTGGTAGCTTCATTTGAAATCCTTTCTATTCTTTTTTAAAATTTTAAATAGATTTTAGTCAACTAATCCAACTCTGCTCGACTGAACAAGTCTTTCATAGCTTCGATATCATCGCAAAATTCTTTAAATTCTAAAGTGAATTTAGCCAAGGCGTCCACCTTGGAAGAATAGGCGCAAAACATACTTCCTTCAGGATCAAAGTCGATATCATCGCTTAATTCAGGCATTTTTTCCTCCAAAAATACCAAAGCTAGCGATTCCCAATCGTAGCCATTTCCTTCGGCTCCTTCGTCTTCTCGAGTATCAAACACTTCCTGTCTATATTCTCCATCAGGGTAATAAATGAGCGACCCTCGAACATTTTTAGGATCCTCATCATATACAAGCAGGCTAAAAGGGGCAATTTTTTCATTTATGTTTTCGTAATCTATCATTTCTTAACTCCTTATTGTATTTGTTAATTATCAATGAAACTGCATAAATCTAGTATGCTTACTAGCTTTCAAAGGTCATAAAGCAATCATGCTGATTATAATAATTCAAAGCTTCGACCAAGTCTTGGTGACTTGCATTTGGTTTTTCCTCAAGTGCGACTGCAAGGACATCAATCAACTGCTCTCCATAGTAGACTAGCTGGAGATGTTGATCCGATGCATCAGCTGGGTAGACATCAGAGTCGTCCACTACATCCGGATAATCTGATACCCAATCAGATAAGTCTCATTACGCTCCTGGAGATCCTTCTTGGCATACAAACAGATGCCTGAATCTCCAATTTCATAGGGGTCAATCTCTTTCCAGTCCGTTAAAAACTGATAGTAGAGATTGGGCAAGACAAATCCAAACTCATCTCTCTTCATAGCTCACCTCCACATATTTATAGAATAGCAACTCTGCTACTTCAAGCTCCATCCACCATCAATCGTCAGGATTTGCCCTTGCATGGCAGATGCCTTTCCACTGGCCAAAAAGAGGCTGACTTCTGCCACTTCCTCTGGCTCAATCCAGCGTTTGATGGGTGTTTCACTGGCTACCCAGTCTGCCAGACCACCTGGCTCAAAGTCAGCTGCTGTCATACCAGTTTTAACAGCACCAGGAGCAATCCCAAAGATCTGGATCCCAGCTTCAGCATAGTCTAGAGCTAATTGTTTGGTAAAACCAGCCAAGGCATGTTTGGACGAGGTATAGGCGTGACCACCCCCGCCTGCCAGACTTGAAGCAATGGAGCACATATTGATGATGATCCCTCGCTTATTTTCCAACATGTTCATCAAATAATAACGAGTCAGCTCTACTGGAGTCACATAGTTGATTTCAAAAATCTCTTGGATTTCTTGGGCTGTTTGTTCTAGTAATGGCTTGTAATCATCCAAAACCCCAGCTGTGTTACACAAAATATCCACCTGAGAGCACCAGTCAAAAATTGGTTCCAAGTCAAGCGTTAAATCACGTTGTAAAAAGTGAAAGTCACCCTGTAAATCAGGATTTTCACCCTGATCCACTCCAAAAACCTGACAACCTTTTTCTAAAAAGAGTCGAGCTTGAGCCAGACCAATCCCTGAGCTAACGCCTGTAATCAATACACGTTTAGTCATGGACTTCCACCCAATCCGTTGCCAAGACATCACAAGGAGTTGGACTCCACATAGAAAAACCTTCTCCTTCACCAGATACGTTGATGAGGAAATAGGGTGTCACTTCAAGGGCGACGCCATTTTGCTCGATGGTATCAAAAAGCTGCACATAGTTTTCAGCCCCACCCCAGCCAGTACGCACGTATTTCTTCTTAGCCTTTAGTCCAGGTAAAATTTCTTCAAATGTCATGTTTTTCTCCTTTGTTATCTATAAATCTTAATTTCATTATAACAAAAAACCGTTTCCAACGGCTTTTTGACTGTGATTTCTTAAAATGCATTTTTTCCTACGGCAAATCATTCCCTGCTGCTAGGTAAATCTCATACCATTCTTTTCGAGTTAAGTTGACATTACTTGCTTGGCTTGCTTCTATCAAATGTTTAGGGTTAGTTGTTCCTACTACTGCCTGCATCTTAGCTGGATAGCGTAACACCCAAGCGATAGCAATAGCTGAAGGGCTCACACCGTATTTTAAGGCTAATCGATTTAGGACTTGGTTTAGTTGTTTGAACTTCCCATTGCCGACAAAATTCCCTTTGAAATATCCGAACTGCAAGACTGACCAGGCCTGAATAACCATGTCGTTTAATTTGCAGTATTCAAAGACGCTACCATCACGCACAGCTGCCTTGTCACCTTCCATATTGACATGGAAACCTGATTCAAATCCTGGCGTGAAAGCTGCACTTAGTTGTAATTGATTGATAGATAAAGGTTGTTTGACCTCTTTCTTCAGTAATTCCATCATCATTGGATTTTGATTGGAAACGCCGAAGTCTAGAACTTTACCTGATTTGTGTAGAATTTCAAAGGCTTGAGCCACTTGATCAGCTTCCATCAAAGCATCTGGACGATGGAGAAGCAAGCTATCTAGATAATCAACCTGCAATCTTTTTAGAATTCCATCAACTGATTCTAGAATATAATCTTTTGAAAAATCAAAATAAGTAAATTCTTCAATGCGAATACCACACTTGGACTGGATCCACATCTTTTCTCGCAGGTCAGGACGATTGTTTAACACTTGACCCAGTAATCCTTCACAACGACCTCCACCATAGATATCTGCCAAGTCAAAGGCGTTGATTCCCACAGATAGGGCTGTTTCTACCAGCTCTTCAACTTCTTTGACCGACTTGTCACTGATTCGCATCATTCCTAGAACGATTTCGGATAGTTCTCTTTTCTCTTGACCAAATGTAATGTATTTCATACAGCTACCTCCGTTTTCTTCATTATAAAGCAGAATGACACTTTTATCAACTGCTATCTCACAAAAGAAAAGAACCAGCTTAAACTGGTCCTTTTAAATCTTATCCAATCACACTTCCGTTTGGTACAGACGGATCAACTGTGAGAAGGGTTAATTTGCCATCATGTTCAGCTGAGAGGATCATCCCTTGGCTGACATATTTTTTCATCATTTTACGTGATTTGAGGTTGGCAACGATTTGGACTTTCTTGCCGACCAATTCTTGTTCGTTTGGATAGTATTTTGCAATACCTGAAAGGATTTGACGATCTTCACCATCTCCAGCATCCAAGCGGAATTGAAGTAACTTATCAGAACCTTCTACTTTGGACACTTCTTTGACTTCTGCGACACGTATTTCAACCTTGTCGAAGTCTTCAAACTTGATTTCTTCCTTGTTAAGCTTGAGTTCAACTTCATCTGGATTCCATTCTTTTTCGACAGCTGGCTTGTTGCCTTCCATTTGTTCCTTGATATAGGCGATTTCTTCTTCCATATCCAAACGTGGGAAGATTGGTGTTCCTTTAGCAACTACTGTTACACCTGCAGGAAAGTCTGCTAGATTTAAGTTTTCAAGGCTAGAAACTTCTGCTAGACCAAGTTGAGTCAAGACTGCACGACTAGTTTCCATCATAAATGGCTCAATCAAGTGAGCTACGACACGAAGGCTAGCTGCCAAGTGGCTCATCACACTTGCCAATTGGTCACGGTGCGCTTCGTCCTTAGCCAGTACCCATGGAGCTGTCTCATCGATGTATTTATTTGTACGTGAGATAAGAGTCCAGACTGCTTCAAGTGCACGTGGATAGTCAACTGCTTCCATGTAGGTATGGTAGTCAGCGATTGATTGTTCTGCAACGTCAGCAAGAGCATTGTCAAATTCTGTCACACCTTCTACATAGGCAGGAATTTGACCATCAAAGTACTTGTTAATCATTGAAACCGTACGGTTGAGGAGGTTTCCGAGGTCATTTGCTAATTCATAGTTGATACGCCCTACATAGTCCTCTGGAGTGAAGGTTCCGTCTGAACCAACTGGAAGGCTACGCATGAGGTAGTAACGAAGTGGATCGAGACCATAGCGCTCTACCAGCATTTCAGGATAAACGACATTCCCTTTAGACTTAGACATCTTACCGTCTTTCATGACAAACCAACCATGGGCAATCAAGCGGTCAGGTAATTTAACATCCAACATCATAAGAAGGATTGGCCAGTAGATGGAGTGGAAACGAAGGATGTCTTTCCCAACCATATGGAAGACTGTTCCATTCCAGAACTTATCAAAGTTACCATGTTCATCTTGACCATAACCAAGAGCTGTCGCATAGTTAAGAAGGGCATCGATCCAAACGTAGACAACGTGTTTTGGATTTGATAGGACTGGTACACCCCAGGTAAAGGTTGTACGAGATACTGCTAAGTCTTCCAAACCTGGCTCAATGAAGTTACGCAGCATTTCATTGAGACGACCATCAGGAGTGATGAAGTCAGGATGTGATTTGAAAAATTCGACCAAGCGGTCTTGGTATTTGCTGAGGCGAAGGAAGTAAGACTCTTCTGAAACCCATTCCACTTCGTGGCCTGATGGAGCGATACCACCAGTTACATTTCCAGCTTCATCACGGAAAACTTCCGCAAGTTGACTTTCTGTAAAGAATTCCTCATCTGAAACTGAATACCAACCAGAGTATTCACCCAAGTAAATATCATCTTGAGCAAGCAAGCGTTCAAAAACTTGCGCTACCACTTTTTCATGGTAATCGTCTGTGGTACGGATAAATTTATCATATGAGATATCCAGTAATTGCCAGAGTTCTTTAACTCCAACTACCATGCCATCAACATAGGCTTGAGGTGTGATACCAGCTTCTTCTGCCTTTTGCTGGATTTTTTGACCATGTTCATCAAGACCAGTCAAATAAAAGACATCGTAGCCCATCAGGCGTTTGTAACGTGCTAGGACATCACATGCGATGGTAGTGTAGGCAGAACCGATATGAAGTTTACCAGATGGATAGTAAATCGGTGTTGTAATATAAAAATTCTTTTCAGACATAATATTTCCTTTCCAGGCAAATGAAACCTGTTTTTCTAACACTTCATTATATCATATTTTGATGATTTTCGATAAGGAAATCCATACAAAAACAAGATAGACTAATGTCCATCTTGTTTTTCATCTTGATAATCTTATTCATAACGAAGTGCTTCAATCGGATCGAGCTTAGAAGCCTTATTGGCTGGTAGAACACCAAATATCATACCAATACCAGCTGAGACCGCTAAACTAAAGAGAGCGATTGGGATAGATACTCCAACTTCGATTCCTGCAATCATGTTTTGAAGAAGGACACCTGCAAGCATAGTCACCCCTGCAGCCAGCACAAGACCGATGACCCCTCCTAACAAGGTTAGAATCATGGATTCAATCAAAAACTGAACCAGAATATTAGCCCGTGTAGCTCCCAGTGCTTTTCGTAGACCAATCTCGCGGGTACGCTCTGTCACCGAAACAAGCATAATGTTCATAACACCAGTACCACCGACAAAAAGGGAAATCCCTGCAATAGCACTAATAATGGTAGTTATAAAGCCAAAGAGTTGTTGAACTTCGTGGAAGGCTGCAGACGCATCTGCAACTTGATATTCCCCTTGTTGAAGACCTGCAATCTCTGTCATTCTTCTTGCCAACTCTGGTCCCAAAGTCTGGGTTAAGCTAGTATCATTGACACGGAAGACAATATTTGAAATCTCATCTGTGTTAAAATTAGCTGCTAAGGAAATATTGGTCGTGATTGGTAGTCCTCCGACTCCAAAGGCTTTGACTGCCTTGGCTTCTTTACTTGCATAAACACCAATAACACGGTAACTGATTTCATTTACTTCAACAATTTGGTTGAGTGCTTCTTGTGCTGAACCAAAAAGGCTATTGGCTAGTTCTTCATCTAAAATGATCACGTTTGCAAAGTCCTTATAATCTTGTGCTCTAAGACTTCGACCTGCAATGATTTCATTTTCGACCGCATCCATATAGGTGACATTCCCACCCGTCATGTTAGCGTGTTCGACCTTTTTATCCTTATAAGTCAAGGTGACATTGGCTGAGTTGGTTACGTAATAACTATCTACTCCCTTAAGCTTTGCAGCTTCCTTAACCCAAGCTTCTTGAGGTTTTGGTGGTTCAACAAAATCTTCTTCTTGACCGCCAGACAAGGTCAGTGCAGATTGTCTTTGTGTAAAGGAACCGTCCTTACTCTTGGTAGGTGAGAAGAAGACATGGATGTCTTTTTGAGACTTGGTCATGTTTTTATTGACCTGTCGAGACATAGAGTCACCCAAGGCCATGATAACGACAACGGAGGAAACACCGATGATGATACCAATCATGGTCAGGAAGGAACGCATCTTGTGGGCCATGATAGATGAAAAGGCAAATTTCAGATTCTGCATCTTAGTTTTCCTCCTTTTCTACTTGGGCGCTATCAGATGAAATGACTCCATCGCGGATGACGATCTGACGCTTGGCGTAGGCGGCAATTTCAGGCTCATGCGTAACCATAATGATGGTTTTTCCTTCTTTGTTTAATTCAACCAAGAGCTGCATGATCTGGTTTCCTGTTTTAGTATCAAGGGCTCCAGTAGGCTCATCTGCCAAGATAATCGAAGGATTGTTAACAAGTGCACGCGCTATGGCAACTCTTTGCTTCTGACCACCTGACAACTCCGAAGGTAAGTGATGGCTACGCTCAGTCAACTCAACCTTTTCCAGATACTCTTCTGCTAATTTGCGACGTTTTGAAGCACCAACTCCTGCATAAATCAGAGGAAGTTCCACATTTTGGAGGGCATTCATTTTAGACAAGAGAAAGAATTGTTGAAAGACGAAGCCGATTTCTTGATTTCGAACCTTGGCTAATTGTTTTTCACCCAGACCAGCTACTTCTTTGCCATCTAGAAAATACTGACCACTTGTAGGAGTATCCAACATCCCAATGGTGTTCATGAGGGTTGACTTACCTGAACCGGATGGTCCCATGATAGCTACAAATTCTCCCTCTTGAACTTCTAGGTTAATGTTTTTAAGGACTTGAAGTTCTTGGTCACCATTTCGATAGCTACGGCAAATATTTTTAAGGCTAATTAGTTGCTTCATCAGTCTTCACCTCTTTTCCTTCTTGCAAGGAAGCTGTCGGATTACTGATGACTTTTGCTCCATCTGTCAGACCAGATGTGATTTCTTGATTTTCTGCATCTGCATTGCCCAATCCAACTTCAACTTTTTTGGCCTTTTGATTTTCATCAAGGATCCAAACATAGTTTTTCTCTTCTTCCATGACTACGCTGGTGATCGGAACAATCAATGCTTTGCTAGTGCTTTTCACTTCGACACTGACTGTAAAGCCCTGTTTCAAATCACCGATTTCACTAGTTACATCGACTGTATATGGATATTTAGACCCTGTGTTTGAACCAGCCAAGCTACTACTTGCTTCACTGTTATTTTTTGGATAATTTGAAATATAGCTAATCTTACCATTCCAAGTTTTATCTGGGTAAACCTTGGAAGTGAAAGTGACTTCTTGACCTACAGATAGATTGGCAAGGTTGTACTCAGAAAGCTCTCCCTTGACCTGCAAGTTATCGTTACTTACGATATGAACCAAAACTTGACTATTTCCTGTTGGAGATTTTGAAACGTTACGATTCACTTCAACAACTGTTCCCTCCACCGTACTCAATACCGTAGCAGCATTCAACTGGGCTTGAGCTTTTTCAAGTTGCGCTTCTGCATCTGCACGCACATCACGAGCATCGCTGATTTGAGAATCAATAGCAGCTGTGGCAGAACTTGATGACTGAGCTGCTGCTTGTCCAGTTGCTCCTTCTAGACCTGCTTGCGGAAGGCTAGGTGTTGCTGCAGCAGTATTTCGAGACTCATTCAGATCATTGATATGACGGTCAGCTTTAGCAACTGCACGACTGGCAGCATCATAGGCAGCCTGGGCTTCTGTGCTACTATACTTGACTAAGGCTTGGCCCTCGCTTACCTTATCACCAACTGAAACTAGAACCTCATCCAAATCTCCCTTGCTGCCATCAAAATAAACATATTGTTCTTTTTGAGCAGTTACTGTACCTGATAAAAGAACTGAAGATGCCACAGACCCCTCTTTGGCAAGGACTATCTTAGCAGTTTCATCTTTTGCTGCATCTTGATTTGGTTGTCTTAACAGAAGAACAGCTGCTGCTCCCACTACAAATACTGACGCCACTCCAATAGCAGTAAATAAAGGCCATTTCTTAGCTTTTGACTTTCTTTTCATAGCAATACCCCTTTTATAAATATATATGTTAAGATTATAGCACATATCCTAAAAATGAACAATTTATTTCTCATTATCCAAAAACATTTGCTAAATCTTTTATTGTTGTATTAGTTATACAATACACTTTCTTTTTTATTTTTGCAAGCATTTTCTTAAAAATTTTTAAGCGTAGCAGATTTTTGCATTGACCTCCAAAAAAAGATAGAATATGACTAGAAAACAACAAAGGAGCTTTCTATGAGAGAATACGATATTATCGCCATTGGAGGAGGTAGCGGGGGTATTGCTACCATGAATCGTGCTGGTGAACATGGTGCTAAAGCGGCAGTTATTGAGGAAAAGAAATTAGGTGGAACCTGTGTCAATATTGGCTGCGTTCCTAAGAAAATTATGTGGTACGGAGCTCAAATCGCAGAGAGCATCCACAAATATGGACCTGACTATGGTTTTACAAGTACTGGTATTGAATTTGATTATTCAAGGCTTCGTAAAAATCGTGAAGCCTATATTGATCGTGCTCGCTCTTCTTATGGTGGAAGCTTTAAGCGTAACGGAGTTGATTTGATTGAAGGACGCGCCGAGTTCGTTGATGCTCATACTGTTAGTGTCAATGGAGAGTTGATCCGAGCTAAGCACATCGTGATTGCGACTGGGGCACATCCTCATATTCCTGCCATTCCTGGTGCTGAACTAGGTGGTAGTTCTGATGATGTCTTTGCTTGGGAAGAGTTACCTGAATCTGTAGCCATTCTTGGGGCAGGTTACATTGCTGTCGAATTGGCTGGCGTGCTCCATACCCTTGGTGTGCAGACAGATTTATTCGTCCGTCGCGAGCGTCCGCTCCGTGGATTTGATAGTTATATTGTTGATAGTCTAGTTCAAGAAATGGAAAATACTGGATTAAACCTCCACACCCATAAGGTTCCTGCTAAACTTGAAAAAACTGAACAAGGCACTACCATTCATTTCGAAGATGGTAGTACTCATACTGCCAGTCAAGTTATCTGGGCAACTGGCCGCCGTCCAAACGTTGAAGGACTCCAGCTAGAAAAGGCAGGCGTTACCCTCAATGAACGCGGCTTTATCCAGGTTGATGAATACCAAAATACTGTCGTTGAAGGTATCTACGCTCTTGGAGATGTCACAGGCGAAAAGGAACTGACTCCTGTCGCTATCAAAGCTGGGCGTACACTCTCTGAAAGACTTTTCAATGGAAAAACCAATGCAAAAATGGACTACACGACTATTCCAACTGTTGTCTTCTCACACCCAGCTATCGGAACAGTCGGCCTGACTGAGGAAGAAGCCATCAAAGAGTATGGACAAGAAAACATTAAAGTTTATACTTCAAAATTTGCTTCTATGTATTCAGCAGTTACTAGTCACCGTCAAGAAGCACGCTTCAAGCTCGTTACAGCTGGTGCGGACGAAAAGGTCGTTGGCCTTCATGGTATCGGCTACGGCGTCGATGAAATGATTCAAGGCTTCGCAGTTGCTATCAAGATGGGCGCTACAAAAGCAGACTTTGATGCTACAGTCGCTATCCATCCTACAGGTTCAGAAGAATTTGTGACTATGCGTTAATACAAAAAGAGACCATCACGGTCACTCAGATTGAAGAAAAAGCCTATTTTGGACTATTTTCTTCAATCTTTTTCTTTTACTAGAGCAAATTATAAAACACTTAAAAATAGCATCCCATCAGGATTCCTAATAATTTTCACTATATGGTAGCCAAGCTCTATAAGGCTAGTCTTTTTATTACGGATAAGATTTACCTGTGTTTTGAAAACTCTCTTGGCCTCCGGTTCTCTCTAAATCGACCGCCACAAATTTGTAACCTTTGTTTTTAAAATAGGTTGACAATTGTGTTTCTTAAAGTATAATAGTTACTATAAATTACAAAAGAGGTTAACTATTATGAAAAAAGCACATATTTACGCTATTCCAGCTATCGGGGCTGCTCTGATTGCAGTATTAGCCCAAATCAGTATCCCAATTGGACCTGTACCATTTACTCTGCAAAACTTTGCTATCGGACTCATCGCTACTGTTTTTCGACCTAGGGAAGCTGTTCTCTCTGTTGGAATCTATCTCTTACTGGGTGCCATTGGTCTTCCTGTCTTTGCTGGTGGAGGAGCTGGTTTCCATGTTTTAGTAGGACCAAGTGCTGGTTATCTTTGGTTTGACCTAGTCTATGCAGGACTTGCATCTTATCTAACACACACAAATAGTGGTGTTGTACGTATTTTCCTAGCCAATCTCTTGGGTGATTCACTTGTTTTTGTCGGTGGTATCCTCAGCCTACACTTCCTCGCTGGTATGCCTTTTGATAAGGCACTGGCTGTCGGTGTCATTCCCTTTATAATTCCTGATCTTGCAAAAATTATTGCCATTAGTTTTATCGGACGACCACTCCTTCAACGTCTTAGTAATCAACCCTACTTTTCACATAAATAAAGAAAGGAGGTCGGGAATTTTCGCCCAACCTCCTTTCGTCTGTTTTTATATGATTGCTTATTGATTTTTAAAGGCATCGACCATCACTTGAAACTCTTCGTTTGAAAGGGTGATTCCTTTCCCCATCTTAGTGTGGTCTGGACTCCAAGCACGAATGTCAAACTTTGCTGGTGCTCCGTTAAAGCTGACACGATTGATTTCCTTAGTCCAACCTTTTTCATTCTCTGAGAGCGTAAGTAAGTGTTCCTCGATTTCAAATGTAAATTCTGCCATTGTATTCTCCTTTTGATTGTCTTCACTTGATTATTCGTAAAATCTTGTAGATTTTTTTAAAATTGTATATAATGGTAAAAAGAAGGGAGGCTCCGATGAAAGATTTATTTAACTACATTCAACAAAAATTCCAAGGCTTTCTCAACGGACGAGAAGAACCAGATCATTCCAAAGCTGACTCCCTGACAAGTGCCATTAAAGAGGCGCTTCTAAAAAAAACTGCTGTCCACATTATTTTTTCCGATACGAGTTTTACAGGGGATATCATCAAATATGATACAGACCGCCAGCAAATTATCGTTAAAAATTTTGCAAAAAATGTGACCCGCATTATTCGAATCCCAGATATTCAGAAAGTGAGTTTTGTTCCCTCAACCGTCCAAACTGCCCAAAAAAATCGATTTAAGAAAGAGTGAGATGAGTTTTCATCATCTCACTCTTTTCTATTAACGAATTTGTTCAAAATGAAGGTGAACAGCAATGTGTTCTCCGTAACCACTTCTCTCTAAATCACGTTGCAAACGGTAAGAGATATAGTGTTCAGCGATGGTAATGTAGCCTGCGCCAAGCAAGCGATGCTCAACCATTGATTGAATCATGCTGATAGTGGCACGCTCCACTTTTGCTTCTTCTAGATCCAAGACAACTTTTTTAGTTACCTGAGCTAGATTTTGACGTAAATCATCTGTCAAAACATAAACTGTTTGCGCAGCTTTGAGAATGGCTTGATAGATTTTATCTGGATCAAAATCGGCAACTTGTCCATCACGTTTAATGACTTGCATAAGCTTCTCCTTTTAATTTGTATTTTCTTTAATGTCTGCTAACATTTTAGCTTCTTCTGCTGTTAATTCGTAATGTTCCAACAAATCTGGTCTACGCTCATAAGTTTTTTTGAGACTTTCATAGAGACGCCATTGACGAATCTTCTCATGGTGCCCACTCATAAGCACTTCTGGAACCACCATCCCACGATAATCAAAAGGACGTGTGTACTGAGGATATTCGAGGAGCCCAGATGAGAAGCTATCATCTTGGTGACTGGTTTCCTTCCCAATCACTTCTGGTATCAAGCGAACCGTCGCATCAATCATGGTCATTGCTGCCAGTTCTCCACCAGTTAGAACATAATCACCAAGGGAAATCTCATCTGTTACCAAGGTCTTAATGCGTTCATCATAGCCCTCGTAGTGACCACAGATAAAGATGAGTTCCTCTTCTTTGGCTAAATCTTCAGCATAAGCCTGGTCAAACTGCTTACCTGCAGGATCCAAAAGAATCACGCGCGGATTCTTCTTTTCAATAGCATCAAAAGGCATCGAAAATGGGTTGGGCACGGAGCAACATGCCCTGACCGCCTCCGTAAGGCTCATCGTCGACATGGCGGGCCTTTTCAGCATATTCTCGAAAATTATGATACTGGATATCCAAGAGCCCTTTTTCACGAGCCTTTCCAACGATTGAGTGCTCCAGTGGAGAAAACATCTCTGGAAAAAGGGTTAAAATATCAATCTTCATCGTCTAACCCTTCTAAGATTTCCACATCGACCCGTTTATTTGGAATATCAACATTGAGAACCACTGGTGGGATATATGGTAAAAGCAGATCACGTTTTCCCTTACGCTTAACTACCCAAACATCATTGGCCCCTGGTTGAAGAATTTCCTTAATGGTTCCAATCAAGTTGTCACCCTCGTAGACCTCTAGTCCAATAATCTCGTGATAGTAAAATTCACCCTCATCTAGGTCATTAAGGTTTTCTTCCGCAACCTTCAAACTGTAGCCCTTGTATTTTTCGATATCATTGATGTGATACATATCCTTAAATTTGATGATATCAAAGTTTTTATGCTTACGGTGACTTGCGATAGTCACTGTTTTAACAAATTGATCCTTCTCATCAAACAAGGCCAGTTCTGCACCTTTTTTAAAGCGTTCTTCCGAAAAATCCGTCACAGATAAGACTCTCATCTCACCTTGCAAACCTTGTGTATTAACGATTTTTCCAACGTTAAAATAGTTCATTTGATCTCCTGTAATTTCCTTATCTCCATTTTCTTCTTACAATTTTTTAATAATATCTATAATTTTTTCTGATTCGGACCACTGTAAATAATGATGACTTCCACTTAGAATAAGTCTAGTCTTAGAAGTCCAATATTCTGATTCTCTGTACTCTTTTTCTCTATAAGCCTGACAAAAAATAAATACAGGGATACGATCTGTTATTGACACATCCTCAAAATCTTCCTTGGTGATCTCAACAGATACCTGAAAGCCCGGAACTTGAGATTCCAACTCTGAGCCTTTTTCTTGCATTAATTCCCATATCTTTTTATTAATTTCAGGGCTAAAGGTGGTTTGAGTTAAGTTCTTAAAATAAAGTTCAGGACCGAATTCTTCAATCAGTCTCATTTGCTTTTCCATTTCTGGATAAGGATTCTTTGAAAAATCAGCAAACATTACTTTTTTAGTTGTCGGTTCAATCGCCACTAAAGCTTGACAATTAAAATCTTTGTTCATCAATTTGCAAGCTAAGATTCCACTCAAGCTATGAACACAAAGTACATAATCAGAAATATTTAGTTTTTTAAGAATTTCATAAACTGCATCTACAAGATTGTCAAGATTTTTTCCAGCTAGGTTCTGAATCGAACTCCTACCTGTATTTGGAAAATCAATTGTCAAATAACCAATTGTGGGAGGAAGTTTTTCAAGTATAAGTGAAAAATTTTCATAACTTGGTATCAAACCTGCCCCATTTAGACAAACAAGCATTTTCTTTTGCTTTTGATAAGTAACAGAGAGACTACCGATTTCTGTAGATACTTCAAACCTCTTCATAAAGAAATCCACTCATTCTATATAATGAATTATTAAAAATCCTTATCCTTTATTTTATCACGTTCTAGGTATTTTCACAAGTTGGAGAAAAAAGCTAGTTCTGACCTTCCGCTTCTAAATATCCTTCCAAATCTCGTTCATGGTGATACTTGATGGCAGCTTTCTTATCTTTTTCAAAAATGGTCTTGGTTAGATCAATATCGTTGATAGCTGCGATTGAAACCGTATAATGAATAATATCAGCAAGTTCTTTAGCAAGTTCCTCATTTGAGTCCTGAACTCCCTTTTTTCGTCCAGAACGTCCATTTAAAACCTCGGCTACTTCACCAACTTCTTCAACTAGTTTTATAAAGAGCCCTTCTTCTGTTCTAGATTGCTGGTAATGTTCTAGCAAATAGGCTTGTAGTTGTCTAACTGTTAAATCCTTCATATCCTTCTCCTAGCAAAAAAGCGAGACATCCGTCCCGCTTTTTTATTTTTCGTCAATAACGATTCTTACTTTTTTGTCTTCAGTTGGGACAGAGTAGACAATCGTTCTTATCGCAGAGATAGTGCGACCCTTACGACCAATCACACGACCCACATCGCTTTGGTCAAGATCCAAATGATACTCCAAAAATTCTGGTGTATCTTCAATCTTGATAGTTAAGGCATCTGGTTGTGAAATCAAAGGTTTCACAATTGCAATAATGAGATTTTCAATCGTATCCATCTGTCAACCTACTTTAGAATTATTTAGAGAATTTAGAATCGTGGAATTTTTTCAATACGCCTTCTTTTGAAAGGATGTTGCGTACTGTATCTGAAGGTTGAGCTCCATCAGCCAACCATGCAAGAACGCGGTCTTCTTTCAAAGTTACTTGGTTTTCAGCAACAAGTGGGTTGTAAGTTCCAACTGTTTCGATGAAACGTCCATCACGTGGTGAACGTGAATCTGCTACGTTAATACGGTAGAAAGGTTTTTTCTTAGAACCCATACGAGTCAAACGGATTTTTACTGCCATTTTTAATATCTCTTTTCTTTTATTTTTTAGTTCGGTGAAATAGCTGAGCTATTTAGCACATGTTCTATTATAGCAGATTTCTAAGAGGTGTCAAGAAAAAAACTTGACAGACTATAAAATTTTTAAATTTTTTAGACTAATAGGGAAAAATAGAAGGAGAAACTTTATGAATACTACAATAGAGAACATTTACAAAGACCATCAAGTCAAACCTTACATCTCTCCAAATCGTGATGTCCAAGCTTGGCTACTAAATCCCAAGCCCGTTCCCAAATAACACATGGACTTATTAGCAGATGATTTACTAGCAGGAGATATCATTCTCCTATGGAGAATCCAGTTTGGCACTTTTACCACCGAAACCTGGTTTCCTAAATACTTCGAGTACACTTATGGCATTGATTAGAAACGATTGTTGAGAAAGGCTATGCTCTTGTCGAAACTGCTTTTGACTCACTTGACCATCTAAATAGCACCTTGAAAAAGAATATCCTGAAGAAGAAGGGAGTTACTGGACTTTCTAAAATGAAGGCTGCCGACCTGAATCAAGCCCTTCATGACCATTTTTCAAAAGAAGAATTAACTGGTCACTTCTCGATTCGCGGTTATAGACTAACTCCAAAAGGAGAGAACAGGTACTCAAAGACCATCAAGCAATCATTGACCGCCATCCAAAGAAGAATCTTTAATCAACCAAGTCAGGTTGATTTTTTTGAAAACAGTTTCTAAAAAAATCTAATCAATTCACTTACGAGAAAAATTTTTTATGATAAACTGATGTCTAATCAAAAAGAAATGGAGACTATAATGCCTAGAAATTTCAAAGAAGCTCTTTTATTTACAACACTAATGTGTTCCATGATGGTACTCGGTATGTCTATTTGGAATCTTTTTATTGTTGGTCAACTTTCACTACATCATTTAGCCCTTGGTTACATTCCTGGTTTTGTCACAGCCTTTTTATTGGATGTCATCCTTGTTGGACCAATCGTTAAGTCAATTGCCTTTCGTATCCTCAAGGATCATCATAAACGCTGGCAGAAAATCATTACAATTTCTGGAGGAATGGCAGTTCTCATGGTCACTTTCATGTCCTTCTATGGACTTTTCTACAATGGCATTGCTATCACACCCAAGACCTATCTAAGTGCCTGGATCGTAAACTTTATTGCAGCTCTTCCTCTAAACTTCCTAATTGTCGGACCAATTGCCCGTTTTATACTAAGTTCTTTTCAGAAACCATTTGCTGGGGAAGAAGAAGTTGAAGATTTTCAAGATGATGATGAAATCCCAACTATTATCTAAGCCAGTTCTGTAAACTACTAATATTTGAAATCCACTTTCAATTAGGGTACAATGGTAGAAATGATTTTTGAAAGGATTCCCATGAAAAAAATAGCAACACTTCTATTAATCTCAACTTTTGCCCTTGCTGGATGTAGCAGTATCCAACGTAGTCTGCGAGGCGATGACTATGTAGATTCTAGCTTGGCTGCCGAAGAAAGTTCCAAAGCAGCTGCCCAATCTGCCAAGGATCTTAAAGACGCCTTGACAAATGAAAATGCCAATTTTCCACAACTATCTAAAGAAGTTGCTGAAGACGAGGCTGAAGTCATTCTCCATACAAGTCAAGGAGATATCCGTATCAAACTCTTTCCAAAGCTAGCCCCTCTTGCGGTTGAAAATTTCCTAACTCACGCTAAGGAAGGCTACTACAATGGCGTTACCTTCCACCGAGTGATTGATGGCTTTATGGTTCAGACTGGTGATCCAAAAGGGGATGGTACAGGTGGCGAATCCATCTGGCACGATAAGGACAAGACTAAAGACCATGGAACTGGTTTCAAGAGCGAAATCTCTCCATATCTCTATAACATCCGTGGTTCTCTCTCCATGGCTAATACTGGCCAACCAAATTCCAATGGTAGCCAGTTCTTCATCAACCAAAATACAACAGACATTTCTGCCAAACTTCCTACAAGTAGCTATCCAAAGAAAATTATCGAAGCCTACAAAGAAGGTGGGAACCCTAGTCTAGACGGAAAACATCCTGTCTTTGGTCAAGTTATCGACGGTATGGATGTTGTTGACAAGATTGCCAAAGCTGAAAAAGACGAAAAAGACAAACCAACTACTGCTATCACTATCGATAGTATCGAAATAGTGAAAGACTACAATTTTAAATCTTAAAAACCAAAAAATACAGTATCCTCGTTAGGTACTGTATTTCTTTTACTCTCATTTTAAGTTAAGTTGTTAAAATCCCAGATTTGGTCCATCCATCCTTCGTAGAAGTCTGGTTCGTGGCAAACCATAAGGATAGAGCCCTTATACTCTTTTAGAGCTCGTTTGAGTTCATCCTTAGCATCCACATCCAAGTGATTGGTTGGCTCGTCAAGAACGAGGACATTATTCTCACGGTTCATCAAGAGACAGAAACGAACCTTGGCTTGTTCACCACCAGAGAGAACTTGAATTTGACTTTCGATATGCTTAGTCGTCAGACCACAGCGGGCAAGGGCAGCACGAACTTCGGCTTGATTGAGAGCCGGAAAGGCATTCCACACTGCTTCTAATGGTGTTTGGCGGTTACCGCCTTCCACTTCTTGTTCAAAGTATCCTAGTTCTAGATAATCACCGCGTTCAACTTCCCCAGCAATTGGCGGGATAATACCCAAAAGAGACTTCAAGAGGGTTGTTTTACCGATACCATTGGCACCGATAATGGCAACCTTCTGATTGCGTTCAAAGGTAAGATTTAATGGTTTTGTAAGTGGGCGGTCGTAACCAATCTGCAAGTCCTTGGCTTGGAAGATAAAGCGTCCAGGTGTACGAGCTGGTTTAAAATCAAAGGACGGCTTTGGTTTCTCACTTTGAAGCTCGATAATGTCCATCTTATCCAATTTCTTCTGGCGGGACATGGCCATGTTTCGTGTTGCAACACGCGCCTTGTTTCGCGCCACAAAATCCTTGAGGTCAGCAATTTCTTTCTGTTGACGCTCATAGGCTGCCTCTAGTTGCGATTTCTTCATGGCATAGACTTCTTGGAACTGGTAGTAATCCCCAGAGTAGCGAGTCAACTGTTGATTTTCTACATGATAGACGATATTGATCACATCGTTGAGGAAAGGAATATCGTGAGAGATAAGAACAAATGCATTTTCATAGTTTTGAAGATAACGCTTGAGCCAGTCAATATGCTCGGCATCCAAATAGTTGGTAGGCTCATCCAAAAGCAAGATATCTGGCTTTTCAAGAAGAAGTTTGGCTAAAAGTACCTTGGTTCTTTGTCCACCAGATAAGGCTGTTACGTCCGTATCCATACCATAATCCATGACACCAAGGGCACGCGCAACTTCGTCAATCTTAGCATCCAAGGTATAGAAGTCACGACTTTCCAAACGATCCTGAAGTTCGCCGACTTCTTCCATTAGGGCATCAATATCAGCGCCCTCTTCTGCCATTTCCATGTAGAGTTCATTGATACGTGCTTCTGCCTTAAATAACTCATCAAAAGCAGTACGAAGGACATCACGCACAGTTTGTCCTTCTTTGAGCACAGCGTGCTGGTCCAGATAACCAGCTGTCACATATTTAGACCATTCCACCTTACCTTCATCAGGTAACATTTTACCAGTTACGATGCTCATGAAGGTTGATTTTCCTTCACCATTGGCACCAACTAAGCCGATATGTTCACCTTTAAGGAGGCGGAAAGATACATCTTCAAAAATCGCACGGTCACCAAAACCGTGACTCAAATTTTTAACTTCTAAGATACTCATTTTAATTCCTTATCTTGTTTTTATGTAGTAGTTTATAGAGGAGCCAAGCTAGGTAGCCACCCAAGGTATTGGTCCACAAATCATCAATCTCAAAGACCCGATTAAAGTCCAAGAAAAAGTCTAAAACTAGTTGCGTGCATTCAATTCCCAAGCTCAATAAAAAGCTAAACAAAATCACTTTCTTAGTATTTCTTAGACTAGGAATGAGAAAGAGAAGTTGGAAAATCAGCGGGAAGAGCAAGAGGATATTTAGAGCGTTTTGCAAAAATATCCAGAATAGCTGCAGAAGGCTGGTTACTTCACCTAGTTTCCAAAGGGAGTTAAAAGGCGTCAAAAGAAAAACCAGGCGTCCAAAAGTTTGAATACCTGGAGTTTCCACTCCTGTAGGAAGTTGAGGCTGGGGAGTAAAACAAAAACAGAAGATACAAAGACTGTATAAAAGCACTCCCAAGCTTAGTAATGTTTTTCGACTCATCTTATGGATTTACTTCAGCTACTGCTTTTTGACGATCACGCTTCATGGTATTTGAACGCAACTGTCCACAAGCCGCATCGATATCTGTACCATGTTCCTGGCGAACGACACAGTTGACACCTTTTTTCTTGAGTGTATCATAGAAGGCCATGACACGCTCTTTAGGACTTCGGCTATACTGATCATGCTCACTAACTGGATTATAAGGAATCAAGTTGACATAAGACAATTTCTTAATGTTCTTAAGCAATTCTGCCAACTCAAGTGCTTGTTCTACTCCGTCGTTAACTTCATTAAGCATGATATACTCAAAAGTCACACGGCGGTTGGTTGTCTCTATGTAATACTCGATAGCTGCAAAGAGTTTTTCAATCGGAAAGGCACGGTTAATCTTCATAATGCTTGAACGAAGTTCATTGTTTGGCGCATGAAGTGAGACAGCAAGGTTGACCTGTACGCCTTCATTAGCAAAATCACGAATCTTGTGAGCCAAACCTGAAGTTGATACTGTGATATGGCGAGCACCGATAGCCATTCCCTTGTCATCATTGATGGTACGGATGAAGTTCAAGACATTATTGTAGTTATCAAATGGTTCTCCGATACCCATGACAACGATATGACTAACACGTTCGTCCTGTCCACGCTCGTCAAAATATTTTTGAACCAGCATAATCTGAGCGACGATTTCCCCGTTATTAAGGTCACGTTGCTTCTTGATCAAGCCTGATGCACAGAAGGTACAACCGATATTACATCCTACCTGAGTGGTTACACAGACTGACAAACCATAATGTTGACGCATAAGTACAGTCTCAATCAACATACCGTCTGGCAACTCAAAGAGGTACTTAACTGTCCCATCTGCTGACTCTTGAACGATGCGTTGTTTCAAGGGATTGACCACAAACTGGTCGTTGAGTTTGGCAATCAAATCCTTTGACAAGTTAGTCATTTCCTCAAAAGACTGAACACGTTTACGGTAGAGCCACTCCCAGATTTGATCTGCACGGAATTTCTTTTCTCCCTGTTCAAGTGCCCATTCTTGCATCCCTTGGCGGGTTAAACTATAAATCGACGGTTTCATCTTTTCTCCTTATTTTCTACTCACTTCTGACGAATGACGAAATGACGCTGCCCCTTGTCTTCTTTCTGGGATTTTTGTTCTTTTGAACGTCGTCTATTTCTTTTATCTGTATGATTTCTTTTCTTGTTTTGAGAAGGTTTCTTTCCTTTTCGAGAATCTTTTTCTTCCTCTTTTTTGCGCATTTTTTGGTCAAAGGACGCCCGCTTAGGCACTTGGTTTTCTAAGACAAAATAGGCACAACCATAGCTACAGTACTCTAGTAGATAATCCTGCAAGCGACTGATTTTTTCTAAAGACTCTTCAGCGCGTTCATTCTTATAAAAGCCTCGCAAGCGCAACTGTTCATTACTCCAGTCTCCTACGATATAGTCGAACTTAGTCAAAACTTCTGAAAAACGTTGAGTAAAAGCCGTTACATCAAAAGCATCCTTGCTATTTTCAACCAAGGTAAAAGCAAAACCTTCAGCCTCGACCCTAGATCCAGTCACACGAAACTCTGGACCAGGGAATTTATTGTAATTGTATAATTCAGGTGCAATCTCTTTACGCATAATTTTCCTTTTTCAACGATTTCTTAACACTCTATTTTACCATATTTTCGGGATATTTTCACTTTTAGTCTTAAAATAAAAAAAGTCTGACGATTTAAGAATCTAATCTAAAAAATTCGTTTGTCCTGAAAAAAGAAAAAACTGGGAAAATCCCAGTTTATAAATATTATAGGTAAAGGAATTTGAAGATTGCTACCGCTGCAATCGCTGCAAGAATCGGTGCAACTACTGGTACCCATGCATACCACCATTTTGAATCACCCTTGTGTTGACCAAGGATTGATTTTGGAAGGAAGGCGTGAAGAAGACGTGGTCCAAAGTCACGAGCTGGATTCAAACCAGGTCCTGAAGGTCCTCCAAGTGAAGTAACCAAAGCCATTACCAAGAAACCAAGTGCCATATGACCTACTGCAACACCTGCTGTTGTGTGTGGTGCTGTTTGAGCTTTAATTGCCAAGTCAGAGAAGTCAACATTTTGACCAGCTTGAGTTGCCATTTGTTTCATGTATTGGAGGACTTCAGCTCCAAAGAAGTTCTTTGTCAAACCAAGTGCTGCAAAGAAGAGAACGAATGAACCAACGAACTCGTTGATAAAACCGTTAACTGTTGCTGCGAAGCGTGATTCTTTTGTACCGTGGTCCAAACTTGAAATAGTTGAGAAAGATCCCAAGATATTGTTTGCTTTTTCAGTTTGCAAGTAGTATGGACGGTGAGTTGCAACAACCAAGGCTTGTCCGAAGATTGCTCCCAAGACTTGTGCAACGATGTATGGTGCTACTTGTGCCCAAGGGAAAAGTCCGCTAACTGCTAGACCAAGAGTGAAGGCTGGGTTGATGTGGTTACCAGAAACATTACCAAACATCAAGGCAGGGATCATAACCCCCATACCGTAACCAACAGCGATAACGAGCCAGCCACTTTGGTGACCTTTCGTACCTTTAAGTTCAACGTTGGCAACTGCACCATTTCCCAAGATGATCAAGATGGCTGTTCCCAAAAATTCAGTGGCATATTTGACTGCCCATGCGAAATCCATTGATAGATTCTCCTTAATATTTTTTAGACAATCCCTATTCTATCAATTTTTAAGCCTTTTAGCAACAGATTTTCTAAAAGAATACTGCGGGAAAACGCTTTTATTTTAGTTCTTAAAAAAAGACCTAACAAAGCTAGTTTGTTAAGTCAAAATTTTGATTATTCTTGACGCTGACCAAAGTCCTTAATCATCTGATCCATTTCTTCACGACTTGGTGTCGTTAGCATATAGAGAAAGTCTCCTTGCAATTCAGCAAAGGCTGCAGGCATGATTTTCTTGACCTTAAATTGCTGACCGTATTTGGCGAGCAAGTCTTCTTCTGAATAAACATAGTTGGCATTGGCGCGACGAGATGTTGCCAAGCAGTACAGGGGCTCGAATTGTGAAGCAGGGAATGGCTCACCCGCAACAATCGCTGCATAGCCTTTGTACAAATCAAAAGAATGGGCATAGTTATAGACATCAATGGTGAAGCCACCTGCTGGACGGTTATTGTACTCAATAGCAATATAATCATCACCATCACGGAAGAACTCGATATGGAAGAAACGTTCCTTCATGCCAAATTCCTTGACAATTGCCTCACCATACTTGCGCAATTTTGGATCCATCTCTTTGAGAACGTAATAAGAATTGTCCATCTTGTAAATCATAAGATCGAGAGGTGTGTGAGCATAGTCAAAGGTCGTAGAAAAGACGATATTCCCGTCTCTATCTACCAAACCATCGAAAGTACAGATTTCACTAGAAGTAACAAATTTTTCAAAGAAATAAACGGTTGAATGGTCCCACTCTGCCTTGAAATGATGGATATCTTCTTCTGTTTCAAGCTTGAAGGTTGCTGCCGCTCCCACTCCATTGTCAGGTTTGGCAATCATAGGCAGGCCAATTTCTTTCACAGCTTTGTCAACATCTACATCTGTTTCAATGACAGCACCTGGAACCACTGGAACTCCAGCTTTTTTGAAGAGTTTCTTCATTTCAGACTTGAACTTGGTCTTTTTGAGGTCGTCTGGTTTTGCACCAAAGACATGAAACTGTTCACGAAGAGCAGCATCCAGCTCTAGCCAGTATTCATTGTGAGATTCGATGCGTTCAATTGGACCATGCTTATAAAAGAGAAAGGCAACTGCGCGTTTAACTTCATCAATATTTTCAAGATTATCAACACGGAAATACTCAGTCAAGCTATTGCGCAGTGGCTCATCTAGTTGTTCATAGGGTTCTTGCCCAATCCCTAGAACGGTGATTCCTTTATTGGCTAGCTCAACACTAAACTGTTGGAAATTTTGTGGGTAATAGGGTGAAATTACAAGATAATTCATAAGCAACTCCTTTTATAGACTCATATGACCGAGGAAATAAGGCATTTGTTTGCGCCACCATTCCCAGTCATGGGCAACATCGTGCCCCCATTCTGCAAACCAGGCAGGAATTTGTTTTTGGTCAAAGGCTTCTTTTAACTTGTAGTAAGAAGGCAGGCCATCCTGTTCCCAAGCACCTAGTCCAGTACAAATCACAATCTCAGCCTGACGGTAACGGTCAATAAACCAACCATCATTTTGATTCCAGATATAGTCTACTGGTGAATTTTGATAGATAGCATCATCATTGTAGTAGTCACCTACAAAGAAACGCGCATCGTATACACCACTGAGGGCGATTACCTTGGTAAAGACGTCTGGATGCTGCAGAAAGAAATTCAAAGCGTGATAGGCTCCCATAGAGCATCCTGTTGTCATCATACCGTCAAACCAGCCTGTCTTGTGCTTGATAAAAGGAATGGCTTCTTCAATAACGTATCTCTCATAAGCACGGTGCATTTCAGCTTGGTCATGACCATTTTTCCATGTTGCTAGCCAACTCTCACTATCGACACTTGAAAGGGTAAAGAATTGCACTCGACCTTCCTCGATAAAGGATGCACATGCATCAATCATGCCAAAATCATTGTATTCATTGTGGCTACCACCTGAGGAAGCAAAGACAACCACTGGGATACCTGCGTGTCCGTAACGATTAACATACATTTCACGGTTTAGATGACCACTCCAGTGGCTAAGATGTTCAATATTCATATCCTGTCTCCTTTATACTATTTACCAATTTTCTGCAAAAAATCGTAGACAAGCTGGAAGATTTTCTGACCATGGCACTTCATGGTGAATGGCTCCAGCCTGAACCTTGAGTGAGAGATTTTCCAACTGCACTCCTCCCGCTATCAAATCATGATAATAGCGAAGGGAAGAGTCGATATAGGCCTGCTTAATATTGCCAGCCATGAGGGTCTTGTCTGTATCATCAGCTTCTTCCGTTCCAACATAGATAAAAATTCGTTGGTCAGGTAAGAGTTTTTTACGCTCGATATAGCGATCAAAGGCCTCTTGGTGGAGCCAGTTAGCTGATGAGAAAACTCCCAAGCACCCAATCTGATCTTGATACTCCAAGCCGATAAACTGGGTAATATTGCCACCAAGTGAAGATCCTATCATTGCAGTGTGTTTACGGTCTGATTTTGTCCGATAGTTTTCATCGATAAAAGGCTTAACCACTTCCATGACAAATTCAGCATACTCGACACCTTTACCACCAAATTGTTGACCAGGAATATTAGACTCTTGGAATTTCCAAGCTGCATACTCGTTCATTCGTCCTAGGCCATCATTGTCAATAGCCACGATAATCATGCGACTGATATCTGGATTTCGCTTGATAGCAGGAATAATCTTCCAGGAATGTCCAACGTAAGATTCCTTACTATAAAAGACGTTTTGTCCATCATGGAAATACACCACAGGATAACTTCTATCCGTATCTTTCTCATAGTTTTTCGGGAGGAGAACACGTACGCGGCGCTCCTTACCTGTGTAGGGAACCACTAATTTATGCTCTCGCATTTTTAAATAAAAATAAGATTGATTCATTGTCAGAAAACTCTCTATATTCAAAATTTTATCTAATTATATCATAAAAATAGAAAAAAAGTCAGTTTCCGTCCAAATTTAGGACAATAAACTAACTTTTTTTACTTATTTTATCTTTTCCTCTGGTTTTTCTGATTAAAGGAGGTCATCGATCAACTCATCAACAGCATCCTTCTCAGCTTGAGGTGTGATTTCAGTAATCATAATTCCTGCTACTGCACGTTCAACCAAACCTTCGACATCCATACGCGCTTCATACTGCTCAGCATTCTTAATCTTTGGATTTGTCTTCGGACGATCGGGTGCAAAAATCGTACAACAATCTTCAAACGGCTGGATAGAAATTTCAAAGGTATCAATTTCTTGCGCAATGTCAATGATTTCTAGCTTATCCATAGTCACAACTGGACGGATAATTGGTGTATTAGTCACCGCATTAATAGCCTGCATACTCTCCAGGGTTTGGCTTGCCACCTGACCAAGACTTTCACCATTGATGATGACCAAACCATTTCTCACTTCACGGATACGGTCGGTAATCCGCATCATAAAGCGGCGAGTCAGAGTCATGAGATAGGCTTCTGGAGCTTTAGCCTTGATTTCTTCTTGAATCTCAGTGAATGGCACTTCGATAAACTGGATATTACCACCGAATTTGGTCAATTTACGAGTCAAGTCTTGCGCTTTCTTGAGGGCACCTGGACTTGTATATGGTGGACTAGCAAAGTGAACAGCCTCGATATCCACTCCACGTTTTAGAGCTAGATATCCAGCAACAGGAGAGTCAATGCCACCTGATAACATGAGCATACCTTTACCAGAAGTTCCAACTGGTAAACCACCTGCACCACGAATGGTTTCATATGAAAGGTAGGCTGCTTCTTCACGAATCTCCACTTGCAGATTGATATCAGGATTTTTCATTTGGACTTGAACGTTTGGAATAGCTTCAAAAACTGCTCCACCAAGCGTTTGATTGAGTTCACAACTATCGAGTTCAAAGTTGTGGTCGCTGCGTCTACTAGAGATTTTAAAGGTCATCCCTTCCTTGTAGATGTCCTTCATAATCTCTTGAACAGCAGATTTCAGAACTTCTACAGATTTTTCAACCTTATATACTGGAGAAAAGTTTTGAATCCCGAAAACTTGCTTGAGAGATTCTGCCACTGGTTCATAATCTGCCCCATTCAGATAAGCGTGGGCACGATCGCGATCTGCTGTGACTTTGACTTGAGGATAGATGGACAAAACGTCTGAGATATTATTACGTAGTTTATTGATGAAACGCATACGGTTTTTACCCTTGGTTGACAACTCTCCGTAGCGAATCATAATTTCTGAATACTGCATGAATGCTCCTATCTTACTTTTTTAGTTTGATTGTAGATTAATTTTAATTTAGTCAAAAATTGTTCAACTTGACTCATGTCATTTTCTAGGTCTAGACTGAGACGAACTGCTGACTGGGCTTTATCTTTTTCAATGCCCATGGCAATCAGGGTACCAGCAGGTTTCCCAGCCTTGGACGAGCAAGCTGATGTTGTAGAAATGAAAATATCATAGTCTTCAAAGGCGTGCACAATGACTTCACCACGAACACCCTTAATCCCAAAGGTCAAAATATGAGGCGCAAAGTCTTCCTCACCTGAGAAGACAAAAATATCTGGATAGTCAAGAAGAGCCTGACGAATGACTTCCTTCATCTGACTTGTTTTGCTAGCAAATAAGTCCAGTCTTTCCATAGCTAGACGCAAAGCCTTGGCAGTCGCAGCAATCCCAGCAACATTCTCAGTTGTTGAACGATAGTCACGCTCTTGGCCACCACCAGTTAAAAGCGGTGTAATTTTCTTACCAGACTTGATATAGACAAAGCCAACACCACGAACTCCATGGAATTTATGACTGGAGAAGGTTGCGAAATCTACTCGATCAGTCAGATACTTTTCTGTCGGTATTTTTGCCAAGGCCTGAACAGCATCTACATGGAAAGAAATAGTTGGCTTATCTGCCAAAAGTTCTGAAATAGCTTCAATAGGCTGGATTGAGCCAATCTCATTGTTGACTGCCATGATGGAAACTAGTGTGGTATCAGGACGAAGTAAACCTGCTAAGGCCTCTACATCTACAAATCCTTTTTCATCAACTGGTGTAAAATCCACTTCAAAACCTTGAGTCTTGAGCCAGAGGGCTGACTCCTTGACTGCTGGATGCTCAATGTCAGACACAATGATATGTTTGCCAAATTGCGCTTTTTCAAATGCTACACCTTTGATAACCCAGTTATCCCCTTCAGTCCCACCAGATGTAAAGAAGATTTCATCACTCTTCTTGCCAATCAAATCTGCAATCTGCTGTCGAGAAGCTTCTAAAATTCTGGTAGATTGGTCTCCCAAACGATGGAGACTTGAAGGATTTCCAATAATTTTTGCAGACACTTGCATATAGGTTTCAAGTGCTTCTGGATAAGGCTTAGTCGTTGCCGAATTATCAAAGTAAATCATGGTTTCTCACGCTTTCTAAAATCACTCCTTCTATTGTATCACGAAACAGTTCAGGCGACAAGAAAGGCAATTCAGGTTCATTTAAGTTTTTTTTAAAGATTTTCGGTATAATGAATTTTAGTAAAGGAGAGATATTATGTCTAATTATCGTAGAACATCAAAACCCAAAACAGAACACATCAAAAAAGGATTTACTGTTTTTCAAAAAACGATTGCTACTATCGGTAGTATTCTGGGACTGATTACTGCAAGCATCACCATCATGAATGCTATGAATAACAACAACAATAATAACTCTAAAAAAGAAACTACGACAACCCAGACAACTGTCATAAAAGAGATTCAAAAGGAATCCCCTCAAGAGAACACTACTCCCAACAAGGATAATACTTCTACAAAGGACAACACACAAGAAGAAATGACAAGTCAATCTAGTAGCAGTGAAGAAAGCAAGAAAGAAGACACTAGCAGTAAACAAGAACAACCAACTGCTCCTTCATCTAGCACTCAAACAACAGATACAAAAACGTCTACTACTAATGGAGCTTCCTAAAAGAACGATCTAACAGCCAGTGATTGAATCACTGGTTTTTTTTATTGCTGTCTTCAGTATTTATCAGCAAAAGTTGATCTTTGCAACAAAAAAATGATCAGCCTTTAAACCAATCATTTTTTGGATATATTTTATACTAAGAGCAAATTAGGAAGCTAGGCGCAGGTTGCTCAAAACACTGTTTTGAGGTTGTGGATAGAACTGACGAAGTCAGTAACAAATATACGGAAAGGCGACGCTGACGTGGTTTGAAGAGATTTTCGAAGAGTATTAGCTAAAAACTAAAAATAGATAGTTTAAAATAGATACCAGTACCAGCAGTCCGTTATTTAACAAATGAACAGCTATAGAATCAAGAATGTTTCCTCTACGAGCATAGGCTAAGTAAAATATCACTCCCAGTAAAAAATAAGTTACAAACTCTATCGGATAAAACATATGCAGGTAGCCAAAAATAGCAGAACTTATTAACAATTTCAACCACTTTTGATCAGCTTTAAAAAAATAGTGGCTGAAGAATCCTCTAAATACTAATTCTTCCATGATTGGAGCAAATATACCAATTGCAAAATGAAAAGCGATGAAAAATAGAGGAAAAACTCGAGTGACCTGCTCACTTGTAGCCAGCAAGGCCGCATCGTTAGCGGATGTTGGATTTCCAGTAACCACTTGGATCAGAAGAGTACCTACAATCGCTACGACTCGAGTAGCCACATAAAATAAAAGGGCTATTCCAAAATCCTTCCAGGTAAATTTGAAAGTCTTCTGCTGGTCTGGAACTTTCTTTTTATACTGTCTCCAAACAGCAACTAGCAAGAAGGTAGCAAGTAGCAAATACCCAATACTAGTCGTCCACTTTAAGGATAGAGAACTAGAATCTTCGAGAGCCAGCATTCTCATGGGAAATGTATTTATATTTATAATCAGTAAGATCATTCCTACAAATTTTAAACTATTTTTCAACTTTTGCACATCAATACCTCTTCTTTCCTTAACTCCAGCATCTCTACTTACTAAGAAAGCTCAGCTATGTTTTCTTTCCTCTTTATAGATTTCTACTCCCTTAATCAGAGATAATAACAAAAGGATAACCCCAATATCTAAATTGATCAAACTACCTCCATTAGCGAATAAATACAAACCCAAGCAGGCTTGTGCCAAAGGAAAGATATATTTATTAAATTTCATAGATACTCCCCAAAGCTTTCTACAAATAAATGAATAGAATAACTCCTTAGTCTTGCTCACAAGAGAACATCAAATTTAAGATTTACTTTTTTCTACTAGCTACCTCTAAAGCTCAGCTAACAATGACTCTTCTGATTAACTTGTAAGATCAGCTCTGTTCTTTTAGGGTTGAACCAGACCACCGATCTACTAAATCATGTTTAGGAACAATTATAGTTTAGCATTTATTTCCAGGAAAAGATTGCTTATTCTTAAATTGTCATCAAAACATCCTAAATGGTAGAAATTGGCTTGCGACTTAACCCAATCGAAAGTTCTTCGTCCCAAGTTAAAAATATTCTGGTCAAAGAACTTCAGTGGCCATCAGCTTCCTCACTTTAAGAAAAAGCGAACAAGACCAGATTCTGTTCATCA
>NZ_KV804992.1:41191-41638 GCF_001811505.1 Streptococcus sp. HMSC034E03
GTTCATCAGAAAACTAGTTTTGTCCGCTTTTTTTGATCGAGATTAGTATCTTGATCCAATCTCTATGACTTATATGCTTTTACATCATCTTATTCGTCTTCTTTTTTCTTTCCCATTGCAAACATACCAAGAAGTGCTCCTACAACACCTGCTGTTGCAAGGGTTGCATTTTCCTTAGTACCTGTTTCAGGGAGGATATTTTGACGACTTGCAGGCGCTTGGTAGGTCTTGTCTTGTGACATAGCAAGAGCTACAAGAGACTGCTCATCTTTGTATTCTGGAACCTCATGGATTGCTCCTTCTACTCCATTGACACCACCTGTGTATTCTGGGCTTACTTCTTGAACAGCTGCTTCTTCACCATTCACTCCACCAGTAAACTCTGGGACTTCATGAATAGCTGCTTCACCTGCTACGCCAATTGCTCCTGTGTATTCCGGAACTTCA
>NZ_KV804993.1:0-30242 GCF_001811505.1 Streptococcus sp. HMSC034E03
TTTATTCAACCCACTACAGTTGACAGAGAGCCTTTTTAATTTTCTTTGATTTCTTTAAAGATTTCTTTGAGATAAGCATCAAAAACTTCTTCATCAGAAATGCTATCTGAGATAAAGCTTCCATTGCTTGTACGTTCTGATAGATTCAAATCTTGTAGGATTGATTCGTAAATCGTTCCATTATTTGATTGAATCACAAGCGTTTGTTCTCCATCTTCTACTTCTGTACTAAAGAGATCTCCAACAAATCCTTGTTCTGAGACCGCTCCAGCCAAGAATACGCGATGGGGTTTACTCTTTAATTCTCTCAAGACTTGAAGACCACGATTGGCACGACTGGTTGCTGGAATTTCCTCTATTGAAACACGTTTCAAGCTTCCACGTTGCGTTAAAAGATAGAAAGAAGATGTATTGCAGATAAAGGCTGCTTGTATCACATCATCTGCTTTGAGATTCATGGCTTTGACCCCTGCAGCTTTGGCACCGATAACTGGCACTTCTTCGATGTTAAAGCGGAGGGCATAACCGTTTCGACTGATCAACAGAACATCATCCAATTTAATCGGAGCTACTGCTACAATCTGGTCAGTATCGTCTTTCAACTTAGCGTACTTGACAGATTTAGAACGATAGGTTCTCCATGGAGAGAATTCTTTGCGTTCTACCCGTTTGATTTGTCCAAGGCGAGTCGCTGCAAAGTAGGTCGTCGCATCGTCAAACTGATCCACCACTTCGACGTAAAGTACTTCTTCAGTGGTTTCAAAGTTTGTAATAGACTGGCTCAGATGCTCCCCGATATCCTTCCAACGAATGTCTGCCAATTCATGGATAGGACGGTAGATGACATTTCCAAGAGTCGTGAACATCAAGAGATGCTGGGTTGTCTTGGCAGATTGAACAAAGATCAAACGATCATCATCACGCTTGCCAATTTCTTCCAGCGTTGAAGCTGCAAAGGAACGAGGGCTAGTACGCTTGATATAACCTGCCCTAGTCACGCTGACATAAGTATCTTCTTCAGCGATAAGACTTGCTGTATCAATCTCAATGACTTTAGCTGTATCTTCTAAAGTACTCAATCGAGGTGTCGCAAATTTCTTCTTGACCTCACGAAGCTCTTTTTTCATGAGATTGTACATAGTTCGTTCATCACCGATGATAGCTGCAAGCATGGCAATCTTTTCACGGAGTTCTGCTTCTTCTTCTTGCAAGACAACAACGTCTGTATTGGTCAAACGATACAATTGCAAGGTAACAATGGCCTCAGCCTGTTCTTCTGTAAAATCATAGCTGACCTTGAGGTTTTCCTTAGCGTCAGCCTTGTTCTCAGAAGCACGGATAAGGGCAATAACTTCATCCAGGATAGAGATGACACGAATCAAACCTTCCACGATATGGAGACGTTTTTCAGCCTTTTCCTTGTCAAAGCGAGAACGCGCCAAAATCACTTCACGACGGTGGGCAATATAGCTAGACAAGATTGGTACAATCCCAACCTGACGAGGGGTGAAATTGTCAATCGCAACCATATTGAAATTGTAGTTGATTTGTAGGTCAGTATACTTGAAAAGATAGTTAAGAACAAGCTCGGTATTCGCATCTTTCTTAAGTTCAATAGCGATGCGAAGACCATCACGGTCAGACTCATCACGAACCTCAGCGATACCTGCCACCTTGTTATTGACACGAACTTCATCGATTTTCTTGACTAAGTTAGCCTTATTAATCTCATAGGGAATCTCAGTGATAACGATTTGTTCCTTACCACCTTTAAGCTTCTCAATTTCCGTTTTGGAACGAACAACCACGCGCCCTTTACCAGTTTCATAGGCCTTTTTGATTTCATCACGGCCTTGGATAATCGCACCTGTAGGGAAATCCGGCCCAGGCAAGAATTCCATCAACTTATCAACCTTGGCAGTCGGATGGTCAATCATATAAACCGTAGCATCAATGACCTCAGCCAAATTATGCGGCGGAATATCTGTGGCATAACCAGCTGAAATCCCAGTTGAACCATTGACTAAAAGGTTTGGAAAGGCTGCTGGTAAGACAGTTGGCTCTTTCTCGGTATCGTCAAAGTTCCAAGCAAAGGGAACTGTCTTTTTCTCGATATCTTGAAGGAGATATCCTGCAATCTCAGACAAACGTGCCTCAGTATAACGCATAGCCGCAGGTGGATCTCCGTCCATGGAACCGTTATTCCCGTGCATTTCAACCAGAATCTCACGGTTTTTCCAATCCTGAGACATACGGACCATGGCATCATAGATAGAAGAATCCCCGTGTGGGTGGAAATTACCCATGATGTTCCCGACAGACTTAGCCGACTTACGGTAGCTCTTGTCAAAGGTATTACCATCTTTATTCATTGAATAAAGAATACGACGTTGAACCGGCTTCAATCCATCACGAATATCTGGCAAAGCCCGGTCTTGAATGATGTATTTGGAGTAGCGACCAAAGCGCTCTCCCATGATGTCCTCCAGGGACATGTTTTGAATGTTACTCATATAGGATACAAAGCCCGTAAAATGCAAAGTGAAAATAGGAAATTCTTAAAGCGAGCGACGCTCTCAAGAGAATTTATCTTTTTCACACAGCATTTAGGGCGTGTTCAACTCCTTTCAAAGAATGTAGAGTAGATTTTATAGAAAAGAATTTCAGTTACTTTATATAACTAAACTATCCTTTCTGTAGTTTAAAGTTATGAATTATGTTCTTTATTTTCTTAGTGATTTAGAAGTTTTTCCTCAGCATACTTAATCATCTTCTCAGCTACTTCCCTATCGTATTCAAAGCCCATCTTGTTAGCAAGATATTGAGCTTCTTGGTGGAAAAATTCCATGGTTGCTAATAAAGACTGAGTGATTTTATCTAAACTTGAGAAATCAAGAAGAGCAGAGAATTCCTTCTCCTTCTCAGCAGGCAAGTAGTTAAAGAGGTACTTGTAGTTCTTACCGATGTCGACTACTCCTCTATCACTTGCTACCTGCCAAGCTAAGATTTTCAAGAGTTCTTGCTGGCAAATATTGTAGAGATGATCCGTTGCATAAATGACTTGATTGCGACAAATGCCCTTGACTACATAGGCAGAAACCCACCAAAATTCATTGCAGGCTTTTTTAAAATCCTTCTCAGTAGCTGGACTTGTCCAGTAACGCTGAGGATTTGAAGAATATGGCGCAAACAAGCCCTTAGTGTCCTCTAGCACCGTGAAATCCGCTTCGCTTTCTACCCACTCCTTGATATGCACTTTAGGACATAGAGTCAAATCAATACGGTTACCATCTTCAAAGAGCATGAGGTAGAGACGACGGTTACCTAGGATATTATGTTGCTCAATGTTACACGTACCAAACTGGTCTATCCAAGATAAATCTGAAATCAACTCGTCCAGATTCTCTACAATATAGACAATATCATAGTCTTGAAATTCATCTTTTGGAGCTTGATCCTCTGTTCTTGAGCCAGACAGAGCCACAGCATCAACCTGTAACTTTTTAGCTATTTGTAAAATCAGGTCAAGCATTTCTGTTTCTGTTCTCATTTTAATACCTTATTAGTTATTATTTTTTGAGTGTTGTAAAAAACATGTCTATAAAGTAGGCTATCTACTAGATTCTTTCATTATCAAATTCTAAACCTATTTTTGATATGAGCTTTATAACTTTTTTCACCTAGCTATTAAAATTTTTCACCTTGTACTATAAACCGATCTAAATATTAAATAATCACTAACAATTAGTTGATTTACTAAGTTAGTAATCATAAAGAAGTATTTTCTCTCGATACAATAACTTGTTAGTCATTAAAAACATGAGAAAAATTAGGAACAATAAAATCACATGAAGAAGATTACGCATTATACGACATTATCTATAACAATATACATATCTATCTTCCCTGGAGTCATTATAGGTTCTTTTCGTTGTTTTCAATAAATTAGAAACTTTTAAGAAAATCAGTTCCGCCATTTCATCACAACACGAAAGCAACTCATCAAGACTTTCTTCTGCTTTATAATAACAATCTTGGTCACAAGCTAATGGGTGAAAGCGTGGCACTATGAAAAAATTATGCTTCTTCAAAAATCTTGTTCTTACATTTAATTCTCCATCGATTGTTTGTAGCATACCGTTTTCAGTAAATCTTTTAGTATTATAACTTGTTATAGAATAATAATCACCATCAGAATAAGCGTAGTCTTTAGCAATACTATTCGATTCGCAATCATCTGCATCCCCTCTTATCTTTGCCGGAACATCTCCATCAACCTCAATCATAATAAACTTATTCCAATACCCTGGAGAATTAAAAGCCACCAATCTGTTGATTTTTAGTTCATAAGATAACGTTGAATTAGCTATTCTCATAAGTATTTTTCCGTCTTCAAATTGTAATCTGGATATATCTTCATAAGAGGATCCTCTGACCTTCCGGATAGGTGAAACTTCTAAATAATTGAAATCTTCAAAGAAATTTGTTAAACGATCAATTATTACTTTTTGGTCATTATATACTTTAAAGTTCTTATTATCACAATCTGGAAAAGATTCATAAAATCTATTATCAAAGAAAATTGAGGAAGCTAAATGGGGGATTGGTTTATCTTTAGAATTAACTTCTACTTGTTTATTATCAAAATTTTGATTTTCTCCTCCTCCACTTACTTCTTTATTTTGAGAGTTAGAATTCACAACTTGATTAGCTTCTATCAGATGATTCATAGTAGCAATGTCAGCTATTGTAAAATTAGACGCTTTTTTAACTTCTTCAATCAAGAGTTTGTTCAATTCATCCATCAATTCAAAAAACAGAACAATATCAAAGTCTTGGCTACCAATCATTGTTTTGAGATGATTTTTAAATTCTTCATAACCCTTATATTCACTATTCAATGTATACCGAATTTTTATAAGCTCTTCAAAAACTTGATTTTCCTTCCAGACTTTGGATATACCATCATAACTCGGATTTTCGCCATGTCTCTCGAATATATATTTTTCAAAATCATTTACTACATTTTGAATTTTTCGGCGTTCAAGTTTTTCATCTATTCCCAGCCCCTCTAAAAGCTTGTCCAAATCCATTCCAGTAAAATCAAAGAAAAAAGATATCAATTTTTGTTTATCCATATATTTTTCTCCCTAAAACACCATCTCCCCACTCTCTTCCAGCGTAAACTTGACATTATCCTCAATCCACTTACGGCGTGGTTCGACCTTGTCACCCATGAGGACATTGACGCGACGTTCTGCGCGTGCTAGGTCTTCAATCGTAACACGGATGAGGGTACGAGTTTCTGGGTTCATGGTTGTTTCCCATAGTTGGTCCGCATTCATCTCACCAAGTCCCTTGTAGCGTTGAAGGGTCGCACCTTTACCAAACTGCTTACGTAGTTCTTCTAGCTCACCATCTGTCCAAGCGTAGGCCACTTCTTCTTTCTTACCTTTCCCTTTTGACATCTTGTAAAGAGGAGGAAGGGCGATATAGACATGTCCTGCCTCGACTAGTGGACGCATATAGCGATAAAAGAAGGTTAAGAGGAGGGTTTGAATGTGGGCACCATCGGTGTCCGCATCGGTCATGATAATGATCTTATCATAGTTAGCATCTTCAAGAGAAAAGTCTGCTCCAACACCTGCACCGATGGTATAAATCATGGTATTGATTTCTTCATTTTTGAGGATATCTGCCATCTTAGCCTTGGCTGTATTGATAACCTTACCACGAAGAGGCAAGATAGCTTGGAACTTACGGTCACGGCCTTGCTTAGCAGAACCACCGGCAGAGTCACCCTCGACTAGGTAGAGTTCATTCTTAGCTGGATTTTTAGACTGGGCTGGGGTTAATTTCCCAGAAAGCAATCCCTTATCTTTCTTATTTTTCTTACCATTACGACTCTCATCACGCGCCTTACGTGCTGCTTCACGAGCATCACGCGCCTTGATTGCCTTACGAATCAGATTTGAAGCTAACTCACCGTTTTCCATAAGGAAGAAGGTCAACTTATCTGCCACAATCCCATCCACAACTGGACGAGCAAGTGGACTTCCTAGTTTATCCTTAGTCTGTCCTTCAAACTGCAAATGTTCTTCAGGAACTAGGATAGAAAGTACAGCTGCCAATCCTTCACGATAATCTGACCCTTCAAGATTTTTATCTTTTTCTTTGAGAAGACCTGTCTTACGTGCATAGTCATTCATAACCTTGGTAATAGCAGACTTAAGTCCTGTCTCATGCGTTCCACCGTCTTTAGTACGAACGTTATTAACAAAGGACAAGATGTTATCTGAAAATCCATCATTATATTGGAGGGCTACTTCTACTTGGAAACCATTATCTTCGCCTTCAAAGTAAAGGACTGGCGTCAAGGTTTCCTTGTCTTCATTGAGGTAAGAAACAAAGTCTTGTACCCCATTCTCATAATGGAATTCAATTGCTTCATCTGTTCGTTTGTCCGTTAATGACAAGGTTACATTTTTCAAGAGAAAGGCTGACTCATTGAGACGCTCTGAAATGGTATTGTACTTGAAGTCTGTCGTAGAAAAGATACTAGCATCCGGCATAAAGGTCACTTTGGTACCTGTTTTAGACTTAGGTGCCGTTCCAACCTTTTCAAGAGTGGTTACTGGCTTCCCACCATTTTCAAAGCGTTGCTTGTAGACTGCACTATCACGAGTGATTTCTACTTCGAGCCAGCTAGAGAGGGCATTCACAACAGAAGAACCAACCCCGTGGAGACCGCCAGAAGTCTTGTAACCACCTTGACCGAATTTTCCTCCAGCGTGGAGAATGGTAAAGATGACCTCAACCGTTGGAATCCCCATAGCGTGCATCCCAGTCGGCATCCCACGTCCGTGGTCTTGAACCGTTAAACTTCCATCTTTATTAATCGTTACATCAATGCGATCACCAAATCCAGATAAGGCTTCATCGACTGCATTATCGACAATTTCCCAAACAAGGTGATGTAGCCCAGCACCGTCAGTCGATCCGATATACATCCCTGGACGTTTACGGACTGCATCCAACCCTTCTAGCACCTGAATGGCGTCATCATTATAATTGTTAATATTGATTTCCTTTTTTGACACAAGGAACCTCCTATTTGTTCATCTTTTCTATTTTACAGGTTTTCTAAGGATTTTGCAAAATTTTCAAGTTAAAAGCCTATTCACAAGTCCTATTTAGTAAAAAAATCACTCATTCCCGCCCTAAAAAAAGAAACCAAGACGAGAGTCTCAGTTTTCTTTTCCTTTAACTTGACTTGTTGCAATATCTTCACCAAACCATTTTTGGCTAATTTCTTGGAATTTTCCTTCTTGATAGAGTTCCACAAAAGCCTCATTCAAATTGGCTAATAAGGTCTTATCCGCTGGTCTTACTCCGACCGCAAATGACTCACTCTCAAAACCGGCTGGAAAAATCTCATATTGGTCCAAGATTCCTTCCGTTTTAAGATAATAGTTGGCATAAACACGGTCAATTAAAAGAGCATCAATCCGATCATTTTGCAGGTCAATCAAGGCTTCTGTAAAACTTTGATATTGGTTTGCCTTCTTATCTTTTACAATATTTTTTAAGAGTTCCGGTTGAGCTTCAAAATCTATATAACCAGAGGAACCTGCTTGGGCTCCCAAAACCTTGCCTGTCATATCAGACACTGATTGGATATTTTGCGATTTTTTAGAAACGAGAACCTGCTGATTCTCCATATAAGGAATGGTAAAAGCTACTTTCTCACGGCGTTCATCAGTCGCCGAATATCCATTCCAGATTGCATCAATGGTCCCGTTTTGAAGTTCGGTTTCCTTCATATCCCAATCAATGGGTTGAAACTGTACCTTGAAACCAAGTTTCTCAGAAACAGCTTGGGCTAAATCAATATCAAATCCAGCATACTGACCATTTTTTTCTTCAAACCCCATGGGAACAAAGGTATTGTCAAATCCAATGGTTATCGTGCCTTGTTTTTGGTACTTGTCCCAATTATCAACTTTGGGATCACTAGCTTTTTGTGTGCATCCTACTAGGAAAAAAGCAAGTAAGAATACCAAAACAAGTGTGATTTTCTTTCGATTCATAGACACCTCCTACTTAGGCTCTACTTTGAGAATCTGATCTGCAATATTTTCTGCAAACTGGAGATCGTGGGTTACCACAATCTGAGTCATGCCTAGTTCCCGATTTTGTAGAATCAGTTTTTCAACCTCGAGACGCAACTCTGGGTCAAGGGCTGAAGTTGGTTCGTCATAACCAATCACTTCAGGATCTATCATCATAGCGCGTGCTAAGGCAACACGTTGCTTTTGACCACCAGATAATGAGTATGGATAAGCATCTGCGTGAGCTTCGAGCCCCAGACGAGCGAGTAAGTCGGTTGCCTTCTTCTTGGCATCTGCTTCAGACAGCCCCATAGTTTTGATGGGTGACAAAATCAAGTTCTCCATAACGGATAAGTGAGGAAAAAGCTGAAAATCTTGAAAAACAAAACCTAATAAGTGACGCTTTTCAAGTTCATCCAAAGGTAGGGATTCTCCATTATAAAAAATCTCACCTGAATCAATGGTTTCAAGTCCAGCTAACATTCTAAGCAAGGTTGTCTTCCCACCACCAGAAGGTCCAACGATGGCCAAAATCTGCTTTTCAGGAATTGTTAAACTGAAATTGGATAAAATTTCTTTTTTTCCAAATTTTTTGCTGATATTTCTTAACTCTAACATGGATAACCTCCTATCTATAGTAGCTGAACTTCTTCTCAAGTTTCTTAGCTATAATCGTAACAATACCAATCATGAGAAGATAGATAGCTCCTGCTAGAAACATTGGAATCAAGCTGGCATCACGATTGGCTGCAGTACGACTAGCTAGAATCAGATCAGAAATACCGAGCGCATAGACCAGAGAAGTATCCTTAACCAAACTCATAACCTCGTTAAATACACTTGGTAAGACAATCTTGGTCACCTGTGGCAAAATGATATAACGAACGGTATCAATAGGATTAAATTTCAAAACCTTAGCTGCTTCGTATTGCCCCTGAGGAATCGTTGCAATTCCTCCACGGAAAATTTCAGCAAAGTAGGCTGCATAATTAAGCGTGAAGGCAATAATCGCAGCAGGCACCCGGTCGAGTCGAATTCCGATACTTGGTAGGACATAATAAATAAAAATTAGTTGCAAGAGCAAGGGTGTCCCGCGCATCACCCAGATATAGATATCAATCATGTAATGGAGGGGTTTCCAATGGACCTGTAAGCAAAAGGCAACCAAAATGCCTAAAGGGATTGAAAAAAGTAAGACCAGTGCAAAAACTTGTAAGGTCATTGTCGCACCGCTCAATAAACTTGGTAATATCTCGAATAAGTAAGACATACTCCACCTCCTAAAAATAATTGTTCTCATTATAGCATAAATAAACACAAAATCAAGGAATTTCAGAAACTTTCATGAATTTTTAAAACTTTAGCCTTAATTTCCGAACAATAGTGCTCATGAGAAAAATTTTCTACTTACATAAAGAATCAGATGTCACAATTTGAGAAAAGATTCCTTTCCGTTTCTCTCCTATTTCATGGTATAATAGAAGCATGATGACAATAGTATTATTAATTTTAGCTTATTTATTGGGTTCTATCCCTTCAGGACTTTGGATTGGACTAGCCTTCTTTAAGATAAATATACGTGAACATGGTTCTGGCAATACTGGAACAACCAATACCTTCCGTATTTTAGGTAAGAAAGCGGGTATGGCAACCTTCGTGATTGACTTTTTCAAAGGAACCATCGCAACCCTACTTCCCCTTATCTTCCATGTACAAGGAATCTCTCCTCTCATTTTTGGTCTCTTGGCCGTAATCGGGCATACTTTTCCAATTTTTGCAGGATTTAAGGGAGGTAAGGCTGTCGCAACCAGTGCTGGAGTCATTTTCGGATTTGCTCCTCTATTTTGCCTCTATCTAGCAGTTGTTTTCTTCGGAACTCTATATCTAGGAAGCATGATTTCTCTCTCTAGTGTTACTGCTGCTCTCGCTGCTGTTTTGGGAGCTCTAATTTTTCCACTCTTCGGCTTTATCTTAAGTAATTACGATCTCCTCTTCACTCTTATTATCATAGCACTCGCGGGAATTGTAATCATACGTCATAAGGATAATATCAATCGTATTCAAAACAAAACCGAGAACCTAGTTCCTTGGGGACTAAATCTCACCCATCAAAACTCTAAAAAATAGAGAAGAGGATGGGATATAAAAATGAAGTTTTCGCCAGATTTTCATTTCAAATACTAAAAAACGAGGTCGGGATTTTTCCCAGCCTCGTTTGTGTTTATTTAGATTTGATATAGTTGATACCATCCGCCTTCGGCGCAACAGCTTTTCCAAAGAAGGCTGCTAGGACGACGATGGTCAAGAGATATGGTGCAATCTGCAAGTAAACAGTTGGAACTCCTTGTAAGAAAGGAAGTTGTGAACCAATAACTGCCAAACTCTGTGATAATCCGAAGAAGAGACTTGAAAGCATAGCTCCGACAGGATTCCACTTCCCGAAAATCATAGCAGCAAGAGCAATAAATCCAGGTCCAACGATGGTCGTAACTGAGAAGTTAACAGAAATTGACTGAGCATAGATAGCTCCTCCGATTCCCCCAAGGAAACCTGAAATCACAACACCCAAATATCTCATCTTGTAGACATTGATTCCCAATGTATCCGCTGCTTGTGGATGTTCACCAACTGAACGAAGGCGAAGTCCAAAGCGTGTTTTGAAAAGGATAAACCATGCTAAGAATGAGAAAGCAATTGCAAGGTAACCAAGTAAACTGGTTGACTTGAAGAAGATATCTCCTAGAAATGGAATATTGGCCAAGACTGGGAAATCAAAACGTCCAAAGGTTTGAACCAAGTTGTCCGTTTGCCCCTTGTTATAGAGGACTTTTACCAAGAAAACAGCCAAGGCGGGCGCCATCAAGTTTAGCACAGTACCACTGACAACATGGTCAGCACGGAAATGAACTGTAGCCACTGCGTGAATGAGCGAGAAGATAGCTCCGACTAATCCACCAACTAGAAGAGCCAACCAAGGAGTCGCTGCTCCCAAATCTTGAGCAAATTCAAGGTTAAAAACAACTCCAGAAAAGGCACCCATGACCATGATTCCTTCAAGACCAACGTTAACAACTCCACCACGTTCAGAGAAAACTCCTCCGATACTTGTGAAAATAAGTGGTGCTGAGTAAATCAACATTGAAGAAACCATAAGGGTTAACATTGTTGTAATCGACATCCTTATTTACCTCCTTTAAGTTGTTTTCTTGGTTTGACAAAGCGTTCGATGATGTAGTGAACGCTGACAAAGAAGATAATTGAGGCTGTAACGATACTTACAAGCTCAGATGGCACTTGAGCAGCATTCATACCAGGTGCTCCAACTTGAAGTACTCCAAACAAGAAGGCTGCAAATAGAATTCCAATCGGTGAGTTTGCAGCAAGTAGACTTACCGCCATTCCGTTAAAGCCGATCGCCAATGATGAACCTTGGACATAAACGTTTTGGAAGGTCCCAAGTCCTTCTACTGCTCCACCTAGACCTGCAAGGGCACCTGAGATAATCATTGATAGGATGATGGTGCGTTTAGCTGAAATACCTGCATATTCAGAAGCATTTGGGTTCAAACCAACTGCACGAATTTCAAAACCTAGAGTTGTCTTTTTAAGCATGAACCAGATAACACCGACTGCAATGATAGCAAAGAAAATACCGATGTTCATACGAGAATTTCCTGTTAACTCAGCAAGCCATGGTGTCTGATAGGTTGCATTGGCACTAACACGAATAGATGAGTCAGTACTTTGCATGATTTCTTTAGGGAAGTGGTGGATAAAGGCATTTCCCACATAAAGAACAATGTAGTTCATCATGATGGTAACAATAACCTCAGATGTTCCAAGATAAGCTCTAAGAACACCTGGAATCGCACCAACAATCCCCCCTGCAACTAGCGCAATGATAATGGTTGCGAGAATCAGCAAAGGACGTGGCATATCAGGATGAGTCAGGGCAAACCAGCCACTAAGAACCCAACCAGCGAGAGCTTGTCCTGGAAGACCAACGTTAAAGAAGCCAGCACGACTTGCAACTGCAAACCCTAGAGCGATCAAGACTAACGGACCCATAGCACGGAAAATTTCACCGATACCACGAACACTACCAAAGGCCGTATAGAACAATTCTTCATAGCCCCAGATGGCATCATAGCCAAAAATCCACATGACGATGGCTCCAAGCAAGATTCCAAGGAAAACAGAAATCAAGGGAACCGAAATTTGTTGTAATTTTTTAGACATCACTCTTCTCCTTTTCCAAGTTACCACCAGCCATCAAGACACCAAGCTCTTGCTTGTTGGTTGTTTCTGGTATCACAATCCCTTGAATCTTACCATCGTGGATAACGGCAATTCTGTCAGAGACATTTAAAATCTCATCCAACTCAAAGCTGACTACAAGGACAGCCTTACCATTATCACGTGCTTCAATCAAACGTTTGTGAATGTACTCAATGGCACCGACATCCAGACCACGAGTTGGTTGGCTGACGATAAGGAGATCAGGATCTCGATCAATTTCACGAGCGATAATCGCTTTTTGTTGATTTCCTCCTGAGAGTGCTGCTGCTGGTACTATCTCGCTAGCAGCGCGAACATCAAACTCTTGCATCAATTTTTTTGCATAGTCAATGATATTCGTATAATTTAAAATTCCCTTTTTGCTAAGAGGTTCTTTATAGTAGGTTTGAAGAGCGATATTTTCAGAAATCATCATTTCCAAGACCAAACCATCACGGTGACGGTCTTCCGGAACGTGACCAACGCTCAGTTCAGTAATTTGACGTGGATGCAATCCTACAATGGACTGACCTTTCAATTCCACACTACCAGACTCAATCTTACGAAGTCCTGTGATAGCTTGGATTAATTCAGATTGACCATTTCCATCAATACCCGCAATTCCGACAATTTCACCAGCTCGAACATCGAGTGAGAGATTCTTAACAGCAGGAATGCCACGGTTTTCATTAACAACCAAGTCTTTAATGGACAGTACAACTTCTTTTGGTTGAGGTGCCTGCTTCACAGTTTTGAAGGAAACTGAACGTCCGACCATCATTTCTGCTAGGTCAGCATTGGTTGCACCAACAATCTCAACAGTCTCGATAGATTTACCACGACGGATAACTGTAACACGGTCAGACACAGCACGAATCTCATCTAACTTGTGGGTAATCAAGATGATTGATTTACCTTCCTTAACCAGGTTCTTCATGATAGCCATCAACTCATCGATTTCTGATGGCGTCAAAACGGCAGTTGGTTCGTCAAAGATAAGAATATCGGCACCACGATAAAGTGTCTTTAAGATTTCAACACGTTGTTGAGCACCAACAGAGATATCTGCTACTTTGGCAGAAGGATCCACAGCAAGACCATAACGCTCCGATAGTTCGTTAATTTCTCGAGTTGCTCGAGCAATATCTAGGACACCATTTTTGGTCAATTCACTTCCCAAAATGATATTTTCAGCAACTGTGAAAGCTTCAACCAACATAAAGTGCTGGTGAACCATCCCAATTCCTAGGCTAGCGGCTTTTGATGGCGAGTCTAGTTTCACAACTTGACCGTTAACCACAATTTCACCACTAGTCGGTTCCAGAAGGCCTGCTAGCATGTTCATAAGAGTGGACTTACCAGCTCCATTTTCTCCTAAAAGTGCATGAATTTCACCTTTACGAAGTTCTAGGTTAATTTTGTCGTTAGCGACAAATTCACCAAAAACTTTGGTAATTTCACGCATCTCAATGACATTTTCGTGTGCCATGTGCTCTTCCTTTCAGAGTTTTATTTTGTTTCAATAAAACCTGCTAAAGAAACTTAGCAAGCTCTATTGAGACAAAACACTTTGTCTCAATTCTTAAAGAAGCGGCCACAGGCCGCTCCCCTAAGAAATGACTTTCATCCATTATTTTTCAGGAACTTTTACACTTCCATCAAGGATTTTAGCTTTTGCATCTTCAACAGCTTTTTTACCTTCTTCAGAAAGGTTAGTTGTTACTAGATCAACCCCTTTATCCTTCAATGAGTAAACGATCACTTGACCGCCAGGGAATTCACCTTTTTCAGTTTTGTTTGCGATATCTTGAACTGTTGTTCCGACTTGTTTCAAAGTAGAAGCAAGTACGAAGTTTGATTCTTTACCATCTTTAGAAGTATATTTACCTTCTTCAACTTGGTCACGGTCTACACCGATAACCCAAACTTTATCGCCTTCGTTTTTGCTTTCATTCAAAGATTTAGCTTCTGAGAAGACACCTGCACCAGTACCACCAGCTGCTTGGTAGATTACGTCTGCACCTGCAGCGTATTGAGCTGCAGCGATTGTTTTACCTTTAGCGGCATCACCAAATGAACCAGCGTAGTCTACTTGTACTTTGATAGATGGATCAACTGACTCAACACCAGCTTTGAAACCAGCTGCGAAACGAGAAATAACTTCAGATTCCATACCACCTACAAAACCAACTTGTTTTGTTTTAGTAGTTTTAGCTGCTGCTACACCTGCAAGGTAAGCTGCTTCGTTATCAGCAAATGTTACACTTGCTACGTTCTTTTGATCTTTAATCACATCATCAATCAAAACATAGTTCAAGTCTGCATGTTCTTTCGCTGCTTCTTCAACCGCATTGTGAAGAGCAAAACCAACACCATAAATCAAGTTGTAGCTTCCTGCTGCTTGGTTCAAGTTGTTAGCGTAGTCAGCTTCACTTGTTGATTGGAAGTATGTGTACCCTTTATCTTTTGCAAGATTGTGCTCTTTACCCCAAGCTTGAAGACCTTCCCAAGCTGATTGGTTGAATGATTTATCATCAACACCACCAGTATCTGTAACGATAGCTGCTTTTGTCTTCAAATCAGAAGATGAAGAAGCTGCGTTACGAGAAGAGCGATTACCACATGCAGCAAGTCCAAATGCTGCCACTGCAACTAGACCAAGGCCTAGCCATTGTTTCTTGTTCATTACTGAACCTCCTAAATAAGATGCGCAACGAAGTTGCAAGTATGGATTGATTGGTCACAAGGACCCTTGTCACTCAGGGAGTGACGCAGACTAACTAATGCAAGTCTGTAAATGAGTATGGAAGTAATTCCCCGACCGTCATCTCGACCGTCGATTTATCTTTGGCAACTAAGGTCACCTTTAGATCTTGTTCAAAAAATTCGACCATAACTTGGCGGCAAGCTCCACAAGGAGAAATAGGTTTCTCAGTTTGACCATAAACAATCAATTCTGAAAACTCACGTTGTCCTTCAGAAACAGCTTTAAAAATAGCTGTTCTCTCACCACAGTTGGTCAAGGGGTAGCTAGCATTTTCAATATTGCATCCTGTATATACGCATCCATCCTTAGCAACCAAAACGGCACCGATTGGAAAGTGTGAATAGGGTACATAAGCTTTTTTACTAGTCTCAATCGCTAAGTCAATCAATTCAGTAGTCGCCATCTGCTAACTCTCCTTTTAAGATTGCTACACCAGAAGATGTTCCAATACGAGTAGCTCCAGCTTCAACAAAGGCAACAGCATCTGCATAAGAACGAGCTCCACCAGCAGCCTTAACCCCCATATCAGCTCCAACTGTCTGGCGCATTAATTTAACATCCGATAGGGTTGCACCACCTGTTGAGAAGCCTGTTGACGTCTTGACAAAGTCTGCTCCTGCTTTCTGAGCTAGCTGACAAGCTAGAACTTTTTCTTCATCAGTTAACAAACAAGCCTCAATAATAACCTTAACCAGTTTGTCTCCACTTGCTTCAACAACTGCTCGAATATCTGACTCAACTAAATCAGCATTCCCAGACTTGAGTGCTCCAACATTGATAACCATATCAATTTCGTCAGCACCATTTTGGATTGCTTCTTTGGTTTCATAAGCTTTGACAGCTGAAGTTGTAGCTCCAAGAGGGAATCCCACTACTGTACAAACCTTGACATCAGTATCTACGAGTGCAGTTTTTGCATGCGAAACCCAGCAAGGATTGACACAAACACTGGCAAAATCGTACTCTCTTGCTTCAGATAGCAAACGATCGATTTGCTGTTCGGTAGCATCTTGCTTTAAAAGCGTATGATCAATGTATTTATTTAGTTTCATTTCGTTTTTTCCTTAAATTAGGAGATGATTTCAATGATTTCACGCGTTTTTATCGCTTCATCACTTATCTTAATTTTAACATAATTTTGGAAATCTGTAACTAGTTCCGGAGAAATTTTGCCATTTGCATATACTTTTGCAACAATTTCACCCTTTTTGACTGATTCTCCAACTTTCTTCTCAAAAACAATCCCTGTCTCATAGTCAAGAGCATCTGTTTTAACGGCACGACCAGCACCCAATCTCATGGCAAAAAGACCAAACTCCATGGCTGGAAGTTCTACGATAACACCATCCTCTTGAGCAAGAATATCAACTACATGGTCAACTTTTACTGGACGATAGAGGTCTCCTAGGTCTCCACCCTGAGCTAGAACCATCTCTTCGAATTTCTTGAGAGCTTTACCATTTTCAAGATGTTGCCTTACTTCCTCAATAGTTTTTTCAACATTTGCTAATGATAGCATAATCTGGGCCAACTCACAGATAAAGTGGCTAATATCTTGACGGCCTTTACCTTGAAGAATTTCCAGAGCTTCTAGGATTTCTAAACGGTTACCAATGGCACGTCCTAAAGGTTGACTCATATCAGTAATAACTGCTACTGTCTTACGACCTACAGCCTTACCAAGGTTTACCATGGTTTGAGCCAGTTGGCGTGCCTCATCAACTGTCTTCATAAAGGCACCTTCACCCACTGTTACATCAAGTAAGATAGCATCAGCTCCAGCAGCAATTTTTTTACTCATGACCGAACTAGCAATCAAGGGAATGGTATCAACTGTTGCTGTCACATCCCGAAGGGCATATAGAAGCTTATCCGCCTTAACTAGTTGATCGGATTGCCCAATAACTGAAACTCTAATTTCTTGAACTTGTTTGATAAATTCATCCTGACTGCGTTCAATCTGAAAACCTTTGATGGATTCTAATTTATCAATTGTTCCACCTGTGTGTCCCAAACCTCGACCACTCATCTTAGCAACTGGGACATCAAAACTGGCTACCAAGGGTGCTAGGATTAAAGTTACCTTGTCACCAACACCACCCGTAGAGTGTTTATCAACCTTGACACCATCTATAGCTGACAAATCAAACTCCTGGCCTGTCTTAACCATATTCATGGTTAAATCAGAAATTTCTCTCGTGGTCATTCCTTGGAAGTAAACTGCCATGGCAAATGCTGACATCTGGTAGTCAGGAACAGTTCCTGCCACATAGCCTTCAATCAACCATTGGATTTCACTGGAACTGAGTTCTTGTCCGTCTCTTTTTTTCTGGATTAGATCTACTACTCTCATTCTTTCACACTTCTAAGGATATAATATCCCTTATCTTTTTTTACAATCTCGCAATTGCCAAATACATCTTCCATCTTACTTTTGGCACTAGGAGCTCCTTGTTTTTTCTGGATAACGATAGTCAAATCTCCACCGTCAACTAGAAAGTCTATACTTTTTTCGATGATTTCGTGAACTACTTGCTTGCCTGCACGTATGGGCGGATTCGAAATGACATGATTGAATTGCCCTTCTACCTGCTCATAAATATTAGACTGGAAAATAGTCGCTTGAACCTTGTTTTTTACTGCATTTTGCTGGGCTAAATCCAGGGCACGGTTATTGATATCCACCATAGTCGCCTGTGCATCATAAGCCTTAACCAAAGACAAGCCTATTGGACCGTAGCCACAACCAACATCAAGAATTTTTTCACCTTTTTCAACATCAAGACATCTTAACAACAACTGACTTCCGAAATCAACCATTTTTTTACTAAAGACACCAGCATCTGTTAAAAAGGTCATCTTTTGCCCAAGGAGCTCAACTCTAAGTTCGTGAACATCATGGACTGCATCTGGATTTTCTGCATAATACATTTTACTCATAGTTCTATTTTACCATAAAAATAAGTTATTTGTAAATCGTTTTCAAAGGTATCAAGCCCTTAAATCATGTTGTATTTCCACAAAAATAATATAAGTTCTGATTAGGATTAGGGCCCTAGTAAAAAGCTCCCTACTGCCATGGTAATCGGAAAAGCAAAGATACAAGCTAAACCAAAAAAGAAGAGCCACCACTTTCTTTCAAAGAATGCTAGCACAAGGTAGCTAAGACCTACGAGGGGCAATAAAATAAAAAGAACAAAAGTGGTCCAGTTATAGGAGTGAAGTCCGATAGAAAAGGAAAAATTAATCCAGTTTGGTGATAACCATAAAACAACTACAAACAGACTGATTAAAACCAAGATCTTATCTCTTAATCTCGTTTTCATCTTAGCACCTCCTTTATAGGTTTTCCCACTTATATTTTAACAAAGAAAGTACTGTTTCTCAAATGATCGGATGTCATTCTTTCCAAAATATGGTATACTAAGATATCAAACGAGGATATAGTATGACCAACGAATTTTTACATTTTGAAAAGATAAACCGCGAAACTTGGCAATCCTTGCATCGCAAAACAACTCCTCCCTTGACCGAGGAAGAATTAGATTCCATTAAGAGTTTCAATGACCAGATTAGCCTACAAGATGTTACAGATATCTATCTGCCACTGGCACATCTGATTCAGATTTACAAACGTTCCAAAGAAGACCTTGCCTTTTCAAAAGGCATTTTCCTTCAAAGAGAGAGCAAAAAACAGCCCTTTATTATCGGAGTTTCAGGAAGTGTCGCTGTCGGTAAATCAACCACTAGTCGTCTCTTGCAAATTTTGCTTTCTCGTATCGTTCCTGGAGCAAGTGTTGAACTGGTTACTACGGATGGTTTTTTATACCCAAACAGTGTCTTAATTGAGCAAGACATTCTCAACCGCAAGGGTTTTCCAGAGAGCTACGACATGGAAGCTTTGCTCAATTTCCTAGACCAACTCAAAAATGGGCAGGATGTTGATATACCTGTTTATTCCCATGAAATCTATGATATTGTCCCTGGTCAAAAACAACGAGTAGAAGCCGCTGATTTTGTCATTGTTGAGGGTATCAACGTTTTCCAAAATCCTCATAATGCCCGTCTCTATATTACTGATTTCTTTGACTTTTCAATCTATGTCGATGCCGCAGTCGAGGACATTGAAAGCTGGTATTTGGATCGTTTCTTAAAACTTCTTAGCTTTGCTCAGGATGATCCAGGCAGCTATTACTACCGTTTCACTCAACTTCCCCTTAGTGAAGTCAAGGATTTTGCCCACCAGGTTTGGACCAGTATCAACCTAACCAATCTCCAGAATTACATTGAACCAACACGAAATCGTGCAGAGGTCATTCTCCATAAATCTAAAAATCACGAAATTGATGAAATTTACTTAAAAAAATAATTTTCCCTTGTCAAAACGTAAGTTTTCAGATATAATGGTATAGTTAGTAAAAATGGAGGTAAGAACATTGGCAAACATTAAATCAGCTATCAAACGCGCTGAATTGAACGTTAAACAAAACGAAAAAAACTCAGCTCAAAAATCAGCTATGCGTACTGCTATCAAAGCTTTTGAAGCAAACCCATCTGAAGAACTTTACCGTGCTGCCAGCTCAGCTATCGATAAAGCAGAAACTAAAGGTTTGATCCACAAAAACAAAGCAAGCCGTGATAAAGCACGTCTTGCTGCTAAACTTGGTTAATCATTAACTGCATACAAAATGAGCTCCTCGGAGCTTTTTTTGTGCACATTATTCTGGAGATTATTATGAAAATCGCAATTATCGGATATTCTGGTGCTGGTAAGTCAACGCTAGCTGAAAAGTTATCTCTCTACTACTCCATCCCAAAACTTCACATGGATACACTCCAATTTCAACCTGGTTGGCAAGACAGTGACCGCGAATGGATGTTGACCGAGATGAAAAGCTTTCTCACCAAGCATGAAGCTTGGGTCATTGATGGGAATTATTCTTGGTGCTATTACGAGGAAAGAATGCAGGAAGCTGACCAAATCATCTTTCTCAATTTTTCGCCATTAACCTGTCTCTTTCGAGCCTTTAAACGGTACCTTACATACCGAGGCAAGGTCAGGGAAAGTATGGCTAAGGGATGCCCCGAGCAATTCAACTGGGAATTTATTCGTTGGATTCTCTGGGATGGTCGAACAAAAAATGCTAAGGATAGATACCAATACTTAAACAATACTTACGGAGAAAAGATGCGCATTCTCCATTCTCAAGCAGAGATCGATTGTTTTTTGCGATCTTTAAAAAAGTAAACAATATAGTAGCATTTCATTAAAATCAGCATGTACTGATTGACTAAAAAATGAAGGTTTTCATCCAGAAAGTCTTCATTTTTTCCTTTTATTCAACAATTAAAAATAACTCGAGCAATTTATAAATCAACAATAAAATTCTCCTAGAAATGAAGAGAATCTTGGTCATAGTTTCTGAGGCGTGATACAAAAAAACTGAAGGAAGTATAGTCCTACTTCTTTCAGTTTTTTATTGTCTCAATTTAGAAAAAACTTCTCCAATCTTACCTTCGATAACTAAATCAGCTTGGCTGTCTTGAGGAGTGCTGGACTTGTTGATAACGACAAGACTTGACCCTGAAAAATAATTGATTAGGCTAGCTGCAGGGTAAACAACTAAGGAAGTTCCACCAATGATCAACAAATCTGCTTGCCGAATGGCTCGAGCTGCGCGACTAAATACATCCATATCCAGAGGTTCCTCATAAAGGGTCACGTCAGGTTTGACCACCTTGCCACAATCTAAGCAGTAGGGAACTGGACCTTCAAGTTCCAAAAAGGCAGTCAAATCATAAAAGCGATGACAGCCCAAACAATAATTACGATCTGCACTACCATGAAGTTTCAAAACTTTCTGAGATCCTGCCATTTCATGGAGGCTATCGATATTTTGCGTCACAATCGCCTTTAATTTGCCTGTTTTTTCCAACAATGCTAGATAATCATGTGCTAAATTCGGCTTGGCATCTGGATAGACCAGATACTTTTTGTAGAAATCAAAAAAATCCTCTGGATAGCGCTCAAACATAGTGCGTGAAACCAGTTGTTCGGCAGTAAAATGGCGACCCAACTTAAGACTATAAACACCATCAGAACTTCGAAAATCTGGAATATTAGACTCTGTAGAAACCCCTGCACCACCGAAAAAGACAATTCTCTGACTTTGGTCAATGATACCTTGTAGTTGTTCAATTTTATCCATTTCACCCCTCCTTAAGCCTTTTGTTCTAAAAAAGTTGAAAACCTTTAGCTTCTGTCAACTAGGCTTTCAACTTTATTTGATTATGATTTAAATGTTAAACTGACTACTTTTGGTCCTTTGACATAATTTGACTTTCTTCAAAATCCTTATTCTCATCTATTATAGGATTGAAGCAATGAACATGCTTATCATTTTGAGAACAAGAGTAATCACATGAATGGAATCTAACTTTAGTCAGCAATCAAAGTTTCTAGACCAACCTTCATCATATCTGTGAAAGTATTTTGGCGTTCTTCAGCTGTAGTGTCTTCTTCTGGGTTAACCAAGCTGTCAGAAATCGTCATAATGGCAAGAGCATCAACATGGTGTTGGGCAGCAAGATAGTAAAGGGCTGCTGCTTCCATCTCCACTGCTTTCACTCCCCACTTACCAAGTTCGATATTCTTCTCAAAGTAATTTGAGTAAAAGACATCTGAAGACAAGACATTACCAACGTGAGTGGTCATATCAAGATCTTTGGCGATATGGTAGGCTTTATCTAGTAAATCAAAGCTAGCGATTTGTGGAAAATCATATAGTGGCCAGTCGTTACGGATGATGTTTGAGTTGGTAGCAGCTGCTTGCGCCAAGACCAATTCACGGACGTGAACATCCTCATTCAAAGAACCAGCAGTTCCGACACGGATCAATTTCTTCACACCGTAATCGACAATCAATTCACGCGCATAGATGGAGATTGATGGCATTCCCATCCCTGTTCCCATAACAGATACACGATGGCCCTTGTAAGTCCCAGTGTAACCAAACATGTTACGGACTTCGTTAAAGCAAACAGCATCTTCTAAAAAGTTCTCAGCGATAAATTTCGCACGAAGAGGATCTCCAGGAAGAAGAATTTTATCAGCAATTTCACCCTGCTTAGCAGCAATATGGATAGACATAGTTTATGATACAAAGAGCGACCAGAAAGCGACTGAAAATTAGGAATCTGACGAGAAATCCTGATTTCACAGTCAGATTATCTATTTTCCGAGCTTTCCGCTCGTGTTCAAATCTGAACACACGCTCTACCTTTCTTTTTTGATATACAAGACAGGCGACAGAGAACAAAGTAAAAATAGGAAACTGGCGACGCATTGTAAATGCTAGACAGTTTATCTTTTTTACACAGTTCTCCGCCCGTATTCAGTTCAGCGAATACAGTTAACCCATCCTTTCTTTATTTTACATTGTTTGACTATAGTTTAGTCTGAGCGATTTTGTTAAATATTATAAATAGTTTTTTTCTGAATGACCTAAAGTTATTCTTAAAAAGGCAAATGGCAAAGTGTAAATTGCTTTGTTGTATTGCGAGACCGTTTCATTATAGTATAATTTTTGATTAGCAACTAGCACTTCTGACTCTTTGATCTCAGCAATCAGATCCTTTATACTTTGATCAGCGGTAACACTCGTATCTCTTTCAATTTCTTCTATAATTTTATTCTTCGTTTCCTCTACTTTAGTTGAGTATTCGTGTTTAGAAGAATTTCCAGATTCACCATAAAATTTACGCTTAGATTCTGAATGATTGGCTTTATTTTCGTCGTTAGTAAAATTGTTGACAGACTTTTTTTCTTCTAACAATTCTGAAACATTTTTCCTAACAGACATTTTTAACTCATGGTCAACAATCTTATCTGTCAATTCACGAAGTTGTACAATTAACTTTTCCACGTACTCTTCTTTAATTTCAATTGCACTGTATGAAGATTTAATTAACTCTTTTAAGGTAACAACTTTATGGTACTGTAATATAAACACTATTACAATATAGCTTAAAACTGCAAATACGATAGATGCTCCTTGAAAGGGTTCATAGTCTATTTCACTACCACTTGTGTCTATGGCAGAAAATATAATCAACCAAATAAAAGTTAGGAGAGCAACTATAAAAACTCCACGAATGATACGAAATAATGGATTATTCATCAAATTTGACATCAATTAATCCTTTTACAATTCTGCAAGAATCGCTTTCAGCAAGCCTTTAAAGTCGCCTTTGACACGTTCGGTAACTTCTACTACTTCTTCGTGGTTAAGTTCCTCTTGGAAACCAGCCGCAAAGTTGGTAATACATGAAATACCAAGAACCTTCAAACCAGAATGCGCTGCAATGATGACTTCTGGTACTGTAGACATACCAACTGCATCTGCTCCAAGTGTTTTATAAGCACGGATTTCAGCTGGAGTTTCATACGTTGGACCGGTTACACCGATATAAACACCATCATCAAGTTTAACACCAAGCTTTTCAGCAACTGCATGAGCTGTAGCACGATATTCTGGAGTGTAAGCTTTTGACATGTCTGGGAAACGTGGACCGAAGTCATCTAAGTTTTCACCGATTAGAGGGTTTTGGCCTGTCATATTGATGTGGTCAGTGATAGCCATCAAAGTACCAGGACCAAAGCCGATACCTCCAGCAGCGTTGGTTACAATCACACCTTCACAGCCCAAAACTTTCATGACACGAACTGGGAAAGTCATGACTTCAAGCGGATTTCCTTCATAGAAATGGAAGCGTCCTTGAAGTGCTAAAACCTTACGTCCTGCAAGCTCACCGTAAACCAATTTTCCAGCGTGTCCAACAACAGTAGAACGTCCCCAGTTTGGAATCTCAGCATAGTCTACCACAACTGGATTTTCAATTTCTTCAGCAAGTTCTCCAAGTCCTGATCCAAGAATCAAGCCGAACTCTGGTGCTTCTACTCCCTTTTCTTTTAAGAAAGCAGCTGTTTCATTGATTTTTGCTAATAATGTCATTGTCTGTCTCCTTCATAATCTTTTAAAAATTGACCAATTTTGTCAAAGGTTTTTGCATTTCGAATAGTAATATTACGATAGAAAGGCATCTTAAGCAGGAACTTGTGATAGGCTGTTTTGCTATAGGTTTCTTCTGAGAATTTGCCCCAGAAGATTCCCAGTTTCCCGAAATGAAGCAGTTCATCTACCAGTTCCATACTTTCGACTTTCTCAATGACTTGCTTGTTATCCAGTCCCTCAGTATAAAAGAGAACATCCTTTCGAGCCATTTCTTGGAACCACCATTCCGGAAGAGTTCTAAGCTCCTCTTCATAATCTTCTTGACTTAACAAGGAAAAATGTTGGATAAATGGATAATGCTTGTCAAAGAAAGCCTGTAAGATCTCCACTAGTTGAGTCTTCGAGATACTTGTGTCAAAGAAAATATTGCCACTATTGATGTAGGTTTCAACATTTTCCAATCCCAACTCTGTCAATTCTTGACGAAGCTGGGCCATGACCACCTTATGTTTCCCACCGACATTGATCCCTCTAACCAGTAATGCCAAGCGAGTCATCTTAAACCAATTTATCTAAGAAACTTTCACCAATCATAGCTTTATCAACGCCAAAGTTATCAGCGATTGTCGCAGAAATATCAGCAAAATGACCGATTGGTAGGTGTCCATTTCCTTTTAGTGATGGGCTGTAGGCCAAAAGTGGAATGTATTCACGAGTATGGTCTGTACCTGCATAAGTAGGGTCATTACCATGATCGGCAGTAATCATGAGTAGATCATCTTCTCTCATAGCAGCGATAAGTTCTGGCAAACGTTCATCAAACTCGTGCAAGCAGTCGCGGTAACCATGTGGATCACGGCGGTGACCGTAAAGTGCATCAAAGTCGACCAAGTTAGTGAATGAGAATCCTTTTTCAAACTCAGTAAGGCCCATTGTTGTCAAAAGTGTGTCAATTCCATGGCTATTTGACTTATTGTGGCCCATATCATGGTTCACCCCAGCACCATTAAAGATATCGCTAATCTTACCTACTGAGTAAGTATCAATGCCTGCTTCGTTGAGTTTGTCCAAAACTGTTGGAGCAAATGGAGATACAGCCAAGTCACGACGATTTGCAGTACGTGTGAAGTTTCCAGGCTCACCAACATAAGGACGAGCGATAATACGTCCGAGAAGAGCTGGACGCTCTAAAGTAATCGAACGAGCGTATTCACAGATACGGTAGAGTTCATCCAAAGGAATGATATCTTCATGAGCTGCAATTTGAAGAACTGGGTCAGCTGATGTATAGATAATCAACTCCCCTGTTTCCATTTGGCGTGGTCCAAAGTCATCGATTACAGCAGTTCCTGAGTAAGGTTTGTTGGCTTCACGAATAACCTTGCGTCCTGAAAATTCTTCGATTTTAGTAAGAATTTCTTCTGGGAATCCATTCCAGAAAGTATCGAAAGGTTCAGTGATATTAAGTCCCATGATTTCCCAGTGACCAGTCATGGTATCTTTACCTAATGACACTTCCTCAAGTTTAGTGTAGTAGCCGCTAGGATTTGCCTCTGCGGGAACCGTTTTAAGGGATGTTTCACGCTCGATGTTACCAAGACCAATCTTAGCCATGTTAGGAACATTCAAACCAACTGATTTTGAAATATGGCCAAGTGTATCAGATGCTCCATCTGGAACCCCTGCATTGACAAAGTTATTAGCATCTGGTGCTGCACCGATTCCTACAGAATCGAGTACCACCAAATGAATACGTTTAAATTTTGACATCGTTTGCCTCCTTTATTTTCCTTTTGTTGAAGTTAAAACCTGAACGCCAGCTTGCCCTGCAACAATCACTTTATCAACCATTTGATTAAATAAACCGTGCTCAACAATACCGACCTGAAGATCCAGTTGATGACCAAAAGCAATCGGATCTTCAATAACACCTAAATCAAGATCAATAATGAAATTTTTCATATCCGTCACAAAGCGTTGGCCATCTTTTTCACGAAAACTTGGCTTATAACCAGCTTTTTCAAAACGACGGAAAACCTGTTCTGCTCCGTATTGGACAACTTCGACAGGTAGTTTGAAAGCGCCCAGTTTCTCAACCATTTTGCTCTCATCTACCACCCAGATATACTGTTTGGTTGGTGTCGCAACTACTTTTTCCATTAGAAGCGCACCACCGCCTCCTTTGATACCATTAAACTGGCGATCTACCTCATCAGCTCCATCAACAGTCACATCAACCTCATCCACCTCGTCAATCGACTTAAGTGGGATATTCAATCCTTGTGCCTGTTTTGTCGTTACACTCGAGGTCGTTACGGCTGTAATTTGAAGTCCTTCTTCTTTAATTCTACGTCCGATCTCCTCTACGAAATAATAGGCAGTCGAGCCTGTTCCAAGTCCTACAACCATTCCGTCGGTTACGAACTCAGCAGCCTTGATGCCTGCTATTTTTTTCAGATTTTCCACTTAAACACCTCCAAACAAAAAGCTACTTTTATTATAACATGAATACGCTTTAAATTCATCCTTACACTAGAAAAACCCGAACATTTTATGTCGGGTTTCTGATTCTTATTTAACCATGTCAGGATCGTAGTCATAAAATCCTGTGTCAAGGAAACGATTTTTGGGATGTAGTTTACGAACTTCCTCATCCAGCAAGAAGGCTTGGTCATGGCTAAAGTTACCCTCTTCAATCAAACTGCGAGCTTGGATGAAAAGTTTAGCAATCTCAACAAAGTCTTGCCCTGGGGTATAAAGCCCCTCTAGCTTCCAATGAGTGAAACCATGGTCTACCAACTCTGTCAATTTTGTCATCAAATCAAGGTCATTGTTAGCAAAAATGTGAGTTCCATGATTGTCTTCAAAAATAGAGTAGTGACTATCTGGATCACTTGGCTCCGCTAAGAACAAATCACGCTGACGTGTTTTTTCATCATCAATTTGAGTGAAATTATAGTAGTTTTGTAAGAGTGGACGCTTAGAATGGTGAATAACACTAGCCCCATATACCAAAACTTCAGCAGGAATTTCCAAAATCTCCGGCATTTTGAAAAGTTCTGCAGACGGGATTTCACGCGCCAAGACAGCTTCTGATGCTCCTGCTTTTTGTCCCCAGAAATTAATCTGACGACTGCTAGTTACCATGGTTGACGCATCGTAGATCGTTTTAAAAGAATAGCCATCACGGTTAACCACATAAAAGACACCTGCGTCTCCAACTGTGATGTAGTCCGTTTTGATTTCCTCTAAAAAGTCCAAGAATGGCTTGATACGGTCCATCATGTCTTGGTGCATAAGAGCATTTACCGCAACGATCAATTCCTTATCTGCATCATGAACCAACTCAGCGATGGTTCTCAATTCATCATAAGAAAAAGTCTTTGGTAGACGGAGTCCAAAATCTTTCTCACCGACATAGATACGATCGACACCGACCTCTAGTAATTGTTTTACTTGTTCAATGCTTTCAGCAGTTGCTGTAATAATAATCTTTTCCATAAAAAAATTATACCACATTTCTGCAAAATCAGCTATATAGAAAAGTGTGTCTTGTTAGCCAAAATTTTCAAAAAAGTGAACCGCATCAATGACAGTTCACTTTCTAGATTTATGCTTGTGTTTTTTCAACAAGTCGTCCGTCATTCATCACATAAACACGGTCAACCTTGTCTAGCAGGCGAATATCATGTGTAATCATGACAACTCCCCTGCCTTGCTCATGGGCAATTGAAGCCAACATATCCGTAACTTGATAAGCACGTTGCGTATCTAAGCTAGCTGTCGGCTCATCTGCAAGCACGATACTCGGATTATTGTATAGGGCTCTAGCAATCGCCGCTCGTTGGCGTTCTCCACCAGAGAGAGCTTTTGGATAGTGATTTTGAACCTTATCCAAATCCAACAAACTAAATAACTCTTGTCGGTCACTTTTTATAGATTTCTTTTTATCCAAACGGTCAATTAAATCTAATTGCTCCTTAACTGTTAAAAATGGAATTAAATTTGAAGCCTGGAGGATAAAACCAAATTCACTAAAGCGCAAATCCGTTTTTTCTTTTTCAGATAAATGCCCAGTCTCTTTTCCCTTTACCAGAATCTTTCCACTTGAAGCTTCTTGAAGTTGTCCTAGAGTCGTTAAAAAAGTAGTTTTCCCTGACCCAGAAGGCCCCACGATAGCTACAAACTCACCGGCATTCAGCTGAAAATTGGTCTCATGGAGAGCTACAACTTTCATCTTGCCTTCGCCATAAGTCTTTGTCACTTGAATCATCTCAATTAATCTAGTCATTTCATTCTCCTTATCATTCTGCAATCGCTGTAATTGGATCCACTTTAAGTAGACGCGGAAGCGAAATGACGCCACCCAGAAGTTCCATCAAGCAGATAACCAAGCTTAGCATAAAGTATGCCAACCAACTAGGATAGAAAAAGAAGGTTGCAGGTAAGACTAAAATGACAACCCAAATGGCAAACAAGGCTAATCCGATACCCAAACCAGATAAGAGAAAGATTTGGCAGAAAAGGGACCATACGATGGATTTGATCTGAACTCCTTGCGCTCGCATAATTCCATAGAGACCTAATTTTTGAATGGTAATGATGTAGATAAAAATCCCTACAATCAGACCTGTAATGACAATCATAGCTAGAATCATCCCTGAAAATACATTGACCTGAGGGGTGTAGCCAGGAATTTTCGAAATCATTTTTTGAATAGAAATCTGCTTCAAGCCATCGCCAGTCACTTCTACATCATTTTGTAATACCAATGCAGAGATAGAACGATTGGTTTTTGTTGTTCCTTGTAAATTCCAATACGTTGTTAAACTTGTGAAGACAACAGGTTCCGTAAAAAATTTATTTTCTTTGGTCAAACCTACAATCTTAAAACTTGTCTCACTTCCGTTGAGTTGAATAGTGTCCCCAAGTTTGATGCCGTAATTTTCAAAAGACTGATCCACTACAACTTCTTGGTCATTTTCTGGATAATGACCTTCAATCAAGGATGGCGAGATAAAACTGTCCCACTCTTGAGCAAAAATAGAGACATTCATCTTGTCACTACTATCAACAAGGTTAGTCACTGCAAACATATAGCTTAGGGGAACAGCATCCTCAGACACCTTATCCTTGTAGTCTTTTTCTGGTATAAAGGATGCAGTCAAATTATCATTTGCATAATCGGATAGAACAACTCCTGTTGCCTGCCAATTATCAATGGCAGCCCTGTTGTTTCGAACAAGTCCGAGAGCCAAACTGGTCATAAAAAAGACCATAAAAGCAATTAGAAAAATGGTTGTTAGAATTAAACTGTAACGCAGTTTATTCTGTAATATTTCTTTGATAGCAAGATACATGCCAAGCTCCTTTAAGTATTCTGTTGTCGAGGAAACAAGTTTCCCCTCTACCATAGCACTAAAGATAGAAATCTATCTCGTCATGAACAACTAGAATCAATTTAAAAGAATCCTGTCCTTACTTCAAAATTGAATTTATTTGCATCTGTGTATGATTTTTATTCGTTTCATCCGTTAAATTTCTTCTCGTATTAGATAGAAAAAAATGATAAAGTTTAAACGGTTTACTCATCCTATCACCTTTGTAGAAGAGTGTCAAGAAATTTGTTTCATCATATGAAAACAGAGTTTATTCTTTTTGTAACCTTACTGTAATAATTTTTTTCTTGAAAAATGGTAAAATGAAAGAGTACTGTTAAGGAGAGAATCATGCCCGTAAGAAAATATCAACCGTATGAGTTTGAAGAAGAGGAAACTCAAACAACGCTCTATCAAGACTATGTTCCAGAAACCACTTCCGTTGCTAGTTTGAAGGAAGTTCTTTTCTTTGTAAACATTGCTTGTTTTTGCGTCTTTTTAGCCTTGTTTAGCTTTATCTTTTTAGCCCTCAAATTCAACACAGTTCTAGCTTTTAGCCTGGCAATTGCCTTGAGTTTAGTGGCATCAAACGTTCAACGTTCGATGATTAAGAAGAAATTTTATTAGATTCAAAAGGTCGGAATTTTTGTTCTGACCTATTTTTTTGGCTCTATAATATTTGTAGTGGGTAAAT
>NZ_KV804993.1:30342-30758 GCF_001811505.1 Streptococcus sp. HMSC034E03
ATATTATGGAGCCTATTTTGTTGTAGAAAAAATTTCCATATGACCTACAATGAAAAGCGACAAAACCATCATTAGTAAGAATCATATGGAACAATTACATTTTATCACAAAACTACTCGAAATTTAAGACAAGAAAATCATAAGCTGGATTATGTGGATTCTGGAACACATAAAGAAATCATCGCTAAACTGGATTATAATGCGCCATATTGTCCTAATTGAGGAAGTCAAATGAAGAAATATGACTTTCAAAAATTATCTAAAATTCCTTACCTTGAAATGACTGGTATGCCTACCAGAATCCTCCTTAAAAAGCGTCGTTTTAAGCGCTATCAGTGCTCAAAAATGATGGTCGCTGAGATTTCTCTCGTCAAGAAAAATCACCAAATCCCTCGTATTATCAATCAAAAAATTGC
>NZ_KV804993.1:30858-31342 GCF_001811505.1 Streptococcus sp. HMSC034E03
AAAAAATTGCTCAAAAGTTGATTGAAAAGACTCCTATGACTGACATTGCCCATCAGCTTTTCATTTCAACTTCAACTGTCATTCGTAAGCTCAATGACTTCCGTTTTAAGCATGATTTTTCTCGCCTTCCTGAGATTATGTCTTGGGACGTTGAAACAGTCAGGGGAGTGACTGTTTCAATCGGGAGATGAAGATGAGTTTCATTGCACAAGATTTTGAAAAGCTCAATATCATCATTATTCTTGAAGGCAGGACACAAGCTATCACCCGAAATCACTTTCTCCGATACGATAGAGCCGTTTGTTGTCAGGTGAAAATCATTACTAGGGATATGTTTAGTCCCTATTATGACTTAGCTAAGCAACTTCGCTTTCGAATTTCTAGGCTCAGGCTGAAACAGTCTACGAGACTGTCTCACTCCCAAACGCTAAAATCGTTCTGGATCGCTTTCACCCTTCGTTATTATATTTCTAAACTCAGGCTA
>NZ_KV804993.1:31442-31685 GCF_001811505.1 Streptococcus sp. HMSC034E03
CAGTCCACTGGACTGTTTTACTCCAACACTTAAGCCGTGCTATGAGTCGTATCCGTGTTCAAATTATGAATCAATTTCATCGAAAATCCCATCAATACAAGGCTATCAAGCGTTATTGGAAGTTCATTCAACAGGATAGTCGTAAACTCAGCGATAAACGTTTTTATCGCTCTACTTTTCGTATGCACTTGACGAATAAGGAGATTTTAGTCAAGCTTTTGAGCTATTCAGAAGACTTGAAAC
>NZ_KV804993.1:31785-32061 GCF_001811505.1 Streptococcus sp. HMSC034E03
ATCAACTCTTGCTTTTCCACTTTCAGAATAAGAAGCCTAACAAATTTTTCGGACTAATTGAGGACAATCTAAAGCAGATTCATCCTCTTTTTAGACTGTCTTTAAAACCTTTCTAAAGGACAAAGAGAAAATTGTCAATGCACTTCAGTTCCCCTATTCCAACGCCAAATTAGAAGTCACTAATAATATCATCAAACTTATCAAGCGCAATGTCTTTGGTTTTCGGAACTTTGACAACTTCAAAAAACGAATTTTCATCGCTCTGAATATAAAAAT
>NZ_KV804993.1:32161-32490 GCF_001811505.1 Streptococcus sp. HMSC034E03
CCGTTTAACAAAATCCTAGCATTGTTCGCTTTTTTTATCTAAACATTCTTTGTATTTCATGACTAAAATCATTACCAGAATGAATCTAGTTCATTGCTAAAACACTAAAGAACGAATAGTGATTTGACTAAATTTTTAGTCTTCTTTTTTCTTTCCCAAAGCAAGTCCGAGACCACCTAGAATACCAAGAAGTCCTAGAGATGCAAGAGTCGCATTTGATTCAGTACCAGTATTTGGCAATACTTTTTGAGAATCATTTGACTTAGCTCCATTAGTATCAGGTGTTACTGGCGCAACTGGTGTTTCAGTTGTTGGGGTATTTGGTGTTA
>NZ_KV804994.1:0-36783 GCF_001811505.1 Streptococcus sp. HMSC034E03
ACCACAGAAGGCGCTTCCTGGTCTCCTGCAGTGCCGATAGGTTCAGTGTATTCAGGAATTACTACAGAAGGTGCTTCTTGGTCACCTGCAGTGCCGATAGGATCTGTGTACTCAGGAATGGTTACAACTGGAGCAGGCTCATCCCCTTTACTTGTAAGGATTTTTTCTTCAACTGGAGCAGTTTCGTCCTTAGGAAAGACAGTTACAACAGGACTAGTAGTTGTTGTATCTTTGATGGCATAAGCTTCTATCGAATTGCCAGCTTTACGATCTGTAGCCTCAGGAATATCTAGTTGGACCTTGTTGTCTTTAATGGTTAATACTGTTTGTTCGCCCGATGTGACAAGATGGCCCTCATCGACTTTTCTAAGTAGGAGAGGATCTTTGATACCAGGGAAGGTCACAGCGATAGCATCCCAATTACCAGCTGGTAAGGTTAGAGTAACAGTCTTGTCTTCTTTCTTAACGGCTTCAAGGCTTGGACTATCGAGTGACACGGACGGAGCTTTTAAGATATCAAAGGAATCAAGAGAAACTTTCTTTCGTCCTTGTGGAGAATTTGGATCGACTTTCAAAGTAAGAACGTGATCGCCATCTGCTAGATTGGTAAATTCGCCAATTAATGCACCTTTTTCAGTCGCTCCTGGAGTGTAGAAGTCAAGAGCTGGCATTTCTTTTCCATCGAGAGTCACAAGTGCCTTACCAAGGGCAGATGTTTTCAGTCCATAGATTCGGATACCTGTTCCAGAGAATGGAATGGTTGCAGTGGCTTCAGAAGCGAGGCTATCATCAGCATTGATGTCAGCGTATTTTTCTGTAGAAGCATAGAGTTCTGCATCGCTCCAATCCTTAAACATGGAACCATACTGGATACGAGGGTCACGGTCGTCAATCTTCTCAACAGCTTCTCCTTGTCCTGGGAAAACTTTGAAGTAATCGAGAGAAATTTTTGCACGCTCATTGGCACGTCCTTTGTGCTCGCGCTTAACAGTGATGGTCATCAAATGAGGACCTGAGGATAGATTTGTGTAACGTCCTATCAATACCCCTTTTTCAGTTGCTCCTGCTGTATAGAAGTCAAGTTCTCCAACAGATTTGCCATCAATTTTAACATCGGCAAGTCCTAATTGAGATGACTTGAGACCGTAGATTTCAATACTAGGTCCATTGAATGAAATGGTTGCAGTTGCATCTTTATCAGAATAATTTCCATTTGAGATATCAGCGTATTTCTCTGTTCCACCAAATAGTTCTGTGTCAGACCAATTTCCAAAGGCAGAGCCGTACTGGATGCGTTTGTCACGGTCATCTACCAACTCACTAAAGGCATCAATAGAAGCAGCATCTGAAACTGGTGTTGAACGTTCGCCCATCATAGCCTTAACAGTATAGGTATAGGCATGGCTAGAATCAATTGAGCGATCGATAAAGTGAGTTTGGTTGGTGATAAACTCACGTAGGGTAGAAGCTTGGCTATTTTCATCTTTGCTTTCTCGTTGGATGACATAATGACTTGCTCCCTTGACTGGGTTAAAATCAAGTTCAGCCGTCATGGCATCTTTTCGAACAGCTGTCAAACGAGTCACACGTCCAGGGAAGTTTTCAAAGGTAATGACGTCGCCTTTTTGAGTAGCAAGCTGAATACGGTTATCTTTGATACGGGTAGCTTGGACTTCCTTACCATTAATCTTAATCAAAGTTGCTTCAATATTTGGATAGTCTACAACCAAATCTCCACCAACATTTGAAATGAAGGAGAGGGATTCAAGATTCTTTTCTTGCCATTTCATGCTGACTTCAAAGTTGCCACGGGCTACAAGACCAGAAACTTGCCCGTCTTTCCAAGCATCTGGAAGGGCTGGTAATGGTGCGATATAACCTGTGTGAGACTGAAGGAGCATTTCTGCCATACCGCTGGTTGCGCCAAAGTTACCATCAATTTGGAAAGGCGCGTGCGTATCCCAGAGGTTTTCTAGGGTTGAAGATTTGAGCTGTTCAGCCAATAAACGGTGGGCACGATTTCCATCTAGAAGACGAGCCCAGAGGTTGATTTTATTGGCCTTAGACCATCCAGTACCACCATCTCCACGGTGATTCAAGCTAGCACGCGCAGCCTCAAGGTACTCAGGTTGATCCTTGCTAAATAGGGTACCAGGGAAGAGTCCGACCAGATGAGAAACGTGACGGTGGTGATTTTCAATACCTTCGTTTGTGAATTGAGGGCTGTCTTCCTCAAACCACTCTTTGATACGACCATCTTGGTTGATATGAAGTGGTTTTAACTTATCAAATTTAGCCTTAACTTCTGTTACAAGGTCTTGATCCACTTTCAGATGGTTAGCTACTTCCATGTAGTCGTGGAAAAGTTGCCAAACTAGAGACTGGTCGAAGGTATTCCCAATAGTGATAGTTCCATGCTCTGGTGAGTAGGATGGAGAAGAAACCCAGCGGTCACTAGCCTTGTCGTAGTGCAAGAAGGAATTCCAGAACTTGGCTGTTTCCTTGAGCATTGGATAAATCTTTTCTTTGAGATAAGTTTCATCCTTTGTGAATTTGTAGTAGTCATAGACGTTCTGCATCATCCAAGCATTGGCAGCAGGAGACCAACCCCAATAGTAATTCCAACCAGGAGTTGTCCAGCCAAATGGTGTCGCCTGAGTATGAACCAACCAACCGTTTTCTTGACCTTCTTTGGATTCGATACCTGCGTATTCTTTAGCAGCGATACGGCCATAGTAGCGCATATCGTCAATGTAATTGATCATTGGCTTGGCTGTTTCAGCAAGATTGCTCATGTAGGCAGGCCAGTAGTTCATCTGTAGGTTGACATTGAGGTGATAGTCAGAGTTCCATGGTGGATTATCTACAGCATTCCAGACTCCTTGCAAGTTTGCAGGAAGGGCGTCTGTCCGATCACGAGAAGAGCTGATCAGGAGGTAACGTCCGTATTGGAAGAAGAGTTCTTCTAGCTTTTGGCCTTTTGTTGGATTATAGGTTTGAAGAGCTTCTTTTGTAGTTTGATTAGACTTGCTACCGCCGAGGTTTAATTGAACACGGTTGAAAAGACTTTGATAGTCCTTAATGTGGTCATTTTTTAGAGTTTCATAGTCTTTGGCTTTAGCAGCTTCAACGATAGATTTGACAGTTTTTTCTACGTCAATATCCTTGCGATAATTAGTTTTTGGATTTTGAGCAAAATTAGTCTTGGCACTGAGTAAAAGGGTCGCATAGCTTGCTCCTGTAACAGTCAAATAACCATCTTGAGCAGTGACTTGTCCGTCAGTCTTGATACCAAGATAAGAGGCAAATTGAAGGCCGTTATCTTTAACAGTACCCTTGAGCAAAATACCATTAGAATCTACACTGACAGTCCCCTTTTTGTAATTAGAATTATCCCAAGAATACTGTCCATTAGCAATTAGGTCTTCTGTTAAGCTATTCCAAAGTGTAAAATCAAGGGTCTTATCCCCTTTTTTACTCAAGTGGGTGACAGTAACATCGTCTGGGAAGCTAGAGAAGGTCTCGCGTTTGAAGCTTGTCCCATCTTGGGTATAGGAGGTAGTTGTGATAGCTTCAGAAATATCCAAGCCACGGTAGTAGTCGGTAACATTCTCCAAGCCTTTCTTTTGGTTATTGAAGACCATAAAGACATCACCGAAGGCTAGGTAGCGACCATATTGGGCATTATTAGGCCCAACGAGATTTCTTTCAGCTAGGCGTTTGGCTTTTTGACGGTCACCGTCCTCTAAGGCCTTACGGATTTCTGCTAAGACCTTGTAGCGATCTTTGTAGTTTCCGCCGTTGTAGTCTTGACTATCTGGCTGTGGGCCTCCAGACCAAAGTGTTTTTTCATTGTACTGGATTCTTTCTTCACCAATCAAGCCAAAGACTTTGGCACCCATTTCTCCATTTCCGACTGGCAGGGCTTGTTTTTCCCATCCGTCATAGGAAGGAGCAGTTGGTTGGTTGTAATGTAGTTCGTAATGTTCTTGCTTGTTCACAGGAAGTTCTGCTTTCTCGCTCTCCTTATTTTCAGCAGGGGCGGTAGCTGTGCTAGTATCTGACTGACTACTTGTTTGAGGTAATTCTGGTTCTGCGATGGTTTGCTTCTCAGATGATTCAGCTATAGGCTGAGTCTCTGTGTTAGAAGCAACAACTTCTTCAATTTTCGTATCCGGTTTAGCAGAGGTTTCAGTAATTGTTGCCTCACTTTCCGGAATCTCGATACCATCAGCAGCCACACCCTGTGCTGCTAAAAAAACAGCTCCTAGTAAAACAGAGGCAGCTCCGATGCTCAATTTTCGGATGCTATACTTGCAGGATTTTTCCCAATATCTTTTATCCACAAAATTCTCCTTTCCCTCGTATGGAAGCGCATACATTTTCTTTTAAAAAAATAAGTCTTCAGAAATATATGTGATTTTTTCGGATAATCTTAATATAACAAATAAATGGAATTATTGCAAGGGCTTTCAAGGAAAATGGGCTTATTTTACTAAGTTTTACTAAGTATGAAGTATCTGCTAATTACTTAGGAAATCACAGTGGATGTAAGCGTAAATCAAACTAGTCAGGCGGGGGACTTTATGGTATAATATAGAAGACTCAAAAAGAAACAGGAGAAATATTATGGATCTTATTTTGGCAATTGTCTTGATTGTTTTAGCTTTTCTAGGGGGAGCTCTTGGAGGAATGTACTTGGTACGTAAGCAAATCGAAAAAGAATTTGCGGATAACCCACGTTTGAACGCAGAAGCAGTTCGTACTCTGTTGAGTGCAAACGGTCAAAAGCCTAGTGAAGCTAAGGTACAACAAGTGTATCACCAAATCATCCGCCAACAAAAAGCAGCCCTTGCTAACAATAAAAAGAAATAAATAGGAAAAGTCTGGGATGAAAGTTCCAGACTTCTCACTATATTTGACTTATATTTAAGGATAAGACTTTTTCCTTGCATTCTATTGATATTTGATTATGATTAAGAGGGAGACAGTTGGAAATTTGCCAGTCTGTCAGCACTTTCACTAAGAGATGTAATCATAATGAACTATCAATCAGAAAAATAAGACTAGAAAGAAGACTCTATGGATAATCGACCAATTGGTTTTTTGGATTCGGGTGTTGGAGGCTTGACGGTTGTGCGTGAGCTCATGCGCCAGCTTCCCCATGAAGAAATCGTCTATATTGGAGATTCGGCGCGGGCACCCTATGGTCCTCGTCCTGCTGAGCAAATTCGTGAATATACTTGGCAGTTGGTCAACTTTCTATTGACCAAGGATGTCAAGATGATTGTCATTGCTTGTAATACTGCGACTGCGGTCGTCTGGGAAGAAATCAAGGCTCAACTAGATATTCCCGTCCTAGGTGTGATTTTGCCAGGAGCTTCGGCAGCTATCAAGTCCAGTCAAGGTGGAAAAATCGGAGTGATTGGAACGCCCATGACGGTCCAATCTGACATTTATCGTCAGAAAATTAACGATCTGGATCCAGATTTACAGGTGGAGAGTTTGGCCTGTCCCAAGTTTGCCCCCTTGGTTGAGTCGGGTGCACTGTCAACCAGTGTAACCAAGAAAGTGGTCTATGAAACCCTGCGTCCCTTGGTTGGAAAGGTGGATAGCCTGATTTTGGGTTGTACCCATTATCCACTTCTTCGTCCCATCATCCAAAATGTGATGGGACCAGATGTAAAACTTATCGATAGTGGAGCCGAGTGCGTGCGGGACATCTCAGTCTTGCTCAATTATTTTGAAATCAATCGTAGCCGTGATGCAGGCCCGCTACAACACCGTTTTTACACAACAGCCAGCAGCCAAAGTTTTGCACAAATTGGTGAAGAATGGCTGGAAAAAGAGATTCATGTGGAGCATGTAACATTATGACAAATAAAATTTATGAATACAAGGACGACCAGGACTGGTATGTCGGGTCCTATGGTATTTTTGGTGGCGTCCGGACGTTGACAGATGATGACTTGGATTTTCCTTTGTTTGATTTAGCCAAAATCTTTCGAGATGAGGAGCGAGGATTTCCGCTTTCAGTTACCGTTTTACGATATGGTTCAGCCTATCGACTACTCTCCTTTGTGGTAGATATTCTCAACCAAGAAGTGAACCGAAACTTAGAAGTCATTCAACGTCAAGGTGCCTTGCTCTTAGTTGAAAATGGTCAACTTCTGCATGTGGAATTACCTAAAGAAGGAGTCAATGTGGAAGCCTTCTTTGAGACAAACAAGGTCAGAGAAACTTTGCTGATTGCGACTCGTAACGAGGGCAAGACCAAGGAATTTCGTGCTATCTTTGATAAGCTAGGTTATGATGTAGAAAATCTCAATGACTATCCTGACCTGCCTGAAGTAGCTGAAACAGGTATGACCTTTGAAGAAAATGCCCGCCTTAAGGCAGAAACCATCTCCAAATTGACAGGCAAGATGGTTTTAGCTGATGACTCTGGTCTTAAAGTCGATGTCCTCGGTGGATTACCAGGTGTCTGGTCAGCTCGATTTGCAGGAGTAGGGGCTACTGACCAAGAAAATAATGCTAAACTCTTGCACGAATTAGCCATGGTCTTTGAACTCAAGGACCGTTCGGCACAATTCCATACAACCCTGGTCGTAGCTAGCCCAGGTAAGGAAAGCTTGGTTGTCGAAGCTGACTGGCCAGGTTACATTAACTTTGAACCTAAGGGTGAAAATGGTTTTGGTTATGATCCACTTTTCCTAGTAGGAGAAACTGGCAAATCCTCAGCTGAATTAACCCTCGAAGAAAAAAATAGTCAATCCCACCGTGCCTTAGCCGTTAAGAAACTTTTGGAGGTATTTCCATCATGGCAAAGCAAACCATCATTGTAATGAGTGACTCCCACGGAGATAGCTTGATTGTAGAAGAAATCCGTGACCGTTATCTTGGGAAAGTTGATGCCATTTTTCACGATGGTGACTCGGAACTTCGCCCAGATTCACCACTCTGGGAAGGAATCCAGGTAGTCAGAGGAAACATGGACTTTTATTCAGACTATCCAGAACGTTTGGTGACCCAACTGGGTCCTACCAAGATTATCCAGACTCATGGACATTTGTTTGATATTAACTTCAATTTCCAAAAGCTTGATTTTTGGGCTCAAGAGGAAGATGCAGATATCTGTCTTTATGGGCACTTGCATGTTCCAAATGCTTGGATGGAAGGGAAGACCCTCTTCCTAAATCCTGGTTCTATCAGTCAACCACGTGGAACTATCAGAGAATGTCTCTATGCCCGTGTGGAGATTGATGATAGCTACTTTAAAGTGGACTTTTTGACACGGAACCATGAGGTCTATCCAGGCTTATCCAAGGAGTTTGCTCGATGATTGCCAAAGAGTTTGAACAGTTTTTACTGGAGCAAGAGGAAACCTTTTTAACTCCTGCTGAAAATTTGGCTGTGCTCATTGATACCCACAATGCAGATCATGCAACTCTCCTCCTTAGCCAGATGACCTATACCAGAGTGCCAGTAGTGACTGATGAGAAAGAATTTGTCGGAACCATTGGACTTAGAGATATTCTGGCTTACCAGATGGAGCAGGGCTTGAGTCAGGAAGCTATGGCAGATACGGATATCGTACATATGACCAAGAAGGACGTAGCAGTTGTCAGTCCAGACTATACACTGACGGATGTTTTACATAAGTTAGTGGATGAGTCTTTCCTACCAGTCGTTGACAAGGATGGTATCTTCCAAGGCATTATCACACGGAAGTCTATCCTTAAGGCTGTCAATGCTCTCTTGCATGATTTTAGTAAGGAATATGAGATTCGAAGCAAATGAGAGAAGGAATTTCAGCATTTTTAGAAGAAAAACAAGGTTTGTCTGTAAATTCTAAGCAATCCTATAAGTATGACTTGGAGCAGTTTTTAGATCTTGTGGGAGAACGAATCTCTGAGACAAGTTTAAAAATCTACCAAGCTCAACTATCTCAGTTTAAAATCAGTGCCCAAAAGCGTAAGGTTTCTGCTTGCAATCAATTTCTTTACTTTTTATATCAGAAAGGCATGATTAGCACCTTTTACCGTTTGGAATTGCCGAAACAGGCTGAGAAAAAGCAAGCTCAGTCAGAACTTTTAGACCTCAGTTCTTTTTGGCAAAAAAGTGCCTATCCAGAGGGGCGTTTAATAGCCTTATTGATAGTGGAATTGGGTCTCTTACCAAGTGAAATTCTAGCCTTAAAAACAAGTGATGTGAACCTAGATTTTCAAGTGTTGAGAGTCAATAAAGCTTCTCAACAAAGAATCTTGAGCCTTCCCACAAACCTGCTTGCAGAGTTAGACCCCTTGATGGGACAGACCTATCTCTTTGAAAAAGCTGGGAAGCCCTATTCTCGTCAATGGGCCTTTCGTCAGTTAGAAGCCTTTCTAAAGGAAAAAGGTTTTTCAGACTTATCTGCCCAAGGATTGAGAGAACAGTTTATATTAAGACAAATCGAAGAAAAGGTTGACTTGTACGAAATCGCTAAAAAATTAGGATTAAAGACAGTCATGACCTTGGAAAAATATAGATAATGGATATTAAATTAAAAGATTTTGAAGGGCCTTTGGATCTTCTTTTGCACTTGGTTTCAAAGTACCAGATGGATATCTATGATGTACCGATTACAGAGGTTATCGAGCAATATTTAGCCTATATCTCGACATTACAAGCTATGCGTTTGGAAGTCGCAGGTGAGTACATGGTCATGGCTAGCCAACTCATGCTGATTAAGAGTCGCAAGCTCTTGCCGAAGGTTGCAGAAGTGACGGATTTAGAGGATGACCTTGAGCAGGACCTCCTTTCTCAAATCGAAGAATACCGTAAGTTTAAACTTTTGGGAGAGCAGTTGGAAGTGAAGCACCAAGAACGAGCTCAATATTACTCAAAAGCACCGACAGAGTTAATTTACGAAGATGCAGAACTCGTGCATGATAAGACCACGATTGACCTTTTCTTAGCCTTTTCAACTTTGTTAGCTAAGAAAAAAGAAGAATTTTCCAAAAGTCATACAACCATTTTACGCGATGAATACAAGATTGAAGATATGATGGTCATCGTCCGAGAAGCTTTGGTTGAAGGTCAGCAATTATGCTTGCAAGATTTGTTTAAAGAAACCAAGGATTTACAAGAGGTCATCACACTCTTTTTAGCAACCTTGGAGTTGATTAAAACCCAAGAAATTCTCTTAATTCAAAAAGAGAGCTTTGGAGATATCTATCTCCTGAAAAAGAATGAGGAAAATCAAGTAGAGCAGAGTCGAGCTTGATAGAGAGGAAATATGAGTACTTTAGCAGAAATAGAAGCGCTCTTGTTTGTAGCGGGTGAAGAGGGGATAAGGATTCGCCAGTTGGCTGAGCTCCTCTCTTTGCCACCGACTGGTATCCAGCAAAGCTTAGAAAAATTAGCCAAAAAGTATGAAAAAGACCAGGATTCTAGTTTAGACTTGATTGAGACAGGTGGTGCCTACAGATTAGTCACCAAGCCTCAATTTGCAGCCGTTTTGAAAGAATACTCTAAGGCACCTATCAATCAGAGCCTGTCTCGGGCTGCCCTTGAAACCTTGTCCATCATTGCTTACAAGCAGCCTATCACACGGATAGAGATTGATGCTATTCGGGGGGTTAATTCAAGTGGAGCGCTAGCTAAGTTGCAAGCCTTTGACTTGATAAAAGAAGACGGGAAAAAGGAAGTTCTTGGACGCCCTAATCTCTATGTAACGACGGATTATTTCTTAGATTACATGGGCATTAACCATTTGGAAGAATTGCCCGTGATTGATGAGCTTGATATTCAAGCACAAGAAAGCCAATTATTTGGTGAAAGGATAGAAGAAGATGAGAATCAATAAATATATTGCCCACGCAGGTGTGGCCAGTAGGAGAAAAGCAGAAGAGTTGATCAAGCAAGGCTTGGTAACTGTCAATGGCCAAGTAGTGCGTGAACTAGCGACGACTATCAAGTCTGGTGATAAGGTAGAAGTTGAAGGTCAACCCATCTATAACGAAGAAAAGGTCTACTATCTGCTCAATAAACCACGCGGTGTGATTTCCAGTGTGACAGATGACAAGGGTCGTAAGACTGTTGTAGATCTCTTACCCAATGTGAAAGAGCGTATCTACCCTGTAGGACGTTTGGACTGGGATACCTCAGGTGTCTTGATTTTGACAAATGATGGTGACTTTACGGATGAGATGATTCACCCTCGTAATGAGATTGATAAGGTCTATGTTGCGCGTGTGAAAGGGATTGCCAACAAAGAAAATCTTCGTCCCTTGACTCGTGGAGTAGAGATTGATGGCAAGAAGACCAAGCCGGCTGTTTATGAGATTCTTAAAGTAGATCCAGTTAAAAACCGTTCAGTTGTTCAGTTGACCATTCATGAAGGACGCAATCACCAGGTCAAAAAAATGTTTGAAGCTGTTGGTCTCCAAGTAGATAAACTTTCTCGAACTCGTTTTGGTCATCTAGACTTGACAGGACTTCGTCCAGGAGAATCACGCCGTCTCAATAAAAAAGAAATCAGCCAACTACACACCATGGCTGTAACAAATAATAAATAATGAAAAAAATCTTAATTGCGCCAGTGCGCTTTTACCAACGCTTTATCTCGCCAGCCTTTCCACCGTCTTGCAGATTTGAGCCCAGCTGTTCAAACTATATGATTCAGGCTATTGAAAAACATGGATTCAAGGGAGTTTTGATGGGCTTGGCTAGGATATTACGTTGCCATCCTTGGTCTGAAACGGGTAAAGATCCAGTACCAGACTACTTTTCATTAAAGCGAAATACAAGAGAAGAAGGATCACATTTGTGATTCTTTTATTGTTATAAGAGTAAGTTACTTGGTAAAATGTTGATTTCCACTACCTTTCTCCTATAAAAAGTGGTAAAATGGTTGAAAGAAAGAAGGGATAGAAATGACAACATTATTTTCTAAAATCAAAGAAGTAACAGAACTTTCCGCTATCTCAGGTCATGAAGCACCTGTTCGCGCTTATCTTCGTGAAAAATTAACACCTCACGTGGATGAAGTTGTGACTGATGGCTTGGGTGGTATTTTTGGGGTGAAGCACTCAGAAGTTGAAAATGCACCTCGTGTTTTGGTAGCCTCTCACATGGATGAAGTTGGTTTTATGGTTAGTGAAATCAAGCCAGACGGAACCTTCCGAGTAGTCAGCATTGGTGGTTGGAACCCTATGGTTGTCAGCAGCCAACGCTTTAAACTCTTTACACGTGAAGGACGTGAGATTCCAGTAATTTCAGGTTCAGTTCCTCCACATTTGACTCGTGGCACAGGTGGACCAACCATGCCAGCTATTTCGGATATCGTTTTTGACGGTGGTTTTGCGGATAAGGCTGAGGCTGAAAGTTTTGGTATCCGTCCTGGAGACACAATCGTTCCAGATAGTAGCGCAATCCTAACTGCTAATGAAAAAAATATCATCTCAAAAGCATGGGATAACCGTTACGGTGTGCTCATGGTTAGCGAGTTGGCTGAAAACTTGTCAGGTCAAAAACTAGGAAATGAACTTTATCTTGGAGCTAACGTCCAAGAAGAAGTTGGACTTCGTGGTGCCCATGCATCTACAACAAAATTTGATCCAGAAGTATTCCTTGCGGTGGATTGCTCACCAGCAGGTGATGTTTATGGTGGTCAAGGTAAGATTGGTGATGGAACCTTGATTCGTTTCTACGATCCAGGTCACTTGCTTCTCCCAGGCATGAAAGATTTCCTTTTGACAACTGCTGAAGAAGCTGGTATCAAGTATCAATACTACTGTGGAAAAGGTGGAACTGACGCAGGTGCAGCTCATCTGAAAAATGGTGGTGTCCCATCAACCACAATCGGTGTCTGCGCTCGTTATATCCACTCTCATCAAACACTTTATGCTATGGACGATTTCCTTGAAGCCCAAGCTTTTCTACAAGCCTTGGTTAAAAAATTGGATCGTTCTACAGTAGATTTGATCAAAAATTATTAAACTAAAAAGATGGAGGTGATAGGTATGGAAGAATCAAACCTAGAAACCTTGATACGGGACCTTTACAATCATGCCCGTCAAAACTTGAGTGAAGATTTAGTGGTTGCACTCCTAGAAACTGCTAAGCAGTTGCCCAGCACCAATGAGCGCTTGCTTGCAGTTCGACTTTCAGGGCTAGTCACACTTGAACTTCTCAAGAATCCTAGAACACCTGCGCCAGAGTTAGTCAATCTGGCCAGTTTTATCCAAAAGGAAGAAGCAAGGTACAAGGGTGCAGCTGCCTCTTCCATTATGATTGGAGAGCTATTTAAAATGCTTTGATTCGAAAGAATCAAAGCATTTTTTTATATTAAATTTGTTCAGCCAAAACCTTTTCAGCAAGGTTCATAGCGTGGTCTGACACACGAGTATAGTGTGAAATGATATCGATAAAGTTGACACCTGCTTGGGTAGAACATTCACCATTGTTTAGGCGCTTGATGTGAGTCTTACGAAGGACACGTTCCATCTTGTTGATGGCTTCATGGCGTTCAATAAGAGCTTGAGCTTTTTCAAGGTCATTATTTTCAACACTTTCAAGAGCATCTTTAACGAAATCGCTTGTTTGACGGTAAATCTCTTCCAACTCTTCTAGGGCTGAGTTAGAGAATTGAACATTCTTGCGTTGCAAGTAGTCGTTAAGATTAATCAAAGCTTCAGCGTGGTCACCGATACGTTCCAAGTCTCGAGAAGAGTCAAGGATGTTGGTTAAGACTTCACTCTCTTTTTGGCTCAATGCTTCACTAGATAGACTAATGAGGTAACGTGTTAATTTCTCGTCGATTGTGTTGATAGCTTCTTCGGTCTTGTGTCCTTTTTCTGCGACTTTTTCATTAGAATTGATAATGTAGTCGTAAGAAAGATCGAATGCTTTAACAGCATAGTTTCCTAGGTGCAAGAGTTCTTTCTTGGCATTTCCTAGGGCGATAGAAGGAGCTTGCTTGATGAGTTGTTCATCCAGGTAAAGAGGTTCGTATTTAACAACTTCGTCTTCACCAGGGATTAGCTTAGTAACAAAGTAAGCCAAAGCACCGATGAATGGGAATTGTACAATGGTGTTACTTACGTTAAAGGCACCGTGTGAGAAGGCAATCGTCATCTCAGGTGAGAGGTGAAGTAGTGCCTGGAAGTACTCGATCATCGAAGTGAATGGGCCTAACAAGATTAAGCAGAGGATGGTTCCTAAAACGTTAAAGGTAACGTGTGTTGCTGCAACTCGTTTAGCAGAGATGTTTGCTCCGGCTGCTGCGATGATAACTGTTAAGGTTGTACCAATATTATCTCCGAATAGGACTGGTAGTGCCCCTTTGAGGTCGAGGAATCCACCTGCATAAAGACCTTGTAGGATCCCGATGGTTGCAGAAGATGCCTGAATCAGAACTGTAATGACTGCACCAGCCACAACTCCCAAGATAGGATTTTGACCCAAGGTAACCATGTATTCCTTAAACTGAGGCAAGTCTTTAAGAGGGCTCATCCCAGCACTAATGAGGTTGAGGGCATAGAAGATACCACCCACACCAAAAAGGATACGTCCAATATTATTTGCAGTACGGTTTTTTGTAAAGAATAAGCACATGGTTCCAAGGAAAATCAAGGGTAGGGCATACTCGCCAAGTTTGAAACCGATGATGAAGGACGTTACGGTCGTTCCAATATTGGCTCCCATGATAATCCCGATGGCCTGTCTAAGGGTGAGGAGACTAGCACTGACTAGTCCAACCGTAATAACCGTTACACCTGTACTTGACTGGATTAGGGCAGTGACGACAATTCCCACTAAGACCCCTAAGAAGGGATTACTTGTGTACTTGTCAATGTAATATCGAAGGCGGTCTCCAGCAGCTTGTTGCAAACCGTCTCCCATGGTCTTGATACTATATAAAAATAGTCCCAGACCACCTAAAAAGTGAAAAATAATTTCCTGCCAATTAATGGACATTTTCTTTTTCCTCCGAAAAATAATCGCGGAATCTCTCCCATTCTATTTTAAAGGATAAAAGTAAATCTAACAAGTAGTAAATGCTCTTTTTTTGAGAAAATGTTGATTTTATTCAAAAAATGGTCAATGATTGTCTAATTTATATTAATTCTTCACTTCTATATAGTTCTTTTGGGACTCATGTTGACTCTTCATTTAAATAGCGTAAAATGGTAATGAACTGTTCTATTATCTTTATTAGGGCAGCTACTTTTTTAAAACAAAAATAAAGCGCTTACTTTTCTAAGAGTAAAAGGAGAAAAAATGAAGAATCCATTTTTTGAAAAACGTTGTCGCTATAGTATTCGAAAATTGTCAGTGGGTGCCTGCTCTTTGATGATTGGTTCAATCCTATTTGCAGGACCAGTCTTAGCTGAAGAAGCAGTTATTGCTGAAAATGCTACGGGGACAACAGCAGTAGCTTCGGAGCAACCGTCAACCACTACTCCAGCAGAAGCAACTACACCAGCACCAGAAGTATTGAAAGAGCTAGAAGCAAGGGAAGACAAGACAAGCGAGCAGCCTGTTTCAGAAGAAAAGCCAACCTTGGATCAATTGACTGCAGTTGATAAGGAAGCAACTAATCCAGTTGCTGAAACGCCTAAGGCTGAAGAAACGCCTGCAACTACAGAAAATAAGCTGGAAGAAAAAGCTACTGTCGCTGACGTTCCTAAGAAAGAAGAAAAAAGTCTTCGACCAAAAGAAATTAAGTTTGACACATGGGAAGATTTGTTGAAATGGGAACCAGGTGCTCGCGAAGACGATGCTATTAACCGCTCTTCAGTAGAACTAGCCAAGCGCTATCGTGGATATGTGGTTAACGAAAAAGCTAATAAGGACGCTAAGGTTGAAGCTCTTGCTAACACTAACTCTAAGGCTAAAGACCATGCTTCTGTAGGTGGTGAAGAGTTTAAAGCCTACGCTTTTGACTACTGGCAGTACCTGAATTCCATGGTCTTTTGGGAAGGGCTCGTCCCAACTCCGGACGTGATTGATGCTGGTCACCGTAATGGTGTCCCTGTATTGGGTACCTTATTCTTTAACTGGTCAAATAGCATTGCAGACCAAGAAAAATTTGCTGCAGCCCTTCAACAAGACGAAGACGGAACATTCCCTATCGCTCGCAAGTTGGTTGATTTGGCCAAATATTATGGATTTGACGGCTACTTTATCAACCAAGAAACAACAGGTGATATCGTGACGCCTCTTGGTAAGAAAATGCGTGACTTCATGCTCTATACCAAGGAATATGCAGCTCAAGTCAATCATCCAGTCAAATATTCTTGGTATGACGCCATGACCTATGAATATGGTCGTTATCACGAAGACGGACTTGGTGAATACAATTACCAATTCATGGAAAAAGAGGGAGACAAGGTTCCTGCGGATCACTTCTTTGCCAATTTTAACTGGACCAAAGAGAAAAATGATTACTCTGTAACTATGGCAAAATGGCTTGGACGTAGTCAGTATGATGTTTTTGCAGGTTTGGAATTGCAACAAGGTGGTTCCTACAAGACAAAAGTGAAATGGGATGCCCTTCTAGATGAAAATGGCAAGCTCCGCTTATCACTTGGACTCTTTGCTCCTGATACTATCACGAGTCTTGGTAAGACAGGCGAAGACTATCATAAGAATGAAAACATCTTCTTTACAGGTTATCAAGGAGATCCAACTGGTCAAAAACCAGAGGACAAGGACTGGTACGGGATTGCCAACCTTGTAGCTGACCGCACACCAGCAGTTGGACGTAGCTTCACAACATCCTTTAACACTGGACATGGTAAAAAATGGTTTGTAGACGGCAAAGTTTCTAAGGATTCTGAATGGAACTATCGTTCTGTATCAGGTATCTTGCCTACATGGCGCTGGTGGCAAACTTCATCAGGTGCTAAACTTCAAGCTGACTATGACTTTGAAGATGCTTACAATGGTGGTAACTCACTTAAGTTTGCGGGTGATTTAGCTGAAAATACCAATCAAGATGTTCGTCTCTACTCTACAAAACTGGAAGTAACAGATAAAACAAAACTTCGGGTTGCCCATAAGGGTGGTAAGGGAAGCAAGGTTTATGTAGAGTTTGCGACTCAGAAAAACTATACTTATGGTGGAGAGAATGCTCGTAAAGAACTGACTCTATCTGACGATTGGACAAAAGATGAATTTGACTTGAGTGCCTTGGCAGGTAAGACAATTTATGGCATCAAGCTTACTTTTGAAAATACTGCTGCCCTTAAGGATTATCAATTTAACTTGGGTGAGTTGACTGTAACAGATAATCAAGAGGCTCCTCAAGCACCAACAGCTCTAAAAGTAGCTAAGCAATCTCTGAAAAATGCCCAAGAAGCAGAAGCTATTGTCCAATTTACTGGAAATAAAGATGCTGATTTCTATGAAGTTTATGAGAAGGATGGCGATGCTTGGCGCCTATTGACAGGCTCATCTGCCACTACTATCTACCTACCAAAAGTTAGCCGTTCAGCTAGTGCAACTGGTACTAGTCAAGAGTTGAAGGTTGTCGCAGTTGGTAAGAATGGCCTTCGTTCTGAAGCAGCAACAACAAACTTTGACTGGGGGATGACTGTCCAAGACACAAGTCTTCCAAGACCATTAGCAGAAAATATCGTTCCAGGAGCAACTGTTATCGGAAGTACCTTCCCAGACACAGAAGGCGGCGAAGGCATCGAAGGTATGTTGAATGGTACGATCACCAGCCTATCTGACAAATGGTCTTCTGCTCAGTTGAGTGGTAGCGTAGATATCCGTTTGACACAACCACGCCGTGTCGTTAGATGGGTCATGGACCACGCTGGTGCTGGTGGAGAATCTGTCAACGATGGTTTGATGAATACCAAAGACTTCGACCTCTACTACAAGGATGAAGCTGGAGAATGGAAACTAGCCAAGGCTGTTCGTGGCAATAGAGCTCACGTTTCAGACATTACCCTTGATAGCCCAATTACGGCGCAAGAATGGCGTTTGCACGTTATTACATCTGACAATGGAACACCATGGAAAGCCATTCGTATCTATAACTGGAAGATGTATGAAACTCTTGATACGGAGAGCCAAAATATTCCAATGGCTAAAGTTGCAGCGCGTGTCCTAACGGACAATAAGATTCAGCTTGGCTTCTCAGAAGTTCCTGCTGGAGCTACCATCACAGTTTATGACAAGGCAGATTCACAAACTCCAATCGCTACCTTAAATACAGCAGTTGGAGGAGATTTGGCGACAGATCCATTGAGCTTTGAAAAACGTCCGAGCCTTCTTTACTATCGTACACAATTGCCAGGTAAAGAAATCAGTAATACTCTTGCTGTGACTATTCCTCAGGATGAGAGAAAGATTAAGGCTGTCAGCCTAGAAGTAGCACCTAAAAAGGCAAGTTATCAAGTTGGTGAGGAATTGAATCTTAAAGGTGGTCTTCTCCGTGTCAAATATGAGGGTGAAGAAGCAGATGAAGTCATCAACCTCAGTCATGCAGGTGTAGTTGTTAACGGCTATGATGCTCACCATCATGGTGAACAAGAGTTAACAGTAACTTATCTTGGTCTTCCAGTTGCAGGAAGCTTCAAGGTTCAAGTGACTGGTGAAGAAGCTGGTCCAAAAGAAGTCGCAGCCTTGTATATTAGCAAACAACCGAAAATTGATTACTTGGTAGGCGATGCTCTTGACTTATCAGAGGGACGCTTCAAGGTCTTGTATGATGATGAAACTGAGACAGAACATAGCTTTACAGACCAAGGAGTCGAAATTACAGGCTATGATGCTCAAAAAACAGGCCGTCAAAAACTCCAATTGCACTATCAAGGACAAACTGTCGAATTTGATGTTCTAGTATCACCTAAAGCAGCTGTCAACGACGAATATCTGAAACAAGAAATCACATCTGCTCAAGGACGCAAAGGAACGACAGCTTATACATTTGCGGATGCTGAAAAACAAGCAGCTCTCGTTGAGAAGATTGAAGCAGCAAAAGCTGTCCTAGAAAACCACGACGCTAGTCAAGAAGCAGTCAACCAAGCCTTGAACGACTTGAAACAAGCAGGTGCTGACTTGAATGGTGTACAGGTTTATCAAACAGCTAAGGAAGAGCTTGAAACTCTTCTAGGAAAAGTTCGTGAGAAAAATGCAGACGATCCAATCATCGCTCAAGCAGAAACTCTTATTGGCTCAACAAATCCAACTCCAGAAGCATTTGCCAACCTCAAGGAAGAACTCAATAAAAAACTCCTTGTTAAAGAAAGCCATCATGTAGGTAGCTTAGAAGAAGGCGAAACTGCCCCAACAGTTGAAGCACTACCTGAATTAGTGGTTGAGACAGAAACTCAAGCCTTCGAGAGTCAAGAACGTCCGTCAGGAGACCTCTTGTTGGGTGAACGTCGAGTCGTTCAGGCTGGTGCAGAAGGACAAATCCGTCATTTGATCGAAGTGGATGCCAAAGGCAACCGTACTCTTCTTAAGACAGAAGTAGTCAAGGAAGCAGTGGCAGAGATTACTGAGGTTGGTACTAAGGTAGAAAGCCGTGTTCAACCATTGGACGGTTCTGGAAATCTTGTTCTCGAAAAACTAGAATTGGAAGTGAAAGAAGAAGCCGTAGCCTTCAAACACCAAGAGCGTCCGACAGGAGAGCTTTTACTAGGTGAACGCCGTCTGGTTCAAGCAGGTGAGGCTGGTCAAATCCGTCACTTGATTGAGGTAGATGCTAAAGGCAGTCGCACACTTCTTAAGACAGAAGTCGTCAAGGAAGCCGTGGCAGAGATTACTGAGGTTGGTACGAAGGTAGAAAGCCGTGTTCAGCCACTAGATGGAGTCAAAGATTTGACAATTAGCAATCCAGCATTGGTGATTGAAGAAGAAAAAGTTGCATACGGCCATGAAGAAAGAGTAAATCCTAGCCTTCAAGCAGGAGAACGTCGAATTGTTCAGGCCGGAGTTGAAGGGCTTCGTAGAAATCTTGTAGAAGTTGATGCAGAAGGGAACCGCAGTCTGAAGGGGACAGAACTTGTCAAAGAAACTGTAACTGAGATTGTTGAGATTGGTCCAAAAGTGGATGTCAAAACTGACAAATCTCTTGCACCTGCTCCAGTAGTAGAAGCAGCTAAGCAGGAACCAGCAAAAACAGAAGCACAATCTGAAAAACCTGAAGGAAAACAACTTCCAAGTACAGGTGAAGGAGTAGATGCAAATCTAGTAGCTCTTGGATTGGTTGGAGTTCTAGGTGGCTTTGGACTACTCGCTCAAAAGAAAAAAGAAGATTGAGTTGAACTTCTAAATTACCGTCTGACAAGATAATAGTATTAAAAGGCAAGAGCCATTTTTGGTTCCTGCCTTTTTGCATTCTTAGAATGTTTGTGTTAAGATTTTTATTACTCCATAAGAAACCTTGTAATGAAATGTTTGCATGTTCTGCTTTTAATTTTTTTGGTTGTGTCTGTTTATAGAGTTATTTCTAGTAACTCTCAAGTAACTCTCATCAAGAATTGGTTTGGGGATAGGAAAGGAAAAAGACGATGAAATTGTTAAAAGTAGTCATTGCTGTAATCATTGTAGTAGTGAGCCTTGGCTTAGTAGTATTCATAGGAGCGAGTATGTATGCTGTTACTACAATCAATTTGCTATCTAACTCAGTCTATTATGCGCAACGGATGCCTCATAAGGAGGGGACAGAACCCGACTTAGTCATGTTGATTGAAAACATGGGGGAGATTTATACTCCGAAAATTGAAGGTATTCGCTATGATGATGGAGCGAAATTTATCGAAAATTCTATCGATTCAAGTGGTAATCCTACCAGTTTTGGTGAGTTTGATGGAGGTTATGGCTACAGTGATAAAAACGATGTGTCCTATAAGTTTGATAAGAATTTTGAGCTTGAGTGGACCCTCGATAAAGAGTATAAAGAAATTGATCTTGCAACAATTGATGAAACAAAGATAAAAGGAGAGATTAGAGAGACCCTTAAACCCATACTTGATGTACAATCTAAGCCCGTTGTCAATCTTCAATGGTTGTTTAATATGAAGTATCAGGATAGGTTTAATTAGAGATGCAGATAGGTCTTTAATTTGAAATTAAACTGAACAAAAGTGATTGAACTCTTAGAAATGCGATGCTGATATTTCTGAGAGTTTTTCTATCGCCATGCAAAACTTTCAAAATAGATTTTTAAAAATTGAACGGTTTCTGAAGAGTTAGTTCAAAAAATAAAGACACAACTCCAGACAGTAGCTCTTTCTCTATAAATGAGTAACATACCATAGATGAAGATAAAAACAGTGAGGGATTTCCTCAGAGAGTAAAGAGTAAGTTTAATTTACTAGAGAGACCTGTTTCAAGATAAAAGTTTAAGGTTTTGCTATCTCTTTTATTGATTTTGTGATATAATTAACACGTAAAAAAAATTAAGGAGTCTTTCCAAATGGCAAAATTGACTGTTAAAGACGTTGAGTTGAAAGGGAAAAAAGTTCTCGTTCGTGTTGACTTCAACGTACCTGTAAAAGATGGCGTGATTACTAATGACAACCGTATCACTGCAGCTCTTCCAACTATCAAGTACATCCTTGAACAAGGTGGACGTGCGATTCTTTTCTCTCACCTTGGACGTGTAAAAGAAGAAGCAGACAAAGCTGGTAAATCACTTGCTCCTGTAGCTGCTGACTTGGCTGCTAAATTGGGTCAAGAAGTTACATTCCTTCCAGGTGTAACTCGTGGTGCTGAATTGGAAGCAGCTATCAACGCTCTTGAAGATGGACAAGTTCTTTTGGTTGAAAACACTCGTTTTGAAGATGTTGACGGTAAGAAAGAATCTAAAAATGATCCTGAACTTGGTAAATACTGGGCATCACTTGGAGATGGTATCTTCGTAAACGATGCATTCGGTACAGCTCACCGTGCACACGCATCTAACGTTGGTATCTCAGCAAACGTTGAAAAAGCAGTTGCTGGATTCCTTCTTGAAAACGAAATTGCATACATCCAAGAAGCTGTTGAAGCTCCAGAACGTCCATTCGTGGCTATCCTTGGTGGTTCAAAAGTTTCAGATAAGATCGGTGTTATCGAAAACTTGCTTGAAAAAGCTGATAAAGTTCTTATCGGTGGTGGTATGACTTACACATTCTACAAAGCACAAGGTATCGAAATCGGTAACTCACTTGTAGAAGAAGACAAATTGGATGTTGCGAAAGCTCTTCTTGAAAAAGCAAACGGCAAATTGATCTTGCCAGTTGACTCAAAAGAAGCAAACGCATTTGCTGACTACACTGAAGTGAAAGACACTGAAGGTGAAGCAGTAGACCCAGGATTCCTTGGTTTGGATATCGGTCCAAAATCTATCGCTAAATTTGATGAAGCATTGACTGGTGCGAAAACAGTTGTATGGAACGGACCTATGGGTGTATTTGAAAACCCTGACTTCCAAGCTGGTACAATCGGTGTGATGGACGCTATCGTGAAACAACCAGGCGTTAAATCAATCATCGGTGGTGGTGACTCAGCTGCCGCAGCTATCAACCTTGGACGTGCAGACAAGTTCTCATGGATCTCTACTGGTGGTGGAGCTTCAATGGAACTTCTTGAAGGTAAAGTTCTTCCAGGACTTGCAGCATTGACTGAAAAATAAGAATATAGAAAAAGGAGAACTTAGGTTCTCCTTTTTTGCGCTCTTTTAAAGTTAAAGAGTACTGAGGGATAATTGGACAGAATCAAAAAAAACAGTAAAATAGAGGAATACCAATCTAAATGAAATTTGAGTGATGAACGTGGAAAAAAGAGAGAATCCTACAAAAACAGCTATTTGCGGTATTATCAATGTCACCCCAGATTCTTTTTCTGACGGAGGCCAATTTTTTGCTATTGAGGAAGCCTTAAAACAGGCTCGAAAATTGATGGCTGAAGGTGCCACTATCTTAGATATCGGTGGAGAATCTACTCGACCTGGAAGTAGCTATGTTGAGATTGAAGAGGAAATCCAGCGTGTGGTTCCAGTCATTCAGGCTATTCGTCAAGAAAGTGATGTTCTGATTTCGGTCGATACTTGGAAGAGTCAGGTGGCAGAAGCAGCTTTACAGGCTGGTGCCAATATAGTCAATGACATTACAGGCCTCATGGGTGATGAGAAGATGGCAGAGGTGGTTGCTAAGGCTGGAGCTCAGGTAGTCATCATGTTTAATCCAGTCATGGCACGCCCTCAGCACCCTAGTTCACTCATATTTCCTCATTTTGGATTTGGAGAGACTTTTACAAAGGAAGACTTAGCAGACTTTGAACAACTATCAGTAGAAGAATTGATGACAGCCTTCTTTGACCGTGCTCTAGCAAGAGCGGAAAAAACAGGAATTTCGAAAGGAAACATCATGCTGGATCCTGGGATTGGCTTTGGCTTGACCAAAAAGGAAAATCTCATCCTCCTACGTGATCTTGGAAAATTGCACAAAATGGGCTATCCTATCTTTTTAGGAGTTTCTCGTAAGCGCTTTGTCATTAATATCCTTGAAGAAAATGGATTTGAAGTAAGTCCAGATACTGAAGCTGGCTTCCGCAATCGTGATATTGCTTCGGCTCATGTGACCAGCATTGCTGCTAGACAGGGTGTAGAAGTGGTGCGCGTGCATGATGTAGCCAGTCACAAGATGGCAATCGAAGTTGCATCAGCCATCCGTCTGGCAGACCATGCGGAAAATTTAGATTTGAAACAATATAAATAACATGAATAAAAACGAAACGAACCAGTGGATAGCAAACTACCGGACAGATCAACCGCATTTTGGTCTGGAGAGGATGGTGGAGCTATTAGCCTTACGTGGCAATCCCCATCTTAAACTCAAGGTTATCCATATTGGTGGAACCAATGGAAAGGGCTCTACTATAGCCTTTTTGAAGAATCTGTTGGAAAAGATGGGGCTAAGAGTTGGTGTCTTTAGCTCTCCTTATCTGATTCATTATACCGATCAGATTGCCATTAATGGGGAATCTATCCCAGAAGCAAGATTAGAGTCCTTGATGGTGGATTATCGTTCACTACTTGAAGGAGAGCATGCTCAAACCTTGCAAGGAACGACAGAATTTGAGATTATCACTGCTATAGCTTATGATTATTTTGCTTCTGAGCAAGTCGATGTGGCGATCATGGAAGTTGGTATGGGCGGACTTTTGGATAGTACCAATGTCTGCCAACCTATCTTGACTGGCATCACGACTATCGGATTAGACCATGTAGCGCTTTTAGGGGATAGCTTGGAAGCCATAGCAGAGCAGAAAGCAGGGATTATCAAGCAAGGAGTTCCTCTAGTGACAGGACACATTGTCCCAGAAGCCTTGGCGGTTATCGACCAGATTGCGAAAGCGAAACAAACTTCTAGGCTTGCTTATGGGGAAGATTACCAAGTTAGCCATCAAGAGAGTGTGGAGACGGGCGAAATCTTTGATTATTCAAGCTCAGTCAGACAGGGTCGTTTCCAAACAGGATTGCTTGGTTTGCACCAGATAGAGAATGCAGGGATAGCGCTGACTTTGTTGGATACTTATTGCCAAGAGACTGGTCGAGAATTGCCAGATAATGCTTTAGTGGCTCAAGCTTTGGAAGAAACAAGTTGGCCGGGACGTCTGGAGGTCGTGTCAAGGAACCCCTTGATGATCTTGGATGGGGCCCACAATCCTCATGCCATCAAGGCCTTGTTGGCTACCTTGAAAGAACGCTTTACGGACTATCAGAAGGAAATCCTCTTTACTTGTATCAAAACCAAGGCCTTGGAGGATATGTTGGACCTGCTAGAAACTTTTTCCAATACTAAGATTACACTAACTCATTTTGAGGATAGTCGGGCGACGGATGAAAAAGTCTTGAAAGAGATGGCTGATTCTAGAAATCTCAACTACCAAAGTTGGCAGGAATTTCTAGACAAAAAATTATCAGAAAATGAAGAGAAAAAAACAGTTAGGATTATCACGGGCTCATTATACTTTTTAGCCCAAGTGAGAACCTACCTAATGGAGAGGAAAAATTAGAATGGATACACAAAAGATTGAAGAAGCTGTAAAAATGATTATCGAGGCAGTTGGTGAGGATGCAAATCGCGAAGGTTTGCAGGAAACACCAGCCCGTGTCGCTCGTATGTACCAAGAGATTTTTTCAGGTCTTGGGCAAACTGCTGAGGAGCATTTGTCAAAATCCTTTGAAATTCTCGATGATAATATGGTAGTGGAAAAGGATATCTTTTTCCATACCATGTGTGAACACCACTTCTTGCCATTTTATGGTCGTGCCCACATTGCCTATATCCCAGATGGCCGTGTTGCAGGTTTGTCCAAACTTGCCCGTACGGTTGAAGTCTACTCTAGAAAGCCACAGATTCAAGAGCGTTTGAATATCGAAGTGGCTGATGCCTTGATGGAGTATTTGGGAGCCAAGGGAGCCTTCGTTGTCATTGAAGCAGAACATATGTGTATGAGTATGCGCGGTGTTCGAAAACCAGGAACTGCAACCTTGACAACAGTGGCTCGTGGTCTATTTGAGACAGATAAGGATCTCCGTGATCAAGCTTATCGTCTCATGGGACTTTAAAAAATCCGCGTTAAGCGGATTTTTCTAGAAAGGACTAGTTATGGATCAACTGCGAATTAAAGACCTAGAAATTTTCGCCTTTCATGGACTCTTTCCTAGTGAGAAGGAACTGGGGCAGAAGTTTGTCGTTTCAGCCACCCTATCCTATGATATGACCAAGGCTGCGACAGACTTGGATTTAACTGCTTCTGTCCATTACGGAGAACTTTGCCAGCAATGGACGACATGGTTTCAGGAAAATACTGAAGACTTGATTGAAACAGTAGCCTACAAACTAGTAGAGCGTACTTTTGAGACCTACCCTCTCGTTCAAGAGATTGAGCTGGAACTAAAAAAACCTTGGGCACCTATCCATCTACCGCTGGATACTTGTTCAGTAACCATCCACCGTCGCAAACAGCTTGCCTTTATTGCTTTAGGAAGCAATATGGGGGCTAAGACGGCTAATCTCCAGCAAGCGATTGACCAAATGCAAGCTCGTGGCATCCACATTCTCAAAGAGTCTAGTGTCTTGACGACCGAGCCTTGGGGTGGTGTGGAGCAGGATAGCTTTGCCAATCAAGTCATTGAAGTGGAAACCTGGTTGTCTGCTCCAATCTTGTTAGAAACCTTGTTAGCTATTGAGGCAGAGATAGGACGGATCAGAGAGGTGCATTGGGGACCTCGCTTGATTGACCTAGATTTGCTCTTTGTCGAGGACCAGATCATCTATACAGACGACCTCATTTTGCCTCATCCTTATATTGCTGAACGCCTCTTTGTCCTAGAATCACTCCAAGAAATAGCTCCGCATTTCATCCATCCAGTCTTGGGACAACCAATTCGTCACTTGTATCAAGAATTGAAAAAATAAGAAAACTCTAGTTTCCGAAGTATTTACAGAGGAGACTAGAGTTTTTTAAAATAGATCATTTTCTTCAGGGAGGAGAATAGTTTCCTTGCCATCCATATCTAGCACCAGAACTTTTGGTGGGTAGAGTGGATCAAAGGGATGATTAAAATCAAAGTCAATCGTAGTCGGAAGGTGTTGACTTGAAAAACGGAAAGTGATGGAACCATCATTGTTTAAAAGTCGAAATTCGAGCTCATCTTCTAGTTCAAAAACATGCTTTAAAAAATGATCGATTATATACCAGATTGAATCGATAACATCGTCGGGTAAATTGGTCACTACACCGAAACTAGCGCATCGTCTATGAGAATCTGTAAAAGCCATTCCTATCTCCTAATTGATTTTTTTATTATCATACTGCAAACTGCTAGAAAAATCAAGAAAAGTCAACTACCTTTAAAAAGATGAGAATGATTTTGAAATTTTTTCAACGAATCTTCATCAAATGCTTGAAAATGCTTACAATTAGTGGTAAAATGGAAACAGTGGAGTCATGAAAACAAAATTTTCAAAGTAGAAAGGAAACGGAATGAACACAGATGATACAGTAACAATTTATGACGTTGCCCGAGAAGCGGGAGTGTCAATGGCAACTGTCAGTCGTGTTGTCAATGGCAATAAGAACGTCAAAGAAAACACCCGTAAAAAAGTACTAGAGGTCATTGATCGTCTTGACTACCGCCCTAATGCAGTAGCTCGTGGTCTAGCAAGCAAGAAAACAACAACAGTTGGAGTTGTTATTCCAGATATCACAAACACTTATTTCTCTACCCTTGCTAAAGGGATTGACGATATCGCGGAAATGTACAAATACAACATCGTCCTTGCTAACAGTGATGAGGATGATGAAAAGGAAGTATCTGTGGTCAATACTCTCTTTTCTAAACAGGTGGATGGCGTTATCTTCATGGGTTATCATTTAACTGAGAAGATTCGCTCAGAATTTTCACGCTCACGCACACCTGTGGTTCTTGCAGGAACAGTGGACGTAGAACACCAACTTCCAAGTGTCAATATTGACTATAAACATGCTACTGTTGATGCAGTCCGCCATCTCTTGAAACGAAATAAAAAAATTGCCTTCGTTAGTGGACCATTAGTGGATGATATTAATGGCAAGATTCGCTTATCTGGTTACAAAGATGTTTTGAAAGAAGCGGGAATTAATTACAGTGAAGGTCTTGTTTTTGAATCAAAATACCGTTATGATGATGGTTATGCCTTGGCAGAACGCTTGATTTCTTCTAAAGCAACAGCAGCGATTGTAACAGGCGATGAATTAGCGGCAGGTGTTTTGAACGGTCTTTCTGATAAAGGAATTTCTGTACCAGAAGAGTTCGAAATTATTACCAGTGATGATTCACAAATCGCGCGCTACACTCGTCCAAATCTAACAACCATTGCTCAACCTTTGTATGACCTTGGTGCCATTAGTATGCGTATGTTGACTAAGATTATGCACAAGGAAGAGTTAGAAGAACGTGAAGTTCTCCTACCACATGGTTTGATTGAACGCCGTTCAACTCGAAAAGAATAAGAAAAAGAGGTCGGGATAAAAATCCCGACCTCGCTTTTTAGTAGCAGAAACTTTTTGGTCAATAGTTCAAGCATCAAGTTGATGGTAGAAGGCTTGCGGGGGTGACTAGAAAACAAGACTTGATCTAGTAATTTCTATCTCACCGACTTTTTTATACTCAATGAAAATCAAAGAGCAAACTAGAAAACTAGCCGCAGGTTGCTCAAAGCACTGCTTTGAGGTTGTGGATGAAACTGACGAAGTCAGTAACCATACCTACGGCAAGGCGACGTTGACGAGGTTTGAAGAGATTTTCGAAGAGTATTATCCTTCCATATAGGCTCGTAATTCCTCTCCTCTAAGGCCAGCATTGATAGCAATGAGGAGTTTGAGACGAGCCTTTTGAGCATTGAGCTCTTTGACAAAGAATACACCAGCCTTTTGTAGACAAACGCCACCGCCTTCATAGGCATAAACAGGTTCAGCAATCCCGTTAAAACAACGAGAAACCAAGGCGATTGGGAGTCCTTCTTGGATAAGGGCGTTCAATTTTTGTGATGTTTCCTTGGGAACATTTCCAGCACCAAAGGCCTGGATAATAAGACCATCTAGCTGGTCAACAGGAAGCAAATCAAGGAGTTCTTCTGTCATGCCAGCATAGACTGGAATAATTGGAATCAAGCCCTGGATCCTATCAAGGTCAAAACGAATACGGGGTTCAGCTGTTTTGAAGTAGAGAATCTCCTGTTTCATGATGAGCCCAAGAGGGCCGTGGGTCGGCGTTTGAAAGGTACTAACATTTGTCGTGTGCGTCTTGGTCACATACTTAGCAGCGTGGATTTCATCATTCATCACGACCAAGACACCCTTATCAGCAGCTTTATCGTCACTCGCTACGCGTAGGGCACTGAGATAATTGTAGACACCATCGCTTCCGAGTTCGTTGGAACTACGCATGGCCCCTGTTAGTACGATCGGTTTGTGAGGAACCTCCATGGTATCGAGGAAATAGGCAGTCTCCTCCAAGGTATCTGTCCCATGTGTAATCACGAAACCGTCATAATGATCAGCCTCCTCTTTGATTTTTTGATAGAGGGCCAGCATATGCTTGGGTTTAATATGGGGACTTGGCAGATTAAAAAAGTCGAGGGCGTGGACTTCAACTCCTTCAAGTGGATTGGATACATGATTCATAGGGTTTTCTTGGCTAGTTACAACAGCGCCAGAGTCATCGGCTTGCATGGAAATAGTACCACCCGTATGTAAAACAAGGATTTTCTTAAGCATGATTTACTCACTCTTTCTGAAATGTGGTATAATCATTGTATCACAAAAGGGGAGAATGAGGTAGGATGGAAGTCAAAGCTGTTTTTTTTGATATCGATGGAACACTAGTCAACGATCGCAAGAGTGTTTTGAAATCCACTAAGGACGCGATTAAGATTGTGAAGGAACAGGGAGTGCTTGTTGGAGTAGCGACAGGACGAGGACCTTTTTTTGTTAAGGATTTAATGGAAGATTTAGATCTGGATTTTGCTGTAACTTATAACGGCCAATATATCTTTAATAAAGACAGAGTCTTGTTTACAAGTCCTCTTTCCAAATCTCATTTACGGCAGTTGATAGCCTATGCTAAAAAAGAGGGCAAGGAAATTGCGTTGGGGACCAAGGATGCCATGCTGGGTTCGAAAATCATGTCTTTTGGCCTAGGTTCTTTTTCGCAAAGAGTGAGTCGTTTTGTCCCCTCTATGTTGACTCGTACAGTTAGTCATTCCTTTAATCGAATGGTGAGTAAGGTCGTTCCTCAGAAGGAAGAAGATCTGCTCCAGTTGATGAATCAGCCAATTTATCAAGTTTTGATGCTAATGACACCAGAAGAATCTGAGAAAGCAGCAGCTGATTTTCAAGACTTGAAATTGACTCGTAGTAATCCTTTTGCGGCCGATGTCATAAATCAAGGAAATTCCAAGCTAGAAGGTATTCGCCGAGTCGGAAAAGAGTATGGTTTTGATCTCAATCAAGTCATGGCCTTTGGTGACTCGGACAATGACCTAGAGATGCTGGCGGGTGTTGGGATGTCAGTCGCTATGGGCAATGGTAGTAGTAGTGTCAAGGAAGTGGCGAAGCATATCACAACCAGCAACCAGCAAGATGGGATTCACAAGGCCTTGGAACACTTTGGTGTTTTGGCTTCAGAAAAAGTCTTTGTCAGCCGTGACTATCATTTCAATAAGGTCAAGACCTTCCACCACATGATGGATGAACGAACTCAGGAAGAACCAAAGGCTTGGGATTTAGAAGGGGCAACTCATCGTGCGGACTTTAAGATTGAAGAATTGGTAGAATTTATTCGAGCTGCCAGTCCTTCTGAAGAAGATTTTGAACAGGCAGTAGGACAGTTACACCAAGCTCTTGATCAAGCAGCAGAGAAAGTTGCTAAGAAAACGCCTGCTAAGCAAGATTTGGTTGGGCAAGTAGATGCCTTGATTGACACCCTATACTTCACCTATGGTAGCTTTGTTTTGATGGGGGTGGATCCAGAACGGATTTTTGATATTGTCCATCAAGCCAATATGGGTAAAATGTTCCCTGATGGAAAAGCTCATTTTGACCCAGTGACCCACAAAATCCTAAAACCAGATGACTGGGAAGAAAAATACGCTCCAGAACCAGCCATTAAAAAGGAAATTGAGCGCCAGATAAAGGCCTATGAACGCCACAAGGAAAGAGCCGATAAGAAATAGGCGGTAGGAAAGGAAGCCGGGAATGATGTTTTTATTTCCTAGCTCCAACTACGACATCAACAGTTTATAGTTGGTTGAATCTAGAATAGTACACTACAGATTCTAAAAAAACTTCTAGAAATCAAGTTGGCTTTCCCAATCTCTTTGTTCGCATCTTAATTCAATCTATTATATAAAAAAATGAGGTTAGGAGAACAATCCCAACCTCATTTCTTTTTTATTACAAAGTTTTGTCCTTATCTCTAACGACGAGAAGGTCAACGCTGGTATGGCGTAGGATATATTCTGATGAAGAACCAACTAGCAGGCGCTCGAAAGCATTGAGCCCTGTTGCTCCAACCAAAATCAAATCAACCTTTTCTTTGTCTGGAATTGTTTTAGCTAAGAGAGTTTTAGGGTTACCCATCTCAATAACAACTTTTATGTCTGTGAGACCAGCATCTCTTGCACGCTTTTCATATTCTGCCATCAAATCGTTGGCCTCTACTTGCAATTCTTCGTAAACTTCAGCATCAAATGTTGAGATGCTTTGAAGAGCACGTGTGTCAATGACATGAGCAATAGTTAGTTTTGCTTGGTTACGCAGTGCTGAATGAACCCCTTTGATGAAAGCCAAGTCAGCTTCCTTAGAACCGTCAACTGCTACCATGATATTTTCATAACGTTGTGTCATAGCAAAAACCTCCTCATTCTTATTACCTTCATTGTATTCCTTTTCACTAAAAAAGTAAAGTAAAAAACGATAGGAATATAGATGCTTTTTGACTTTGACTTGGAGTTTGTTATAATAAAACTAGAAAAGCTAAGAGGAAGAGATATGACAAAAATCGCAGTATTATCGGATATACATGGCAATATAACAGCCTTAGAGGCTGTTCTGGCAGATGCCCAGAAGGCGAGGGTTGATGAGTATTGGCTCTTAGGAGATATCCTCATGCCTGGAACAGGACGAAAAAATATTCTCCAGAGATTGGACACTTTACCCATTACTCTTAGAGTTCTGGGAAATTGGGAAGATAGTCTTTGGCGAGCCTGTCATCGCAAGTTAGATGAAAGCAGACCGAGCCATCGCTATCTCTTGCGCCAGTGTCAGTATATTATGGAAGAAATTAGTAGCCAAGAGATTGAGGCACTGCAGGACTATCCTTTGCAAGTGCATCGCCAGTTTGGAGATCTGAAGCTAGGGATTAGTCATCACTTGCCTGATAAAAACTGGGGAAGAGAGCTGATTCATCTTGGTAAGCAAGAGGACTTTGACCGTCTTGTCACCAATCCAGACTGCGATGTTGCCATATACGGGCATATCCATCAACAGTTTCTTCGGTATGGTAGTGGTGGACAGCTTATCCTGAATCCAGGTTCCATTGGTCAACCCTTCTTTTTATCTAAGAATTTACGCAAGGACTTACGTGCTCAGTACATGATTTTAGAGTTTGATGAAAAAGGCTTGAGAGATATCGATTTTCGTCGGGTCGATTATGATATTGAGGCAGAATTACAGCTAGCTAAAGACTTGAATTTACCATACTACCAAGTTTATTATGAAAGCTTGGTTAATGGGGTTCACCATACTCATAATCAGGAATTACTTCATGAAATTGCCCAAAGTCAAGGGCATGATGCAGAGTTGGATGACTGGCTTAGTGGTAACTCTTGACATTACAACTAGAAGAGATATAATAAACTTAAGAAAAGAAGGAACTAATCTGACGAAAAAAGGAGAACCTTATGCAAATTTCAAGTCGATTTACCATTGCGACACATATGTTGGTAATCATTGCCCTAAAAGGGAAGGAAAGCAAGGTGACTAGTGATTTTCTAGCTAGTAGCGTTGGAGTCAATCCTGTCATTATCCGTAAGACCTTATCTCAACTGAAAAAGGCGGAGTTGATCTCAGTTGCGCGTGGAACTGGTGGAGCAGAGATTATCAAAAATCTTGAGGATATCAGTCTCTTGGATATTTATCAAGCGGTCGAATGCCTTGGAAAAACTGGACAACTCTTTAGTTTTCATGATAATCCCAATCCAGCCTGTCCAGTTGGCGCAAATATCCACGGGGTTTTAGATGAAAAATTACAAAAGATTCAGCTAGCCATGGAGCAGGAGCTGAGCCAAACCAGTCTTGCTCAAGTGGTGGCAGATGCAGAAGCAAGGATAGAGAAATAAGAGCTTCTAGAAAGAGGCAGAACGTAGACATACCCTATCAGTAATAAAAAATTGCCCTTATAGAGGTTGGATACTATATAGTAAAAACTCTTGGAAATGCGGACATAATGCTATTTTTAAGAGTTTTTTTATTTTCTCTAGTAAAAGAAAGAGATTGAAACAAATTGATCAAAATGAACCTTTTTTAAATTTGAAGAGGCGAGACACAAACATAATTTTAGTAGAATATTGAGTATAAATCTTTCCACAATAAAACGCATATTATCAAGTTTTTTAAACATCTGAATAATATGCGTTTTTCTGATTTTAAAGACTTTTCTCCCAGCCTCTTTTTACATGTTTTTCTATCAAGTTGCTGGATTTATAGAGTCCTTGCTTTTATTGTTCCTTTCTTGACTTGAGGAAGCTACCAAGTCCAAGGAGGGCTAGGAGGCTGATTCCTGCAAGAGTAAGAAGAGATTTGCTCTCAGTTCCAGTGTTTGGAAGGACTTTCTGAGAAAGAGCCTCTGCAGCAGTTTCTTGGGTTTCAGGATTTGCTGCTAGGTTTTGGGCTTGACCTTGTTCTTGTTCGACATTCAAGCTAGAAAGATCAAATTCTGGTTTTTCTTCCACAGCTGGGGCAACGATGGCACCACCTTGTGCGATTCGAAGAACAGTAGCTGTAAGGGCATTTAATTTCAATCCTTTTTCAGTCCATTCAAGTCCTTTCGGGTTGGCAATTCCGACTGGTCCTGCTTGGTTTTCATCTGCTAAAACTTCAGCATTTCTGAGGTGGGCAAAGGCAGTTCCCAAGTTAAATTCACGAGCTTTTTCGTCCGCATTGACAAAGACTGCGTAGATATCTCCATTCGGAGCAGTGATTTGGTAGCCAATCACTACATCTTCTTTTTCCACACCATTTTGGCCTGGGACAGTGATGAGTTGGACACGGTCTTTGATATCTTGCAGACTCTTGAGTCGGAAGGCATCTGTAGATTGGCGAAGTGCAATCAAACCTTTCATGTAGTCACGGCTCTTGACATTTTCAGGATAAGCTTTTCCATCAGTTGCCTTGGTCCAATCAAACTTGTTGACAGCATCGCTAGAGTCATAAGAATCATGGATGAAGTAAGGATAGTCAAATGGGTTCCCATCCTTATCACGAAGTAAGTGAGATTTGTTTGGAACCTTATCTTCTGCTACTGGAGTCTTGTAAGCAGGGTCACGGAATTGTTTGGTACGTCCGTATTCCTGACCAGAGTGGATAAATGGAGTTCCTTGAGCTGTCAAGACCATGAGATTTCCAAGGCGCAAACGACGATGGATTTCCGCATAGTTTTCAGCCTTGCTTGGGTCTTTTTTGATTGATTGGGCAATGATGTCAAAAAGGGTCAAGTTATCATGGGCTGCGATGTATTGAATCACATCTCCAGGGCTATCTGCTTCAAAGTTGGTTGGTTGAGCAATCAGATTTTTAAAGATGGTATTGATATCGCGTTTTCCACCTGTGATAAAGGCAGGTTGACCTTCGTTTGGATAACCAGATTTGAGGTTGTTACGGATGTCATCTGAAAAGACAGCGACAGTATCGGTATGTTTCATCCAATCTTGGTCAGCAGCTTTAGTAGGCATATTTTCATCACCAGAATAGGTTCTCCAACCTTCACCAAGCATGATGAGATTTGGATTGAGGGCGCGTGCAGCCTTGTAAGCTTCTTCGACAGAAGCTGCATCATGATCTCCCATCATATCGAAACGGAAACCATCTACTTTGTAGGTTTCAACTAGATACTTGATAGAGTCTACCATGACGCGTTTAGACATGTAGTGGGTTGTTCCTAGACGACCACCACCAAAGCTAGTACGAGGTGTTCCGTCTGCATCCATGAAGTGGTAGTAGTTTGGCTCAAGGTCTTCAAAGATATCAACATTGGCAGTATGGTTGTAAACTACGTCTAAGATAGCACCCATGCCACGTTTATGGATTTCGTTGACAAGGTTCTTAAATTCTGCGATACGTTTTTCTGGGTCCTTAGGATTGCTTGAGTACATACCAGTCAAGGAGAAGTAGTTTTGAGGGTCATAACCCCAGTTGTAGTTGCTATCGCTTGAAGCATAGGCGGACAAGCGTTCATGGTTCTTCAATTCATTGACAAAGTAGTATGACAAGACTGGAAGGAGCTGGATGTGGGTCACGCCCAGGTCTTTGAGGTAGTCAAGTTTTTCGATAAAGGCTTCAAAAGTACCAAATGGCTTAGTTAAATCTTTTGCGATGGCAGGATCTGAAGTGAAGTCACGAACGTGAGCCTCGTAGATAACAGCATCTTCACGAGATTTGAAGTTATGAATCTTACCATAAGTCAGGTCTTGAGGTCCAAGTTTTGCTGGATCCACAAAAGCAGCTTTAGCAACCTTATGGGCAGCGTCTGTTTTGGCTAGATCGCTGTTCCAAGCTGCCAGAGATTTAGCGTAAGGATCAAGTACGAGGACAGTCTTGCCTTGGCGCTCGATCTGGTAGTGGTAGTAGTAGCCAGTATAGTTGCTGATGCCAAGACCAGAGTTTTCATTCAGAGTTTGTTTCCAGGTTCCTTTTTCTCCTTTTTCAAGGGCGACGGTTCCGACCACTTTTTCAGGATCTTTCTTATCGTAGACGACAACTGAAACCTTATCGGCACTTGGAGACCAAAGAGTCAGATCAACACGTTTACCATCTTCTTTAAGATTTGCACCGAGTGGGCCATCGTAACTGTAAGTCTCATCTTTGAGACGCCAGTTTGAACGAGTTGTAAAATGGTCTGAATCATAGGCGACTGTATATGGGTTTTGAGTGTCAGAGAAATCACCGATGTAAGTTACTTTCTTACCTGCTTCATCGATTGTAACATCGGAGATAGCCACTTTATTCCCTTGGTGGTCAGTGATGTTGGAATGTTTAAGGATGTCTTCTTTTTTAGCCCCAACCAAGGTAGAAAAACTGCTTTCAATACGGGACTTAGCCACATGTTGGGCACCAGTCATACGGATGTCATGCACATAGTAAGGGTTGGTGTAGATTGTTTCGTCATCATCCTTAAGGAAGATTTGACTGTGGTTTTTCAGGTCAGTAAATTTATAATCTTCTTTTCTGATTTTCACATCATCGCCTTTCTTGCTCTCATCTAATAGTAAAAATCCAAATTCTCTGGCGGCTTCATTGAGCGGAATGTCGATGTAGCGTCCATGTTTTCCACTTGCAGTAAAGTCTGTACCGTCAGGCCATTCACCATTGCTTGGAGTCTTCACATCTCCCCAGTACCAGAGAGATTTCTTGTCATAGTTGCCATCGGTGCGGAAATAGTTGACGCGGATCGTTCCCGCTGGCTGAGGTTGGTAGTTGTGGACTTTGTAGTCCTCGTCTAGCCAAGCTTCATTCATCTTTGGAGAGAGGCGCTCTACTGAACGATCTCCAGTAAGGTTGTCCCCTTTGGTATTGTTAATGAGGAAGCTGATTTTCTTGGCTTGCTCATTTTTTAGTTTGACATCTAGGTAGTAGCCGTAGTCGTCTTTCTTGGCATCCTTGAAAGACTGGGCGCCATTTGGCCAGTTCTCAGATGGTTTTTCGACATCATCCCAAGTCCAAAGACCTTGCGAATCTTGGTTTTCTTGAGGAAGTTTTTTGACATGGATACGGAAGTAGTTGTCTTCAATTGGTGTTTCAGATACAGTGTCTGCTGGCGAAGCTTTCTCAGCGGCTAGACTGGATACTTCTGTTTTCTCGTCTTTGTTGTTTGGAAGGTTTGGAGTAGCTTCAGTTGTAGTTATTTCAGAAACTGCTACTGAGTCAGATGTTTTAGATTCGAGGGAAGCGTTTGCATCTTTTGGAGCCAAAATAGGCATTTTTTCCTCAGCTTGGCTGGTTTCTGTAGTAACTGGGCCTGCACTAATAGCGCTTACATTTTCTTGTGTGCCAAGACTAGTTTCAGCTGCAGATACAGAAGGTGCTGTTAAGGCAAGGAGGATAAAGCTTGCTCCAATAAGGACAGAGCCAGTTCCGTTTTTCAGAGAACGGATGCTGTAAATCATTTTTTTATCTGGTTGAGATGACGTGTTTTTCATAGACACTCTCCTATCATTTATTTCTATCCTAGTATAGCATGGAGTAAAATTTTATGCAATCGTTTTCTTTTGTTTTGTAGGTGAGAAATCAGACTAGGTGAAAAATCATCCTCCATTAAAATAAAAGCCCCTTTTTGTTGATAGTCTACTGAAGAAATATCCTAGCCTAAGTATAAACATTGAAATTGACCAGCTAATCAGTAGATCTTGCTATATTCTAGCAAAGCAAGGAAAAGTTTTTTGTTAGACTGAAATAGATAGGTTATAGTTAAATAAAATCTGAACAAATTTACTAGAGAAGTTAAGTCAATTTCTAGCAATTTTTTAGAATTCACAATGCATAATATATTGAATCTAGAATAGTACGCCACGAATTCTAAAACATTATAGAAATAAGTTTGACTTTCCTAATCTATTTGTTCATCCCTTATTTGAATCTACTATAGTGTTTTTTATTCAATCTGCTACACAACAAAATTATAGTAGATTGAATCTAGAATAGTACATAACGGCTGCTAAAAATATTTCTAGAAATTAGTTTGACTTTCCTAATCGAATTGTTCATACCTTATTTCAATCTACTATAGTGTTTTATATTTAATCTATCATACAACAAAATTATTGTAAATGAGCAAAAATTTATCGACAAGTGCGAATCCATTGTTGAAAGTAATACTCAATGAAAATCAAAGAGCAAACTAGGAAGAGAGCCGCAGGTTGCTCAAAGCACTGCTTTGAGGTTGTGGATAGAACTGACAAAGTCAGCTCAAAGCACTGCTTTGGGGTTGCAGATGGACGTTGACGCGGTTTGAAGAGATTTTCGAAG
>NZ_KV804994.1:36883-43762 GCF_001811505.1 Streptococcus sp. HMSC034E03
GCGGTTTGAAGAGATTTTCGAAGAGTATAAAAACGCATAATATCAAGTTTTTAAGATAACTGACATTATGCGTTTGTATATGTTTTAGTCTGCTTACTTGGTTATAAAACAGAGGCTTTTTTAAAGTTTACTAATGGAAAGAGTATTGAGTTCATTGACGACTTGTAGATTAGCCATGCGACCGACGTTCATGAGTTTCGGATGAACCAATCCTTCAATATCAAAGTTGGTAATGATGGCATCGTAACCCGCTTCCATGATTTCATTGACATTGAGTGTCGCTTTATCCCATGTTTCAAAGTGGATGTTTCTAGAGGTGTAAAATTGATAGAGTGAAATCAAAGCCTGAGGATGGGCAAAGTCAAACTCACTCAAAACAAGAACACGAACCTTGGTTTGGTGCTTTAGGAGTTGTTCCATTAGATCAGTTGCGTGGGTTAAAAGAGTATAGACTAGATGGATTACAGCGTGAAGTTGCTCCTTTTGTCCCAAGCTAGACTTATAGCGCATCATTTCAAAACTAGCAGCTTCATAAAAATCTGGGAAGAACTTTTTAATCTTATTCAGTGCATAAGATTTGTTATGAGAAATGATAGATTCTGAGTTGATTTCTTGACGTTCTAGAAATGCAGTGTTATGCAAGTGCCAAATCAATTGATCGGTATTTGAAAAGTGGACATCAAACTGTCGGGTAAGATTGTCTAGGACATCCCGAGCTGAGTGATAGGAGTGGTCGACTTTCTCATTGTCTTTCCGTGCTTCTAGGAAATCTTCAACCGTGAAGAAAATTCCCTCTTGAGTATAGGAGCTGAAAATTTGGTCAATAGTTGGAAAGTCGAGCGTGATTCCAAGACGATCACCAAGAGATTGCAACTCCTGCTGGAAGTTTGAAAGTTGACTAAAAATAGGATGAAGAAAGTCAGACTCGATTTCCCCTTTAGGTCTCGGTAAAATCTTTGCTCGATGGAGATTGACTGCAATTTGTGTCTTCAGCTGAAACAGATTTTGGTAGGTGATAGGATAGCCTGTGACCTTGACAAAAAAAGTCACAAACTCATCTACATCTTCAGAAGACATATGAAATGGCCATTTGAAGAAACCATAGGCTTCATGGAAATATTGGGCAAAAAAGAAGCGAATGTCTCTTTCGTCTCCAATAATTGAAATAGGCGTCACCTTGAGCTTGAATTTATACTTTGATTGCAAAATATTATTGATTTCAGCAACCTTTTTACGAAGTGAGGGAAGAGAAATATCAAGCGTTTGGACTAGGTGCTCGAAAGTAAATGGTTCTTCTAATAGGAAGAAAGCTCTGAGTACCTGAAAATTAACAGACTCTTGCAAAATGTGTCTATAAATCCGCTCAATACCAAAGTTCTGTTCGTTCGTCAGTCTGATACCAGCGGTTGATGATAGAATATCAAAACAAGAAAGTTGCTCGCGCATTTCTTTAATATCGCTTTTGATGATGCGTCCATTCAAATCTAGAATATCAGCCAAGGTGTCGATATGAATCCATTCTTGGTTCTCAAATAAGTATTCTAGAATTTTTAATTGTCTCTGTTCTTTGTGAGATAATAGTTCTCTCATGGGAAATACTCCTTGAAAATATAAAGTATTATAAACAAAAAAAGATAAAAAAATTATCAGGGCTTTTCTCTATTATAGCATGTTTTCGGAAAAAATTTTTAAAATTCGTTTATAAATTACCAATTTTTATAATAATTTTACTAAAAAAATCGAAAATTTGGAAATGATTTGCATCAAATGTTTTTTTTTTTTCTAAAAGGAGCAAAAAACTTGACTATGTTGATACCATATTTTATAATAGCAATGTATGTAAAACACATGCGACTCTAATAAAAAATAAATAGGAGATAAGAATGTATTTTAATCGTAAAAATGCAGAGCAGAAGAACTGGCGTATGATTAAAAAAGGAAAACATTTCCTTTTTGGTTGTTCGCTTGTTTTTGCGGTCGGAGCTAGCTTAGCTACTCAAACAGTCCATGCAGACACAGCATCGGAATTTACAGTTGAGAGTGGCTCAAAAGCTAAAGAGGCTAAGCCTGGATATGGTGGAGAAACGGGGACTTATGAAGCTCCTGCTGCTGTGGCAGAGACTCAGCCAGCAACAGTTGAAAAAGCAGTGGTAGCGGAAAACACTACTGCTAAAACAGCTAACAAAGAAGCTTTGACCCAGTTGGTCGAAGAAGTAAAAGGCTTGGACAAAGCAGGAAAGACAGAAGACTCTCTTTCTCGCTTGAACACAGCACTTGAACAAGCACAAAATGTTTTGGCAAATGCAGAAGCTAGCCAAGACCAAGTGGATACAGCAGTCGCTAGTCTCAAAGAGGCAGTAGCTCAACTTGCTGCCAAAGAAGAAAAAGCAACAGCAGTAGCCACTGAAGCTAAAGTTGAAGAAGTAACGGAAGCGGCAACTGAACCAGTCGCACCAGCTGAACCAGTCCGTTCAAGAGGGAAACGTGATCTAAGTTCACGTGCAGCATACCGTTCAGTTGACGGATCAGTCGCTGAAGGTGAATTTGCAAACAATAATAACCAAGTTAAGCAGTTCACCTCTATTCAATACAGTGTTGATGGAGACAAAACAACTTGGAAAATCAATGTTATACCGACTCATAAGAATCACCCATCTGCTGGATTGGTGGTCGCATCAGACGATACCATCGAAAGTATTACTGTCATAGATCGTGGTCCTCACGCCGGACGTCTGAAAGAGGAGTATTACGTTGAAAAAGATTTTGGGAAGCTCCCTCCTATGAGCAATCACAAAGCTTTGGCGTCTGATTATAGCGGTGGCATTGGTTATGCGGTTCCTGATTCGCTTACCTATAGAGTAGTGACTAAAGGTACCAACCACAATCTGTTTGCTCGTTTTGCAACAGCTATTGTAAAAAACTCACTAGAAAATGGTGGGATGAATGGTTCATCAGCTGTTAAAAATCGTACTTCAGACTTCCCAGAAGTCGGTATCAATCTTTCATCAAGACTTGCACCACAACCAGGAGTCAACAATACCTACACCCAAACAAATGACACGATTACAGTGCCTACTGTAGCTTCTACAGATACGACAATCTCAGGTACAGGTAAGCCAGGTGCTATCATCAATCTCAAGAGCAATGGTAAAACTGCTAAGCAAACCCAAGTTGCACAAAACGGACAATGGTCATTCCCACTTGATTTTGGTTTGAATAGTAGCGTTTCTGGTGGTCCACAGTTAGTTACTGGGGATAACATTAGCGTTACCCAAACAGTTAATGGTCAAGAAAGTGCTGCTACACCTGTAAATATCTCTCTCGGTCACTCAGAGATCGTACCATCATCTAAATCAAAACAACAGAATAATCTTGTTGAAAATGATAGAAACGTTACCTTGAAAGTGCCACACGATGCAGGAGCAGCTTACTTCCAATTCACGGATAAAGATGGCAAGGCGCAAGAAGTTGGACTCAAACGTGATGCTGTTCCAGGTAAATGGCAAGTAAACTCTTCAAGCAGTGCACTTGCAAGTGTTGCTTCAAGTGAAGATGGTAAGTTCTACTCAACAATCAACTTGACCTTGAACAAAGATATGAAAGCTGGAACAACAGCTCGAGTTATCTCTAACATGCAAGAAGGTAGCTACTCAAGTCTTCAAGGATGGCAATCACGTAACGTTGAAGAAGCTCCAAAAGAGGAGACTCCAGCACCACAACCACAGCCACAGCCACAACCAGAACCATCAAAACCAATTACTCCAGCAGTAGATGGCGCAACTACAGCCCCAGCATCAGCCCCAGAAATTGTCAATGATTTGGCAGGTAAAGCAAGTACTCCAGCTGATGTAACAGTGAAAGCACCAGCAGGTTCAACTGTTAAACTTTACAACAAAGATGGCGTTGTGATCGGTGAAGCCGTAGCTAACGATAAAGGTGTAGCAACTGTTCACCCTACAAACAGCCTTCCTGAAGGAGAGATCACAGCTACTTCAACACCAGCAGGTGGAACAGAGTCAGCTAAGAGTGCACCGATTACAGTTACAAAAACACCAACGCCGATTTCGAACGATGAGGTGACCAAGGGTCCTTATAAGTTGCAAATGATCACCAATACGACAAAGGTGACACTTTATCGTGGAGATAAACTTACTTTAACAGGTGATGCTGCTGGGACAGCTTTGCGTTGGTTCGGAATTGTTCCAGAAACAGCTTTTAATGTAAAAGGGGTAGAACCATCGGGTGGATTGTCTACTAATGGAAGTGCAGCAATAAGAAACAGCCATGCTGAAGCAAAAGGTACTGTTGCATGGACCCAACCTCTAGGGGATACTAAGGTCGTCTTTAGAGCTACTGGAAGTCCAGAGCCAACAAGTAATCAGAAAGTATCGATTGATCGAGTAATCACTGTTACAGTTCTTGAGACTACTAAAAAGTATGACCCAGTTGCAGGTACAAAAGTAGATATTGCAAATCCAAACAACGTTAGTGAAGATGAAAAGAACAAGATCATCAACTCAGTTAAAACTGCGAACCCAAGTCTTCCAGCAGGTTCACAATACAGTGTAGATGAAAAGGGTAACCTTACAATCACATACCCTGATAAATCAACAGATAAGGTTGCAGCAGCATATCTCGTTAACCCAACAACTCCTGCACGTGAAAACGTAGCACCAACAGTAGAAATTCCTTACTCTAATAAAGCTGAAAAAGAAGTTTATGTCTATGGTGGAGAAGCAAACTCATTCGATATCAAATTCAAAGATGATAGTGGAAAAATTGCAAGTGCTACTGTAAACGCTGGAGGAAACCAAGCATTTAAACCAGTTGAAGGTGAAGCAAATAAAATTAACACTCAATTTGGATTTAAAGCAAATGTTATCTCTGCTGAAACACCAGCAACAGCAGATGCACCAGCAGTCATTACTTATTCAGGTACTCCAGCACCAGAAGGGAAATTTACACAAAACGACTTAGATGCTGCCACTAGAGGTGAAAATCCAAAAGGTGTAGCTTTAGGATGGCGTTATGCAACTGCAACGGATACAGATGGTGCGAAAATTGAGAATGGAGCAACAAGTGCTTCAAACCCAACTGACCCAGGTGCATTCCGTGTCATGCTTAAGGGACAAACTCAAAAATATGACATTGTAGCTCCAACAGAAAAAGTTGCTGTAGCAGACCCAACGAATGTAACAGATGACGACTTAGCTAAAATCAAAGAGAAACTCCAACTTGAGTACTCTAAAACCAATGATGATGCTAACTTGGCAGATAAAAAAGGTCAACCTGTAGCTGACAAAGATGCTAAGATTAAATCAGTCGAAAAAGATGCTGATGGAAATCTTGTTGTAACCTATAAAGATGGTTCTCAAGATAAGAAACCATTGTCAGAATTTGTAACGAAAGATACAACAACTCCTGCACGTGACAACGTAGCTCCAACAGTAGAGATTCCTTACTCTAATAAAGCTACTAAAGAAGTTTATGTATACGGTGGAGAAGCAAACTCATTCGATATCAAATTCAAAGATGATAGTGGAAAAATTGCAAGTGCTACTGTAAACGCTGGAGGAAACCAAGCATTTAAACCAGTTGAAGGTGAAGCAAATAAAATTAACACTCAATTTGGATTTAAAGCAAATGTTATCTCTACTGAAACTCCAGCAACAGCAGAAACACCAGCAGTCATTACTTATTCAGGTACTCCAGCACCAGAAGGGAAATTTACACAAAACGACTTAGATGCTGCCACTAGAGGTGAAAATCCAAAAGGTGTAGCTTTAGGATGGCGTTATGCAACTGCAACGGATACAGATGGTGCGAAAATTGAGAATGGAGCAACAAGTGCTTCAAACCCAACTGACCCAGGTGCATTCCGTGTCATGCTTAAGGGCCAAACTCAAAAATATGACATTGCTACTCCAACTGAAAAAGTTACTGTAGCAGATCCAGCAAATGTAACAGAAGCTGAGTTGGCTAAAATCAAAGAAAAACTTCAACTTGAGTACAACAAGAACAATGACGATGCGAATATCGCAAAAGATACTCCAGTTAATAAAGATGGTAAGATTAAATCAGTCACAAAAGATGCAGATGGAAATCTTGTCGTAACCTATGCAGATGGTTCTCAAGATAAGAAACCATTGTCAGAATTTGTAAACGTAGCTCCAACAGTTGAGCTCCCATACTCAAATGAAGCTAAGAAAGAAATCTATGTTTATACAGGTGAAAACACTGATTTAACATTCAAAGCATCAGACAACACTGCTGTTAAAGATATGTATGTACGTGGTCCTGGTGGTATTGGAAAAGATAATACGGCAGATTACGGTTTCACAACTGGAAAAATCGAGAATTCAGCAGTCACTCATGGTGATGGTACTGTATCAGGTGCTACAGCTACTATTAAGATGACAGGTGTTACAACACTTAAAGCTCCAAACCATTGGACAAGCTTTGTTGTTGCTAATGACAATGATAATGCACCATCAACTACTGATTTTAGAGCATTGGATCAAAACCCTAATGCAACTCAGACACCAGGATATGTTCACTTTATCGTTAAATCTCAAACAGATAAGTACGATATTGCAACTCCAGCTCCAGCTGATAAAGTTGAAGTAGCAGATCCAGATAAAGTAACAGATGCTGAGTTAGATAAAATCAAAGAAAAATTACAACTTGAGTACAAAAAAGATAACGATGATGCGAACATCGCAAAAGATACTCCAGTTGATAAAGATGGTAAGATTAAATCAGTCACAAAAGATGACAAAGGAAATCTTGTAGTAACCTATACAGATGGTTCTACAGATACAAAACCATTATCAGAATTTGTAACTAAAAAACCAACAGATGCAGATAAGAACGAGCCAA
>NZ_KV804995.1 GCF_001811505.1 Streptococcus sp. HMSC034E03
AAAGCCTTGCAAGCAGCTCTAACTTCTATCAACCAGCTTCAAGCGACTCCGAAAGAGGAAGTAAAACATTCAAATCTTCCGACTGAAGGAGATAATGTCTTAATTCAAACGCAACCAAGCCTTGAAGTAACGACAGAATCAATCGCCTTTAATACTGTTCGTCGCGAGAATGCTTTCCTAGCCAAAGGCAAGGAACAAGTTGTTTCAGAGGGCAAAGTAGGTCAAATAACGACTTATGTAGAAGTAGATGGAGACACACGTAAGACAGTTAAGGTTGAACGTGAAGAAGCTCAAGATCGTGTCATAGAAGTTGGTACTTTTGAAGGAACATCTGTGCCAGGTGAAGGTGTTAAAGAATTGAGCTTTAGTCAGCCAAGTCTTGAAGTTGTTGAAGAAGCTCTCAGCTTCAAGACAGTTAAGCAAGATGACCCAACTCTGTCAGAAGGTGAAACTCGAGTAGCTCAGGCCGGTCGTGAAGGCAAAGAACGCGTCAGCATAGAAGTCACATCAGATGGAAGCCGTACTGAAAAACTTCGCGAAGTTGTGGAAGCGCCACGAGATGAGATTGTGCTAGTCGGAACTAAGAAAGTTGAATCAGGTAAAACAGATCCAGCGATCCATGAAGTCCCAGAGTTCACAGGTAGTGTCAATGGCGCAGAGGCTGCTAGTCATGAGCTTCCTGAATTTGCAGGTGGAGTAAATGGTGAAGAAGCAGTTATTCGTGGAGAAGATCCAGAGTTTACTGGTGGAGTCAATGGATCAGAAGCTGCTATCAACGAGGTCCTAGAGTTCACTGGCGGAGCAAATGGCGAAGAAGCAGCTACTCGTGGAGAAGATCCAGAGTT
>NZ_KV804996.1:0-31974 GCF_001811505.1 Streptococcus sp. HMSC034E03
ATAGGAAATATCCCTTTTTATTTTTCTCAAATTCAGATTTTGGTATAGATTAGTAGATGATGAGACAAACTATTTTTGAAAAGAGAAAAAGACAAACGCCAAAAATGACGTTTGTCTTCGTTCTGAAGAGCCCGAGGGCTCTTTTTTCGTGTAATATTTGGAAGTTTAGCATGGGAGAAATAATCTCTGGTTGGTCTGCTATTCAGATCTTTGAGTGAGTAAGCCAGCCTCATCCATGTCCTGGATGAGTTGCTTAAGTTCTGCTTCCTTGCCAGGCTTAACGGTGACGGTATCAATGCGCTTAATCGCCGAATTGTCCTGGATATCCACCAAGGTCAACGCTTTTTCATAGAATGCGATTCCCTTTTTCATGCTTTCTGGATCCCTCCAAGAGAGAATAAAGTAAGAAGGATTTGATTTCTTTCCGATTTCTTGGAAATACTTCCTGCTTTCCTCCTCTAAAAATTGGAATAAACCATGATTGAATAAGTTGTCTTCTACTGAATGGTAGGAAATATCTCCTGTGTTTAAGACATAGACTTTGAGTCGGTTTTTAGTGAGGTTTGGGCTTTCTTTTAGGACTGGGTGGCTATTGACGACATCATCTGAGAAAGTCACATAAAAATCTAAGCCCCCACCCTCGAATTGATAGCTTCCATTTGATTCTACTTTCTCAGGAGGCAGGTCAAGGGAGATAAAGATTTGTTTTAAGGCTTCATTTCCTTCTCGGATGTCACTTGGTGAGGCCTTGAAAAGATTGGCCAGTATTAGAAATGCCAGAGCTGCAAGAAGGCAGAGACCCCCACAAATAATCAGGATGATCCGCGTCAAAACTTTAAAAAACTGTTTCATTTTCATGCCCTCCCTGGTCTGTTAGGATCTGCTGACCCAAAATGGCTTTAAAGGGGAATAAGGAAAGTTGGAGATTTTCTTTACATTAGTTTTCTTCAGTTTTCTGCATTTCTTTTAGTACAGCAAGTCTAGTTTGAACATCTTTTTCCAGGACTTTAAACTTATAGGTCAAATCTTTTTGATATTCCTTGATGAGTTCTTTTTGTTGGTCGATAATTTGCAGGCTATCTTGGATAATATCCAAGTCATCCTTAATGGCTTCAACACGATCAGTAGTATCTAGAACTTCTTCAGTGATAGCTTGGCGATTCTTAATGAGGAGGTATGAACCGACTGCAGAGCCTGCAAAAAGTAGTAAATTTGATAGTTTCATAGTGACTCCTTAAGCGTTTTTGATTGTTTCAGCGACTTGAGCAAGTTTGTCGAAGTCTGGTTCATGTGCGATAAAGTCAATTTTTAGGTCGTCATCTGCACTATAGCGAGGAACAAGGTGAACATGGGTATGGAAAACCGTTTGTCCAGCAACTTCTTCACAGTTGGCGATGATATTCATGCCTTCAGCTTTGGTAGCTTTCATGACTTTTTGAGCAATCTTTGGTACTTGGGCGAAAAGTTGGCTGGCACTTGCAGCATCCATTTCTAAAAGATTGCGGTAGTGTTCTTTTGGTACGACCAAGGTGTGACCAGGTGTTACTTGTGAGATATCAAGGAAGGCAAGAACTTGATCATCTTCGTAAACCTTTGATGCGGGAATCTCTCCTGCGATAATTTTACAAAAAATGCAATCTGACATAAAATCTACCTCTACTGTATTGAATTTTGATATAATATAGCTACATTATACCAGATTTGGAGAAAATATGTTAGAAATTAAAAACCTGACTGGGGGCTATGTTCATGTTCCTGTCTTGAAAGATGTGTCCTTTACAGTTGAAAGTGGGCAGTTGGTCGGTTTGATCGGTCTAAATGGTGCTGGGAAATCGACGACCATCAATGAAATTATTGGACTTTTGACACCTTATAGTGGAGAAATAAACATCGACGGACTAACTTTAGGTGCCAATCCTCGAGAATATCGTCAGCAGATTGGTTACATTCCTGAAACTCCTAGTTTGTACGAAGAATTAACTCTCAGAGAACATATCGAGACGGTTGCCATGGCCTATGGTATTGAGCAAAACCTAGCTTTTGAACGTGTAGAACCTCTTTTAAAAATGTTCCGTTTGGATCAGAAGTTGGATTGGTTCCCTGTTCATTTTTCGAAAGGGATGAAGCAGAAGGTCATGATTATCTGTGCCTTTGTTGTGGATCCGAGTCTCTTTATCGTCGATGAACCTTTCCTTGGTCTTGATCCCCTGGCGATTTCGGACTTGATTCAGCTTTTGGACCTTGAAAAGAAAAAAGGCAAGTCTATCCTCATGAGTACCCACGTTCTTGACTCTGCTGAAAAAATGTGTGACTCTTTTGTCATTCTTCACAAAGGACAAGTGAGGGCTAAAGGGGATCTTGAAGAACTGAGACAAGCTTTTGCCATGTCTCAAGCAAGTCTCAATGATATCTATTTGGCTTTGACCAAAGAGGAGGACAGATGAAAGACTTGTTTCTAAAGCGAAAGCAGGATTTTCGTAAAGAGTGTGTCGGTTATCTGCGCTATGTACTCAATGACCACTTTGTCTTGTTTTTACTGGTTTTAGTAGGGTTTCTAGCCTATCAGTATAGTCAACTGCTCCAGCATTTTCCTGAAAATCATTGGCCTATCCTTTTGTTTGTGGGGATTGTCTCTATTTTACTCATGCTTTGGGGTGGAATCGCGACCTATGTGGAAGCTCCTGATAAGCTCTTTCTCTTAGTAGCTGAAGAAGAAGTGAGAGAACATATCCAAAAGCAAAGCCTAGTTTCCTTCATCTTTTGGGTTAGTGTACAGACTCTCTTTTTGCTTCTTTTTGCCCCTCTATTTTTAGTCATGGGCTTAGGCTTAGGAGTTTTTGGTGTTTATGTTCTTCTTTTGGGAGTCGTGAAATATTTCCTTTTTCAGAAAAAGACTGGCAAGTTTTTTAGTGCAAATCATCTGGACTGGGACTATGTGATTGCCCAAGAAAGTAAACGCAAGCAGTTCTTGCTTCGCTTCTTTGCCCTCTTTACCCAAGTCAAGGGAATTTCAAACAGCGTCAAGCGACGAGCTTATCTAGATTTTATCCTAAAAGCAGTTCAGAAGGTGCCGAGCAAGATTTGGCAGAACCTCTATCTTCGTTCTTATCTGCGAAATGGAGATCTCTTTGCCCTCAGTCTTCGCCTCCTCTTCCTATCTTTGCTGGCGTTGATCTTTATCGAGCAAGCTTGGATTGCAACAGCAGTAGTGGTTTTATTTAACTACCTCTTACTCTTTCAGTTATTGGCTCTCTATCATGCCTTTGATTACCAATATTTGACCCAACTTTTCCCGCTAGAAAAGGGACAAAAGGAAAAAGGGTTACAGGCAGTTGTCCGAGGATTGACTAGTTTTGTTTTATTGGTTCAACTGGTAGTTGGGTTGATTGCCCTCCAAGAAAAACTAGCCCTTCTAGCCCTCTTTGGAGCTGGCTTGGTCTTACAGATTTTGTATCTCCCTTATCAGGTGAAACGCCAGATGCAGGACTAATACTCTTCGAAAATCTCTTCAAACTAGGTCAGCATCCATCTGCAACCTCAAAGCGATGCTTTGAGCAACCTGCGGCTAGCTTCCTAGTTTGCTCTTTGATTTTCACTGAGTATTACATTGCTTATATGATACTAAAAAAGAAGTTGAGTTCAATCTGTCTCAGCTTCTTTTTAGTTACTACAGGATAATGGTTGGTCCGTAGAGACTAATACTCTTCGAAAATCTCTTCAAACTAGGTCAGCATCCATCTGCAACCTCAAAGCGGTACTTTGAGCAACCTGCGGCTAGCTTCCTATTTTGCTCTTTGATTTTCATTGAGTATAACATTGCTTATATGATACTAAAAAAGAAGTTGAGTTCAATCTGTCTCAGCTTCTTTTTAGTTACTACAAGATAAGGGTTGGTCCGTAGAGGCTCAATTTGGTCTTGACCTGGTCAAAGTGGAAGCGGTCATAGGCCCGCCAAGCGGCGCGAGTAGGAGCATCTGGATTGAGAGCACTGAGGCCCATGAGAAGACTGGAAGTCTGGTAAAATTTTTCCAGCTCAATCAAGAATCGATTATCCACTGTCTCAGTTTTAGAGAGAAAGCGGAGGATATTGTCCAGTTGCTCCTGAAAGTGGACATCGTCAACTGTTGCCTGTTTGCAGACTTGGTAGGCTTTGTTTAAGTCAGTGATCAGTGCCTGAGCTCTTTTGATTGGGTCTGTGTCCGTCATGAGAATACCTCCTTTGTGATGGTTTTAAAGTTGTTTTAAGCCTTTGTCTTTCTATAATCTTAGCCTATCACTTTTTACTCTTTTTTTACCTTCAAATCTTTAATTGTCATTGAAATTTCCTGAATGGTAATTGCAGGATTTTATGATAAAATAATTGTAAGGTTATCATATCTATTTTTTAAATACTTCAACGCTTTAGGAATTTTTGAGAACCGTTTAGGATTTGGTGAAAAATAGTTTCTCGGCTTATGGTATCCTCTCCTCAGGAGGTTTTATCCATGAACTATATCATCATCCAAAAAGAGAAAGAAATTTTTAAATTAAACATAAAGGATATCTACTATATCCAGATGCATCCAAGTAAAGCCCATACCGTGCAGATTGTTACAGAAGATGCTAGCTTTGATCTGTTTCAAAATTTAAGCAAGCTTGAGAAACAATATGGGGAAACCTTAGCGAGATGTCATCGGAATTGTCTGGTCAACCTTGAACGAGTAAAATCCATGGAACTCAAGTCAAAGACTCTTTTTCTTGGAGAAGAAGGTCAATATGCTGTTCAGTATTCCAGACGTCGTTATAGAGAAATTCGCCAAAAATGGTTGAAACAAGGAGAGTAAGAAGATGAGAATATTTGTTTTAGAGGATGATTTTTCCCAGCAGACTAGGATTGAAGCGACGATTGAGAAACTCTTGAAAGAACATCACATCACTCCCAGTTCTTTTGAAGTCTTTGGCAAGCCAGACCAACTGCTGGCAGAGGTGCATGAGAAGGGAGCCCATCAGCTATTCTTTTTGGACATTGAGATTCGAAATGAGGAGATGAAGGGTCTGGAAGTGGCTAGAAAGATTCGGGATCGGGATCCTTATGCCCTGATCGTCTTTGTGACAACTCACTCGGAGTTTATGCCCCTGTCCTTTCGCTACCAAGTGTCTGCTTTGGACTACATTGATAAGGCCTTGTCGGCAGAGGAGTTTGAATCTCGGATTGAGACAGCCCTCCTCTATGCCAATAGTCAAGATAGTAAGAGTCTGGCGGAAGATTGCTTTTACTTTAAATCAAAATTTGCCCAATTCCAGTATCCTTTTAAAGAGGTTTATTATCTTGAAACGTCGCCCAGAGCCCATCGTGTTATTCTTTATACCAAGACAGACAGGCTGGAATTTACAGCGAGTTTAGAGGAGGTTTTCAAGCAGGAGCCTCGTCTCTTGCAGTGCCATCGCTCTTTTCTCATCAATCCTGCCAATGTGGTTCGTTTGGATAAGAAAGAAAAACTTCTTTACTTTCCCAATGGTGGAAGCTGTCTAATCGCCCGTTATAAGGTCAAGGAAGTGTCTGAGGCTATTAATAACTTACACTGAGCTAGGAGAGTTTATGAATATTGCTTGGATATTGTTGTATACACTTGTTACTCATGGACTAGAAATTGTCATTTTCTTTAAGGTGGATGGAATTGGTCTCACTTTTGAGAGGATTTTTAAAGCCTTTCTTTTTAAGATACTGTTGGCCTTTGTTTTTTTAATGATTGGCTATATGGTAGGAGATAGTTTCCTATTTTATTTTATGGAACCCTTGTACGGTATAGGCTTGTCTTTCTTACTGTTAAGAGGGCTTCCTAAAAAACTCCTCTTCTTTTATGGTCTCTTTCCAATGATATTGGTGAATCTCTTTTATAGAGGGGTCGCATATTTTGTGCTTCCATTTTGGGGACAAGAAATTGTAGATAAAGATAGCAATCCTATCTTTTTATTGATGACGATATTCGTTTGCTTCATAGTTTTAGTCTTTTTGAAATGGTTGGACTATGATTTCACTAACTTGAGAAAGGAGATTCTAGATAAAGGGTTTCAAAAGTCCCTGACTAAGATTAACTGGATAATGGGGGCTTACTATCTAGTGATGCAAAGTCTGTCTTTCTTTGAATATGAACAAGGTATTCAATCAACGACTGTTCGCCATCTCATTCTAGTATTTTATCTACTCTTTTTTATGGGGGTTATCAAGAAATTAGATACCTATTTGAAGGAAAAACTTCAGGAGAAACTGAACCAAGAGCAGGCCTTGCGCTATAGAGACATGGAGAGGTATAGTCGGCATATAGAGGAACTTTACAAGGAAGTACGGAGTTTTCGTCATGACTACACCAACCTCTTGACCAGTTTACGTCTAGGTATTGAAGAGGAGGATATGGAGCAGATAAAAGAGGTTTACGACTCGGTCTTAAAGGATTCTAGTGAAAAATTGCAGGATAATAAATATGACCTTGGACGACTCGTGAATATTCGTGATAAAGCCCTCAAAAGTCTTCTAGCAGGAAAATTTATAAAAGCTAGAGAAAAGGATATTGTCTTTAATGTCGAAGTTCCTGAGGAGATTCAGGTTGAGGGGATGAGTCTGCTTGATTTTTTAACCATCGTATCTATCCTTTGTGACAATGCCATTGAAGCTAGTGCAGAGGCTAGTCAACCTCATGTCTCAATCGCCTTTATAAAGAATGGAGCACAGGAGACCTTTATCATTGAAAACTCCATCAGAGAAGAGAGTATCGATATTTCTGAAATTTTCTCTTTTGGAGTTAGTTCTAAAGGGGAGGAGAGAGGAGTTGGTCTCTATACCGTCATGAAGATTGTGGAAAATTATCCCAATGATAGTCTCAATACCACCTGCCAAAATCAAGTCTTTCGTCAGGTACTTACTATGATACATACAGAATGATGAAAAAATAAGACCGAGAGTTCTTGTTTCTCGGTCTGTATAGCTAAATAGGTAATTAGAGTAGTTTTGAGTTACAGTAAATTGTTTGTATGTAATAATTTTCTCCATCATCAACCATCGGGAGAGGTTTCTAATTTTTGAAATTTAATTCTGCTATATCTACTTTTTATTTTTAGTTTTTAATAATCCTATTATAGATAGAGTTATTAAAGTTATGGACATTAAACTGCTAAAAATAAATACTTTTGATGTTAATCCAATAGAAAATAGTAATATTCCATAAAAAATATTGGATATATAATAAATCTTATTCTTCATGATTACTTGCCTCCGAATATAGATTTTTGTCGTGTTACAAATGTGACAAGTTTAGTATAGCACTATTTTTAAAAACATTTCATCCAAATCTTGAATGATTATCGAAACATCTTGAATTGAACAAAGAACTTGCTCCTTACCAAAATAACGATTATCATTCAGAAACCAAAAATAATATATATTATCATTTATTTGAAACAAAATACCATAGTATGCGAGGTATATTAAATGAACCAGAAATCTTATTTTATAGCTTGTTCTGTACTGATCATTCTATCAAATCTTCTCATGTTTTCTCTAGTCAATGAGGGAGAAGGTACAGGAGCTAATCTGATTATAATTGTTACAACCTGTGTCTTGCTACCAGCCTTTTTACATGCAGTTGAAAATCAGCAGACATCATTGGTTAGGGCGGAATCCATACTCCTCATTCAGATGGCAGTGATGTCCTTAGTCCGTCTCATCAGCCAAATAGAGAGGACACCTGAAATCATACATACAGGCCTCACTCTACTAGTTTTAGCAAGCTGGCTAGTCTTTATCGTCCTAGCTATCATGAGAATGTATCAGAAGAAAGGGAAGTAAGGATGAGTGCATTTTAATTTGTTAAGTTTTATTAGGGCAAGCATGTTTTCCGTGCTTGCTTTTTCTACAATTTAGGAGATTTTGATGACCATTCATGATTTGGGGGAATTACTGTCAAAAGGAGTGCTATACTAGCAGTGTAAAGGTTCTTGCTCAACAAATATTTAGGAGGAAGTCTTATGAAGAAAAAATACTTGTCATTTTCATCTTGTATCTAATCATGTCTCCGCTTGGGGAGAGTAATTGGTATCATTTATTTTATACCATAGCCTATCTGATTGCAGTTATGATCTATTTTGCTATCATTAAAAAGAAAGGAGTAAAGAAATGAAAACTTTTCTTTCAAAAAAACGAAACATCTTCCTAGCTAGATTGTTCCTAGGTCAGTTACCTGTACTGATCTCTACTTATTTATTTCTCTCTCGTCAGTTTTTGCAATTTTCCTTAGTTTTTCAATTGCTTTTAGTAGTTGTTAACTTGGCTTCTATTTTGGTAATTGTTTACCTCACTAGGGAAATGAGAGTGAGAAAGTTTGAAGATGATGAGTTGGTCAATCCGAGAACCAATCAACTCATGTTCATCGGATTGACAGGTTTTATGTCTATTATCGGTTTGTATAGAGGTATGACGGCGGCAGAATCCTATCAACAACTGATTGGTTATATTGCTTCTGTTCTCTGCTTATTCATCATGCTGCTGCTCATTTGGGGCTTGAAGTATTATAAAAAGTAAGCTCACAAAAAGAACTTACATGCAGTGTTTTCAGACTGCTGGTCTTTTTTAAGAGAAGTTCTTGTAATTTAAGAGTTTTTGATGACCGTTTAAGATTTGGATGCAAAACCTAAAAAAGCAGTGCTATACTGAGTGTGTAAAAGTTACAAGGATACTAATTCTAAAATGAAATAAAGGAGTGATTCTTATGGCGAAAAAAATAGTTACGATTGTCATCTTGTATGTAATCATGCAAACCTGTCTTTATCCGCTTAGAGGAAATGAGTGGTATTATGTAATGGATGCACTAGCATACTTTGCTTCGGTTTATATCTTCATTCAGTTCAATAAAAAAATGGAGAAAAAGCCACTTTGAATCTTGAACATAGAAGTTTTATAGGTCTAGAATGGATCATTTTCTATTATCTATTTGGAGGTTTGGTGCTGGGCTTTGCTTATAAAAAGACTCAAAATCTATCGGTGCCTATTTTAGTCCATATTTGTTACAATTGTTTATCATTCTTCTAGTAGTTGACAATGGTTAAATTTACAAAGGCAGATCAAGCATGGTCAGTTAGCATCATAGTGACTATAGAACTGACCTAGTAGATGTGAAATCAATAGATGGAGGAATCCTATGAAAAAGTATGTGTATTTTTTAGATTGCTTTGCCCGAGTTGTAGTGATATTGATATCGCTTGTTCTTTGTATAAGAGTACTCATGATTTCTAATGAACTCTGGAGAAATGTTCTTGTACTGGTAAGTACCCCTGTTACGATCTATAGTCTGGTAAGACATAGACCAGGTAAGAAGAACATAAAAATCCCGCAAGAGTCCTGAAAGATTAAAAAGATGCAAGCAAAATATAAAAATCAAATAGTAGAAGTTTGGGAAATTGGTAAAGACACTCCTAAACCAAGTTGGGTAGAAGACGCCTTGCAAAAGAACTACATTGTCTGGCTAGACAATCATGTCCGAATTTTAATGGCAGGACTTCAGTCTTCTCTTGTAACCAATCTCAAAATTGGCCTAGTCGGAACAGCAGGAGGAGGTTTTGCTGGTTATAGTATGTATGTCCTTGGCTATCCAGGAGATTATCTTGACCTCACAAATCATAGAGTGGTATCTGCCAAGGCTTTTCATCGAGACTATCAAGTTTTATAAAATGATTAGGTAGAAAAAAGATGATGGTCTATCATTTTGAAAAGAATTGACTGCCTAGATGATGAAAAATATAAAGTTTTTAGCAGCAACAAAAGTACACAAGGGTAGATGTATTGGATTATCAAAGTCATGGTGATAGCTACCGAGACTGAATGCTGGAGGATTAAATGATAATTGTTGGCAGTTACGATAGCAAAGCCATTAGGGAATTTCTATGAAAAAATATTCTATTCTTTTCAAAACAAGTGCAGTCATTTCTTATTTATTTTTGTTTTTCGGATTGTTTTGGACTACCCAATTTTGGAGAAATTATTGGGAGTTCTCGTCTTGGGTAGGAAATGTCATCTGGATTCGAAACATCATCAGTCTTCTCTTTATTGGCTTGATGATTTGGATTTTGGTTAGGTCGGGTCATGCTTATCTCTTTTGTATCCCTAGGAAAAAGTGGTTGAGCTATTCTGTTCTGACGGTGTTAGCAGCTATCGTGCTTATCTGCTTTAACTATCTGACCGCTAAACACGTTCAGGGAACAAACGAAAGTTGGAATTTGTTTATTGTCTATAGTGAGACCAATTTTGCGGAGTTCGGTGTTTACCTAACCTTAATCGTACTAGGACCTCTGATGGAAGAATTGGTGTGTAGGGGATTGCTTCAACATGCTTTTTTTAAGAATTCAAGATGGGGACTGGATATTCTATTTCCGTCGATTTTATTCGCCTTACCTCATTTTTCAAGTTTTCCTAGTCTACTAGACCTTCTGGTTTATACAACTGTTGGATGTATATTTGGTAGTTTGACTCGCTATACCAAGACTATCTATCCATCTTATACGATTCATATCATCAATAATATCATCGCAAACTTACCATTTTTGCTCACTTTTTTGCATAGGGTATTTGCGTGATGAGAACCAGTTAAAAGCTTGAATTATCAGATTAAGCATAGATTTTTTCCTTACAATTTTCTGCTAAAAAAATTGAATGACCAAGGCTAGGCAGATCTCTCTGCTTGCCTTTTTCTTTTAACAAGATTGGATAAAGGGCTTTTATTTGAGAATCAGGTCTGGACTGGTTGACGAATAGGCTAAAAACTAGTAGAATAGTAAGGAAACTTTATACGGAGGAAAGAAATGGACTTGGGTGATATTGAGCTAACGCTGACCCCTATACCTGGGAAAAGCGGGAAAGCTTATATGGGAAGCTACCCTAATGGGAAGCGCGTCTTTATTAAAATGAACACCTCTCCAATCCTACCTGGTTTAGCCAAGGAACAAATCGCTCCTCAATTATTATGGACTCGCCGTTTATCGGATGGGCGTGATATGTGTGCCCAAGAATGGTTGAATGGTAAAATTTTGACCCCTTATGATATGAATCGCAAGCAGATTATCAATATTTTGAGCCGCTTGCATCGTTCGCGTCCTTTGATGACGCAATTGACTCGTTTGGGCTATTCTTTAGAAACACCTTTTGACTTGCTTCAGGCTTGGTTAAAAGATGCTCCAGAATCCTTGAAGAACAATCAATATCTAAGAATGGTAGTAGAGGATTTGCGAGGAAGTTTGCCAAACTTTAGGGAAGATTATGCAACGATCGTTCATGGAGATGTACGACATAGTAATTGGATTGAGACAGAGAGCGGTCTTATTTATTTAGTGGATTGGGATTCCGTTCGCTTAACGGATCGCATGTTTGATGTAGCGCATATGCTATGTCACTATATTCCAGACTATCAGTGGAAAGAGTGGTTGACTTATTACGGTTACAAATACAACCAAACAGTCATCAACAAACTATTTTGGTATGCTCAGTTATCCTTCTTGAGCCAGATTGCCAAATATTATACAAATGAAGATCTAGAAAATGTCAATCGGGAGATTTATGCCTTGCGCATCTTCCGTGACAAGTATGGAAAGAAGAGATGAGAGTTAGAAATCGTAAAGGGGCAACAGAATTACTAGAGGCTAATCCTCAGTATGTTGTCTTAAATCCTTTAGAAGCCAAAGGAAAATGGCGAGACCTCTTTGGAAATGACAATCCTATCCATGTTGAGGTTGGTAGTGGTAAGGGTGCTTTTGTGACAGGTATGGCAAAACAAAACCCTAATATCAACTATATCGGGATTGATATTCAAAAGTCTGTTTTGAGTTATGCTTTGGACAAGGTCTTGGAAGTCGCTGTACCCAATATTAAGTTGTTGTGGGTTGATGGTTCTGATTTGACCGACTACTTTGAAGATGGTGAGATTGATCGCTTGTACCTAAACTTTTCAGATCCGTGGCCTAAAAAGCGTCATGAAAAGCGTCGTCTAACTTATAAGAGTTTCTTGGATACCTTCAAGCGTATCTTGCCTGAAAATGGAGAAATTCATTTCAAAACGGATAACCGTGGCTTGTTTGAATATAGCCTAGTGAGTTTTTCTCAATATGGCATGAAGCTCAATGGAGTTTGGTTAGATTTGCACGCCAGCGACTTTGAAGGCAATGTCATGACAGAATATGAAGAAAAATTCTCAAGTAAGGGTCAGGTCATCTATCGAGTTGAGGCTCAGTTTTAATGTAAAAAATATATCAATCAAAAACTCTATCATAACCAAAAAGTTAGATATATAATTTTATCAAGGGTTTAGTTCTGTACATAGAGCTAAGCCTTTTTAGTCTGATGTTAGGGTTCATTCGAGATTTTGGTAAGTGTATACTTGCAACCGGATAAGTGGTATAATGAAGGTGTTATGAGAAGAAGAATAAAACCGATTGTCGTCTATCTTTTCTTTTTCCTTGTGATAGGTGGTTTGATTTTTTCCGACCATCAACATCATAGACAAGTGGAGTCGCAAGTAGAAAAAACTGAGAAAACTACTCAAACTAGTGAAACAGAGAAGAATAAGGTAGTTGAAGAAAAATTAGTCTCGATGACTTTGGAAGAAAAAGTAGGCCAGTTGTTCTGGGCTAGGGTTCCTTCTAGTCATCAGCTAGAAGACCTTCAGTCCTATCATTTTGGAGGTTATCTCTTGTTTGGGAGAGATTTTCAAGGACAAACCCTAGAGGATATGAAGGCTTTGACAGATCGCTACCAAGCTGCTTCAAAGATTCCTTTATTGATTGGTTCAGATGAAGAAGGCGGAACCGTGACTCGTATCAGTTCGATTTTAGAGACTCCTTTCCAATCTCCTTTGGAACTTTATCAAAAGGGTGGAATGGAGGCAATCCGTTCTGATACTAGGCAGAAGGCAGAGCTACTAAAATCTGTTGGCATCAATGCTGGACTCTTTCCAGTTGCAGATCTTGCCAGCAATCCATCAGCCTTTATCTATGACCGAACCATTGGACAAGATGCCCAAACAACTGCAAGTTATGTTGGGCAGGTTGTAACAGAACTTCAAAAAAACAAGGTTGGGTCAACCTTGAAGCATTTTCCTGGATATGGTGATAATGGAGATAGCCATACTGCTATTATCCAAGACAACCGTTCTCTGGATGAATTAAGACAAGCAGATTTTCTCCCCTTTCAAGCTGGCATAGATGCAGGTGCGGATAGTGTTTTAGTATCTCACAACATCCTGACTAAAATCGATACAGTTCCGTCTTCTATCTCACCCAAAATCAATGATATTCTTCGCAAGGAACTCCACTTCAATGGAGTTATTATGACGGATGATCTCGATATGGCAGGATTGGCTGATTTTGTCGATCAGGATGAAGCTGCCCTTCAAGCAATTTTAGCCGGAAATGACTTAATTTTAGGGTCTTCATACCAGACTCAGATTCCCTATTTATTAAAGAAAGTCTCCTCAGGAGAGCTGACAGAAGAGCGTATTGATGAGTCTGTGAGACGTATTTTATCTTGGAAATATGACTTGGGGATATTAGGGACTTTGCAGTAAAGAGGGGAGATGACTAGAAAAGAATCAGCTGCTTGGATGCGGAACAGTTGATTTGTAAGGAATTCAGATTGCTTGGTAAAGAAACTGATATCTTTCCATAATGGATATCTTTCTATAAAATCGTGCAGAATTTTAAGAAAAAGCTTAAAATCAAGCCTTCTGAGTGCTTATGCTTTACATAAGTAGTCAAAAGTGCTATACTATAAGTAAGAATATGAAAAAGTGAGGCGAGGAAATATCTTCGCCTCTTGCTTATGAGGAGGTGGACGCAATCGCAACTATCGTAGAATTAGTCAAAGAAGTCGTAGAACCTGTCATTGAAGCTCCCTTTGAACTCGTTGATATCGAGTACGGAAAGATTGGCAGTGACATGATTCTTAGTATTTTTGTAGATAAACCAGAGGGAATTACCTTGAACGACACAGCGGACTTGACAGAGATTATCAGTCCTGTCCTAGATACTATCAAGCCAGATCCCTTCCCAGAACAATATTTCCTAGAAATCACCAGCCCAGGCTTGGAGCGTCCTTTGAAAACCAAGGAAGCAGTCGCTGGAGCGGTTGGGAAATACATCCATGTTGGACTTTACCAAGCCATCGATAAGCAAAAGGTCTTTGAAGGAACCTTGCTAGCCTTTGAAGAGGATGAGTTGACTATGGAATATATGGACAAGACACGTAAGAAAACGGTCCAAATCCCATACAGTTTGGTGTCAAAAGCACGTTTAGCAGTAAAATTATAGTAAAAGAAAGGAAGCTTTTGAAGATTCAAAAGTGAATAGAAGATGAGTAAAGAAATGCTAGAGGCCTTCCGCATTTTGGAAGAAGACAAGGGAATCAAAAAAGAAGACATCATTGATGCAGTGGTGGAATCACTTCGTTCAGCCTATCGCAGACGCTATGGTCAATCAGACAGTGTAGCCATTGATTTCAACGAAAAAACAGGTGACTTTACAGTTTATACTGTTCGTGAAGTAGTTGATGAAGTATTTGATAGCCGTTTGGAAATCAGCTTAAAAGATGCTCTTGCCATTAACTCAGCTTACGAGCTTGGGGACAAGATTAAATTTGAAGAAGCACCAGGTGAGTTTGGTCGTGTAGCAGCCCAATCTGCCAAACAAACCATCATGGAAAAAATGCGTAAGCAAACACGTGCCATTACCTACAATACTTACAAAGAGCATGAGCAAGAAATCATGTCTGGTACGGTAGAACGTTTTGACAATCGCTTTATCTATGTCAACCTTGGTAGCATCGAAGCCCAATTGTCAAAACAAGACCAAATCCCTGGAGAAGTTTTTGCTTCTCATGATCGTATCGAAGTTTATGTCTACAAGGTTGAGGACAATCCTCGCGGAGTGAACGTCTTTGTGAGCCGTAGCCATCCAGAAATGATTAAACGTTTAATGGAGCAAGAAATTCCTGAAGTATATGATGGAACTGTTGAAATCATGAGTGTTGCTCGTGAAGCTGGTGACCGTACTAAAGTTGCCGTTCGCAGTCACAATCCAAACGTGGACGCCATTGGTACAATCGTTGGACGTGGTGGAGCTAACATTAAGAAAATCACTAGCAAATTCCACCCAGCTCGCTACGATGCCAAGAGCGATCGTATGGTGCCAATCGAAGAAAACATCGACGTTATCGAATGGGTTGCTGATCCAGCTGAATTTATCTACAACGCTATCGCTCCTGCTGAAGTTGACCAAGTTATCTTTGATGAAAACGACAGCAAGCGTGCCTTGGTCGTTGTGCCAGATAACAAGCTTTCTCTTGCCATCGGTCGCCGTGGACAAAACGTTCGCTTGGCAGCTCATTTGACAGGATATCGTATCGATATCAAATCTGCAAGTGAGTTTGAAGCCATGGAAGCAGCAGAAGAAGCTGACCAGGTAGAAACAGACGAATTGATCGAAGAATAAGAGCTGATCAGAGGAGGGAAGGATGAAAACTAGAAAAATCCCTTTGCGCAAGTCTGTTGTTTCCAATGAAGTGATTGATAAGCGAGATTTACTCCGTATTGTCAAGAACAAAGAAGGACAGGTCTTTATCGACCCGACAGGCAAGGCTAATGGCCGGGGCGCTTATATCAAGCTAGACAATGCAGAAGCCCTTGAGGCTAAAAAGAAAAAAGTCTTTAACCGTAGCTTTAGTATGGAAGTTGAAGAAAGCTTTTATGACGAGTTGATTGCCTATGTCGATCACAAAGTGAAAAGAAGAGAGTTAGGACTTGAATAAGCAAAAAATTACCAATCTCTTGGGACTTGCTCAACGAGCAGGGAAAATCATCTCGGGTGAAGAAATGGTTGTCAAGGCCATTCAAGACCAGAAAGTAAAGCTGGTATTTCTCGCTCATGATGCCGCTCCCAACTTGACCAAGAAGATTCAGGATAAAAGTCATTATTATCAAGTAGAAGTTATTACCGTGTTTTCAACACTGGAATTAAGCATAGCAGTCGGAAAATCAAGAAAAGTTTTGGCTGTGACAGATGCTGGATTTACAAAGAAAATGAGGTCTCTTATGGAATAGAAGAGGAGGACATGATTTGTCTAAGAAAAGATTGTACGAAATCGCGAAAGAACTTGGAAAAGAAAGTAAGGAAGTTGTAGCGCGTGCAAAAGAGTTGGGCTTGGATGTGAAAAGTCACTCATCAAGTGTGGAAGAAGCTGTCGCTGCAAAAATCGCTGCCAGCTTTAAGTCTGCTGCTCCGAAAGTAGAAGCAAAACCTGCAGAACCAAAAGCAAGTACAGAAAAGAAAGCCGAAAAATCTGAGCCAGCTAAACCAGCTGTAGCTAAGGAAGAGGCAAAACCAGCAGCAGCGGTTGCCCCTAAAGAAGAAAGAGTGGCGCCAGTAAAACCGCAGAGTCGAAACTTTAAGGCTGAGCGTGAAGCACGTGCAAAAGAGCAGGCTGAACGACGCAAGCAAAATAAGGGCAATAACCGTGACCACCAACAAAATGGGAATCGTCAAAAAAATGATGACCGTAATGGTGGTAAACAAGGTCAAGGCAATCGCGACAATCGTCGCTTTAATGACCAAGCTAAGAAACAGCAAGGTCAGCAAAATCGTGGAAATGATCGCCGCAAGCAAGAGGACAAACGTCCAAATCAATCAGGCCCACGTGTTGACTTTAAAGCCCGTGCAGCTGCTCTAAAGGCAGAGCAAAATGCAGAATATGCTCGTTCAAGTGAGGAACGCTTCAAACAATCTCAAGCAGCTAAAGAAGCCTTGGCCCAAGCAAACAAACGCAAGGAACCTGAGGAAATCTTTGAAGAAGCTGCTAAATTGGCTGAACAAGTACAGCAAGTTCAACCAGTGGTTGAAGTAGCTCCTGCAGCTAAAGAACCTGTAGTGGATACACGTCGTAAGAAACAAGCCCGACCAGACAAAGAACGTGATGATTTCGATCACGAAGAAGATGGTCCTAGAAAACAACAAAAGAATCGAAGTAGTCAAAATCAAGTGAGAAATCAAAGAAATAGTAACTGGAACAATAACAAAAAGAATAAAAAAGGCAATAACAAAAACAACCGTAGTCAGGCACCAAAACCTGTTACAGAGCGTAAGTTCCATGAATTGCCAACAGAATTTGAATATACAGATGGTATGACCGTCGCGGAAATTGCAAAACGTATCAAGCGCGAACCAGCTGAGATTGTTAAGAAACTCTTCATGATGGGCGTGATGGCGACACAAAACCAGTCCTTAGACGGTGAAACAATCGAACTCCTCATGGTCGATTACGGTATTGATGCGAAACAAAAGGTTGAAGTGGACAATGCTGATATCGAACGTTTCTTCGCTGAAGATGGTTATCTCAATGAAGATGAACTTGTAGAGCGTCCACCAGTTGTTACCATCATGGGACACGTTGACCATGGTAAGACAACACTCCTAGATACCCTTCGTAACTCTCGTGTTGCGACAGGTGAAGCAGGTGGTATCACTCAGCATATCGGTGCCTACCAAATCGTTGAAAATGGCAAGAAGATTACCTTCCTTGATACACCAGGACACGCGGCCTTTACATCTATGCGTGCGCGTGGTGCTTCTGTTACCGATATTACTATCTTGGTCGTAGCGGCAGATGATGGGGTTATGCCTCAGACTATCGAAGCCATCAACCACTCAAAAGCAGCTAATGTTCCAATCATCGTAGCCATCAACAAGATTGATAAACCAGGTGCCAACCCAGAACGTGTGATCGGTGAATTGGCAGAGCATGGTGTTATGTCAACAGCTTGGGGTGGAGATTCTGAATTTGTTGAAATCTCGGCTAAATTCAACCAAAATATCGATGAACTCTTGGAAACTGTTCTACTTGTGGCTGAAATCCAAGAACTCAAAGCAGACCCAACAGTTCGTGCCATCGGTACTGTTATCGAAGCTCGTTTGGATAAAGGTAAAGGTGCGGTTGCAACCCTCCTTGTTCAACAAGGTACTTTGAACGTTCAAGATCCAATCGTTGTCGGAAATACTTTCGGACGTGTCCGTGCTATGACCAACGACCTCGGACGTCGTGTGAAGGTCGCAGGCCCATCAACACCAGTATCGATCACTGGTTTGAACGAAGCGCCAATGGCGGGTGACCACTTTGCTGTTTACGAAGATGAAAAATCTGCTCGTGCAGCTGGTGAAGAACGTGCTAAACGTGCTCTTATGAAGCAACGTCAAGCTACACAACGTGTCAGCCTTGAAAATCTCTTTGATACCCTTAAAGCTGGCGAACTCAAGTCAGTTAACGTCATTATCAAGGCAGACGTACAAGGTTCTGTTGAAGCTCTTTCTGCATCACTTCAAAAGATTGATGTGGAAGGCGTTAAAGTAACCATTGTTCACTCAGCAGTTGGTGCTATCAATGAATCTGACGTGACTCTTGCCGAGGCTTCAAATGCCTTTATCGTTGGTTTCAATGTGCGTCCTACACCACAAGCTCGTCAACAAGCAGAAGCTGACGATGTAGAAATCCGTCTCCACAGCATCATCTACAAGGTTATTGAAGAGATGGAAGAAGCCATGAAAGGGATGCTTGACCCAGAATTTAAAGAAAAAATTATTGGTGAAGCGATCATCCGCGAAACCTTCAAGGTATCTAAAGTGGGAACAATCGGTGGCTTTATGGTTACCAGCGGTAAAGTTACCCGTGACTCTAAAGTCCGTGTTATCCGTGATGGTGTTGTTATTTACGATGGCGCTCTAGCTAGCTTGAAACACTATAAAGATGACGTTAAAGAAGTTACAAACGGCCGTGAAGGTGGTCTCATGATTGATGGCTACAATGATCTCCAGATGGATGATGTGATTGAAGCTTATATCATGGAAGAAATCAAGAGATAATTTTTTGCTCCTTTCTTTAGTGGCGAAGGACGCAAGCAAACCCATGGTTTCATAACTTTCACCACGGCGAAAGAAGCGAGTAATTTCAAATTGAAATTCATTTCAATTTGAAATGGTTATCAATAACTCAAGAAAAGCTAGGTCTGCTGGCCTAGCTTTTGGTTCAATTGAGAGAAAGGAAGAAATATGGCAAATCATTTCCGTACGGATCGTGTGGGCATGGAGATCAAGCGCGAAGTCAATGAGATTTTGCAAAAGAAAGTCCGTGATCCGCGTGTCCAAGGTGTGACCATCACTGATGTTCAGATGCTAGGTGACTTGTCTGTTGCTAAGGTCTACTACACTATTTTGAGTAACCTGGCTTCAGATAATCAAAAAGCTCAAGTCGGACTTGAAAAAGCAACTGGTACTATCAAACGTGAACTGGGTCGCAATTTGAAATTGTACAAAATTCCAGACTTAACTTTCGTCAAAGACGAATCCATCGAATATGGAAACAAGATTGACGAGATGCTACGCAATCTGGATAAAAACTAAGTAGAAAGAGGGGCAACCCTCTTTTTTGTGGCTATAAGTCGGTCATTGTCTAGTCAGATTATATAAATAGAAATTCAGAAAATAAAATAAATCTTGAAAATATCATTTATTCCATAAATATGATAAGATAAAGCTTGATATGAATGAAAATTGGAGATAGAGATGGCTAAAGAAGATGTGGCGATGCAAGTGTTGCAACAGGTAGTAAAACTTCCTGTAGTCAAAGTGAACCGATCAAAATTTTTAATGGACAAATTATCTAAGGAAGTGGCTTCAAAGGATATTCCTAGATTATTGGAAGAAGGGCCGACAGCTTTATTACCTCAGGAAACCTTAGATCGAGTGGCCAATGCCTGTATTAAAGATAATGTTTTACTAGCAAGTGGGACATCTGTTTTGGCTGGATTACCTGGCGGTCTTGCCATGGCGGTTACTATACCAGCAGATGTAGCCCAGTTTTACGCATTTTCACTGAAACTAGCTCAGGAGCTAGGCTATATTTACGGCTATGATGATCTTTGGGCTTCACGAAATGAATTGAGTGAAGAAGCCAAAAATACGCTCTTGCTCTATCTGGGAGTGATGTTGGGAGTAAATGGTGCGGGCGCTCTACTTCGTTCTGGTGGTGTTACAGTTGCTAAGCAAGTGATGAAAATCGTAAACAAAAAGGCTTTGACAAAGACTCTTTGGTATCCAATTTTGGAAAAAGTTCTGAAAGTCTTTGGAGTGAATCTGACCAAGGGAGGATTGGCTAAGGGGATGGGGAAAGTTATTCCTATCTTAGGTGGAGTCCTATCAGGTGGCTTAACCTTTGCGACCATGAAACCCATGGGAGAAAGATTGCAAAAAGAATTGTCCAAATTGATTAACTACGATGAAGCACAATATCAAAGAGATGTTGCTACTATCCAAAAAGAGGTTGAAATCATTGAAGGAGAATGACATGGGGATCATAACAGTACTGGCCAAAACCTACGGTAATTATCTTCTAACAAGGCAAGCTTTAAAAGTTGCAGAAACCATAAAAAAAGATGAAAACACAGTAGTTAGTTTGGGAAAATTATTTCTCGTAGATAAGCTTATGGATACAGCTACTTGGTTAATGAAGCCGGAGGATAAAGAATGAAATCTTTTTGGAGGTTCTTTACTCTTCTTTTTATAACACCAATTGTTGGTCTGATAAAAATACTCTGGTTCCTAATCTCTTTCGCCTTCCAATTGTTGTTTTACAAGATTCTTTTTAAAATAATAGACTGGTTTTTCAAACTTCTCTGATGTTCTTGAAAGGATACGGTTAAGTCTCTATGATGTTACTAGTAAGAGCCGACATAGACAGAAAAAATGATTTTATAAGAAATAAACTAGCAAGTCTTGTACTGCTAGTTTTTTAATCTCTTTCCATATGGTATAATATAAGCAGTAAAATCATTTTAGAACATACAATGGAGGTTGTCATGGACAATATCATCGATGTGTCAATTCCTGTTGCAGAAGTAGTGGACAAGCATCCAGAAGTCTTGGAAATTTTAGTGGAGTTGGGTTTTAAACCCCTTGCCAATCCCTTAATGCGCAACACAGTTGGTCGTAAGGTATCGCTCAAACAGGGTTCTAAGCTTGAAGGAACTCCTATGGACAAGATTGTCCGCACGCTGGAAGCAAACGGCTACGAAGTGATTGGATTAGACTAATGGCAGATGAACGGATTCATGTCCTGCGGGATATTTTGTTAGAATTGCACAATGGTGCCTCTCCTGAGTCGGTTCAGGAGCGTTTTGATGCGACCTTTACTGGTGTATCAGCTATCGAGATTTCTCTCATGGAGCACGAGTTGATGAACTCTGACTCTGGCGTGACCTTTGAAGATGTCATGGAACTCTGTGATGTCCATGCCAATCTTTTTAAAAATGCTGTTAAGGGCGTAGAAGTTGAAGATACCGAGCATCCTGGTCACCCTGTACGAGTCTTTAAGGATGAAAATCTAGCCCTCCGTGCTGCCTTGATTCGTGTTCGAAGATTGTTAGACACATATGAGTCTATGGACGATGAGGAAATGCTGGCGGAGATGCGTAAGGGTTTGGTGCGTCAGATGGGGCTGGTTGGTCAATTTGATATTCACTACCAGCGCAAGGAAGAGCTCTTTTTTCCTATCATGGAACGTTATGGCCATGATTCACCTCCCAAAGTTATGTGGGGAGTGGATGATCAGATTAGGGATCTCTTTCAAACAGCTTTAGTGGCAGCTAAGTCGCTTCCAAAAGTGCCGATTTCCGCTGTAAAGGAAGCTTTTGAAGCTTTTGCGACAGAGTTTGAAAGTATGATATTTAAGGAAGAATCAATCCTTCTCATGATTCTGCTTGAATCCTTTACCCAGGATGACTGGATTCAGATTGCTGAGGAAAGTGATGCCTATGGATATGCTATTATCCGTCCGTCTGAGAAATGGGTTCCTGAATGTCAAAGTTTTGTTGAGGAGAAAAGTGTAGAAGAACCAACTCAGCCAGAAACTGTAGATGGACAAGTTCAGCAAGTGATCGATACACCAGAAGGTCAGTTTACTATCACCTTTACACCAAAGGAAAAGGAAGCAGTCCATGACCGTCATAGCCAGCAGGCTTTTGGCAATGGCTATCTCTCAGTTGAACAGGCGAATCTTATTCTTAATCATTTGCCGATGGAGATTACCTTTGTTAATAAGGATGATATCTTCCAGTATTATAATGACAATACACCAGCGGATGAAATGATTTTCAAGCGAACACCGTCTCAAGTTGGACGAAATGTCGAACTATGCCATCCACCAAAATATTTGGAGAAAGTTAAAGCGATTATGCAAGGTCTTCGTGAAGGGGTCAAGGACAAGTATGAGATGTGGTTTAAGTCTGAATCACGTGGAAAGTTTGTCTACATCACTTATGCTGCTGTACACGATGAAAATGGAGAATTTCAAGGTGTATTGGAGTATGTTCAGGATATCCAGCCTTACCGTGAGATTGATACAGATTACTATCGAGGAATAGAATAAGGAGAAACAATGAGTTACGAACAAGAATTTATGAAGGAATTTGAAGCCTGGGTTAATACCCAGATTATGATCAACGATATGGCTCTTAAGGAAAGTCAAAAGGTCTATGAAGAAGATCAAGATGAGCGCGCTAAAGATGCCATGATTCGCTATGAAAGCCGCTTAGATGCCTACCAGTTCTTACTAGGTAAATTTGAAAACTTCAAGGCAGGTAAGGGATTCCATGATTTACCAGAAGGTTTGTTTGGTGAGAGAAATTATTAATGTTTAGAAATTAGAAAGGGGAGTGGGACTCCCTTTTCATTGTTCCTTGAGCCTTTTTGTGTTACAATGTTAGCATGAAAACGAAAAATATTATTAAAACAGGTTTAGTTGTGGTAGGGCTTGGAGCTCTTGCTTTTGGTGCTAAGAAAGTCGCTGATGATCACAAACTCATGAAGAACCAGGAAGAGTTGACAGCTATTGTGCGTGACTATTTCTCAGAAATGGGTGAGATTGGGACTCTCTATGTCCAAGTATACGAAAGTAGCCTAGAACGTCTTGTTGGTGGTGTCATTTTTGAAGATGGTCGTCACTATACCTTTGTCTACGAAGATGAAGATCTCATCTACGAGGAGGAAGTCTTATGATTTCTCCTAAGAGTATAGAAGAATTAGCAAATCTAGTAGAACAGGATGGCAAGAAGGTCTTCCTTTTTGTTACGGATTGGTGTGGTGATTGTCGCTATATCTATCCAGCTCTGCCAGAGATTGAAGAGACCAATTCAGAGTTTACCTTTATACGAGTAGACCGAGATGAGTACATGGAACTTGCAAAACTATGGGATGTATACGGGATTCCAAGTCTAATTGTCTTAGATAAGGACAAGGAGATTGGACGCTTTGTTAATCGTGACCGTAAAACCAAGGCACAAATAAACGACTTTTTAGCAGAATTAAAATAGGAGAAAAGAAAGAATGATTTTTACATATAACAAAGAACATGTCGGTGATGTCCTTATGGTCATCGTGAAAAACAGTGGCGATGCCAAACTAGATGTTGAACGTAAAGGCAATGTGGCGCGTGTTTTCCTAAAGGAAACAGGTGAAACTGTTGCTTGGAATATTTTTGAAGTTTCTAGCTTATTCGAAATTGAGGAACGTGGCCAAGTATTCTTGACAGACGACCAAGTAGCTCGTTTGAACCAAGAATTGCAAGCTCAAGATTTTACTGAAGAGATTATCAATGACAAGGAACCGAAATTTATCGTTGGTGAAATTGTCGAGATGGTGGCACATCCAGATAGTGATCACTTGAACATCTGTCAAGTTGCTGTTGGAAATGATAAGACAGTGCAAATCGTGGCAGGTGCTCCAAATGCGCGTCTTGGTTTAAAAACCATTGTAGCTCTTCCAGGAGCTATGATGCCAAAAGGCAATCTTATTTTCCCAGGGGAACTTCGTGGTGAAAAGAGTTTTGGGATGATGTGCAGTCCTCGTGAACTTGCCTTACCAAATGCTCCACAAAAACGTGGTGTTATTGAATTGTCCGAAGACCAAGTTGTTGGAACTCCATTCGATCCAGCTAAGCACTGGACTGCTTAGTCACTAAAAGTGATTTATAATCTTTGCTTGAGGGAAATAAGATGGCAAAAAATGTTGTGATAACAGGTGCAACATCAGGTATTGGTGAAGCAATTGCGCGTGCCTATCTAGAAAAAGGTGAGAATATCGTTCTCACAGGGCGTCGAACAGAAAGACTTGAAGTTCTCAAAACTGAGTTTGCAGAAGCCTTTCCAAATCAAAAAGTTTGGACTTTTCCTTTAGATGTTACGGATATGAGCATGGTTAAGACTGTCTGTTCAGATATTCTAAAAACTGTGGGTAAGATTGATATATTGGTTAATAACGCTGGACTTGCTTTAGGCTTAGCTCCCTATCAGGACTATGAAGAGTTGGATATGCTGACCATGCTGGATACCAATGTCAAGGGCTTGATGGCTGTTACTCGTTGTCTCTTGCCTTCTATGGTGACTGCAAATCAAGGCCATATCATAAATATGGGTTCAACCGCAGGTATTTACGCTTACGCTGGTGCAGCAGTCTATTCAGCAACCAAGGCTGCAGTCAAGACCTTTTCGGATGGACTACGGATTGATACCATTGCAACTGATATCAAGGTGACAACTATTCAGCCTGGTATTGTAGAGACTGACTTTTCTAAGGTCCGTTTCCATGGAGATGAGGAACGGGCTGCAACGGTCTATCAGGGGCTCGAAGCCTTGCAGGCACAAGACATCGCAGATGCTGTAGTTTATGTGACCAGTCAGCCACGTCGTGTGCAAATTACAGATATGACCATCATGGCCAATCAACAAGCAACTGGATTTATGATTCACAGAGATTAACATTATTTAAAAAAGTTACAAATTTTGTAACTTTTTTTGATTTCCTTCGAATAGATAAGTAGGAGGATGAAAAAATGTTTAATAAAATTATTCTTATTGGAAGAATCGTGGCAACACCAGAATTGCACAAAACCAACAATGACAAGTCCGTTGCACGAGCAACTATCGCAGTGAATCGTCGTTACAAAGACCAAAACGGGGAACGTGAAGCAGACTTCATCAATATTGTAGTCTGGGGCAAACTTGCTGAAACCTTGGCTAGTTATGGAAGCAAAGGTAGTCTTATTTCTGTGGATGGGGAACTTCGTACCCGTAAGTTTGAGAAGAATGGCCAGACCAACTATGTAACAGAAGTTCTCTGTACGGGTTTCCAACTCTTAGAAAGCCGTGCCCAACGTGCTATGCGTGAAAATAATGCTGGTCAAGACTTAGCAGATCTGGTTTTGGAAGAGGAGGAACTTCCATTCTAAAATGAAAAGAGTTTGAGAGTTTTCTCCAACTCTTTTTATGCTATAAATCAGACTTTTTTCTTGACTATTTTTGACCAAGTGATACAATAGAACTATGGTTTAGCACTCGTGTACAAAGAGTGCTAATAATATGATTGAATTATGGAGGAAAACAGATGTTGAAACCATTAGGAGACCGCGTGGTCTTGAAAATTGAAGAAAAAGAACAAACTGTTGGAGGCCTTGTCCTTGCAGGATCAGCCCAAGAAAAAACAAAAACAGCTACAGTAGTGGCTACAGGACAAGGTGTTCGTACCTTGAGCGGTGAGCTAGTCGCTCCAAGTGTAAAAGTTGGAGATCAAGTTTTAGTCGAAGCTCATGCAGGTATCGAGGTCAAAGATGGTGATGAAAAATATGTCATCGTTGGTGAAGCTAACATCTTAGCAATCGTTGAAGAATAAGAGGAGGAAATAAGTATGTCAAAAGAGATTAAATTTTCATCTGATGCGCGTTCAGCAATGGTCCGTGGTGTTGATATTCTAGCTGATACAGTTAAAGTAACCTTGGGTCCTAAAGGACGTAACGTCGTTCTTGAAAAATCATTTGGTTCACCATTGATTACCAATGACGGTGTAACCATCGCTAAAGAAATCGAACTAGAAGACCATTTTGAAAATATGGGTGCCAAATTGGTATCAGAAGTAGCTTCTAAAACCAATGATATCGCGGGTGACGGGACAACAACTGCAACAGTTTTGACCCAAGCTATTGTTCGTGAAGGGATCAAAAACGTTACAGCAGGAGCAAATCCAATCGGTATTCGTCGAGGGATTGAAGCAGCGGTTGCTACAGCTGTAGAAGCCTTGAAGAACAATGCCATTCCAGTATCAAGCAAGGAAGCTATTGCACAAGTCGCTGCCGTATCCTCTCGCTCTGAAAAAGTTGGTGAGTACATCTCTGAAGCCATGGAAAAAGTTGGTAAAGATGGAGTCATCACCATTGAAGAATCACGTGGTATGGAAACCGAGCTTGAAGTTGTAGAAGGAATGCAATTTGACCGTGGTTACCTCTCACAGTATATGGTGACTGATAATGAAAAAATGGTTGCAGACCTTGAAAATCCATACATTTTAATCACTGACAAGAAGATTTCAAATATCCAAGAAATATTGCCACTTCTAGAAAGTATCCTTCAAAGTAGCCGTCCGCTCTTGATTATTGCAGATGATGTTGATGGTGAAGCTCTGCCAACCCTTGTTTTGAACAAGATTCGTGGTACTTTCAACGTAGTTGCTGTTAAGGCACCAGGTTTCGGGGACCGTCGTAAAGCAATGTTGGAAGACATCGCAATTTTGACAGGTGGAACTGTTATCACAGAAGATCTTGGTCTTGAATTGAAAGATGCTACCATTGAAGCACTTGGTCAAGCAGCTAAAGTGTCTGTTGATAAAGATAGTACAGTCATTGTAGAAGGTGCAGGTAATCCTGAAGCAATTGCTAACCGTATTGCTGTCATCAAGTCACAAATTGAAACAACAACTTCAGAATTTGACCGTGAAAAACTCCAAGAACGCTTGGCTAAATTATCAGGTGGTGTAGCAGTTATTAAGGTCGGTGCTGCAACTGAAACTGAATTGAAAGAAATGAAACTCCGCATCGAAGATGCTCTCAATGCGACTCGCGCAGCTGTTGAAGAAGGAATCGTTGCAGGTGGTGGTACTGCCCTTGTTAATGTTATCTCTGCTGTTGCTTCCTTAGAGTTAGAAGGTGATGAAGCAACAGGACGCAACATTGTTCTTCGTGCCTTGGAAGAACCTGTACGTCAAATCGCTTACAATGCAGGTTATGAAGGTTCAATCGTTATTGATCGTTTGAAAAATGCAGAGCTTGGTACAGGCTTCAACGCTGCGACAGGTGAATGGGTGAACATGATTGAAGCAGGTATTATCGACCCTGTTAAGGTTAGCCGTTCAGCCCTTCAAAACGCAGCTTCAGTAGCTAGTCTTATCTTGACAACAGAAGCCGTTGTGGCCAACAAACCAGAACCTGTAGCACCAGCTCCAGCTATGGATCCATCAATGATGGGTGGTTACTAAGAAATAAAAATAACAGGTAGAAATGAGAATTTTCTACCTGTTTTTTAGACATTACTAAAAAAGCGGAAGCTCAGCTTCCTCTTTTTTTATCTGAAAATGTTATGGTTTGATAACTTCAGCTCCACCCATGTATGGACGAAGAACTTCAGGAATTGTTACAGAACCATCTTCGTTTTGATAGTTTTCAAGGATAGCAGCGACGGTACGTCCAACAGCAAGTCCAGAACCGTTCAAGGTGTGGAGAAGTTTAACCTTACCATCGGCTTCATCACGGTAACGGATTTGCGCACGACGTGCTTGGAAATCTTCAGTATTTGAACAGCTTGAGATCTCGCGGTAGGTATTTTGTGCTGGAATCCAAACTTCCAAGTCGTAAGTTTTAGCAGCTGAGAAGCCCATATCTCCTGTAGAGAGAGCAACGACACGGTATGGAAGGTTAAGTTTTTGAAGGATATTTTCAGCGTTGGCTGTCATTTTTTCCAATTCTTCGTAAGATTCTTCTGGTTTAGCAAATTTAACCATTTCAACCTTATGGAATTGGTGCAAACGAATCAAGCCACGAGTATCTCGACCAGCAGAACCAGCCTCAGAACGGAATGATGGGCTCATAGCAGTGAAGTAGATTGGCAGGTCTTTACCGTCAAGGATTTCATCACGGTAGTAGTTTGTTAGAGGAACTTCAGCTGTAGGAATAAGGACATAATTGCTGTCGCTGAGTTCAAAAGTATCTTCCTTGAATTTTGGATATTGACCAGTCCCAAACATAGAATCATGGTTAACCATGTAAGGCGTGATGACTTCCGTATAGCCTTCTTTTCCATGTTCATCCAACATAAAGTTGTAGATGGCACGTTCCAAACGAGCACCGAGTCCTTTATAGAAGAGGAAGCGAGCTCCTGTTACCTTACCGCCACGTTCCCAATCAAGGATACCAAGGTCTTCGCCAAGATCCCAGTGAGCTTTTGGCTCGAAATCGAACTCGCGTGGAGTACCCCAACGGCGAACCTCCACATTGTCGTCTTCGTCAGCCCCAACAGGAACGCTATCAGCTGGAATATTTGGAAGAGTAGTGGTAAATTCTGTCAATTTAGCATCGATTTCTGCCAATTCAGCATCCAAGGCTTTGACCTCAGCAGATAGAGTTTGCATGGCAGCAATCTTGTCATCTGCATTTTCCTTGTTGCGCTTAGCTTGGGCAATCTCAGCAGAAACTGTGTTACGTTCTGCTTTTAAAGTTTCAACCTTGACCAAGATGTCACGACGTTTAGCATCGATTTCTTTCATTTCATTTAAGACAGCAGCATCTACACCACGTGTAGCCAATTTTTCTGCGACAGCATCAAAGTCTGTACGAATACGTTTGATATCTAACATAAGAACTCCTTTGTGAAAAAAGCACACCTGACAAAGCGTTGGAGTGGCAGGGCCACGGTTCCATCCAACTTCACAGGTGTGCACTTGATTGTGTATGTAATTGTTACTAACGGTAGAATTTCACCTATCCCTCCTATCTGCTCGCAGCATCCGCAGACTTTCTGAAAGAAGAAGATAACCTACTTATCCGTTGCTATGATTATACTAAAGTTTCTACTTTTTTGCAAATAGATTTTTAAATTTTTGGCTAATTGTCTGAATCAGGGTAGGAAGTTTGACGACCTTGTCATTGCCTAGTTTTTCGCGAGCAATCTTAAGGATTTTTCCAGAGTCTTTTGAGGCGAAGAGAAATTTTCCTTGATCTGTAAAGACTTCAAAATGCCGACTAACCTTGCGACCTGAAACATTGGCTCCAATTTGGTTAACGCTGGACCATGGAATTTGAATATAGTCCTCGACATTACGGTCTGCGTAAAATTCTAAGGCATGATCTCCGACCAGAAATTTTCCAACCTTTCCTGTAATGGAGAGATAGGAAGTTCCAGTTGTTTGCAAGTCGACGACCTTATTGAGGGATTGTGCCATATTTAGTCTTCCTTATTTTCACCGAAAAATGCTTGATAGAGAGCTTTAAGAGCGGCTTTTTCTTGGTCTTTATGGACAACAAACATGATAGAAACTTCACTAGAACCTTGTGACATCATTTGGATGTTGATGTTGTTCTCAGATAAGGCACGAGTGGCTGTAGCAGTTACCCCGATATGACGCTTCATTTTTTCCCCAACAATCATAATGATAGAGAGGTCGTGTTCGATTTCAGCGTGGTCTACCTCTGCTTTTTGAACTAACTGACGAAGGATTTCTTCTTCCTTAATCGGAGTCAATTCTCGTGAACGTAAAATGATAGACAGGTCATCGATACCAGTTGGCATGTGTTCCCAACCAATATTAAGGTCCTCAAGAATCTGAAGAACTTTACGACCAAAACCGATTTCGCGGTTCATCAAATACTTAGACATATTAATGCTGACAAATCCTGAATCACCAGCAATTCCTACAACTGGAAATTCATCACTACTGTGTTTTAGAACGATACGAGTACCTGGATGCTCAGGATTGTTGGTATTTTTAATGACAAGAGGAATTTTCCCACGGTAGGCAGGTAGAAGTGCTTCATCGTGTAGTACAGAGAATCCTGCATAGGCCAATTCACGCATTTCACGGTAGGTCAATTCAGGGATAGAGTGTGGTTTATGGATAATACCAGGGTGAGCTGCAAAGATTCCATCTACATCAGTAAAGTTTTCATAGAGGTCAGCTTTGACACCAGCAGCAATGATAGACCCAGTAATATCTGACCCCCCACGTGAGAAGGTACAAATTTGATCTTCTTTAGTAACACCGAAGAAACCAGGGATAACAAGAACTTCAGTTGAATTTGTCAATTCCTCGATTTTATCGTAACTTGATGGGATGATACGTGCATTTCCAGGCTCGCTAGTGACCACAATCCCAGCTTCTCTTGGATGGACATAACGTGCTTCCAAGCCATTTTGGTTAAAGTAGGCTGCAATCAACTTGGCGTTATTATTTTCTCCCGCTGCTAAGAAAGTATCGTAGAGAAACTCATTGTCTTCAATTGGAAGAGTTGCAAGAGCACGGATGCTTTTTGAAATTTTTTCTAGAACTGTTGGTTTGAGTTTTAGCTCACTAACCATAGCAGCATAACGATCAATAATCCAGTTTTGACGGTTACTGATATCGTTACCAGCTACATAGTCGCGGTAGTATTTAATCAAGGCATCTGTCACCTTGGTATCTTCAGAATTTCGTTTACCAGGTGCAGATACAACCACAAAACGACGTTCTGGATCACTTTTGACAATATTTAAAACTTTTTCTAACTGACTAGCAGATGCAAGCGAGCTTCCACCAAATTTAACAACCTTCATAAGAACTCCTAAAGTAAGTATTTTATACGATTATAGCAGAAAAATGAATATATGCCAATATGACAGCTTTTTTTGATACTCTATATTTTGTTTTAAGAACTTTTTAGGAACTTTTTAACTTTTCAAGAGCCATTTCAAACACTGCAGCGGTCTTTTTTTGGTTCGTTTCAGATAGGTGGCTGTATATATCCATGGTCATGGAGATTTTTGAATGACCTAACCTAGTTTGAATATCTTTATAACCTAGTCCAGCGTTTAACAAGATACTAGCGTGGGTATGGCGGAATGCGTGAAAACCTAGGATTGGGCAGTCAGCCTTTTTCAAGTGCTCTTTTAAGCGGTATTGCAGGCGGTTAGTTTTTTTGTATTCGTCAAAACTATTAGGGAATACTTTTTGGTAGCTGATACCAATAGTCAGCCCGTTTTCTGCTTGTCTTGCTTTGTAAAGTCTAAGCATGAGTAGAGTTTTTTTATCAAGATCAAGCGTTCGGATAGCGCTTTTACTTTTGGGGCTGTTTAGCGTTCCTAAAAGGTTAGCGTCTTTGTTACTGAGATAGTCCCGTCTTGTAAGTCAATATCTGACCATTCGAGGGCTAGACATTCCCCAATCCGTAAACCAGTGGCGAGTAGAGTTTTATATAGGACGGTATCGTAAAAATTTTTATAGGTATTGTCCAAACCGTCCAGGTAATCGAGGAATTTTTTTAAATCCGTATCGTTTAGATACTTGCTTTTTGTTAGTGTCTTTTTGGCTTTGCGTGGTACGATGGTATCCCTTGCAGGATTTGAGGGCAGGGCTTGAAGGACTACACCATACTGTAAAATGCGTTTATTGGTTGAATGCTGAGACCTACCTAAAGACCTATAATGTACTGATGCGAGATAGTACAATCCCTAGAGAGCTTAAAGAGGCTAGCTTTGAGAATTTCATAGCTGAGACAGCCGAGAAAAAACAGCTATTAGCATTTGCTAGGGAGCAGGTAGATAAATACCTGGACGGCATGACAGGGAATACCCTATTTACAGGATCTACAGGCATAGGGAAAAGCCATTTGAGCGTAGCTATTGCTAAAGCTATAAACGAAGGCTACAAGGCCAAAGGAGAGCCTAAAAGTGTGTTATTTGTCAATCTAACAGAAATCCTTAGACGAGTTAGAGAGAGTTTTAACTCTCCTACTAGTCTAGAGGGGCACTACTCAAGAATGCTAAAAGAGGTTGATTACCTGGTACTTGATGATTT
>NZ_KV804996.1:32074-116720 GCF_001811505.1 Streptococcus sp. HMSC034E03
GAAGAAGAGTTTATTTTTGATATTCTCAGTAATCGAGATAAAACCATTATTACTACAAATCTAAGTAGTTCAGAGATTGCTAGCTTGTATAGTGAACGAGTGGCCAACCATGTCAGAACTGGCCTAGAGGGTAACTTTTTCAAGTCATTCACGATCAAAGATAAGCGATACTCAATTAAAAGATTGAAAGAAAAACAACATGATATTACAACTTTTTAAGTATACTGAACGATATTGGAACAAAGAGGATTTTGAAAAGAGGTCAACGACTTCATGGCGACTATTGAAGTGCTGGACGTGAAATTTTCTGCTACACAATTTAGTGAACCTTTTAATTCAGTGGCTAACGTATTGGTATTATACAGATAACAAAATGGGGTAGATAGTACCGACCCCCTTGAAACGGTGTAACTACTAGTGACACCCTTAAAACAGAAAGAGGAAAAACAACATGACACTAAAAATATTTTCTGATAAAGCAAAAACATTCACTTTCACTTACTATTTTTGTGATCAGGCGACCGCTCAAGTAGCAGGTCACGCGCTACTGGGATACATGACTGGGACATATTGCCAGCCTGTAATCTCATTGACCTACAAGGATAAAGGCACGCTTGTCGCTGAGTATGTGGAAGATCACAAGCTAAACAAGACTTTCAAGCGTATTTGTGACAGCTTTAAAGACTACCACAAACAACCAGAGGGAGATGAAGCATTTGAAGAACGCTACAAACGGGAGCGCGTGCTTCAACTCAAAGAGTCAGAGGACTTTGAGAGTTTGCTCAATAAGGTTACAGACTACGAGCTAGAACTATTAGACTATGCTGATCGCTTGCTTTCTGATAAGCCTATCCCTATGGACTCTATGACCGCTTTTGGTACTTTGGAAATGCTGGGTAATGAAAGTATTAACCTGCTCCAAAACTTGGACGTAGAAGGCGAATAATATAGAGGCCTTGCTGATTATGTGGCAGAGGCAGAAAGCTAGAACTATCAAGAGAGGCACCAGCCTCTTTTTGTGGTTTCATTGCTACCTAACCCAATCAATTTGGGTTTTTCTATATAGGGGGATTTTTGAACGAATGGAAGTTATAAAATCAATAACCATAGAGACATTTATAAAGCCAATGAAAAACAAGAATATCAGTCACGGTATAGCTGAGTTGGACGGTAGAAAACTAGAAATAGACCTAGATAATCTGTATATCACCTTTGAACGTGATCGTTTTGATTTAGCAAGAATACCAGGAACTAAGGGAGGGAATCGCTACTTTTTCTCTGTCCTATTTGTGGTAAACGATGCAGAAAACTCTATAAGAGACTTTTGCTATATGGTTGTGGATCATGCCAGAAAATACACAAGACAACACTGAACCGAAGTAAGACAGATTGCCAATACTATTGGGAACTTGCGCTTAGGGAAGCTAGAAAAGTAGAACCAGGTTGGAGTCCCAAACGTGGCGGATATATGTTTGATAGTTTTCCTGAAAGACCAAAGTATATGAAACGTGACAAGTATTATAAGCATTATCAAAAGTTTGTTAACTACACCAAGAAAGGAGATAGCTTTTGGCTGAATGGATTGAGCAATCTGAAGTAGTGTTTTGGATGAATATCTTGAGTTATCTTGAGAATATGTGTTAATCAAAACAAATACTAAATAAAGATTAATGTAAAAAAAGAATGATATAAACATTGTTTAGCTTAATAATTACAAGATAACAAAAGTATAGCGATGGGAGAAATAAGGCAGAGATACCCCCTTTATTTTTAGACGGGGGTATATTTTGCTAAAGCACAAGAACGCCACCCTCTTCCGCGCAAAAAATTCCTTTTTTGAAATGTTTATAGGTATTAGGGAATGTAGTACTGTCAGGAAGTTAGCTTGATTTTTTCACCTCTAAAGCTACCCATTAACTAAGTAGTTTAGGAGGCTTTAGATAATTTGTAGTAATGGAACAATTCTACCAAACGAACACCGTAGAAAGGTGCAATATGAAACGTGATAGCCGAGGGAGATTTTTGCCGGGCAACCAAGTAGCAAAAGGCAACAGGGGCAACAGAAAACCAAAATATGGCAATAGCAACGCTTTGAATCATGGACTACGCAGAGGATATACTGGACTGTTACCAAGCCAAAAGGGTGGGGTATCTATTTATAAAATGGGTGCATCCCTTGGAACGCTACCAGATAAGTATTTCCACTACTCAGAAGATGGAGCGCTTTGGGTAGATTATAACGCTTGTCAGTATTTAATTTCAGTTTGTGGCTTTCCTGAAAGTATGTTTAGCGAATCAGAGGAATGGTGAGGTTTTGGTTAGGTAGTGGCAAAAAATATGCCTGACAAATGGCAGGGTTATGTGTGTTGAACTCCGAGCGAACGCCGAGAAAATAGCTCTTGAACAGAGAACGAACAGAGAAGATTACATAGCTTGAAGCTAGAGCGAAGCCTGAGAAAGTGGGGTATATCCCCCTATCATTTATCAAGCAGATAAGAGCAATAATAACCCTCCTTAACTCCCTGAGAAATGACAAGCAGATAAGCGAAGTTTTTAGCCCTCTTATTTCGGATCTACTCCTTACAGAATGACAAGCAGATAAGGACGACAATAAGCCTTCTTAATTGCTTACAAAATGATAGGGAGTTAAGACGAATTTAAAAGCTCTTTATTTTCGTTTTTCTCCTTGTCAAACGGTAAGGAAATAAGACAGGAAATAACATCGCTTATTTTGATTTTGCTCCCTGAAAAACTGTAAGGAGATAAGGAGACTTATTAGCTTCCTTAATTTGGATTTTCTCCTTACAAAATGACAGGGAAATAAGAACTAAAATAACTCCCCTTATTTTCCTACCAAATGATAAGCAGATAAGCAAAGAAATAACTTGCCTTAATTGCTTGCAGAATGACAAGGAAATAAGGGAGATAAAAACATCCCTTAATTGCTTATCAAACCACAAGGAGATACGGGGGCTATCTCCCTCCCCACGCGCTTCTATGAGCTTCACCCGTCATTGTACATTTTTTCTCACGGGAAAGCATTTGAAGCTAGAGCGAACATAGAGAAATAGCAAAAAAAAGCCAAGGCGCTCCGCCTCAGCTATAATTAACACAATAAAATTATACCATACAGGAGGTCAAGGCATGACACCAGAGCAAGTAAAAGAAAAACTAGAGGGCGTTAAGTGGATCAATAAAGAAATAGAGGGCTTGTATTTAGAGTTTGCAGCTTTAGAAAGTGGTATTATCAAAAAGCCAACACTAAGCCATAGCAGGGTGCAGGCAAGCAGAGAGAACAAGACAGAGAACAATCTTATAAGTGTTCTGAAGCTAAAAGAGGACACTTTACAGAGAATTGAGCGACTTACTGAAGAGAGAATGGAAATATCTGGGCTAATCGATAAGCTGGCCAATCCTCTTGAGCGTTCTGTTCTCAGGCTGTTTTACTTGAATGATCTCGACGCTTGGGAGGTTGCTGAAGAAATAGATAAATCAAAGACTACAGCATACATTATAAGGCAAAAAGCTATAGAACACTTAACAGGTATTGTAAACGGGGATTGATTTAACCTCCTTACCACAGAGACTAGTGCGTATAGGGAACCATAGGCTTCATATTCGCCCGTATTTCGCTTTATTTCGTGCTAGATAACTAAAAATACCACGGATAAACTAAAAGCCCTTAGAAACGAATCTGGGGGCTTTTGTAACGCGACAGAATAATGAGGAAAATCTCTTTACAACACGTGTTATACGTGTTATAATAATACTGTCAGGAGGTAAAAGCGCTATGCCTATGACACAAAAAGAGATGGTCAAACTCCTTATGGCTCATGGTTGGATAAAAACCAAAGGCGGTAAAGGCTCCCACGTTAAAATGGAGAAGGAAGGGGAAAGACCTATCACAGTCCCTCATGGTGAACTGAATAAGTACACTGAAAGAGGGATAAGAAAGCAAGCAGGACTGTAATAAAGGCAGTCCCCCGCTTGTCTTTGATTTTGGAGGTAAACTATGCTTGTCACTTATCCAGCTTTATTTTATTATGACGATACAGACGGAGCTAACGCCCCTTACTTTGTAACTTTCCCAGATTTTGAACATTCAGCAACTCAAGGGGAAGATATGGCAGACGCTATGGCAATGGCCAGCGATTGGCTCGGTATTAACCTAGCTGATTATATCGAGAATGGGAGAGAAATTCCTACCCCTACTCCTATTAACGCTTTATCTTTGGCTTCTAACAACCCTTTCCAGGATGATGAGAACATAGATCTAGTCTATGATCCTAGCAAATCTTTTATCTCTATGGTTATGGTTGACGTTGCAGAATATCTAGGCAGTCAAGAGCCTGTTAAAAAAACCCTAACCATTCCACGTTGGGCGGATACATTAGGGCGTGACCTAGGGTTGAACTTCTCACAGACCCTAACAGACGCTATTGCTGATAAAAAAATCCATGCTTAATAATTAACTATGATATAATTGACTTATAAACAGAGCTTTTCCATCTCCCCTTGAAACAGTTCATTCTGCAGTAGGAGGTGGGACGGTTCTGTTTTTACCATAAAGGAGCATTTAACATGGCAAAAGTTAAAGAAAAATGGAACCCAACAATATCACATATTGTCCCTAAAGGTACCAAACTAGCAGACGGTACAATATTAGACAAAGAAACAACCTTAACACAAGAAGAATTTACTAAAAATCCCCCTGTTATTCCAGCGGGACACCCTTATTATAATCTTTTAGCTAGAATAAGCAGAGAGGAAATAGAAAAGGAAGAGCTATAGCACCAAGAAGCAGTAAAATATAGTAGTTTTGCGCGTGATATTCGCTTGAAAATGACTTGTTAAGGTCAACAAAATTGATAACCACGCGCTTTTAGCTATCTCACCTTTTCGCTAGCTAAAACAACCAATGCGCGTGATAAACATGGCATAATATATTCACAGCTGGAGGCTTGCATAGTCTAGCCGATTAGGGAGTGTTAGACCATGAGGTCACACACTCCCTTTTTTGGTATAATAAACCTATCAGATAAGCAAAAACAACTAAAAAAGCGTAGCTGATGACTACGCTAGTTCTTGCCTGCTGAACTCATTAAATTATTTTGATAGACTTGAAAAAGTCTATTTTTTGTTCCATTTTTTAGGAACTTTAGGGGGAATGAATGGCAATCTATGCCTATATGTTTATTTTAGTAACTCTTTAAAAACTCAATAAAATCAAGGGTTTAGGGTCTGTAAATTGGTAAAAAGAAAGTTGCAAAAGGTAATATACGATTATAGCAGAAAGAGAGGCTTTTTTCAATCTGGAAAATATTCTATACAATTGTTTGAAAGTCTCATCATAAAAGCTTATAATAAAGGTGTAGGAGGAAAGACTCTTCTAATGAAAGGAGTTGGGGGAAGATGATTAAAAGAGTAGTTTGTTTAATCTTACTAGTCATTACCTTCGTGATGATTCCTACAAATATCGGAGCAAGTTCTCAACCTCTTCCCAGTGGTCGTTTGACGGGAGAAGAATTAGCAATGGAGTATGCTCAGGAGCGTCAGATTTCAGTTGAGAGGGCTAAAATTATCTTATCTATCGGCTTGTCAGATAGTAAGGAAAGGACCTATCGAATTCTCTCTGAAAAGATTATCGTCAATCCTAACTATGAAGCTAGAGTCAAGTTTTATTGTCGAACAGATGAAAGTGGACAATTTAGAGGAATCACGAAACTCTTAGCTACAAGTCTGGTCAACAAGGACGGAAATAAGGAAGCTCCTTTTGCAGGAAATCTTTTTGCCTACCTAGAAGATCCAAATCGTGTTTTTTACATGGTTTCAGGAGAATTCTACCATAAGGGATCAAACCAAGAACAGCTTTATCAGAGAGAAGGAGGACGAATGCTTGAAGTGATTTATGATTTCATGGATGATACAAGTACTGGTTTTCCTGTATTTTTAGATACCAAACTAAGTTTTTAAAATCGGCCGATACACTTTCGGTCGATTTTTCTCTTGTCTAATAAGCTGGAAAAAGATATAATTTGAAAACAAAATAATTTAATCTTCGTTGTAAATTGAAAGGAGTGGTTATGGATCATATCCTCTATCAAGTTCAGGACGATCTAGCGATGCTTACTCTGAATCGTCCAGAGGTAGCCAATGGTTTTCATATTCCTATGTGTCAAGAAATTCTAGAAGCATTAGAATTAGCTGAAAAAGATGCTTCGGTTTCGTTTATTCTCATTAATGCTGCCGGCAAAGTCTTCTCTGTTGGGGGCGATCTAGTAGAAATGAAACGTGCTGTCGATGAGGATGATATTGCCTCCTTGGCTCAGATTGCAGAATTAGTCAATGCCATTTCTTATAAAATTAAGCAAATTTCTAAGCCTGTCATCATGGAAGTAGATGGAGCAGTTGCTGGGGCGGCGGCTAATATGGCTTTGGCAGTTGATTTCTGTATTGCTTCTGACAAGGCTAAATTCATCCAGGCCTTTGTAGGTGTGGGCTTGGCTCCAGACGCGGGAGGTTTATTCTTGCTTACACGATCACTTGGTGCAACTCGGGCAACGCAATTAGCTATGACTGGCGAAGCTTTCACAGCAGAAAAAGCACTTGAAGCTGGAGCTGTCTATCGTCTGTGTGCTAGTGATCAACTGGAAAAGACAAGAGAGCAACTATTGAAGAAGTTGAGACGAGGCTCTTCTAACTCTTATGCTGCTGTTAAGAAGTTAGTCTGGGAGAGCGAATTTAAGCAGTGGCACGAGTACGCACAGCTAGAATTGGAATTGCAAAAATCTCTATCTTATACGGAGGATTTCAAAGAAGGTGTTCGTGCACATTCTGAAAAAAGACGTCCAAAATTTTTGGGGAAATAATAAAATACTTGCGCAATTCTTTGAAGTTTGATATACTTTTTTTGTCAAATGTTTTGATAGTTAAACTTTTTTGATGAGGGAGGGAAGAAAATTGGACTACCAACGGATCAATGACTATTTAACATCTATTTTTAATAACGTCCTTGTGATTGAGGAAGTGAGTTTGAGAGGTAGTCGTTTCAAGGATATCTCCATCAAGGAAATGCACACGATCGATGTGATTGGCAAGTTTCCAGATGTGACTCCAAGTCAAGTGTCCAAAGAGTTGATGGTAACTCTAGGAACCGTGACAACTAGCTTGAACAACTTGGAACGAAAAGGTTATATCGAGCGCTTGCGATCAGATCAGGATCGTCGTGTAGTACATCTGCATTTGACAAAGAAAGGTCGCTTGGTACATCGGCTCCATAGACGTTTTCACAAGGCCATGGTCGAAAGGATCATCGAAGGCATGAGCCCAGAGGAAATGGATGTCATGAGTAAAGGTTTGACCAATCTTTATCAATTTTTGGAGGATTTGAAATAATGGCTTTTGCGAAAATAAGCCAGGTTGCTCATTATGTTCCAGAGCAGATTGTCACAAATGAAGATTTGGCTCAGGTTATGGATACGAGTGATGAATGGATTTCAAGTCGAACTGGAATTAAGGAACGTCGCATTTCTAAGACAGAATCAACAGGAGATTTGGCTACTGAAGTTGCCAAACAGCTTTTAGAGAAGTCAGGGATTTCTGCTGAAGAGTTGGATTTCATCATCTTAGCTACGATGACCCCTGACTCGATGATGCCATCTACTGCAACACGTGTACAGGCTCGTATAGGTGCTCGTAAGGCCTTTGCATTTGATCTAACCGCCGCTTGTAGTGGTTTCACCTTTGCCCTTTCAACTGCAGAGAAGTTTATCTCTTCAGGAGCTTATCGTAAGGGTCTAGTTATCGGTAGTGAAACTATGTCCAAAACCTTGGACTGGACAGATCGTTCAACAGCTGTCCTATTTGGAGATGGAGCTGGTGGCGTCTTGTTAGAAGCAAGCGATAAGCAACATTTCCTAGCGGAGAGTCTCAATAGCGATGGTTCACGTAGTGAGTGCTTGACCTATGGGCAGACAGGCTTGACGTCACCATTTTCAGTTCAAGAAAATCCAGATGCTTTCTTGAAAATGGATGGCCGAGCAGTTTTTGACTTTGCAATTCGAGATGTTGCTAAGTCTATCAAAGAGACCATAGAGATGAGTCCTGTATCTGCAGAAGAACTAGACTATCTCCTGCTTCATCAGGCCAATAACCGTATCTTGGATAAGATGGCTAGAAAAATCGGTGTAGATCGTGATAAGCTTCCCGCAAATATGACCAAGTATGGAAATACTAGTGCGGCAAGTATTCCGATTTTGCTTTCAGAGTGTGTAGAAGAAGGGCTAATCCATTTGGATGGTAGCCAAAAAATACTCTTATCAGGCTTCGGTGGAGGTTTGACATGGGGCACACTTGTTGTTACAATTTAGGTAATTATGTGGTGAACACATTGTTATAAAAACTATTTATTTTAAAGGAGTCTATCATGGCAGTATTTGAAAAAGTACAAGAAATTATCGTTGAAGAACTTGGAAAAGACGCATCAGAAGTAACGCTTGAATCTACTTTTGATGATTTGGATGCAGATTCATTGGACTTGTTCCAAGTAATCTCTGAAATCGAAGATGCTTTTGATATCCAAATCGAAGCAGAGGATGACTTGAAAACAGTTGGCGACTTGGTTGCTTACGTTGAAGAGCAAACAAAATAATTTATACTCTTCAAAAATCAAATTCAAACCACGTCAGCTTCGCCTTGCCGTACTCAAGTACAGCCTGCGGCTAGCTTCCTAGTTTGCTCTTTGATTTTCATTGAGTATTAAATAAATGGAGAAGGAGTAGGGAAACCCGCTCCCTCTTGTTCAGGTAATAGTTTGACAGTCAAAGTATAATGTGGTCGAACTATTACCTAAGCAAGACTCATGGAGGAGCTATGAAAACACGTATTACAGAATTATTGAATATTAAATATCCTATCTTTCAGGGAGGAATGGCCTGGGTAGCTGATGGTGACCTGGCGGGTGCTGTTTCAAAGGCAGGTGGTCTGGGTATCATCGGTGGAGGAAATGCTCCTAAAGAAGTGGTTAAGGCTAATATTAATAAGATTAAATCTTTAACAGACAAGCCTTTTGGTGTCAACATTATGCTTTTGTCTCCCTTTGTGGAAGATATTGTAGACCTTGTTATCGAGGAAGGTGTTAAGGTAGTTACAACAGGCGCAGGAAACCCTGGAAAATACATGGAACGCTTCCATGAAGCAGGGATTACAGTTATTCCAGTTGTCCCAAGTGTTGCTTTAGCTAAACGCATGGAAAAAATCGGTGCGGATGCCGTCATTGCAGAAGGTATGGAGGCTGGGGGGCATATCGGGAAATTAACAACTATGACCTTGGTTCGTCAAGTTGCAGCTGCTGTTTCCATTCCTGTTATCGCTGCTGGCGGTATTGCAGACGGTGAAGGAGCTGCTGCTGGCTTTATGCTTGGTGCAGAGGCTGTGCAAGTAGGGACTCGTTTTGTAGTTGCTAAAGAATCAAATGCCCATCCAAACTATAAAGCTAAAATTTTAAAAGCTCGTGATATTGATACAACGATTTCGGCACAACATTTTGGACACGCAGTTCGTGCCATTAAAAACAAATTGACTCGTGATTTCGAGCAAGCTGAAAAAGATGCCTTTAAACAAGAAAATCCAGATTTAGAAATTTTTGAGCAAATGGGTGCAGGAGCCTTAGCTAAAGCTGTTGTCCATGGGGATGTGGATGGCGGTTCAGTGATGGCCGGCCAGATTGCAGGTCTGGTTTCGAAAGAAGAAACTGTTGAAGAAATCTTAAAAGATATTTACTATGGTGCAGCTGAAAAGATTCAAGCAGAAGCTGCTCGTTGGGCAGGAGTTACAAGAAATGACTAAAACAGCCTTTCTATTTGCAGGTCAAGGAGCCCAGTACCTTGGAATGGGACGTGAGCTATACGACCAATATGCTATCGTCAAGGAAACAATCGATCAAGCTAGCCAAGTCTTAGGTTATGACCTTCGTGACTTGATTGATAACGATGAAACGAAGCTACATCAGACTCGTTACACGCAACCAGCTATTTTAGCTACATCCGTTGCTATTTACCGACTACTAAAGGAAAAAGGTTACCAGCCTGATATGGTGGCAGGTTTGTCTCTTGGAGAATACTCTGCCCTGGTAGCTAGTGGTGCCTTGGATTTTGAAGCTGCAGTGGCTCTAGTTGCTAAACGTGGGTCTTATATGGAAGAAGCAGCACCAGTAGGATCAGGGAAAATGGTAGCTGTGCTAAATACACCAGTTGAAGTTATCGAAAAAGCTTGTCAAGAAGCTTCTCAACTTGGTGTTGTAACTCCAGCCAACTACAATACGCCGAGTCAAATTGTTATTGGTGGGGAGGTAGCTGCAGTAGATCGTGCAGTTGAACTTTTGCAAGAAGCAGGAGCAAAACGCTTGATTCCGCTCAATGTTTCTGGGCCTTTCCATACAGCTTTATTGGAATCTGCTAGTCAAAAATTAGCTCAAGCCCTGACAGAAGTTGAATTTTCTGACTTTGCTTGTCCACTTGTTGGTAATACAGAAGCGAAGGTCATGGAAAAAGAACGTATTGCAGAACTCTTGACTCGTCAAGTTAAGGAACCTGTCCGTTTTTATGAAAGTATTGCAGTCATGCAAGAAGCGGGTGTCACTCGTTTTATCGAGATTGGACCTGGTAAAGTTTTGTCAGGATTCGTCAAAAAGATTGATAAAACAGCTCAACTTTCTAATGTGGAAGATCAAGCAAGCTTACAAGCACTCTTAGAAAATTAGACCAAAATGGTAGAAGTTCTGAAAGGAGAAAAATGAAACTAGAACAGAAAAATGTCTTTATTACAGGCTCAAGTCGAGGAATTGGTCTTGCCATTGCCCATAAATTTGCCAGCTTGGGAGCCAATGTTGTCTTGAATAGTCGTGGTGAAATCTCCGAGGAGCTTCTTGCCGAATTTAAACCATACGGGGTGAAGATCCTTGCTATTTCTGGTGACGTTTCTGATTTTGCGGACGCAAAACGTATGGTAGACCAAGCCATTGAAGAGCTGGGGTCAGTTGATGTCCTCGTTAATAATGCTGGGATTACTCAAGACACTCTCATGCTCAAGATGACAGAAGAGGATTTTGAGAAGGTCTTGAAAGTCAATTTGACAGGGGCTTTCAATATGACACAATCAGTCTTGAAACCGATGATAAAAGCTCGCGAAGGTGCTATCATCAATATGTCTAGTGTTGTTGGTCTGATGGGAAATATCGGTCAAGCCAACTACGCTGCTTCTAAGGCTGGTTTGATTGGTTTTACTAAGTCTGTAGCGCGTGAGGTTGCTAATCGTAATGTGAGAGTAAATGCTATTGCTCCAGGAATGATTGAATCAGATATGACAGCAGTTCTATCTGATAAGGTCAAAGATGCCATGTTGGCACAAATTCCGATGAAACAGTTTGGACAAGCAGAGCAGGTAGCTGATGTGACAGCCTTTCTTGCTAGTCAAGATTATCTAACAGGACAAGTAATTGCAATTGATGGTGGACTAACCATGCAATAAGAGTTAAAATAGAGGTAGAAGAATGAAACTGAATCGAGTAGTAGTGACAGGTTATGGAGTGACATCTCCAATCGGAAATACACCAGAAGAATTTTGGAATAGTTTGACAACTGGAAAAATCGGAATTGGTGAAATCACCAAGTTTGATCATAGTGAATTTGCGGTGCATAATGCGGCAGAAATCCAGGATTTTCCTTTTGACAAATATTTTGTAAAAAAAGATACCAACCGTTTTGATGCTTATTCTTTATATGCACTATATGCAGCACAAGAAGCAGTGAACAATGCTAATCTTGATGTAGAGACTCTTGATAGAGACCGCTTTGGTGTCATCGTTGCTTCAGGTATCGGTGGAATCAAGGAAATCGAAGATCAAGTGCTTCGACTTCATGATAAGGGACCAAAACGTGTAAAGCCATTGACACTTCCAAAAGCTTTACCAAATATGGCATCAGGAAATGTTGCTATGCGTTTTGGAGCAAACGGTGTTTGTAAATCTATCAATACTGCTTGTGCTTCTTCAAATGATGCAATTGGGGATGCCTTTCGTTCCATCAAGTTTGGTTACCAAGATGTTATGCTAGTTGGTGGTTCTGAGGCTTCTATCACTCCATTTGCCATTGCAGGTTTCCAAGCCTTGACAGCTCTTTCAACAACAGAGGATCCAAGTCGTGCCTCTATTCCATTTGACAAAGACCGTAATGGATTTGTCATGGGTGAAGGATCAGGTATGTTGGTTCTTGAAAGTTTAGAGCATGCTGAAAAACGCGGTGCAACTATCCTAGCTGAAGTTGTTGGTTACGGAAATACTTGTGATGCCTACCATATGACTTCACCACATCCAGAAGGTCAAGGAGCTATTAAAGCCATCAAATTAGCCTTGGAAGAAGCTGAGATTTCTCCAGACCAAGTAGCCTATGTCAATGCTCATGGAACCTCGACTCCTGCCAATGAAAAAGGAGAAAGTGGTGCCATTGTATCTGTTCTAGGTAAGGATGTTCCAGTTTCTTCAACCAAATCCTTCACAGGTCATTTGCTGGGAGCAGCAGGGGCTGTTGAAGCCATTGCTACTATTGAAGCTATTCGTCAGAGCTATGTTCCAATGACAGCCGGAACGAAAGAATTATCAGACTATATCGAAGCAAACGTTATTTATGGACAAGGCTTGGAACGTGAAATTCCATATGCTATCTCAAATACCTTTGGATTTGGTGGGCATAATGCAGTCCTTGTTTTCAAACGTTGGGAGAATAAGTAAAGATGAATTTAAATGAAATCAAAGACTTGATGGCGCAATTTGACCAGTCAAGCTTGAAAGAATTTTCTTATAAAAATGGAACGGATGAGTTGGTCTTCAGTAAGAATGAAGCGAAACTTGTTGCAGAAGCAAGTCAAGCACCTCAAGCTGTGGTTTCAGTAACTGAATCTACACTTGCACCACAAGCTCCAACTACAGCACCAGCTGTAGAAACTGTTCCAGAATCAAATACTACTGAATCTGTAGCTGAAGGGGACCTTGTAGAAAGTCCACTTGTCGGAGTTGCTTACTTGGCTGCCGGACCAGACAAACCTAATTTTGTTTCAGTCGGTGATACTGTTAAAAAAGGCCAAACCTTGGTCATCATCGAAGCTATGAAGGTCATGAACGAAATTCCAGCACCTAAAGATGGTGTCGTAACAGAAATTCTTGTTGAAAATGAAGAAATGGTTGAGTTCGGGAAAGGTTTGGTACGTATCAAATGATTGATATTCAAGAAATTAAAGAAGCTTTGCCACACCGTTATCCCATGCTCTTAGTGGATCGTGTTTTGGAAGTCAGTGAAGATACAATTGTTGCCATTAAAAATGTGACGATTAACGAACCTTTCTTCAATGGTCATTTTCCTCAATACCCAGTTATGCCTGGAGTCCTCATTATGGAAGCCTTGGCTCAGACAGCAGGTGTTTTGGAATTGTCTAAACCTGAAAACAAAGGGAAACTTGTCTTCTATGCTGGTATGGATAAGGTTAAGTTTAAGAAACAAGTTGTTCCTGGTGATCAGCTTGTCATGACAGCAACTTTTGTCAAACGTCGTGGCACAATCGCCGTAGTAGAAGCGAAGGCAGAAGTAGATGGTAAGCTTGTAGCAAGCGGTACTCTGACCTTTGCTATTGGAAACTAGGGAGGTTTTCCATGTTTCGTAAGATTTTAATTGCCAATCGTGGTGAAATTGCTGTTCGTATTATTCGTGCGGCACGAGAGCTAGGAATTGCCACAGTTGCTGTTTATTCGACTGCTGACAAGGAAGCTCTCCACACTCTTTTGGCTGATGAGGCTATCTGTATCGGTCCTTGCAAGGCTACAGAATCTTATCTGAACATCAATGCCATCCTATCAGCTGCGGTCTTGACTGAAGCTGAGGCTATTCACCCTGGATTTGGATTTTTAAGTGAAAATTCTAAATTTGCAACCATGTGTGAAGAAGTCGGTATTAAATTTATCGGCCCGTCAGCTCGTGTCATGGATGTCATGGGTGATAAAATTAACGCCCGTGCTCAAATGATTAAGGCCAATGTGCCCGTCATTCCAGGGTCAGATGGAGAAGTCTATAATGCTGAAGAGGCTCTTGCTATTGCCGAAAAGATTGGTTATCCAGTCATGCTTAAGGCATCAGCTGGAGGTGGTGGTAAAGGGATTCGTAAGGTTGAAAAGGCAGAAGATCTTGTTTTAGCCTTTGAAACAGCCTCTAGTGAAGCTAAAGCCAACTTTGGTAATGGGGCTATGTACCTAGAGCGTGTGATTTATCCTGCTCGACATATTGAAGTACAGATTCTTGCTGACCAGATGGGTCATGTTATTCACCTTGGTGAGCGAGATTGTTCTCTCCAACGTAACAACCAAAAGGTTTTAGAAGAAAGTCCTTCGATTGCTATTGGGAAGACACTGCGTAATGAAATTGGTGCTGTAGCTGTTCGTGCAGCGGAGTCTGTTGGTTACGAGAATGCTGGTACTATTGAGTTTCTATTGGATGAAGCAAGTGGTAAATTCTACTTTATGGAGATGAATTCTCGTATTCAAGTAGAGCATCCTGTTACAGAATTTGTTTCTGGTGTGGATATTGTGAAGGAACAGATTCGTATTGCGGCAGGTCAACCTTTGACTCTGAAACAAGAAGACATTGTTCTAAAAGGACATGCTATTGAGTGCCGTATCAATGCGGAAAACCCAGCCTTTAATTTTGCACCAAGTCCTGGTAAGATTACCAATCTTTATCTCCCAAGTGGTGGTGTTGGCTTGCGTGTAGATTCTGCAGTTTATCCAGGTTACACTATTCCACCCTACTATGATAGTATGATTGCTAAGATTATTGTTCATGGTGAAAATCGTTTTGATGCTCTTATGAAAATGCAAAGAGCTCTATATGAACTCGAAATTGAAGGGGTTGTCACCAATGCTGATTTCCAACTCGATTTGATTTCAGATCGTCGAGTGATAGCAGGGGACTACGATACTTCATTCTTGATGGAAACTTTCTTACCACACTATCAAGAAAAAGAATAATGTAATACTCTTCGAAAATCTCTTCAAACCGCGTCAGCTTCGCCTTGCCGTAGATATAGGTAACTGACTTCGTCAGTTCTATCCACAACCTCAAAACAGTGTTTTGAGCAACCTGCGGCTAGCTTCCTAGTTTGCTCTTTGATTTTCATTGAGTATAAAAATAGTATAAGACTGAAAAGGGGGATGTATGGCTCTATTTAGTAAAAAAGATAAATATATTCGAATCAATCCCAATCGTTCGACTGTAAATCAACCTCAGATCAAGCCAGAGGTTCCAGATGAGCTCTTCTCCCAATGTCCAGGTTGCAAATACACGATTTACCAAAAGGACTTGGGGAGCGAGCGGATATGCCCTCACTGTGGCTATACCTTCCGTATTTCAGCTCAAGAGCGTTTAGCTTTAACCATTGATATGGGTACGTTTTTGGAAATGTTTAAAGGAATTGAGACTCAGGATCCTTTGAATTTTCCAGGCTATCGTAAAAAATTGACTTTGATGCGTGAAAAGACAGGTCTTGATGAGGCTGTTGTAACAGGAACAGCTTTGATTAAGGGAGAGAAGGTTGCCCTTGGCATCATGGATTCAAACTTTATCATGGCATCAATGGGGACAGTTGTTGGTGAAAAAACTACTCGCTTATTCGAATTTGCCACAGATGAGAAATTGCCAGTCGTCTTGTTTACGGCTTCTGGTGGTGCCCGTATGCAAGAAGGAATCATGAGTTTGATGCAGATGGCTAAAATCTCTGCTGCAGTTAAACGCCATTCTAATGCAGGTCTCTTTTATCTGACAATCCTTACGGATCCAACAACTGGAGGAGTAACAGCTTCCTTCGCTATGGAAGGGGATATCATCTTAGCGGAACCTCAAAGTCTTGTTGGTTTTGCTGGACGCCGTGTAATTGAAAATACGGTAAGGGAAGACTTACCAGAGGATTTCCAGAAGGCAGAGTTTCTTCTAGAGCATGGCTTTGTAGATGCAATTGTAAAACGGCGAGAATTGCCAGATATGATTGCTCGATTAGTAAGGTTGCATAAGGGGGATTGTTGATGAATATAGCGAAAATCGTCAGAGAAGCACGTGAACAAACCCGCTTAACTGCCTTGGACTTCGCAACAGGAATTTTTGATGACTTTGTGGAGCTACATGGGGATCGCTCTTTCAGAGATGATGGTGCTGTGGTTGGTGGTATCGGATGGTTGGGAGACCAAGCAGTAACTGTAGTTGGAATCCAAAAAGGTAAAAGTTTACAAGATAATCTTAACCGTAACTTTGGACAACCCCATCCAGAAGGCTATCGCAAGGCCCTTCGTTTGATGAAGCAAGCAGAAAAGTTTGGTCGTCCAGTTGTTACCTTTATCAATACTGCGGGAGCCTATCCTGGTGTAGGAGCAGAAGAACGGGGTCAAGGTGAAGCAATTGCTAGAAATCTCTTTGAAATGAGCGACCTAAAAGTGCCCATCATTGCGATTATTATCGGAGAAGGTGGCTCTGGTGGAGCTCTAGCTCTAGCAGTAGCTGACCGTGTTTGGATGCTTGAAAATTCCATCTATGCCGTACTGAGTCCTGAAGGATTTGCTTCTATCTTATGGAAAGATGGCACGCGTGCCATGGAAGCAGCTGAGTTGATGAAAATCACTTCGTATGAGTTGTTGGATATGCAAGTTGTAGATAAGGTCATTTCTGAAGTTGGTCTTTCAAGCAAAGATTTAATCAAGCAAGTGAAGGAACAACTCCAAGCAGAACTCGATGTACTTGGTAAACTTCCGCTAGATCAACTCATTGAAGAACGTTATCAACGCTTTAGAAAATACTAAAAAGAAAGAGAGTGGGACAGAAATCGGTAATTCGTTAGAATTCGATTTCGTCGTCCCACCTCCGCACAGTTGAGTAGGGCTGTAAAAGCTGATGAAATCAGCGTAGTAGAGCCCACTCAACCACTGCGTCTTGCTCGACAATCCAAAGACAATTGAGAGGCCAGGACTTTTGTCCCAGCCTCTTTTTGGCTGCTATAAAAAAGACATGTCAGGATTAAGAATTGACAGTTGAGGAAATAGAACTGAGAGTCATTAAAAAAAGATGTATATTATATAATAAGGAATGATAATCTATAAGTGCTGCAGAGAATAGACTAAGTTTTTATAGATTTTATGTTGTGCTTGGTCAGTATATAACTGATAAACTGAATAGGGGGTTGTTATTCTTTCCCTCCATCAAGGTAATTTTTTAGGAGTGAGTATGAAAAAACTAGGGCATTTGGGAGTCTTCATCTTACTGGTATTTTTATCGGTTTATCTACCAGAGTTAGGGATTATGCATCTGACTAAGTTTTTAGGATGGGGGATAGATGGCTATTCTATCTTTTTAACAGTAGAAGTAATAGCTCTTTTACTGTCATTTATCTACTGGTTGAAAAAGAAAAAGATGCTCTATATCGTTGAAAATGAGTCTTGGAAATGGTCGACAAATTTTTATCTTCTAGTCGCTCTAGTGGCTACTTATTTTGATCGTCAATTGGTGGATGCTTTTCAGTTACAGTTTCATTACTTAATTGATAACAAGTATATCTTTCAAGACCTTCTTTCGATTCTATATTCCAATGGGCAACCAACTTTTCTATCAACTGTTCTCAGTTTTAGTTTAACAGTAGTCGTCGGACCTATATTGGAGGAACTGATTCATAGGGGGTACTTTATGAATAACTTTTTCCCCCAGTCCAAGTACTATCTGGATGTTATCCTATCTGCTCTTATCTTTGGACTTAGTCATTTGATCCTAACTCACCGAGATCCTATCAGTTTCATCATTTATAGTTTAGGCGGTTTCTTCTATGCCCTTGTCTACCGTTGGACAAAGAACCTGAAAATTACAATCCTATGCCATAGTTTTTTCAACTTTCTCACTTATGCAAAGCCCATCTGGATTTTTGTTTATAATTTTATCTATTATCGTTTTTTAAGATAGTAGTAATAAGAAAAGTGTTTGATCTGAGTCAAACACTTTTTCTATATTATTTAATCTTCTTCTGTCACAAATTGACTGAGGAGTCCATTGATGAAACGGGCTGACTTTTGATCTGAAAAGCTTTTAGCAAGCTCAATGGCTTCGTTAACAGCTACGAGTTGAGGAGTGTCAAATGAAGTAATTTCAAAAACTCCTAGGCGTAGAAGAGTTTTTTCCACTAAAGTCAGACGATCGATGGTCCAACCAGTTTTCAAATGTTGAGTGATTTGTTTATCCAGATCATCCTTTTTAGCTTGGACACCAGAAACGAGCTCTACAAGGAAGTTAGGAAGTTGTACGTCTGTATCTTCGCGATCATGTGTGTAGGCGAAGCGACAAGCAGTTTCTAGATCTGAACCAAATTCAAGACTCATCAAGGCTTGGAAAGCACACTTACGTAGTTCACGTCTAGATTCTAATAATGGACTAGTCATTGAGGAAGTCCTCGTCGAATAAGTCTTTCAATTCTGGTTTTGGTGTTTTATCTGGAACGATACCAGCAACGTGAATGTTGACGGCAGTGATTTCAACATCAGCCATATTGCGGACAGCATCCTTAACAGCTTTCTGGATAGCCATAGCAACCTTAGGAACTTTGACACCGTACTCTAGGTAGAGGTAGATATCAGCTGTGAGCTCATCGTTTGCTTCTTTTAGATATACGCCACGACCAAGAGAAAGTTTTGAAAGGGTGTCAGATACTGATTTGTTTGAAAAAGAGTGTACGCCTTCAACTTTCGCAGTTGCGATAGCAATAATTTTTTCAAGTACACGTGGGGCGATGACGATTTCGCCAAGTTGTTCTTCAATTCCCATAGAATGACCTCTTTCTAGTTTCTAGAGATTAGGCGCGAGAAACGTAAGTTCCTTCTGCAGTGTTGATAATCAATTTTTGTCCTGCTTCGATGAAGTCTGGAACGTTCACGACAAGACCAGTTTCCATTGTTGCTGGTTTACCAGAACCTGTAACAGTAGCACCTTTGATAGATGGTTGTGTTTCAGCAACTGTCAATTCAACAGTAGTTGGTACAGTCACACCGATTACTTCAGTTCCGTAGAATTGGATTTTTACATCTGAGTTTTCAAGGATGTAAAGCAATTCGTTTTCAACATTTACAACAGGAATTTCGTATTGGTCATAAGTTTCTGTATTCATGAAGTAAGCTGTGTCGTCCATTTTGTACAAGTATTGAGCTGGAACTGTTTCGATAATAGCTTGCTCAAATTTTTCTTCTGGGCGGTAGCTTGTTTCAAATGTTGAACCAGTACGGACATCACGCAATTTCATACGCATGATAGTGTTTCCTTTACCTGGTTTGTGGTGGCTAGCTTCCAAAACGCGGATCAATTTTCCTTCTGCTGTTTCAAAGGTCATACCAGCCTTTAGTTTACTTGCTTCAATCATGTTTTTACCTCTTTTATAAATATTATTACTCTTCATTTTACCATAAAATCTTCTGGAAATAAAGCCAAAATAGTTAATGGGAGATGGTGGGGGAGAAAAAGAATATTGCCTAGTCAGGTGGAGTGGTTAATGTTAAATAGTATCCACTATATTTCTTCTCATACTCAATGGAAATCAAAGAGCAAACTAGGAAGCAAGCCGCAGGCTGCTCAAAACACTGTTTTGAGGTTGTGGATAGAACTGACGAAGTCAGTAACCATATATACAGTAATGTGACGCTGACGTGGTTTGAAGAGATTTTCGAAGAGTATTAGATTTCAAAAGGCCGAAGTAAGCTTACTCCGACCTGTTAGTATTGTCTTAAAAAGATTGATTTTTATTATGGTTCTACCAAAATTTTAATTTGTGACTTATCTTGAGTTAATTCGATAAAGCCTTCTTCGACGATATTTTCCAATTTAATTTTCTTAGTAACTAATTTTTCAGCAGAGAAGTAGCCTTGTTCCATCAATTCTAATACTTTAGGGAAGATATGACGATAAGCAATGATTCCTTTTAGTGTCTTTTCTTGGATTGCAAATTCATTCGGATTAATATTTGCTTCTCGTTCCCAGATAGAGACAACCATACACTCACCTGCCTTATGTACTGCGGCTAGAGCTTGCCCTAAAACTACTGGCACACCCGTTACTTCATAAGAAACATCTACACCACCGTTTGTTAAACGATGAATAGCTTCAACAGCTGTTTCACCCTCTTCCGAACGGACAACGATAGCTCCTAACTCTTCAGCTTTTGCTTGACGTTCAGGTGATAGTTCAACAGCATAAATCTTAGAAGCACCCGCTGCACGAAGGGCTTCTACAATTAAGAGACCAATCGGACCTAAGCCAAAGACAGCAGCAGTATCACCAGTTTTTAGTGCTGATTGACGAACTGCATAAACTGCAACAGCAGCTGGCTCAGTGAGAGCAGCTTGCTCATAGCTTAAGCTATCTGGAATGACATGTACTAAGTCACCGTCTAAAACACAATATTTGGCAAATCCACCGTCTGCAGCTAAACCAACAAAATTAAGGTTTGGATCCAAATTATAATTACCAACTAAGTTATTCTTAGCTAGAATCGGTTCTACAGCAACACGATCACCAATTTTAACACGAGTAACATCGCTTCCGACTTCTACAATTTCACCAGAAAATTCATGTCCCAGTGTTACTGGTGCTTTTTGACCAGAATAGACATGTTCTTCTGTTGGGATGAAGATAGGGCCATCTAAAAATTCGTGGAGGTCAGTACCACAAATTCCTGTGAATTTAACAGCAACTTTTACTTGGTGCGGAAGTACCTCAGGGACTTCTACTTCTTGAATACGAACATCTTTTGCTGCATGCCAGCGAGCTGCTTTCATTGTAGCCATATGAATAACTCCTTATTGTTGCGATTTTTAGTTTTCCTTTTAGGAAACTTTACATGTAATATTGTAAACGCTTTCTTTATATTTGTCAAGAAAAACCAACCTCAGGGCTGGTTTCTTTTACATATTAATCTTCTTTCAACTTCGCCAATTCTTGGGCAAGAAGTTTAAGGGCAACTTGTGGGTTGGCTTGGCCTTTGGTTGCTTTCATGAGGAATCCTGTAAAGGCCTTGTCTGCGTTACGTTTGCCTGACTTGAAGTCAGCAACGGCGGCTTCGTTATCTGCAAAGACTTGGTGGATAATTGGAATCAAGACAGCTGGATCTGAGATTTGGACCATACCTGCTTTTTCCACGTATTCACGAGCGCCACCACCATTTTTAGCTAGGTGGACAAAGACTTTCTTAGCAATCTTAGAAGAGATAGTGCCGTCTTCGATGATGGCAATCATTTCTACCAAGTTTTCTGGTGTCAATTCGATTTGTTCCAGTGTCTTACCTTCGGCGTTCAAGAATTGAGCGACTTCACCTTGGAGCCAGTTAGAGACTTGTTTAGCATCGCCACCGAGGGCAACAGCTTTTTCAAAGAAGTCAGAAGTGACTTTGTTTGCAGTCAACTGGCTAGCATCGTAGTCTGACAAACCAAGGTCAGCCACATAGCGAGCACGGCGTTCTTTTGGAAACTCTGGTAACTCTGTACGCATTTCCTCAATCCACTCGTCTGAGATTTCAAAGAGTGGTAGGTCGGGTTCTGGGAAGTAGCGGTAGTCTGCAGCACCTTCCTTGACACGCATGAGGATGGTTGCTTTGTTAGCTTCATCGTAACGGCGGGTTTCTTGGCGGATTTGACCACCTGAACGAAGGATTTCAGCTTGACGTTGGACTTCGTATTCAAGACCCTTGCGAACATTTGAGAAGGAGTTGAGGTTCTTCAACTCTGTTTTGGTACCGAATTTCTCTTGACCGTAAGGACGAAGGGAGATGTTGGCATCCACACGCATGGAACCTTCTTCCATCTTAACGTCAGAAATGCCAGCGTATTGGATAACTTCCTTGAGGGCGGTTAGATAAGCATAGGCTTCTTCTGGAGAACGCATGTCTGCTTCAGAGACAATCTCAATCAATGGAACCCCTTGTCGGTTGAGGTCAACATAAGAGTAGCCATCTGTACCGTGGGTGTTTTTACCAGCATCTTCTTCTAGGTGAGCGCGTTCGATACCGATTTTCTTAGTTGTACCGTCTTCTAACTCGACTTCAATCCAGCCGTTATAACCGATTGGCTCATCAAACTGAGAAATTTGGTAGGCTTTAGGATTGTCAGGATAGAAGTAGTTCTTGCGGTCAAAGTGCATCTTTTTGTGGATGTCCATATTGAGGGCAAGAGCAGCCTTGATACCGGCATCAACAACACCTTTATTGAGAACTGGCAGAACTCCTGGGAAAGACCAGTCAATCACGTTAGTGTTGGCATTTTGGTCATTTCCAAAGTGGGCAGAAGTAGGTGAGAAGATTTTTGAATTGGTGTTGAGCTCTACGTGGACTTCAAGTCCAATGACTGTTTCAAAGTTCATTAATTGTCACCTCCAAAAATCACGGGTTGTTGTTTATGGTAGTCTGTTGTTGCTTCAAAAGCAGCAGCAGCTTGGTAAATGGTTTCCTCAGAATACTTAGGACCAATCAATTGTAGACCGACAGGTAGACCTTGAGAGAATCCAGCAGGAATCGAAATTCCTGGGAGACCAGCCAAGTTGACTGGGATGGTCAAAAGGTCAGCCAAGTACATGGCAACTGGGTCGTGGTTGAGAGAATCTAAGTCATAGGCAACGCTTGGAGCAGTTGGACCCAAAATCAAGTCGTAATCCGCGAAGACTTTTTCGAAATCTTGAATGATAAGGGTACGAACCTGACCAGCTTTCTTGTAGTAGGCATCGTAGTAACCTGATGAAAGGCTGAAAGTACCTAGCATGATACGGCGTTTAACCTCTTCACCGAATCCTTGGCTACGGCTATTTACATAGATTTCATCAAGGTTTGTCGCATCCTCTGCACGGTAGCCATAACGAATACCGTCAAAGCGTTGCAAGTTTGATGAAGCTTCAGATGAAGCGATAATGTAGTATACTGCCACACCATATTTAGAGTGAGGGAGGCTGACTTCTTCAACGATAGCGCCAAGTTTTTCAAAGTGCTTAGCAGCATTTAGAATAGTTTCCTTAACCTCTGGGGCAATCCCTTCACCAAGGTATTCCTTAGGCAAAGCGATTTTCATACCCTTGATGTCTTGACCGATTTTTGAAGTAAAGTCGGCAATGTGGACAGGAGCAGAAGTAGAGTCTTTAGCATCTTCGCTAGCAATAGCGTTGAGCAAGAGGGCATTTTCCTTAACGGTCGGCGCGAAAGGTCCGATTTGGTCTAGAGAGCTACCAAAGGCAATGAGACCGAAACGTGAAACTGTTCCGTAGGTTGGTTTGAGACCAACGATCCCGTTGAAGGCAGCAGGTTGGCGGATAGAACCACCCGTATCAGAACCAAGTGACAAGCGGACTTGTCCAGAAGCTACAGCTGCGGCAGAACCACTTGATGAACCACCAGGCACCTTGCTGTGGTCCCAAGCGTTTTTAGTTGCTCCGTAGTGAGAAGTCTCACCTGAACCACCCATGGCAAACTCGTCCATATTGGTTTTCCCTACGACAATCATGCCTTTAGCCTTTGCATTGGTAACAGCAGTCGCATCAAAGATTGGCTCGTAGTTGTAGAGCATTTTTGAGGCAGCAGTTGTGAGAATACCGTCTGTAGAGATATTATCTTTAACTGCAAGTGGAATTCCTGAAAGGACATTATCAGCATCGATTCCAGCTTCATCAATAGCTTTAGCTTGAGCAAGGGCTTGCTCCTCAGCGATGGTAACAAAAGCGTTAATAGCTGTTTCGCGAGACTTGATATCTTCAAGCGTAGCTTGGGTCAATTCAGTTGCAGAAATTTCCTTAGAGACAAGGAGATTGTGCAAGTCTTCAATGGTTTTATTGTTGAAAGTCATTAGGCATCTCCTCCATCGTCTAGGATAGCTGGTACCTTGATATAGTAGTTGTCTTTTTCAGGTACGTTTTTAAACAAGCGATCACGGTCTGTTCCTTCTTCGGCCACATCAGGGCGGAGTATAGTCTTGCGGTCAGCCATGGTTGTAGTAGGTGCAACACCAGTTGTGTCAACTTCGCCCAGCAATTCAACCATGTCTACAATCTTGGACAAGGTAGTTGCAAAGGCAGCAGTTTCTTCTTCAGAGAATCTTAATTTTGAAAGATTGGCAACGTGTGTTACCTCTTCTTGCGTAATTTTCATCTTGCATCCTTTCGTGAAATGATGATTTTTAGTCTGTTCTATTTTACCATATTTTCCTATAAATAAGGGAGGTAAAGCTGAAAAAGACATCTGGTAAGTCAAGAAATAGTTTTTTAAATAGACAAAAAAATAGCCGTCCTAACTTTGGCAAGTTAACGAGCTATTTTTTAGTTATGTAATTACAGCCACCGTCTTAAACGGCTCTGTGGGGTGTTGTTGTAACATCTTTTTCTATATTCATTGTAACATTTATTTTAAAAATTGCTAGATAGTTTTTGTTTATTGTACATTAGCAAACTAAGATTCTTTGATTTTAATATGCACTCTTTTGATATTCATTCCATAAAGCCTGAAGTTCAACTGCATTTTCTAAGACATATTGCCTTATCATTTTTAGGTCTTTTGCTTTTGCTTTACCATCTCTCAGTTCACCGTTCAGAAACATTGAACCCACTTCTTCTCCGTGGATATAAAAGTGAATATGCGCTTTTTGACCTTTATGGTTATGTTCGTTAGGACGAATTTCAATACCATACTTTTATACTCAATAAAAATCAAAGAGAAAACTAGAAAGCTAGGCACAGGCAGTACTTGAGTACGACAAGCCGACGCTGACGTGGTTTGAATTTGATTTTTGAAGAGTATTAGGAAAGAATATTTAGGCATGTAGTAGTCCCACGTAGTCCTTCCATGTTTCAAGGTAGTTATCGCGATTTAACTCAATTTGCTTTTGAGCAAAACGAATGTCATAGTCTGCCAAGTCCAAATTTTCTAATACTTCTCCAGTTAGAATACTAAAGGTTCCAATTAATTCATCGTCATCATACATGCGTAAAATAGGGTTGCTTGGATTCTTGTAAATATCATCTTTTGTCACTTCTAAATTAGTTACACCAAATTCCTTGAACATGAGTGCTTCTCCTTTTTCTTTTATTATATCATTTTTGCTAGAATTGTCACGGTTTTCGATATATTTGACTACAAGGAATAGCTTTTATTCAAGTATAGTCTAAGTATAGTCTAACATAAAATAGAAATTGAAAAAAATGCTAAAATCCGATATAATGGAGTGTTGAAAGGAATGGTAAAATCCAATGTAGAAATCATTCTTAGTTATTGAAACAAGAAAAATAGAGAATCAAAGAAAGAGAACTTATGAATATTCAAGAAGAAATTAAGAAACGTCGTACCTTTGCCATCATCTCTCACCCGGACGCGGGGAAAACAACCATTACTGAGCAGTTGCTCTACTTTGGGGGCGAGATTCGTGAGGCTGGTACCGTAAAAGGAAAGAAAACTGGGACTTTTGCCAAGTCTGACTGGATGGATATCGAGAAGCAGCGTGGGATTTCCGTTACTTCATCTGTTATGCAATTTGACTACGACGGCAAGCGCGTGAATATCCTAGACACACCAGGGCACGAGGACTTCTCAGAAGACACCTATCGTACCTTGATGGCGGTGGATGCTGCTGTTATGGTCGTGGACTCTGCCAAGGGTATCGAGGCTCAAACCAAGAAATTGTTTGAGGTCGTGAAACACCGTGGCATTCCAGTCTTTACCTTTATGAACAAGCTAGACCGTGACGGTCGTGAGCCACTGGACCTCTTGCAAGAATTAGAAGAAGTCTTGGGCATTGCGAGCTATCCGATGAACTGGCCAATCGGGATGGGGAAAGCCTTTGAAGGACTCTATGACCTATATAATCAACGCTTGGAACTTTACAAGGGGGATGAGCGTTTTGCTAGCCTAGAAGATGGAGACAAGCTTTTTGGAAGCAATCCTTTCTATGAGCAAGTCAAAGACGATATTGAGCTTTTAAATGAAGCTGGGAATGAGTTTTCAGAGGAAGCAATCCTTGCTGGAGAATTGACGCCTGTCTTCTTCGGTTCAGCCCTGACAAACTTTGGTGTGCAGACCTTCCTTGAAACCTTCCTCAAGTTTGCTCCAGAACCACATGGGCATAAGAAAACAGATGGCGAAATTGTGGATCCTTACGACAAGGATTTCTCAGGATTTGTCTTTAAAATCCAAGCCAACATGGACCCTCGTCACCGTGACCGTATTGCCTTTGTCCGTATCGTGTCAGGTGAATTTGAGCGTGGGATGAGTGTTAATCTGCCTCGTACTGGTAAGGGAGCTAAACTGTCTAATGTCACTCAGTTTATGGCGGAAAGTCGTGAGAATGTGACCAATGCCGTGGCAGGTGATATTATTGGAGTTTACGATACCGGTACTTATCAGGTTGGGGATACCTTGACAGTTGGAAAAAATAAATTTGAATTTGAACCTCTGCCAACCTTTACACCTGAAATTTTCATGAAAGTTTCTGCTAAGAACGTTATGAAACAAAAATCCTTCCACAAGGGAATGGAACAGTTGGTACAAGAAGGAGCCGTCCAGCTTTATAAGAATTACCAAACAGGCGAGTACATGCTAGGTGCTGTTGGTCAACTCCAGTTTGAAGTCTTTAAACACCGTATGGAAGGCGAGTACAATGCGGAAGTGGTCATGAGCCCAATGGGTAAAAAAACCGTTCGTTGGATCAAGCCTGAGGACTTAGATGAACGGATGTCATCAAGCCGAAATATCTTGGCCAAAGACCGCTTTGACCAACCTGTCTTCCTCTTTGAAAACGACTTTGCCCTCCGCTGGTTTGCGGACAAGTATCCAGACGTAGAGTTGGAAGAAAAGATGTAGATCGCCAAAGTTACTTGATTGTATAACAATCTAAGTAACTAACGCCAAGTTTCTATGGGACTTGGCTAGGCGCTCTACTAGTAAAGTTTTACGAATATTATCGATTCGTAAAACTTTACGTCGTAACGATTAGATAGTGTATGACCTAACCACCTTACTAACTCATCGGCGAAAAATAATCGTTTTCGCGTTTTCGTGTCCTAATGAAAAAAGAGTGCCTGAGTTGGTAACTTGCCTTAAAACTATTGCAAAAAGCCAAGAAAATCCCTTCCTTGGCTTTTGTTGTAGCTCGCTATTTAGAATTTTCTTAAAACTCCGTCCCGATTTGGGACGGAGTTTAGGAGGTCTTTTAGGTCGCTAATCGGTAAACAGCTTCAGCATAGATATCCATAGCATGATAGAGATCATCTAAGATAGCATATTCATTTGCTTGGTGTTCTGTTTGCTCTCTTCCTGGGAAGAGGGCACCAAAAGCGACACAGTTTGGCATCGTACGTGCAAAGGTTGCACCGCCAGATGATAGAGCGGGACTATTGTCACCAGTTTTTTCTTGATAAACCTGCATGAGAGTAGTGACGAGTGTGCTATCTCTTGCAACGTAAAGTGGTGCTAGGTAGTCAAATTCATGGTAGCTAAGTTGGTAAGCTTTTGCGCACTCTATCAGCTGATTAACCAGGGCATCCTTGTCTGCAAGGACTGGGATTCGAATATCAATTCGAATTTCAGAACTTTCGGGAGTAATGGTTAAGGCAGCTACATTAAAGGATAAATGTCCAGAAGGCTGGTCGCTGATATCACCAAAGATTCCTTTTCCTTGACCATCTTGACCAACTTTTTTGGCAAGAAATGTAAGTGCAGGATGGGATTGAATGGAATCAAGCACGGTGGCTAATCGAATGACTGCATTAATCCCTTGGCTAGCATCCTTGGCATGCTTAGATACTCCTAGAACAGTAAGGTTCTGGTCATTTTGTTGATAATCGTAGCCAGCAGCTATTAGGCCTGCCTGGATCTGATCCATAAGTGGTCCTTGATAGGTTGCCTTATCAGGAACTACATTAAAGGCTCCACCTACATCTAAGGCCAGTTGTTCTGATCCAGGTCCATGAAGTTTGACCTGAAGGAGCCCTTTTTCTGCATAGGTTAATGGGAATGATGAGTCAGGAGCAAATCCCATGCTGGCTTGTTCTTCAATGGCATTATATCTTGCCATACAACGCCAAAGGGTTTCTTCATCAGTACCAAATATGAACCGAACCCGTTTTTTGAATTGAATTCCTTGGTCAAGCAGGCTTTTGACTGCGTAAAGGGCTGCAAGAGATGGCCCTTTATCATCCTGGGCTCCCCGACCATAAATCCGCCCATCTCTGATACTAGCTTCAAATGGAGGAGTTTCCCAGTCTGTCAAATCGCCTGCAGGAACTACATCTAGGTGGCAGAGGATGGCAAGGAGATCCCCCTCACCAACTTCTGCATACCCATAATATCCTTGAGGATCAAGGTAGGTTTTAAAACCAAGTTCTTGACATAAGTCCAGCGTTTTTTTCAGGACATCTTGAATTGCTTGACCAAAGGGAGTGCCATTTTCACCTTCATTGAGAACAGAAGGATAAGAGATGATTGTTTTCAAACTTTGAAGAAAATCCTCTTTGATTGATTCTGTAATATAGGATTTCATCCGTATTTCCCTCTTTATTATAAGAATGGCACAAAGGTACCTAAGATAAGAAGTAGAATACTTGCAACGACAATGACGATGACAAGTTTTCCGACAAATTTCCACCAAGTTCCAAGGCTGACACGACCAAGAGCAAGAGCACCCATAACAATACCTGAAGTAGGAGTTACAAGGTTAAGGACACCAGATGCAGATTGGTAGGCAGTGACGATCAGGCTTGCTTTAACATTGACGAACTCTCCAAGGGGAGCCATGATACCCATAGTTGCACTAGCAAGACCAGATGAAGAAGGAATGAGGAAGGACATAGGTAGGTAGAAGATATAGGTCAATACGATGAAGATTTGAGGAGAAAGACCTTGAAGGCCAACTTCACCCCAGTGTAGGATGGTTGCAGTAATCATACCATCGTTCATGATAACTTGGATACCACGAGCAACCGCACAAATCAAGGCTACTGAAAGCAAATCTGCAGCACCAGTTAGGAAGGTTGAGACAATCTTGCTTTCTTTGAGACCATAGACAACACCGATCAAAATCCCCATAACGGCAAAGAGCATAGCGCCTTCTGGGAAGTACCAGCTACCAAATGATAGAGCATCTGAACCGATAACTCCTCCAATTACAGGAAGACCGATTAACCAATTCTTGAAGTCTTCAAATACAGTAACATGCAAATCAACCCAAGGGATGAAACTTGCAATCATAATGATAAAGGTTAATACAAATAAAGCGAGGACATGTTTTTGTTTCTTGCTCAAGGTAGATGGTGCATCATCGTTTTCTGAAACATTAAAGTGTTTAATATCTTCTTCGCGTTGAGCGTAAACGAGTGATTTAGTCGGATCTTTTTGAATCTTTTCTGCATAACGATAGACAAAGTAAGTGCTGATACCTGTCATTACAAACCAGAAGATAACACGGAGAATAACCCCATCCATAGAAGAGATTCCCGCAGTATCAGAGGCAATAACAGTAGCAAATGGATTCAATGTAGATGCCAAACAACCAACTTGAGAACCTAGTAAGATGATGCCTACGGCAGTGATACTGTCAAAACCAACTGCCATCATTACAGGAATAAGAAGGGGGTAGAAGGCCATGGTTTCTTCCCCCATACCATAAGTAGTTCCTCCAAGTGCGAAGAGGGGCATGAGGATGAGAATCAACATTTTTTCGCGGCCCTTGTATTTTTTTACGATGGAGGCAATCCCTACATCGAGTGTACCAGTAGCGTTTACGACGCCAAGGAAACCTCCGACCATAAGGATAAAGAATGCAACGTCGATTGCTGCGCTAGTTGGTTCGTGACCGAGCATGGCACGAATTGGTGCCATGAGGACATCGTAAATCCCTTGAGGATTTGAGTCAACAGTTTGATAGGTACCTGCGATGAGGTTACCTGCTTCATTGGTATCATACTTACCTGCAGGAATGACCCAGGTCAAAAATGCCATAATGGCAATGATGATGATCAAAACAGTGTATGATGAGGGCATTTGAAACCTTTTTTTATTTTCACTCATTTGTTTTTCCTCCTAAACTATGTCACACAGTATAAAAACGAATGATGTGGCAAGAGTGCTGACTAAACTTTCTTGAAAGGTATGACTAAACTATTATTCTTTCACGATGATTGTTCCGCTATCAGATTCAATCAAGGCTCCCAAATTGCCGAGGGAAGTGATGACGGCTTTTCCTGCTGGACGATTGGTTACAAAATCAATGGCAGCTTGGATTTTTGGTAGCATACTACCAGGAGCAAATTGCCCCTCTTGGATGTATTCTTGGACTTGGCTAACAGTTACCTGCTCCAATTTTTCTTGATTTGGTTTGTTATAGTTGACATAAGCATAATCTACGCCAGTTAAAATGATGAAGAGATCTGCTTCGACTAGCTCTGCCAAGCATTGCGATGCAAAATCCTTATCGATGACAGCTTCTACCCCTGAGAAGTAACCGTTTTCATTTTTAATTACAGGAATACCTCCACCGCCTGCTGCGATGACAACTTGACCTGCGTTTAGCAATGCTCGGATACTATCGATTTCTTTGATGTGAATAGGTTTTGGCGAAGCAACGACTTTACGCCAACCACGACCTGAATCCTCTTTAAAGGTAGCTCCAGTTCGTTCACTTTCTACTTTGGCATCTTCTTCTGAGTAGAATGGACCAATGGGTTTACTTGGATTGAGAAAGGCAGGATCATTCTTGTCCACGACAACTTGTGTGACAACAGAAACGACAGTTTTATCAAGATGAATATCCTGTAAAGCATTTTCCAGAGCATTCTGGAGCCAAAAACCGATGCTACCCTCAGTCATAGCAACAAGTGAATCGAGAGGAAAGGCAGGATTTTTTTCGGAATTGGCTGCTAGGTGTTGGAGGAGAAGGTTACCAACTTGCGGTCCATTGCCATGGGTGATAATCAATTCATCACCATTTTGGATGAGTTTTACGAGATGGCGTGCTGTTTCTGCCAGAGCAGCTTCTTGAGCTTGAGCAGATGGATCTGTGGAAAGAATGGCATTTCCTCCAAGAGCGACAACGATTTTACGATGAGACATGAGCGCTCCTTTCTTTTGGATGAACAAAAGCCAATTTTGGTTAAAGGCTTGGATTTGGAAGTTGAGAAGAAAGACTTTGTAGGGACGAGTTGAGTTGGAATTTCGAAATGCGAATAACTGGAAGGCAGTTACTTGTTATGAGGTTTTTTCTTGAATGGTGACTATTGGGGAATTCCAACTCAGAGCTCGTAACTACTACAAAAAGGGACTGGACTAAAACACTAGTCTCAGCCCCTAAGCTGTTTCTTATAGTCGGTATCACACTTTAGGAATGTAGAGATTTCCTAGTGTAGCAGCCATAACGGCTTTGATGGTGTGCATACGATTTTCTGCTTGATCAAACTGACGAGCATATTTGCTATGGAAGACCTCATCAGTTACTTCCATTTCTTTTACGCCAAATTTCTCAGCTACTTGTCTGCCGTAGATTGTGTTCGTATCATGAAAGGCTGGTAAGCAGTGTAGGAAGATCAAGTTTTCATTATTTGCTTTCTTAACGAGGTCCATATTGACTTGGTAAGGTTTAAGCATAGCTACGCGTTCTGCGAATTTATCTTCTTCACCCATAGATACCCAAACATCAGTGTAAAGGACATCAGCCCCTTTTACAGCTTGATCAGCATCTTCTGTGATGAGAATGTGAGCCCCACTTTCTTTGGCATATCCCTCAGCCAGTGCAACAACTGCTTGATCTGGGAAGAGTTCTTTTGGTGAAAAGACATGAACGTTCACACCAAGGATTGCTCCTGTTACTAGAAGGCTATTGGCAACATTGTTACGACCGTCACCACAGTAAACCAATGTCAAACCTTCAAGATGTCCGAAATTTTCTAGTACTGTCAAGTAGTCTGCAAGCATTTGAGTTGGGTGCCATTTATCCGTCAAGCCATTCCAAACAGGAACACCAGAGAATTCAGCTAATTCTTCAACCATATCTTGACTAAAACCACGGAATTCAATACCATCAAACATACGTCCCAAAACTTTTGCGGTATCTTCCGTAGTTTCTTTTTTACCTAGTTGAATATCGTTGGCCCCCAGGTATTCTGGATGTGCACCAAGATCGATTGCAGCAGTTGTGAAGGCTGCGCGTGTACGGGTAGAAGTTTTTTCGAATAAAAGAGCAATATTTTTACCAGCTAGATAGCGGTGTTCGATGTTTCGTTTTTTAAGATCCTTCAAGTGAGCTGAAAGTCCAATCAAATATTCGAGCTCTGCACGGGTAAAATCTTTTTCAGCTAGAAAACTTCTTCCTTGAAATACTGAATGTATCATTCTATATATCCTTTTCTAACAAGCATGATTCTGCTAGCAGATGCTAGGCAGAAATAGGAAGAATTTAAATGTCTTCGCGTTCAAACGGCATTGACATACAACGAGGTCCACCACGACCGCGTACCAACTCCCTGCCGCGAATCTTAATGAGACGAAGTCCATGTTCTTCAAGTTTCTTATTGGTCACAGTGTTGCGTTCATAAACGACTACGACACCTGGTGCGATAGCGAGTGTGTTAGAGCCATCATTCCATTGTTCACGAGCAGCTGCAACGATATTCCCATCACCACAAGGAATGAGTGTAACTTTTTCTAAACCAAGGTTTTGAGCAAGGAGCTCTGCCAAATCTCCTTTTTCTTCAACAATCTTGAGTTCTTCATTTTCGTAAGTGACGGAATAGACGCGAAGATTGCCTTGGATTTCTGGGTGGATTGTAAATTTGTCATAGTCTACCATGGTGAAGACAGTATCCAAGTGCATGAACTTACGGCTGTTTGAAAATTCAAAAGCCAAAACTTTCTTGAAGCCAACCTTCTTTTTGAAGATATTAACCAAAAGTTTTTCGATAGAAGCGGCATCAGTCCGTTGAGAGATCCCAACTGCTAGGACATCTTTTGAAAGAACAAGTTCATCTCCACCTTCAATCCGAGTAGTTTCTTCACGGTTATAGATGAGCTCTACTTTGCCACCATAAATTGGGTGATGCTTGAAGATGTACTTACCATAAAGTGTTTCGCGATTGCGTGTATCGGCGTACATGTGATTAAGTGATACTGCATTCCCGATAGTCGCAAATGGGTCGCGGGTGAAGTAAAGGTTTGGCATTGGATCGATGGCAAATGGATAGTCAGATTCAACCAAGTCAGTTAATCCTTTGCCTTCTTCAGGGATGTCAGGCAATTCAACTTTTTGAACACCTGCCATTGTTTTCTTGATCAGTTCAAGATTGTCGTCAATATCATGAAGCAGTTTTCGGATGGCATTTTTAGTTTGTCGACCACGAATATTTGCTTCGTTGAGATATTCTTCGATGAACTGGTCGCGTATTTCTGGAGAAGTTAATGATTCAGCAGCTAACTGTTCAAGATAGAGCACTTCGATTCCTTCGTCACGGAGTGCTTGAGCAAAGGCGTCGTGTTCACTTTGGGCATCTGCTAAAAATGGGATGTCATCAAAGAGCAACCTCTCAAGGTGATCTGGCATCAAGTTTTCTAATTCTTGACCCGGACGGTGCAACATAACTTTTTTCAGTTTCCCAATTTCTGAGAAAACATGAATTGGATGTGAAGACATGTGGATCCTCCTTTTTTTCTCGTGTGTACCAAATGATATTGGTATCGCTTACAAGCTAATAGTATCACAAATTAATATGCATTACAAGGGATATGATAAGGCCTAAAAGGCTTTAAAATGGCTATTTTAAAGGATTTCTTACATTTTTTTATAAGAATATTCACAAATATACATGTTAAGTTAACTTATTTTTATATTCTATAAAATTTATGCATAAAAATATTTTTAAAATTTTTTAAAAAAATTTTTGAGATAGTAGAAAAAGGTGGATTTTTTGAGGTGAAAAGTTTGTTGAAATAAAAAAATCCCTTAGACTGGAACGAAACATTCTAGTCTAAGGGAATGGATAGTTGGGTATTAGATACCGAAATTCTTCATAAAAATTGTGAAGAGTGCCAGTAAGATGAAGCTGATACTATTAAGTAGCATATGGACCGAGATAGACATTTCCAAACGTCGTGTACGATAAGCAGTCCAAGTGAGGACGGCAGACATCCAGCCATAAATCAAGAAGGAAGGGAGATTAGAAGGTCTGTGCGCAAGGAGGAAAATCAACCAACCAATGACATAGCCAAACTTTTCGTAGCCTTGGAAGAGTTTGGTAGGAATAATCCCGCGACAAATAATTTCTTCACAAATAGGTGCGATTAAAACGATGAGGAAGAAACTGCTAATCAGAGAGCTTTCAGAAATAAGGTTGTTAATTACTTGCTGATTAGAAGTTGTTGTTTGTTTTATGAGTTGTAGCCAGATGCCACCTACAAGATTTCCAACAAAGATTGTCAAATAACTCAAAACAATACGAGGGACATCATTAATCGCTAAGAGTTTAGGTTTAAATACCAGCAACTTGCTCTTATGGGCACCGAACAAAAAGATGGCGATGACAAGAATCGAAATAAGAGCTACGATAAGTGTTGACCAGATAGGATCGATCTGACTTAGTGCTAGTAGAGCTAGAGTTTGCATCGGGATTTGAGAGAGAAAGATAGCTACTAACAAAATCCCAAACCAAGCGAGTCGTTTACGAAAATCTTTAAAAAAGTTCATTGATATGTCTCCTAAAATTTTTATCTAATTATAGCACAATTGCTGAGAGGATTCTATTTGTTACCATAAGAGGAAGGTACAAACGACAAATAGAATATCCCGAATCAAATGACCGTAGAATGATACCTCCTGTCTCAAATTTTTTGGGAATAAAAAACTGAGAAATAGAGCACCAAGGCCAATATAAAAAGCAATCGATAAAATGGTGATTGGGTTACGTAGGAAGATTAAAATAGAAATGATGATGACGGAAAATCTCACTTCCTTACTACTGGAATTTTTTTGTAACCTTCTCCATTTTTTCAAGGGGAGAAAGGTAACGAGATCAACTCCAAAGAGAAAAAAGAAGGAGGGAAGGATGAGTTCTACAGCTTCTTTTTGAAGTAAGTTAACAGTGACGATACTCTCTGACAGAACAAGTCCAACCCCGCAGAGGTTGACCACAATCATCATACTATAAAATAAAAAGATAAAGCGACTCCTATCAATCAGTCTATCTCTTTTCAGGTTGTGACTAGATAAATAATGCATAAAGGCACAGGACCCAGATAAGCCCAATAAAGCCAGTAGAAAATAAAAACAGGATTGTTTGAGGGCCAGAGAGGTTCCAGAACAAAAGATACAACTACAAAATGCCAGTTGGATTAAGACAAAGAACAAGAGTAGTCGAATTGATTTCATGACTTTTTCCATAAAGTATCCCCTATATTTTTTTCTTATTATAGCTAAAAGATAGGAGAGAAAAATCCTTAAATTCCCAATTGTCGATTTTTAGAGCTGTCTTGTCTTTTGAAACGAAAAAATCCCCTTCAAGCTGTGTTTTGAAGGGAGATTAAATCTTAAGTTAATCCTTCTAACGTTTAGACCAAGTGCGCTTCATAAAGAGCAGTATGATTGGATAGATTTCAAGACGTCCTGCAATCATAGCAAAGGATAGTAGAAGTTTTGAAAATGGACTAAAAATTGAGAAACTTGAGGTGGTCCCTAGAATTGGACCGATATTGTTAAAGCAACTGAAAACGGCACTTGTGACAACCATTAAATTATTGGTATCTAAACTGACGATGAAAATCAAGCTGAGTAGAATCATGATATAAACCACAAAATACTTCAGAATCTTGTGCTGGGTATCCTTATCAACGACCGTTTGATTGACCTGGAGGGTTAAAACACGGTGAGGTGATATGGTAGACAAGACTTGATTTTTAGCAATTTTAGATAAGATGACTCCACGGATGACCTTGAGACCACCAGCGGTGGAGCCAGCAGAACCACCGATTGCCATCAGCATTAGCAAGATGTATTGAGAGAACAAAGGCCAGTTCGTGATATCTCCATATCCAAAACCGGTAGTGGTAATGATGTTAGATACTTGGAAGAAGGCCATCTCAAAGCTTTGAGAAACTCCGCTATAGAGGTGGAGCGTGTTAAGCGTGATTAGGCCAGTTGATATGGCTACAATCAAGAGATATGCTCGGAGTTCTTCATCAAAAAAGAATTCCTTGATACGACGGAGCATGAGGTAGTAGTAGAGATTGAAATTGACACCAAACATCAAAACCCCGACACTTGTCAGATAGGTAATGAGAGAACTGTGATAGTGGGCAATTCCGTCATTATAAACAGTAAAGCCACCAGTACCAGCAGTCCCCATAGCGATAACAAAACTATCGTAGAGTGGCATCCCAGCAAGGTAATAAATAACTACAAAGAGGGCAAACATAGCCAGGTAGAGGATGTAAAGGATTTGGGCTGTATTTTTTAGCTTAGACACAACCTTACCAAATACTGGTCCTGGAACCTCAGCCTTCATAACTTCTAGGTGACTATTTTTAGCATTGTCCATAATAGCTAGGGCAAAAACTAGCACCCCCATCCCTCCGATGAGGTGGGTAAAACTCCTCCAAAATAGAAGAGAACGACTTAAGACAGAAACATCATTTAAAATGGTTGCTCCCGTTGTTGTGAAGCCAGAACTAATCTCAAAGAAGGCGTCTATCATATTGGGAATTTGCCCTGAAAAGACAAAGGGAAGGGCACCAAAGAATGACCAGAGGATCCAACAGAGGGCTACAATTAAGACCCCTTCTTTTGCATAGATTCGCTGTTTTTTAGGCTTGCTGATGATTCCAAGAAGACCTAGAACAACAAGGATTCCGATGGTAGAGAAAAGAGCTGTAAAAACTTGACTCGATTCTCGATAATAAAGAGCAATGCTAACTGGAACTAAGAGTAGACCAGCCTCGATCAAGAGTAGCTTTGCAAGAAGAAATCGTACCATACTTCTATTCATAGCTTACCTCTCTAACAGATCATAAATCTTGGTGATATTTGATAGTAGTGTGATGACAACTAACTTGTCACCTACTTGAAGGCTATCTTCACCTGTTGGGAAGATTGTTTTTCCGTTGCGGATAATAGCAGCAATTAAAATATCTTTTTTGAGTTTCAATTGAGACAAGGGTTTGCCAGTCATTTTATTGGCTTCCTTGATGAGAAATTGAAGAGTCTCAATATGTCCATTTGCAAGGTGGTGCATCGCTTGAAGATCTGAATATTGGGCATTGGCACGACCGTGGATAAAGTGCATGATAGTATCTACAGCGATGGTTTTTGGTGTGATAATACTAGAAAACTCAGGTGCATGGATAATCTCTAAAAGGCTAGTTCGATTGACCTTGGTGATGTTTTTCTGAACACCAACACTATCTAAGAACATAGATGTAATAATGTTTTCTTCGTCAACGCCAGTTAGAGTTGCGACAGCATCGTAGTGTTGGGCGCTTTCTTCTAGGAGGATATCTTTTGCGGTTCCATCACCTTGCACAATATAGAGTTTTGGATATTTTTGACTGAAAAATGCTGCACGATCTGGATTAAGCTCAATGACCTTGGTATCAATACGGCTATCTTTCAAAATACCAACAAGGTAGTAAGCGATTTTTCCAGCTCCAATAATGAGTAAACTTTTAACGACACGAGATTTGACATAGTTATGAAAAAGCATCATGTCTACACGGTTACCTGTAACAAAGATCCGATCCTTATCTTGGAGGACCATATCCCCACTTGGAATCATGAGCTTATGATCGCGCTCAATGGCACAAACGATAACATTACCAAACTTTTTACGGAAATCAGCAATAGACATCTGACAAATATTACTATCAATTCGAACCTTGAATTCCATCAAACTAACCAAACCACCTGCAAAACGCTCAACAGAAAGAGCATTTGGGAAATCGATGATATTAGCGATAGCACGAGCTGCAAGGAGTTCTGGATTGACAATAAGAGAAAATCCGAGAATATTTTTTTCTTTAAAGTAAGGGTTGGAATACTCAGGATTGCGGACACGGACGATGGTTTCTTTAGCCCCCATCTTTTTAGCTAAGACAGCAGAGACCATATTGACCTCATCATACTGAGTCATAGCGATGAAAATATCGCAGTCTTGAACATTGGCAGCTTCTAGCATGGCAAAGTCAGCCCCATTACCAGCAATTCCAATAATGTCAAAACGGCTTGTCATATAATTAAGAACCGTTTCGTTCTGTTCAATTAAGACAACATCATGATTGTCAGCGACAAGTGAACGACAAAGGGCAGAACCAACTTTCCCCCCTCCGACAAGAATAATCTTCATATCAAATAACCTACTTTTTCAATATGTATCTATCATACTCTTTTTTAGAATAAAATGCACTCGGCAACCGACTCTTTTCATTATTAGGGTAGAAAATTGTCCCACTGATAATCTTACTTGTTAAAAATTTAAGATATAAATCAGCTATTTTCGTGTAATTCTAATGAATACATAAGCATTTTAAGCTAATGTAAATATGTTTGTAAAAAAATTGAAAAAATCAAGTCATTTCTATTGACAATCAAGCTGAAAGTGATATACTAAAACAGTAGTTTCGCTGATTTACTTCAAACCTGTTGTGAGGTAAGTTAACGACGCCTTAACCACGCTGTTTGCTGAGCTTGACTCCGGGCAGTGTGGCTATTTTTTTGCACTAGTGAGAGGAAACAAGGCATGACAAATCACATTGTATTATTTGAACCCCAGATTCCACAAAATACGGGTAATATTGCTCGTACTTGCGCAGCAACGAATGCGCCCCTTCATATTATCAAACCGATGGGTTTTCCTATTGATAATCGTAAGATGAAGCGGGCAGGTCTAGATTATTGGGACAAGCTTGAGATTCATTTTTATGATAGCTTGGCTGATTTTATGGGAAAAATGGATGGTCAGCTCTACCTGATTTCCAAGTTTGCAGAAAAAGTCTATTCAGATGCAGATTTCACGACAGAAGGAGATCACTATTTTCTCTTTGGACGTGAAGATAAGGGCTTGCCTGAGGAATTTATGCGTGAGCATCCAGAAAAGGCTCTCAGAATTCCGATGAATGATGAACATGTTCGTAGCCTGAATGTATCTAATACAGTATGTATGATTGTCTATGAGGCTCTCCGACAACAAAACTTTGTGGGCCTCGAACTGGTTCATACTTATGAAACAGATAAATTGAAATAAACACTTAGATAAAATGCTTGCGCTTGCAAGCTTTTTTTGTTATCATAAAGGGGTCTTCAGGGCTGGGTGAGATTCCCGACCGGCGGTGAATTTGACTAGCTATTTTAGCTTTCTCTTCGTTGTCTTGTCTCGATATACTTTAAGTATTATCTTCGACTGCGACGTCTAGATAAATCTAAAATATCTTAGCCAAATAAGTCCGCGAGCGCAAGCTGATGTGGTGAGATTCCACAACCGACAGTATAGTCTGGATGGGAGAAGACGAAAGAATGGCTTTGTCTATTCTAATTGATTTTTTATAGGTAAATTGCAACCGCTTGCTTAAACAGAGTGAGGGGAAACTTTTGGAATATAAAAATAAAGGATAGATAGAGGAATCCTTTCCAACTTCTTCTGATTTTATAGAAAATTGGAGGAACCTGTTATGACAAACACACGTCGACTTTCGACCATTGCAATTCTATCAGCGCTTTCATTTGTGTTGATGTACTTTGACTTTCCGCTTTTGCCAGCGGCATCCTTTTTGAGGATTGAGTTCAGTATTTTACCGGTCCTTGTGGGTTTGGTAGTCTTGGATTTACCAGCAGCTTTTGGAGTGCTTTTTCTTCGGTCCTTGTTGAAAATCCTTCTGAACAATCAAGGGGTTAGTACCTATATTGGTTTACCGATGAATATTGTTGCCTTGGGAGTCTTTGTGCTTGCTTTTGGTTTGATTTGGAAAAAAGAGCGAACAACCATGCGTTTCGTCCTAGCTTCACTAGCTGGTACGCTTGGTTTGACTCTAGCTATGCTAGTTTTGAACTACGTCTATGCTGTTCCTTTGTACGCTAAGTTTGCTAATTTTGATATTGAGAAAATCTTAGGATTGAGCAACTACCTGATGACTATGGTCTTGCCTTTTAATCTGATTGAAGGTATTATCTTTGCCATCTCTTTCTGGTTGTTGTTTGTCCTTTTGAAACCAACTTTAAAATACTATGAAAGATAAACAAACATATTTGATGAAGGGCTCTTTTGCCCTTTTGCTTTTTGTAATTTTAGGTTATATTGTCAAGTTTTACCCTAATATGCTGATTGGCTTTGATCAACCAATCCAGACTGCTATTCGAGGTGACTTACCTGCTTCCTTGACCGTTCTTTTCAGAACAATCACACATTTAATTGATATCCCAGTCATTATCACTTGGGTTCTCATTGTAGCTTTTATTTTTTACCGTAAGCAATGGAAACTGGAAAGTTATCTCATGCTGGGGAATTTGACTTTAGCTGGAATCTTAATCGTAACCTTTAAAAATATCTACCAACGACCTAGACCAGAAATAGTACATCTAGTAGAGGAAAAAGGTTTTTCTTTTCCTAGTGGACATTCTCTGGCAGTAACGATTATGGTTGGAACTTTGATTGTGATTTTGAGCCAACGGATTAAGAATACAGTCTGGAGAAAAGTAGTGCAAATCTTGCTAAGTCTATATCTCGTTAGTGTATTGGTATCCAGGGTCTATCTGGGAGTTCACTACCCATCAGATGTGATTGCTAGCCTTTGTGTAGGCCTAGGAGTTTTGTTTATGGAGTTTCCTTTCTATGATAAACTGCGTTTTCAATGGCGCTTTACAGGCAAGCAGAAGTGAGAATCAAACTTTTTTGAGGAGATAAAATGGAAGTCAACATAAAAGATCTTCATCCGACTCAACTATACTTATCAGAAAAGAAGTTACAAGATATCCAGATGCTTTATCAGTCGAAAGAAAAGCCCAATATCAATCCAATTAGCGTTCTTGCATTTGGAAATTGCTTCTTGATTACAGATGGCCATCACAGGGCTTATCAGGCTTTGTTGGTAGGCCAGGATACAATTTCTGCTGAGTTTGATAGAGATGGAGGTGACGAACTATATCATCTCTATGCGCAAGCTTGTGAGAAAAGAAAGATATACTCTGTTCTGGATTTAAAAAATTATATCTTACCTCAAGATGAGTATGAAGCAAAATGGTATAACTGGTGTGATGGTTTTAATCAAGCAGCGGAGCTAGTATTAGGAGTAGAAAATGATGACAAAAATCATTCAGATAGATGATTCCTTACGTTTAGTTCCCTATTTTTTAGCAGATCATCAGGATGTAGCTTTGGCCTGGTATCAAGATGTGGATTTGGTGGAACTTGTAGACGGTATTAGAATACCTTATAGTTCAGAAAAATTAAATGCTATGTATTCCTATTTAGAGAGTCACGGGGATTTGTTCTGGATTGAGTTTCGAGAAAAGGGAGAGTGGCTTCCGATTGGGGATGTCACCTTATCTCAGGAGAATCTTCCTATTGTGATTGGCAATCCGACTTATCAACATCAGGGACTTGGACGCAAGGTATTGAAGATTTTGATTGATCTAGCTCGACAAAGGGGATGGAAAGAATTAAAAGTTCAGGAAATCTATGATTTCAATCATGCCTCCAGACGATGTTTTGAGTCCCTTGGATTTGTGGAGAGCGGAAGTACTGAAAAAGGGACAAGCCTGCTCTTAAAGCTGGACTCCTACTAAACTTTATTATTTTTTATTAATCGCTCAAAACAGAGCGGTTGTTTGTTTGTAGTTCAGGACTCTTTCACGAAAGAAATGATAGTCAAATTCAGTAATAAAATTTCTCTAAAAATAAAATTTTTCTCTTGCATTTTTTTTAAAATAGTGTATAATAGATGGGTATGCGTAAAGCATACTTGTGGGAGGTAAAAATCTCTAAATTACCGCCAAAACCACAAAGGAGGATTTAAAAATGGCTAAAAAAGTCGAAAAACTTGTAAAATTGCAAATCCCTGCTGGTAAAGCTACACCAGCTCCACCGGTTGGACCTGCTCTTGGTCAAGCTGGTATCAACATCATGGGATTCACAAAAGAGTTCAACGCTCGTACTGCTGACCAAGCTGGTATGATCATTCCAGTTGTTATCTCAGTTTACGAAGATAAATCATTTACTTTCATCACTAAAACACCACCAGCTGCTGTTCTTTTGAAAAAAGCTGCAGGTGTTGAAAAAGGATCAGGTACACCTAACAAAACTAAAGTTGCTACAGTTACTCGTGCACAAGTACAAGAAATTGCAGAAACTAAAATGCCAGATTTGAACGCTGCAAACATTGAGGCTGCAATGCGTATGATCGAAGGTACTGCTCGTTCTATGGGATTCACTGTTGTTGACTAATCAATAACATCCCTATATAACCCGCAAGACTTCATCATTTCGAGAAGTGACGTGGGAGATGAAAATCGATTGAACCACTTACAAGGAGAATAGAAAATGGCTAAAAAAAGCAAACAACTTCGTGCTGCTCTTGAGAAGATCGACAGCACAAAAGCATACAGCGTAGAAGAAGCTGTAGCTCTTGCAAAAGAAACTAACTTTGCAAAATTTGATGCAACTGTAGAAGTTGCTTACAACTTGAACATTGACGTTAAAAAAGCTGACCAACAAATCCGTGGAGCAATGGTATTGCCAAACGGTACTGGTAAAACAGCTCGCGTTCTTGTATTTGCACGTGGTGCAAAAGCTGAAGAAGCAAAAGCTGCTGGTGCAGACTTCGTTGGTGAAGATGACCTTGTTGCTAAAATCAACGACGGTTGGTTGGACTTCGACGTAGTTATCGCTACACCTGACATGATGGCTCTTGTTGGACGTCTTGGACGTGTCCTTGGACCTCGTAACTTGATGCCAAACCCTAAAACTGGTACTGTAACAATGGATGTTGCTAAAGCAGTTGAAGAGTCTAAAGGTGGTAAAATCACTTACCGTGCAGACCGTGCAGGTATCGTACAAGCAATCATCGGTAAAGTTTCATTTGAAGCTGACAAGTTGGTTGAAAACTTCAAAGCATTCAACGAAACAATCCAAAAAGCTAAACCAGCTACTGCTAAAGGAACTTACGTAACAAGCTTGACAATCACAACTACTCAAGGTGTTGGTATCAAGGTTGACGTTAACTCACTTTAATTAGTAAAGAATCAAAAGGTTGGGACATTTTGTCTCAACCTTTTTTCTATTCAAAAAATATAAATACGTATAAACTTTCTAATCTATTTGATATTGTAAAGTATCTAGATAGAAAATTCAGAAAATTTGCTCTTTTCTCTTGAAAATTTTTGAAAAAATGGTATCATAGTAACAAGCTATTTTTAAGAGAAGAGAAAGGGGAACGATGGAGAAAATCATTTTAGACTCACCTAAGACGGGATCGGATCTTGTTTTGGAAACACTTCGCGACTTAGGAATCAACACGATTTTTGGTTATCCTGGTGGAGCAGTACTTCCTTTATATGATGCTATTTATAATTTTAAGGGAATCCGCCATATTTTAGGTCGCCATGAGCAGGGTTGTCTTCACGAAGCTGAAGGTTATGCTAAGTCAACAGGAAAACTGGGTGTTGCAGTCGTCACAAGCGGACCAGGAGCTACAAATGCCATTACAGGGATCGCAGATGCTATGAGCGATAGTGTTCCCCTTTTGGTCTTCACAGGACAAGTTGCAAGAGCAGGAATCGGTAAGGATGCTTTTCAAGAAGCTGATATCGTTGGTATCACCATGCCAATCACTAAGTACAATTATCAGGTTCGAGAAACTGCGGATATTCCACGAATTATTACAGAAGCTGTGCATATTGCGACTACAGGTCGTCCAGGGCCAGTCGTCATTGACCTACCAAAAGATGTTTCTGCGCTTGAGACAGACTTCATTTACTCTCCAGAGATAGATTTACCAAGTTATCAGCCAACACTTGAGCCAAATGATATGCAAATCAAGAAAATCTTGAAGCAATTGTCTAAGGCTAAAAAACCAGTCTTGCTAGCTGGGGGTGGGATTAGTTACGCTGAGGCTGCAGCAGAGTTAAATGAATTTGCAGAGCGTTATCAAATTCCAGTTGTGACAAGTCTTTTGGGACAGGGAACAATTGCAACTAGCCATCCACTGTTTTTGGGAATGGGCGGAATGCATGGTTCCTTTGCAGCAAATATTGCCATGACTGAGGCTGATTTTATGATTTCTATTGGTTGCCGCTTTGATGACCGTTTGACTGGAAATCCTAAAACCTTTGCTAAGAATGCAAAAGTAGCGCATATCGATATCGATCCAGCAGAGATTGGTAAGATTATCGCAGTTGATATTCCAGTTGTCGGTGATGCGAAAAAGGCTTTGCAGCAGTTACTAACTGAGCCAATCGTTCGTAACAATACTGAAAAGTGGATTGAAAAAGTTACCAAAGATAAGAATCGTGTTCGTTCTTATGATAAGAAAGAACGTGTGGTTCAACCTCAAGCAGTTATTGAACGCGTCGGTGAGTTGACCAATGGCGATGCCATTGTCGTAACAGACGTTGGACAACACCAGATGTGGACGGCTCAATACTATCCTTACCAAAACGAGCGTCAATTGGTAACATCAGGTGGTCTAGGAACCATGGGATTCGGAGTCCCAGCAGCTATTGGTGCTAAGATTGCTAATCCAGATAAAGAAGTTGTTCTCTTTGTCGGAGATGGAGGTTTCCAGATGACCAATCAGGAATTGGCAATCTTAAATATTTACAAGATTCCAATCAAGGTCATCATGCTTAATAACCATTCACTTGGGATGGTTCGTCAATGGCAAGAAGCCTTTTACGATGGTCGAACATCAGAGTCAGTCTTTGATAGCCTTCCAGATTTCCAATTGATGGCTCAAGCCTATGGAATTAAGAATTATAAGTTTGATAATCCTGAAACTCTTGAGAAGGATTTGGAAGTCATCATGGAAGATGAACCAATGTTTATTGAAGTAGACATTTCTCGGAAAGAACATGTTTTACCGATGGTACCAGCTGGTAAGAGTAATCATGAGATGTTGGGGGTGAAGTTTAATGCGTAGAATGTTAACAGCCAAACTTCAAAACCGTTCAGGTGTTCTCAATCGCTTCACAGGAGTCTTATCGAGACGTCAAGTCAATATTGAAAGCATTTCTGTGGGGGCAACGGAAAATCCTAATGTATCACGAATTACCATTATCATCGATGTTGCATCACATGATGAAGTTGAGCAAATCATCAAACAACTGAATCGTCAGATTGATGTGATTCGCATTCGTGATATCACGGATCAGCCCCACTTAGAACGAGAAGTAATTCTTATAAAGGTTTCAGCGCCTGCTGAAAAGCGTGCAGAAATTTTGGCTATTATCCAACCTTTCCGTGCAACGGTAGTCGATGTAGCTCCAGGATCCATTACCATTCAGATGACTGGGAATGCAGAGAAGAGTGAAGCCTTGATTCGAGTCATTCGACCTTACGGTATTAAAAATATCGCTCGTACGGGTGCAACTGGATTTACCCGCGACTAAAAATCCAACTTAAATTTGTTAAACTAGCCTAACAGGCAATAAAAATAGAAAAGAGAGAAAAAACTATGGCAGTTCAAATGGAATACGAAAAAGATGTAAAAGTAGCAGCACTTGACGGTAAAAAAATCGCCGTTATTGGTTATGGTTCACAAGGACATGCGCACGCTCAAAACTTGCGTGATTCAGGTCGCGATGTGATCATTGGTGTACGTCCAGGTAAATCTTTTGATAAAGCAAAAGAAGATGGTTTTGACACTTACACAGTAGCAGAAGCAACTAAATTGGCTGATGTTATCATGATCTTGGCACCAGATGAAATCCAACAAGAATTGTACGAAGCAGAAATTGCTCCAAACTTGGAAGCTGGAAATGCTGTTGGATTTGCACATGGTTTCAACATTCACTTCGAATTCATCAAAGTTCCTGCAGATGTTGATGTCTTTATGTGTGCTCCTAAAGGACCAGGACACTTGGTACGTCGTACTTACGAAGAAGGATTTGGTGTTCCAGCACTTTACGCTGTCTACCAAGATGCAACAGGAAATGCCAAAAACATCGCTATGGACTGGTGTAAAGGTGTTGGTGCAGCGCGTGTAGGTCTTCTTGAAACAACATACAAGGAAGAAACTGAAGAAGATTTGTTTGGTGAACAAGCTGTACTTTGTGGTGGTTTGACTGCCCTTATTGAAGCAGGTTTCGAAGTCTTGACAGAAGCAGGATATGCTCCAGAATTGGCTTACTTTGAAGTTCTTCACGAAATGAAATTGATCGTTGACTTGATTTACGAAGGTGGATTCAAGAAAATGCGTCAATCAATTTCAAACACTGCTGAATATGGTGACTATGTTTCAGGACCACGTGTGATTACTGAGCAAGTTAAAGAAAACATGAAAGCTGTCTTGGCAGACATCCAAAATGGTAAATTTGCAAATGACTTTGTCAATGACTACAAAGCTGGACGTCCAAAATTGACTGCCTACCGTGAACAAGCAGCTAACCTTGAAATTGAAAAAGTTGGTGCAGAATTGCGTAAAGCAATGCCTTTCGTTGGTAAAAACGACGACGATGCATTCAAGATCTACAACTAATTTTTAAGAATATAAACAGAAGGCGAGTTGGGGGGAACCTAACTCGCTTTTTATCTTGAAAACTCAGCTAGGAGGAGATTATGCTAAGTGCAAAAGATGTGGTGAAAGCCCACAAGGTTTTGAGTGGTGTAGTAGCCAATACACCACTTGACTACGATCATTATTTATCCGAAAAATACGGAGCGAAAATTTATCTTAAGAAGGAAAACGCTCAACGTGTCCGTTCTTTTAAAATTCGTGGGGCTTATTACGCTATTTCCCAATTGACAAAAGAGGAACGTGAACGTGGTGTAGTGTGTGCTTCAGCGGGAAATCACGCTCAAGGAGTTGCCTACACATGTAATGAGATGAAGATCCCTGCAACAATCTTTATGCCAATTACGACACCTCAACAGAAAATTGGTCAGGTCCGTTTCTTTGGAGGAGATTTTGTGACGATCAAATTAGTAGGGGATACTTTTGATGCTTCAGCCAAGGCTGCTCAAGACTTTACCGTGGCTGAAAATCGTACTTTTATTGATCCCTTTGATGATCCCTATGTTCAAGCTGGTCAGGGTACGGTAGCCTATGAAATTTTAGAAGAAGCTCGTAAAGAATCTATTGATTTTGATACCGTCTTGGTACCTGTTGGAGGCGGAGGCCTCATTTCAGGTGTTTCTACTTATATTAAAGAAACAAATCCTCAAATTGAGGTCATTGGAGTCGAGGCTGAAGGTGCTCGTTCTATGAAGGCTGCCTTTGAAGCTGGGGGACCAGTTAAACTTAAAGAAATTGATAAATTTGCGGATGGGATTGCAGTGCAAAAAGTAGGGCAGTTGACCTATGAAGCAACACGAAAAAATGTTGAAACTCTTATCGGTGTAGATGAAGGCTTGATTTCTGAGACCTTAATTGATCTTTATTCTAAACAAGGAATTGTAGCTGAACCTGCGGGTGCTGCTAGTGTTGCAGCCTTGGAAGTATTATCAGATTATATTAAGGGCAAGACCATTTGTTGTATCATTTCTGGAGGGAATAATGACATCAACCGTATGCCAGAGATGGAAGAACGTGCCTTGATTTATGATGGTATCAAGCATTACTTTGTAGTGAATTTCCCACAACGTCCGGGAGCACTTCGAGAGTTTGTAAATGATATCTTAGGACCTCATGATGATATTACTCGTTTTGAATATATCAAACGAGCTAGCAAGGGAACTGGTCCAGTACTAATAGGGATCGCACTTGCTGATAAACATGATTATGCGGGCTTGATTCATAGGATGGAAAAATTTGACCCATCTTATATTAATTTGAATGGGAATGAGACCCTATATAATATGCTTGTTTAATATGCTATGAAATTTTTATCATATTATTTGCCTAACCTATTTACTAGTGCTATAATGTAAGTGAAGAAAGGGGGAGATTCCCATGGTTTTAAAACTTATACTTGTTCTAATTATTCTAATGCTTATTGTAGGAGCTATATTAATGAGCTCAATCTATGTTGTTCGACAACAATCAGTGGCTATCATTGAACGATTTGGTAAGTATCAAAAATTGAGTAATAGTGGTATTCACCTAAGAGCACCATTTGGGATTGATAAAATTGCAGCTCGTGTACAACTGCGTCTCTTGCAAAGTGAAATCGTTGTGGAAACCAAGACTCAAGATAACGTATTTGTGACGATGAATGTTGCAACACAGTACCGAGTAAATGAACAAAATGTTACAGATGCTTACTATAAACTAATGAGACCTGAGGCTCAAATCAAATCTTACATTGAAGATGCATTGCGCTCATCAGTTCCTAAGTTAACTTTGGATGAATTGTTTGAGAAAAAGGATGAAATTGCATTAGAAGTTCAAAAACAAGTAGCGGAAGAAATGTCAACGTATGGGTACATTATCGTCAAAACGCTCATTACCAAAGTAGAGCCGGATGCGGAAGTCAAGCAATCGATGAATGAAATCAATGCTGCTCAACGTAAGAGAGTAGCAGCACAAGAATTGGCCGAAGCAGATAAAATTAAGATCGTAACAGCGGCCGAAGCAGAGGCAGAAAAGGATCGCCTACATGGTGTGGGGATCGCAGAGCAACGAAAAGCAATTGTTGATGGACTTGCTGATTCTATTAAAGAGTTAAAAGGAGCCAATGTTGAATTAACTGAAGAGCAAATCATGTCAATCTTGTTAACTAACCAGTATTTAGATACATTGAATAATTTTGCAGAAAAACAAGGTAATAATACAATTTTCTTACCAGCAAATCCTAACGGAGTTGAAGATATACGAACCCATATATTATCGGCTTTAAAAGCCAAGTAAACCAAATCTTAACGTCTTATTTGATTGGATATATGTTTTTTTATTGACAAATGCTTTAAAAACGTATACAATTAAATATCGTAAAGAATAAAATAGGAGAAAAACATGGCTAAGACTAACTTTGAAAAAGTAGAATCAGTTGTTAGCTGGGTTCGTGATAAGAAAATCACTGGTTATCGTATTTCTAAAGAAACGAATGCACGTGAAATGTCTATCATTGCTCTAGCTCAAGGACGTGCAAAAGTTAAAAATATTTCCTTTGAAACAGCCCTTGGATTAATTGATTTCTATGAAAAAAATCATGAAAAATTTGAAGATTAATCTTTGGATATTAGCAGACTCTAATTAGGGTCTGCTTTTATTTATGGAACGGCGAAATAGCCATGCTATGACCTGCTCAACAAATCTATTTGTTAGAATGAACTAGATTGACAGGGAGCTGAGTGGTCTCACTCATGAAAATCAAATAAAAGATTAGGAATATAGCTACAAGCAATACTTTCTCAGGAAACAGAAGAAGGGATAAAAGTGATTTTTAAAGTATATAAAAAGAGGTCGGGATAAAAAATTCCGACCTTGCTTTTTATATTCTTATGTTCATGAGCCTTTGACTCAATGGTGATTGGGGATTGAATAGGAAAACAACTCTTAGTTTAAGAGGTGTTTTCAACCGCTTTTGTCTTATCCTAAATAGCGTTGTAAAAATTCTCTTGTACGTTCCTCTTTAGGATTTGTAAATAAATCTTCAGGTTTGCCTTCTTCTGCAATAACACCTTTGTCCATAAAGATGACACGGTGTGATACGTCACGAGCAAATTCCATTTCGTGGGTTACAACGATCATTGTCAAGCCTTCTTGAGCTAGTTCTTGCATGATTTTTAGAACTTCACCGACCATTTCAGGGTCAAGGGCTGAAGTTGGCTCATCAAAGAGAATGGCATCAGGGTTCATAGAAAGTGCGCGAGCAATGGCGACACGTTGCTTTTGACCACCTGAAAGTTGCTTAGGTTTAGCTTGCCAGTAGCGCTCTCCCATTCCAACTTTTTCAAGGTTTTCTTTAGCAATTTTCTCTGCTTCTGATCGTTCACGTTTGAGAACGGTTGTCTGTGCAACAATCGTATTTTCAAGAACATTGAGATTTTCAAAGAGGTTAAAGGACTGGAAGACCATACCTAGTTTTTCACGATAGTGAGTGAGATTATAGCCTTTTTCAAGTACGTTTTCACCGTGATAAAGGATCTCACCTTCAGTTGGTGTTTCGAGAAGGTTGATAGAACGTAGGAAGGTTGACTTACCACTACCGGAACTACCGATGATAGAAATCACTTCTCCTTTATGAATAGTGAGAGAGATGTCTTTTAGGACCTCGTTTTGCCCGTAGGATTTTTTGAGGTGTTTGATTTCAAGGATTGGTTGACTCATTATTTCAAATCCTCCGTTTGCATTTGGTTAGCACCTGTCGTGTAGGTATCCATGTCCATACGTTTTTCGATGAAGCGTAGGATACGCGTTACTGTGAAGGTGAGGACAAAGTAGATAACTGCTATGATGGTAAAGGTTTGGAAGTACTGGTAGGTTTGTGTTGCTACTGTATTTCCTGAGAAGTAAAGTTCTACTACAGAGATAACGTTCAATACAGAAGTATCTTTGATGTTGATGACGAACTCATTACCAGTTGCTGGTAGAATATTTCGAACAACTTGAGGCAAAACAATCTTACGCATGGTCTGGTTATGAGTCATACCAAGTGCAGTTGCCGCTTCAAATTGTCCCTTATCAACAGACAAAATACCACCACGAACAATTTCAGTCATGTAGGCACCAGTGTTGATTGAAACGATAAAGATAGCAGCTAGCGTACGGTCTAGGTTGATCCCGAAAGCTTGGGCAGTTCCATAGTAGATAACCATAGATTGTACAATCATAGGTGTTCCACGGAAAATTTCAATATAGATATTGAGAATCCAACCGATTAGTTTTTGGATTCCAAAGATAAACTGGTTTTCAGATAGAGGTGCAGTACGGAAAACACCGATAGCAAGACCGATAGCGAGACCAACGATGGTACCGATAATTGAAATGAGAAGGGTAATACCAGCACCACGCAAGAGTTGTTGCCAGTTTTCAGTTAGAATTTTAGCGACTTGGCCAAAGAAATTACTGTTGCTTTCTTCTGTAGTTGTAGATTCTGCTGGTTGCTCTTTGATCATACGATCCATGAGAGCAACTTGTTCATCTTTAGAAATGGTTTCAATACTGGCATTGATTTGGCTGATACGTTCGTCGTCTTTACGAAGACCGATAGCGATAGAGGTATCCTCTTCTCCAGTTTTAAAACCAGGTTCAGGCTGAATCATTTTGAACTTAGCGTTTGCTGATTCGGCAGTTAGGGCTTCTGGTCGTTCAGAAACATAGGCATCAATGACACCAGCTTCAAGAGCTTGACGCATTTGAGCAAAATCTCCCATGGCAGTTTCCTTCTGAGCGCCTGAGATTTGTGAAATCAAATCATAAAGGTAAACACCTTGTTGAGAAGTGATTTTTGCTCCGCTAAAGTCATCTAATGATTTGGCGTTAGCATAGGCAGAATCCTTTTTGACCAAAAGCACTGGTTCGCTAGTATAGTAGCTGCTTGAAAATGCAATTTCTTGTTTGCGTTCAGCAGTTGGGCTCATACCTGCGATGATCATATCAATCTTACCAGAAGTAAGGGCTGGAACAAGTCCTTCCCACTTGGTTTTAACAACCAAGGGCTCTTTACCTAGGTCCTTAGCAATCTTTTTAGCTATTTGGACGTCGTAACCATTAGCATATTGGTTGGTTCCATCGATTTTGACAGCGCCGTTACTGTCGTCATCTTGAGTCCAGTTAAAAGGTGCGTAGGCTGCCTCCATACCGATGCGTAAATATTCATCGGCTTGGACCTGGCTAACTAGTCCTAAAGTAAGGGCCAGGCTAGCAAGGATAGTTAAGCATAATTTTTTCATGATTTCTCCTATCTCTAGTCTAAAATTGCTTCTCTCTATTGTATCGAAAAAGCGGAACTTTTTCAATCTTAGTAAACCCTTACTTGTAAAAAAATGATATAATGAGAAAAAGGTCAAAAGAGGCTATATTATGAAAAAAAAATGGTTAATAGTATTTATATTTACTTGTCTGATAATTGTTCCAAAATTGGTTTTTGCCGTGGATTATAGCATTCCATCCTATAAAGGAGAACTGTATATTCATGCAGACAATACAGCGGAATTTAGGCAGAAGATAGTTTACCAGTTTGAGGATGATTTTAATGGCCAAATCGTGGGACTTGGTCGTGCAGGCAAGATGCCTAGCGGGTTTGAAATTGATCCTCATCCAAAGGTTGAGGCCTCGAAAAATGGTGCTGAACTGACAGATGTTACTAGCGAAGTGACAGAAGAAACGAATGGTTATACTGTTAAAGTCTATAATCCAGGTCAGGAAGGGGACAGGGTCGAAGTGGAACTTACCTGGAAATTGAAAAATCTTCTTTTCTTATATGATGATATTGCTGAATTAAATTGGCAACCTCTGACAGATAGTTCAGAATCTATTGAAAAATTTGAGTTTCATGTGACGGGAGATAATGGGGCCGAAGAACTCTTTTTCCACACAGGGCAACTCTATAGAGAGGGAAGGATTGAACAGAGTGGTCATGACTATGCGATTCGTTTCGACAATCTTCCGTCTAAGCGCGGAGTTGAGTTGCATGCCTACTGGCCTCGAACTGATTTTGCTAGCGCTACAGATCAGGGCTTAAAAGGGAATCGTTTAGAAGAGTTTAATAAGATAGAAGAGTCGATTGTTAGAGAAAAAGAGCAGAGTAAACAACTCGTTACTTGGGTGTTTCCTTCAATACTTTCCATCTCCTTGTTATTGAGTATCTGCTTCTATTTTATTTATAGAAGAAAAACCACTCCTTCAGTCAAATATGCCAAAAATCATCGTCTCTATGAACCGCCGATGGAATTAGAGCCTATGGTTTTATCTGAAGCTGTTTACTCTACTTCCTTGGAGGAAGTGAGTCCTCTAACCAAAGGAGCAGGTAAATTCACCTTTGACCAACTTATTCAAGCTACCTTGCTAGATGTGATAGACCGTGGGAATATCTCTATTATTTCAGAAGGAGATGCAGTTGGCTTGAAGCTGGTAAAAGAAGATGGCTTGGCAAGCTTTGAGAGGACCTGTCTAAATCTGGCCTTTTCAGGTAAAAAAGAAGTTGCTGTTTCCGATTTGTTTGCAGATTATAAGGTATCTGAGAGCCTTTACCGTGGAGCGAAAGCTACTGAAGAAAAACGGATTCAAACAAAAGGCCGTAAGCTCAAATATTCTTTTGAAAGAGCATTGAAACAGATGCAAGAAGGAGTGAAGGACCGAGTCGCTTTCTTGGGGCTGCCAGCTTATTATCGTCCCTTGACTAGCGGGGAAAAGGTCTTGCAAGTGAGTATGGGTGTTTCTACTATTTTCCCACTAATCATCGGATTTGGTTTGTTCTTGTACAGCTTGGACGTTCATGGCTATCTTTATTTCCCCTTGCCAATACTTGGCTTAATAGGTTTAGTTTTGGCTGCTTTCTACTATTGGAAGATTCGACTAGATAATCGTGATGGTGTTCTAAATGAAGCAGGAGCGGAAGTCTATTATCTCTGGACCAGTTTTGAAAATATGTTACGTGAGATTGCACAACTGGATCAAGTAGAATTAGAAAGTATTGTTGTCTGGAATCGCCTATTGGTGTATGCAACCTTGTTTGGATATGCTGACAAGGTTAGCCATTTGATGAAGGTTCATCAGATCCAAGTTGAAAACCCAGATCTCAATCTCTATGTAGCCTATGGCTGGCACAGTATGTTTTATCATTCAACAGCGCAAATGAGCCATTATGCCAGTGTCGCAAATACGGCAAGTACTTACTCAGTATCTTCTAGTAGTGGAAGTTCTGGTGGTGGATTCTCTGGAGGCGGTGGTGGCGGCAGCATCGGTGCCTTTTAAAGAAAACTAAACACAGCTTATAAAAGTATGATATAATGGAGGATAGAAAAAGGAGTTATCTATGTATCTTATTGAAATTTTAAAATCTATCTTTTTTGGTATTGTTGAAGGAATTACGGAATGGTTGCCGATTTCAAGTACAGGTCACTTGATCCTAGCAGAAGAGTTTGTCCAGTATAAAGACCAGAGTGAAGCCTTCATGTCTATGTTTAACGTAGTTATTCAACTGGGAGCTATTTTAGCGGTTATGGTTATCTACTTTAACAAGCTTAATCCCTTCAAACCTGGTAAGGATAAGGTGCAAGTCCGTAAAACTTGGCAGTTATGGTCCAAAGTTTTTGTAGCGACTCTTCCTCTTCTTTTAGTCTTTAAGTTTGATGATTGGTTTGATACTCACTTCCATAATATGGTTTCAGTAGCCATTATGTTGATTGTTTATGGGGTTGCCTTTATTTATCTTGAAAAACGCAACAAAGCGCAAGCAATTGAGCCAACAGTCACAGAGCTAGACAAGTTGCCTTATAAAACGGCCCTCTATATCGGACTTTTCCAAGTCTTGGCCCTTCTACCAGGGACTAGCCGTTCCGGAGCAACTATCGTAGGTGGTTTGTTGAATGGGACTAGTCGTTCGGTGGTAACTGAGTTTACCTTCTATCTAGGAATTCCAGTTATGTTTGGAGCTAGTGCTTTGAAGATTTTTAAATTTATCAAAGCGGGAGAAGTGCTGAGTTTTGGTCAATTCTTCTTGCTCTTGGTAGCAATGGTAGTGGCTTTTGCAGTCAGCATGGTTGCCATTCGTTTCTTGACCAGCTATGTAAAAAAACACGACTTTACAATGTTTGGAAAATACCGTATTGTCCTAGGTAGTGTGTTGCTACTTTATAGCTTTGTTCGATTATTTGTATAAGAAAAAGCCTTGAGGGAAGCTTCCTTCAAGGTTTTAAAATCCAGTTACAGTGACACCCAATAAGCGAACGTCTTTATCTTTATCTGTCAGAGATTCGTAAAGTTGGATAGCCATTTGTGAAATAGTTTCAGCATCTTGGATCTTTTGAGATAAGCTTTTCCGCTTAGTCATTGTAGAGAAGTCAGCATAGCGGATTTTTAAAATAATAATCTTTCCAGATTTTTCATGTTTTTGAAGACTCAGGGCAACTCTTTCCGAAAGGAGAGTTAGCTCTTTTTTGATATCCTCTTCTAGATTGAGAATTTTACTATAAGTTTTTTCTTTTCCAATAGATTTACGAATGCGATTGGATTTGACGGGAGAATTATCAATTCCACGAGCCTTGCGATACAAGTCAAAACCGAGTCGACCAAAACGATCAATGAGACTAATTTCAGAAATTTTTAAAAGATCAGCACCTGTAAATACCCCCATTTGATGCAATTTCTCAACTGTTTTCTTACCTACACCGTGGAATTTAGCGATATCCATTTGTTTGAGAAAATCTTCAGCTTCATCAGGGAGAATAACTGTCAGGCCTCGAGGTTTTTGGTAATCGCTGGCTATTTTAGCTAAGAATTTATTATAAGACACACCAGCAGAAGCGGTCAAATGAAGTTCTTGCCAGATATCATTTTGAATCAAGCGAGCTATTTTGACTGCTGACTTGATATCCAGTTTGTTTTCAGTAACATCAAGATAGGCTTCATCAATACTCATGGGTTCAATGATGTCTGTATAGCGTCTGAAAATAGCACGAATTTGCTGACCAACTGCCAGATATTTGTCGTAGTTTCCAGAAATGAAAACTGCTTGAGGGCAACGTTCATAGGCTTCTTTAGAACTCATGGCTGAGTGGATGCCAAATGCTCGTGCTTCATAGCTACAGGTAGAAACAACACCGCGACCACCAGTTTTTCTAGGGTCACTGCCAATCACAACTGGCTTCCCTTTAAGTTTGGGATTGTCTCGAATTTCAACAGCAGCAAAAAAGGCATCCATGTCAATATGGATGATTTTACGAGATAAATCATTCATTAGTGGAAAAATCAACATGGAGAAACCTCTCAGTGCTAGTTTGTTTAATTTTATTATACTCTTTTTCTGAAAAAATGAAAATCAAATAATCTCTTTCAAAAATATAATACAGTTTGTGATATATTTTGAACTGTATTAGAAAAGAAAGTATTAAAAAAGTGAGTTTTTAGTTGTTGAAATCGTTTACTGTGTGTTATACTGAATACATGAATGTAACAGATGGCTGTTACTAGAAAGAAAAAAGAGGAATTAACATGGTTGTTAAGACAGTTGTTGAAGCACAGGACATTTTTGACAAAGCCTGGGAAGGCTTTAAAGGTGTTGACTGGAAAGAAAAAGCAAGTGTATCACGCTTTGTACAAGCAAACTACACTCCTTATGATGGAGATGAAAGCTTCCTTGCAGGACCAACAGAACGTTCACTCCACATCAAAAAAATCGTAGAAGAAACTAAAGCACACTACGAAGAAACTCGTTTCCCAATGGACACTCGTCCAACTTCTATTGCTGATATTCCTGCTGGATTTATCGACAAAGAAAACGAATTGATTTATGGTATCCAAAACGATGAACTCTTCAAATTGAACTTCATGCCAAAAGGTGGTATCCGTATGGCTGAAACTACTTTGAAAGAAAATGGATACGAACCAGATCCAGCTGTTCACGAAATCTTCACTAAATACGTAACAACTGTTAATGACGGTATCTTCCGTGCTTACACTTCAAATATCCGTCGCGCTCGTCACGCACACACTGTAACTGGTCTTCCAGATGCATACTCCCGTGGACGTATCATCGGTGTTTACGCACGTCTTGCTCTTTACGGTGCAGATTACTTGATGCAAGAAAAAGTAAACGACTGGAACTCAATCGAAGAAATCGATGAAGAAACAATCCGTCTTCGTGAAGAAATCAACCTTCAATACCAAGCATTGCAACAAGTTGTTCGCTTGGGTGACCTTTATGGAGTTGACGTTCGCAAACCAGCGATGAACGTTAAAGAAGCAATCCAATGGGTTAACATCGCCTTTATGGCTGTCTGCCGTGTTATCAACGGTGCGGCTACATCTCTTGGACGTGTGCCAATCGTATTGGATATCTTTGCAGAACGTGACCTTGCTCGTGGTACATTTACTGAATCAGAAATCCAAGAATTTGTTGATGATTTCGTTATGAAACTTCGTACAGTTAAATTTGCTCGTACAAAAGCTTATGACCAATTGTACTCAGGTGACCCAACCTTCATCACAACTTCTATGGCTGGTATGGGTAACGACGGTCGTCACCGTGTTACTAAGATGGACTACCGTTTCTTGAACACTCTTGATAACATCGGTAACTCTCCAGAACCAAACTTGACAGTTCTTTGGACTGACAAATTGCCATACAACTTCCGTCGCTACTGTATGCACATGAGCCACAAACACTCTTCAATCCAATATGAAGGTGTTACAACAATGGCTAAAGATGGATATGGTGAAATGAGCTGTATCTCATGTTGTGTATCTCCACTTGACCCAGAAAATGAAGAACAACGTCACAACATCCAGTACTTCGGTGCTCGCGTTAACGTTCTTAAAGCTCTTCTTACTGGTTTGAACGGTGGTTACGACGATGTTCATAAAGACTACAAAGTATTTGACATCGAACCAATCCGTGACGAAGTCCTTGAATTCGAATCAGTTAAAGCAAACTTTGAAAAATCTCTTGACTGGTTGACTGACACTTACGTAGATGCTTTGAACATCATCCACTACATGACTGATAAGTACAACTACGAAGCTGTTCAAATGGCCTTCTTGCCAACTAAACAACGTGCTAATATGGGATTCGGTATCTGTGGATTTGCTAACACTGTTGACACATTGTCAGCTATCAAGTACGCTACAGTTAAACCAATCCGTGACGAAAATGGCTACATCTACGATTACGAAACAATCGGTGAATACCCACGTTGGGGTGAAGATGACCCACGTTCAAACGAATTGGCAGAATGGTTGATCGAAGCTTACACAACTCGTCTACGTAGTCACAAACTTTACAAAGACGCAGAAGCTACAGTATCACTTTTGACAATCACATCTAACGTTGCTTACTCTAAACAAACTGGTAACTCACCAGTCCACAAAGGTGTATACCTCAACGAAGATGGTTCTGTGAACTTGTCTAAACTTGAATTCTTCTCACCAGGTGCTAACCCATCTAACAAAGCTAAAGGTGGATGGTTGCAAAACTTGAACTCACTTGCTAGCCTTGACTTTGGTTATGCAGCTGACGGTATCTCATTGACAACTCAAGTTTCACCTCGCGCTCTTGGTAAAACTCGTGACGAACAAGTTGATAACTTGGTAACAATCCTTGATGGTTACTTTGAAAACGGTGGACAACACGTTAACTTGAACGTTATGGACTTGAACGATGTTTACGAAAAGATCATGTCAGGTGAAGACGTTATCGTACGTATCTCAGGATACTGTGTAAATACTAAGTACCTCACTCCAGAACAAAAAACTGAATTGACACAACGTGTCTTCCACGAAGTTCTTTCAATGGATGATGCATTGAGCTAAGATTCATAATAGTAAATCAAAAACCAGTCACTCTGACTGGTTTTTTTGTTATAAAAATTTTTTTAAAAAATAATAGTCAATTTTAGTCAAATATCTTGACTATTACTGACTAAAGTGATAAACTAAGAACATAAGGATAAGGAAATCCTTAGAAAACCTTGATTTTAAGGTGATTATGTATTTCATCTTAAGATCAAAGTATGGGTAAAACCTAGAAAAGAGGTGCAACCTATGTTTAACATTAGCATTTTTAGAAGTCCAATCGCAAAACCTGTATTGGATAAAGAAAAACCTGAAATTATACGTAGAGTAGCTATTAGCTAGTCTAAATTTTTTAAAACAAAGGTCAAAGAAAGTCAAATTATTTTGACTAAGTAAATTTGAAAACAAACGAGGTATGAAATATGAATAACAACTTTAACAACTTTAATAACTTTAACAACATGGATGATTTATTTAACCAATTGATGGGCGGTATGCGTGGATATAGTTCTGAAAATCGTCGTTACTTGATTAACAGTCGTGAAGTAACTCCAGAAGAATTCGCTATTTACCGTCAAACTGGTCAATTCCCAAATGAAGGAAGTGACCAAGCACAGTATGTTCAAGGTAAAGCTATGAAACAAGATGGTATTCTTGCAAAACTTGGACGTAACTTAACAGCTGAAGCTCGTGAAGGAAAGTTGGATCCGGTTATTGGACGTAATAAGGAAATCCAAGAAACATCTGAAATTCTTTCTCGTCGTACTAAGAACAACCCAGTTCTTGTAGGTGATGCTGGTGTCGGTAAAACAGCCGTAGTTGAAGGTTTGGCCCAAGCTATCGTGAACGGTGACGTTCCTGCAGCAATCAAGAACAAAGAGATCATTTCTATTGATATTTCTGGACTTGAAGCTGGTACTCAATACCGTGGAAGTTTTGAAGAAAACATTCAAAATTTGGTAAATGAGGTCAAAGAAGCTGGAAATATTATCCTTTTCTTCGACGAAATCCATCAAATCCTGGGTGCAGGTAGCACAGGAGATGGTCAAGGATCTAAAGGTCTTGCGGATATCTTGAAACCAGCTCTTTCACGTGGTGAATTGACAGTGATTGGGGCAACAACTCAAGATGAATATCGCAACACTATTTTGAAAAATGCTGCTCTTGCTCGTCGTTTCAACGAAGTAAAAGTTAATGCTCCATCTGCTGAAGATACCTTCAAGATTCTCCAAGGGATCCGTGATCTATATCAACAACACCATAATGTTATCTTGCCAGATGAAGTGCTGAAAGCTGCTGTTGATTATTCTGTTCAATATATTCCACAACGTAGCTTTCCAGATAAGGCTATCGACCTAGTCGATGTCACAGCTGCTCACTTGGCAGCACAACACCCAGTGACAGATGTGCATGCTGTGGAACATGAAATTGAAGAAGAAAAAGCTAAACAAGAAGCTGCAGCTGCTAAAGAGGATTATGAAGCGGCATTAAATGCAAAAATTCGTATTGAAGAACTTGAAAAGAAAATTGCCAACCATACAGAAGATCACAAGGTTACAGCTACTGTAAATGATGTAGCTGAGTCTGTCGAACGGATGACTGGAATCCCAGTATCACAAATGGGTGCAACCGATATCGAACGATTGAAAGATATGGGTCACCGTTTGCAAACCAAAGTTATTGGCCAAGACAAGGCTGTTGAAGCAGTAGCAAAAGCGATTCGTCGTAACCGTGCTGGTTTTGATGAAGGAAACCGTCCAATCGGTAGCTTCCTCTTTGTAGGTCCTACTGGTGTTGGTAAGACTGAGTTAGCTAAACAATTGGCTCTTGATATGTTTGGTACTAAAGATGCCATCATCCGTTTGGACATGTCAGAATATAGCGACCGTACAGCCGTATCTAAATTGATTGGTACAACTGCAGGTTATGTTGGTTACGATGATAACAACAATACCTTGACTGAACGTGTTCGTCGTAATCCATACTCAATCGTTCTTCTTGACGAGATTGAAAAGGCGGATCCTCAAGTCATCACCCTTCTCCTCCAAGTTTTGGACGATGGTCGTTTGACAGATGGTCAAGGTAACACTGTCAACTTCAAGAATACGGTGATTATCGCAACTTCAAACGCTGGATTTGGTTATGAAGCGAACTTGACAGAAGACGCGGACAAACCAGAACTCATGGATCGTTTGAAACCTTACTTCCGTCCAGAATTCCTCAATCGCTTCAACGCTGTGATTGAATTCTCACACTTGAGCAAGGAAGACCTTTCTAAGATTGTAGATTTGATGTTGGTTGATGTCAATAAGACACTTGCTAAGAAAGAGATCGACTTGACAGTGAGCGATGCAGCCAAAGAATATATGACCGAAGAAGGTTACGATGAAGTCATGGGTGTTCGCCCACTCCGTCGTGTAGTTGAACAACAAATTCGTGACAAAGTCACAGACTTCCACTTGGATAACCTTGATGCTAAACACCTAGAAGCTGACATGGAAGATGGTGTTTTGGTCATTCGTGAAAAAGCCTAAATCAAGATTTTGAAAATAAAAAAAAGGAACCAGTTGAAAAAACTGGTTCTTTTATGTTAAATGACATGACGTTCAAAGGCATCGTCTGAGATTCCTTGTTCAAGGATCAATTTTGCCCATTCCTTAGCTGAAAATAGGCTATGATCCTTGTAGTTACCACAAGATTCAATGGTTGTTCCTGGGACATCTTCCCAAGTTGTTGTTTCAGCGATTTCTTTGAGTGAATCCTTGATGACAGCAGCGATTTCTGCGCTAGTATGACGTCCCCACATAATCATATGGAAACCTGTACGACAGCCAAATGGTGAACAATCAATCATCCCGTCAATGCGAGTACGGATGAGTTTGGCCAAGAGGTGCTCTATCGTATGAAGACCAGCAGTAGGGATTGAGTCTTCGTTTGGTTGAACCAAGCGAATATCAAAGTTAGAAATGATATCTCCCTTAGGACCTGTTTCTTCTCCGATTAAACGGACATACGGTGCTTTAACAATGGTGTGATCGAGTTCAAAACTTTCAACAATAACTTCTTTTGACATGGTATTTCCTTTCAACTTTCTTCTTTCATTATATCATAAAGATTTGTTTGAGAACTGTCAATAAAAGAACTTTTTCTCAGATGGTTTTTTTAAAAGTTTCTCATAAAAATGTTTTTAAATCAATTTGAAAAATTCTGAAAATTGTATTGACACTTGGCTGAAAAGGGATTATAATGTATAAAAAGTCATAAAGGAGTTTATTATGAAATTTTCAAAAGTAATGGCCCTAGCAGGGGTGACTCTGTTAGCGTCTGGTGTTTTGGCAGCTTGTTCAGGTTCAGGCTCTAGTGCAAAGGGTGAGAAAACTTTTTCTTATGTTTATGAAACAGATCCAGATAGTCTCAACTATTTGACAACTGGTAAGGCTGCGGTTGCTAATATCACAAGTAATGTCGTTGATGGTTTGATGGAGAATGACCGCTACGGTAACTTCGTGCCATCTTTGGCAGAAGATTGGTCAGTGTCTAAAGACGGGTTGACTTACACTTACACAATCCGTAAAGATGCTAAGTGGTACACTTCTGAAGGCGAAGAGTATGCACCAGTTAAAGCGCAAGACTTTGTAACAGGTCTTAAGTATGCTGCTGACAATAAGTCAGAAGCCCTTTATCTTGTTCAAGAATCTATTAAAGGTTTGGATGCTTATGTAAAAGGTGAAGTTAAAGACTTCTCAGAAGTTGGAATCAAGGCTGTAGATGATCAAACAGTTCAATACACTTTGAACAAACCAGAAAGCTTCTGGAACTCTAAGACAACCATGGGAATTCTTGCACCAGTCAATGAAGAATTCCTTACTTCTAAAGGAAGTGACTTTGCTAAAGCAACAGATCCAAGCAGTATTCTTTACAACGGTCCTTTCTTGTTGAAATCATTGGTAGCAAAATCTTCAGTAGAATTTGAAAAGAATCCAAACTACTGGGATAAGGACAATGTTCATATTGATAAAGTAAAACTTTCATTCTGGGATGGTCAAGACAATAACAAACTTGCAGAAACCTTTAAAGATGGTGGTTTCTCAATGGCCCTTCTCTTCCCAACAAGTGGAAGCTACTCTGAACTTGAAAAAGAGTTTAAGGATAACATCGTTTATACAACACAAGATTCTACAACTTTCTTAGTCGGTACGAATATTGACCGTCAGTCTTACAAATATACTTCTAAGACTACAGACGAGCAAAAGACTTCAACTAAGAAAGCTCTTCTTAACAAAGACTTCCGTCAAGCCATCGCCTTTGGTTTTGATAGAACAGCTTATGCTTCTCAAGTTAATGGAGCAAGTGGAGCAAGCAAACTCCTTCGTAACTTGTTCGTACCACCAACATTTGTTCAAGCAGATGGTAAAAACTTTGGTGACTTAGTTAAGGAAAAATTAGTGACCTATGGTGATGAGTGGAAAGATGTTAATCTAGAAGACGCTCAAGACGGTCTTTACAATCCTGAAAAAGCAAAAGCAGAGTTTGCTAAGGCTAAGACAGCTCTCCAAGCGGAGGGTGTTCAATTCCCAATCCACTTGGATATGCCAGTTGACCAAACCAATACTACAAAAGTTCAACGTGTTCAATCATTGAAACAATCGCTTGAAGCAACATTAGGAACTGACAATGTTGTTATTGATATCCAACAACTTCAAAAAGATGAAGTCTTAAATGTTACCTACTTTGCTGAAACAGCTGCCGGTGAAGATTGGGACCTTTCAGATAACGTTGGTTGGTCTCCGGACTACATCGACCCATCTACTTACCTTGATATCATCAAACCATCAGTAGGTGAAAATACTAAGACTTACCTAGGATTTGATTCAGGCACAAATAACGCTGCTGCCAAACAAGTTGGTTTGGAAGATTACGAAAAGATGGTTGTTGAAGCTGGCAATGAAGACACTGACGTTTCAAAACGTTATGATAAATATGCTGCTGCCCAAGCTTGGTTGACAGATAGTGCATTGATTATTCCAACAACTTCTAAAACTGGACGTCCAATGTTGTCTAAGATGGTGCCATTCACACTTCCATTTGCTTACTCAGGTAACAAGGGAACAAGTGAAGCACTCTTGTACAAATACCTTGACCTTCAAGATAAGCCAGTAACTGCTGATGAATATCAAAAAGCTCAAGATAAATGGAAGAAAGAAAAAGAAGAATCTAATAAAAAAGCGCAAGAAGATCTTGCAAAACATGTAAAATAAGAAAAAGAGGCCGGACAAAAGTCTGGCCTTTTGATACCCTTCCTGAGACTTTAGTTTAGCATGTTGATTATTGGTTTAATCCCTGCATTGAAGTAGTAGATTAGACTTTCTAAGTCACGCTTTAGTATTACATAAAAGTAAGATATCTTTTATCTATAATTTTAAACAGCTTTCCCGACTATTTGATTTGTGTTGGGGATAAGGTTGCGATTGACATAACTTTGACAGTTTTTAATCTGTTAAGTTATTTCGCTTCCTATTTTAAAAAGTTTGGCTTTATAAAAATTAAGATTCCACCATAAAAAACTGCATACAAAAAACTGAGAATAAATCCTCAGTTTTTTATATTTTATTGTTGCCCTTGTGTATTTTGTGGGGCTTGATTTTGTTGTTGACTATTTGTAGTTGTGTTTGGTACTGAGGCATTTGGATTGGTAGCGCCATTCGTATTATCATTCGAAGAGCTTGGACTTTCAGTTGTTGAAGTTGTACTTGAACTTGAGCTCTCTGTTGTCGAACTTGCTTGAGTTGACTGTGGAATCCAGTTGTTACGAGCACCGTTCTTAAAGACGTATTCGCCGTTGCGATACAAACCTTCAGGCATTGTCCAATCACCAGGATGATCATCCTCTGACAGATATCCCATCATTGAGCGGTAGATATTTGCAGCGACTCTAAATCCATCTCCTACGATTGGAGTAAGACGGTTTGAGTAACCAGTCCAAACGGCCATTGAATACTTACGAGTATATCCTACGAACATTTCGTCTGGAGCAACATACCCAGTGTTCTTAATGTAGTTCTCAATTTCATTGTCTGTATAGTTTGAAGTACCAGTTTTCCCAGCTTGTGGAAGCCATGACATGTAGGCTCCACGACCAGTTCCGTATGTTAATACGGTTTTCATCATTTCTGTCATCATGTAGGCGGTTGTTTCCTTCATGGCGCGAGTACCTTGGTCTGAAAACTCTTTTGAACTGCCATCACTAAAGACAACTTTATTGATATACATTGGTTTGTGATAGATACCGCCGTTAGCAAAGGCAGCATAGGCAGCAGCCATTTTTTCACTACTTGCTCCGTACTGTTTATGAGATTCAACTGTATTACTTGAGATAGCATTTGCGTATACCATTGATGGGTAATCAATTCCTAAACCATTCAAGAAGGTCTTAGCATGGTCTAATCCAACTTTTTCAAGTGTTTTAACGGCTGGTACGTTACGAGATTGTTGAATTGCGTACTGGAGAGTGATATTTCCAAAGTAGGTTTTATCCCAGTTATAGACAGGAATGTCTGTTCCAGGATAGTTATAAGGGGCATCATTAATCGTTGCTGCAGTAGAGTCGAAGATTCCGTACTCAAGTGCAGGAGCGTAGTCTGTGATTGGTTTCATAGTAGAACCCCAGTCACGGTTTGTTTCGACGGCTTGGTTGATACCGAATGAAACATTACTTGATTGGTGTCTAGAACCAAGTTGAGCGATGACTTTACCATTTGTAACATCAACGATAGTAGAAGCAGCTTGAAGGTCATCATCTGGATAGTCAACGTATTCGTCTGTATTGTAAATATCCCAAAGGCGTTTTTGTACCTCTTGGTCGACGTTTGTATAGACTTCCATACCTGTTGTTAATAGATTATAACCTGTCTCTTGCTCCACTTGGTCAATAACCTCTTTAAGATAGTTATCCATGTACTGTGGATAGCTATTAACAGATTTTAGGCTTTGAAGTCCATCTGTGATTGGAGTATTGATGGCTGTTTCATATTGCTCGGCTGTAAGGTAGCCTTGCTTTTGCATTTCTGACAAAACGAGGTTTCGTCTTTCAAGGGCTGCTTCAGGATGAGAATAGGGATCGTATTGGTTGGGAGCCTGTGGCATACCTGCTAAGAGTGCTAGCTGAGGGATGGACAAGTCTTTGAGGTCCTTACCATAATAGTTTTCCGCAGCTGTCTGCATACCATAGTTACCATTTGACATGTAGACCTTATTGACGTAATAGGTCAATATTTCTTGCTTAGTTGCAGTTCGCTCTAGCTGGATAGCCAACCAAGCCTCTTGAACTTTACGGGATAGAGTTTGATCAGCTGTTGATGTTGAGAAATAAGTCAGCTTAATCAACTGCTGGGTCAAGGTTGATCCCCCTTGAAGACCACCATTACTACTGAGGTTACGTAGGAAAGCTCCTGCTATTCGAATGCTATCAATTCCTCTGTGGTTAAAGAAGCGATGATCCTCGATAGAGACAATCGCATTGACAAGATCAGTAGGAATGTCACTACTTTGAGCATTGACACGACGTTCAGCACCTAAATCTGCGATGAGTTCATTTTTGCTATCATAAATTTTACTTGATGTAGTTGCAACAAGTTTGCTTTCAGAGAGTTCAGGAGCCTTGTTTGCATAGTGAAGAAATACACCACCGCCAAGTAGGAAAGCTACGATAAATAAGCTAATCGTAACAATGCTGAGGTATTTAACGATGCGCAAGATAGTTTGTTTGTTCATATTGTTTTACCACCTAGTAAATGTTGTTTGACTGTATCAAGGTAAGGAATTTGTGGAAAAGCAGACTGCTCAATCACATAACCGAATTCTTTGATATAGTCAAGCGGCATTGACTTTTTCCCCATATCCTGATGATAAAAACGGATGAGGTCAAGTGCCGGCAATAAATACGTTTCTTGATAAGAAGAAAAATGAAGAAGGATAAAGCAAATTCCTTTTTGTTCAAGGACTTGTTCCATATGCCGAATCTGATGAGGATGGAAGTTCTTCATCGGAATGGCATGTTTTTGCTTAGTTTCCTTAGCTTCGAAATCGATGTAAAACCCTTCATAAACTCCAGAATAATCGGTAGTCGATGCTTGTCTAAAATAAGCTTCAACAATCTTAGCACGACTACGCTGAGGATAGTCTACGCGGACAATCTGAACAGGAGTTGGTTTCTTATGGATAACAGCTAAACCGTGTGTCAGATAATAATCGTTTGTAGCATTGATCATCTTTTCAAAGGTCATCCCACGATTTGCGAAATTTTTAATTTGTGAGGTGACTTCTTGTTTTTTTTTCGATGAAAGTTTATGAGGATAGTTGACCATAATTCTCCTTATTGGTACAATAACATCACTCTATTATACCATAAAAGTGCACAGAAAGGGTGAAAAAATGCATACAGCCTTGGTTTTAGGCTATTCTAGCTTTGATTTAGGATTGTTTAATGACAAAGATATTCGTTTAAAAATTATTAAAAAAGCTATTCGTAGAGATTTGGAAAAAATGGCAGACGAAGGGTTGAAATGGTTGGTATTTACGGGAACTCTGGGATTTGAACACTGGGTTTTAGAGATAGCCAGAGATATGAAAGGTGACTTTGGTTTCCAACTTGCGACTATCTTTGATTTCGAAACTCATGGGGAAAACTGGAATGAGGGGAATCAGGTCAAACTGAGTGAATTTAAACAAGTTGATTTTGTTAAGTACGCCTATCCAAACTATGAACACAAGGGTCAATTACGAGACTATCAACTTTTCTTACTTGAAAATACAGATGGAGCCTATCTTTTTTATGATGAAGAAAATGAAACAAAACTGAAGTATTTTTACGAACTGATGAAAAAGAAAGACAACTATATTACAAAAAGATTAACATTTGAGGAATTAAACGAAGTAGCTGAAAATTTTTCCGAAAATTGAGCCTTTGACCTTGCTTTTTGTTTGCCTTTTTTTATATAATAATACTAGCAACTGAGAATGGAGAGAGACATGGCAAGTATTATTTTTACAGCAAAAGATATTTTTGAACAGGACTTTGGAAGAGAAGTACGTGGATATAGTAAAGCAGAGGTTGATGGATTTTTGGATGATGTCATCAAGGATTATGAAACTTATGCAACATTAGTGAAGTCACTCCGTTCAGAAATCGCGGAGCTTAAAGAGGAATTGGCTAAAAAACCTCAAGTGACATCAGCAACTTCTGAACCAGCAGATCATGGAAGTACGACTTCTATGACAAACTTTGATATTTTGAAACGTTTGAATCGTCTTGAAAAAGAAGTATTTGGCAAACAAATCTTGGATAATTCTGATTTCTAAGAATACTTCTGTTGTGCAATTTTTGGATAATCGCGTGAAGAGAATTTCTTTTCATGAGGAAAGTCCATGCTAGCACAGGCTGTGATGCCTGTAGTGTTTGTGCTAGGCGAAACCATAAGCCTAGGGACGAGAAATCGTTACGGCAGTTGAAATGGCTAAGTCTTAGGATATGTCAGAGTAGACTTGAAAGTGCCACAGTGACGGAGTCTCTCTGGAAACAGAGAGAGTGGAACGCGGTAAACCCCTCAAGCTAGCAACCCAAATTTTGGTCGGGGCATGGAGTGCGCGGAAACGAACGTAGTACTCTGACTGCTAGCAGCTAGAGCTGCTAGTGGTAGACAGATGATTATCGAAGGAAGTGGTCCTAGTCACTTCTGGAACAAAACATGGCTTATAGAAAATTGCATATAGGTTGGGGCTGAGATATATTCTCAACCTCATTTTTTAAAGTGAATAAAGAAAGGTCTATAAAAGACTGAAATGAAAACAACATTTAATTTAATTGCGACTGCTGCGGCGGGTTTGGAAGCTGTAGTTGGGCGTGAAGTAAGAGATTTGGGCTACGATTGTCAGGTTGAAAACGGTCGTGTCCGTTTTCAAGGTGATGTGAAAGCAATCATCCAAACTAACCTGTGGCTAAGAGCTGCAGATAGAATCAAAATCGTCGTGGGAACTTTTCCTGCAAAAACATTTGAAGAACTCTTTCAAGGTGTTTTTGCTCTAGATTGGGAGAACTATCTCTCGCTTGGAGCTCGTTTCCCAATTGCCAAGGCTAAGTGTGTCAAGTCAAAATTACACAATGAGCCAAGTGTGCAGGCAATTTCTAAGAAGGCAGTTGTTAAGAAACTACAAAAACACTATGCCCGACCAGAAGGTGTTCCCCTGATGGAGAATGGTCCAGAGTTCAAGATTGAAGTTTCCATTTTGAAAGATGTAGCGACTGTTATGATTGATACAACTGGGTCAAGTCTCTTTAAACGTGGTTACCGTACTGAAAAAGGTGGAGCTCCGATCAAAGAGAATATGGCAGCTGCGATTTTGCAACTGTCAAACTGGTACCCTGATAAGCCTTTGATCGATCCAACCTGTGGTTCGGGAACATTCTGTATTGAGGCGGCTATGATTGCGCGCAAGATGGCACCAGGTTTGCGTCGTTCATTTGCCTTTGAAGAGTGGAACTGGGTTAGTGACCGCTTGATTCAAGAAGTCAGAACTGAGGCAAGTAAGCAGATAGATCGAGAGATTGAACTGGATATTATGGGATGTGATATCGATGGTCGTATGGTAGAAATTGCTAAGGCCAATGCCCAGGCTGCAGGAGTATCTGGAGATATTCTCTTTAAGCAGATGCGTGTACAGGATTTGCGTTCCGATAAGATCAATGGAGTCATTATCTCTAACCCACCATATGGTGAACGTCTGTCAGATGATGCAGGAGTAACTAAACTTTATGCTGAAATGGGTGAGGTTTTTGAGCCTCTCAAGACGTGGAGTAAGTTTATCCTGACTAGTGACGAAGCCTTTGAAAGCAAATATGGTAGTCAGGCGGACAAAAAACGAAAACTCTACAATGGTACTTTGAAAGTTGATTTATATCAATATTTTGGTCAACGTGTCAAAAGAAATTTGACAGATTAGAAAGGAGTTGCCATGGATCCAAAGGATAAAAAAGAAGAGTTGTTAGAACCTGAGAAAATATCCCAGGAACCTCAGTTTGATTTTGAGGAAGCTAAGGATCTGACAGTTGGACAAGTTATTCGAAAAAATGAAGAAATCGAAGCAGGTGTAACTCCTGATGATACGATTTTGGACAAATACATTAAACAACACCGTGAAGAAATCGAAGCTGATAAATTTACTAACATTCAGGCGAAGAAAGAGGAACTTCGAAGTCTAGATGATTTGCTTCAAGACGCCAAAGAAACAATTGATGAAGAGGTTGAACCAGTAGAAGAAGTCCCTGACTTAGAGATTGCTGCTGAAGAAGAGGGAGTAGCAACGGAAGAATTTCTCCTTCCGCCACTAGAGGAAACCTTGGTTATGGATAAAAATCTAGTGGAACCTGTAACTGAGCCCCTTGTTGCAGAGGATGATGAAGCTTTGCAAGAGGAACATCAATCCTTATCTCGCTCTGCTCAAGCAGAAGATGAGCCACAAAACAAAAAGCTGTGGGTCATCTTGTCAGCTCTTTTAGCGATTATTGTCTTGATTATTGGGGGTAGCTACTACGTTTATCGTCAAATTACTCGTTCTTCTCAAGAAATTCAGTCTCAGTCATCTGATGCAGGTTTGGTAAGTAATCAAGCAATTCTCAATCAATTTAACAGTCTCTATGATACTTTTTATACTGATGAGAATAAAACTGCCCTAAAAAATAGTCAGTTTAGTCAGCTGAGTCAGCTCAAAGAGCTTTTAGATAAACTTGAGGGAGCTAGTGAGCATACTCTTGCCAAATCAAAATACGATAGTCTTGAAACACAAATCAAAGCGGTACAAGATGTTAATGCTCAATTTGAAACACCAGCTATCACAGATGGTGTTCTAAATACAAATGCTAAAGTAAAGGCAGATGCTAAATTTACCGAAGTTAAGACAGGGAATACTGAAATTGATAAACTGCTAGCTAAGGCTATTAGTCTCGGTAAGAGTCAACTTTCAAGTTCTACAAGCTCAAGCAGTAGTCAGTCAAGTTCATCAAGCCAAGCAGAGTCAAGTTCTGTAACTGAAAGCAATGCTAGCAGCTCTGCTAATGCATCAACCTCAGCGGGTGAAACAGCCTCAGCAAGTAATATCCTAAATAGTGGACTAGCAAGCAATGGTGTGAACCTACAAAGAAGTGTCAGTCGAGTACCGTACAATCAAGCCGCTGTAAGTGATAGTAGTGATCCTGCTTGGACGTTTGCAGATGGTGTCCTTGAACGCATTCTTGAGACTTCGCGTGCGCGTGGCTACATTACAGGCAACCAATACATTTTGGAACCTGTGAATATTGTTAATGGTAATGGCTACTATAATCTTTATAAACCAGATGGTACCTATCTCTTTACCCTTAATTGTAAGACAGGTTACTTTGTAGGGAATGGTTCTGGACATGCGGATGATTTAGACTACTAGTCAAATTGTTACAAAATTCTTTCTTTTCACAGATAAACATGATAAAATAAAACATATTAAACAAGAGGAGTGTCACATGACAAAAGCTAACTTTGGTGTTGTTGGTATGGCCGTAATGGGTCGTAACCTTGCCCTTAATATTGAATCTCGTGGTTATACAGTTGCTATTTATAACCGTAGTAAAGAAAAAACTGAAGATGTGATTGCTTGCCACCCTGATAAAAACTTCGTGCCAAGCTATGATATCGAAAGCTTCGTAAACTCAATTGAAAAACCACGTCGTATCATGCTTATGGTTCAAGCAGGACCTGGTACAGATGCGACCATTCAAGCCCTTCTTCCACACTTGGATAAAGGTGATATCTTGATCGATGGAGGAAATACTTTCTATAAAGATACTATTCGTCGTAATGAAGAGTTGGCTAACTCAGGTATCAACTTTATCGGTACAGGTGTATCTGGTGGTGAAAAAGGTGCCCTTGAAGGTCCTTCTATCATGCCTGGTGGACAAAAAGAAGCTTACGACTTGGTGGCTGATGTTCTTGAAGAAATCTCAGCTAAAGCACCAGAAGATGGAAAACCATGTGTGACATACATCGGTCCTGATGGAGCTGGTCACTATGTGAAAATGGTCCACAATGGTATCGAGTACGGTGATATGCAATTGATCGCAGAAAGCTACGATCTTATGCAACACTTGCTTGGTCTTTCTGCAGAAGATATGGCTGAAATCTTTACTGAGTGGAACAAGGGTGAATTGGACAGCTACTTGATTGAAATTACAGCTGATATCCTTGGACGCAAAGACGATGAAGGTCAAGATGGACCAATCGTAGACTACATTCTTGATGCTGCAGGTAACAAGGGAACTGGTAAATGGACTAGCCAATCAGCGCTTGACCTTGGTGTGCCATTGTCACTCATTACTGAGTCAGTATTTGCGCGTTACATCTCTACTTACAAAGAAGAGCGTGTACATGCTAGCAAGGTGCTTCCAAAACCAGCTGCTTTCAAATTTGAAGGAGATAAGGCTGAGTTGATTGAAAAAATCCGCCAAGCCCTTTACTTCTCAAAAATCATCTCATACGCACAAGGTTTTGCTCAATTGCGTGTAGCTTCTAAAGAAAACAACTGGAACTTGCCATTTGCGGACATCGCATCTATCTGGCGTGATGGCTGTATCATCCGTTCTCGTTTCTTGCAAAAGATCACAGATGCATACAATCGTGATGCAGATCTTGCTAACCTTCTTTTGGATGAGTACTTCTTGGATGTAACTGCTAAGTACCAACAATCTGTTCGTGATATTGTAGCTCTTGCTGTTCAAGCTGGAGTACCAGTACCAACATTCTCAGCAGCTATTACTTACTTTGATAGCTACCGTTCAGCTGATCTTCCAGCTAATTTGATCCAAGCACAACGTGACTACTTTGGTGCCCACACTTACCAACGTAAAGACAAAGAAGGAACCTTCCACTACTCTTGGTATGACGAAAAATAAGTAGGTCAGCCATGGGGAAACGGATTTTATTACTTGAGAAAGAAAGAAATCTAGCTCATTTTTTAAGTCTGGAACTCCAAAAAGAGCAATACCGAGTTGATCAGGTAGAAGAGGGACAAAAAGCCCTCTCCATGGCTCTTCAGACAGACTATGACTTGATTTTACTGAATGCTCATCTAGGGGATATGACAGCCCAGGATTTTGCAGATAAGTTGAGTCGAACCAAGCCAGCTTCGGTTATCATGGTCTTGGACCATCGAGAAGAATTGCAAGACCAACTTGAAACAATCCAGCGTTTCGCTGTTTCATACATCTATAAACCAATCATTATCGATGATTTGGTCAGTCGTATTTCAGCTATCTTCCGAGGTCGAGATTTCATCGACCAACACTGTAGTCAGATGAAAGTTCCGACAGCTTATCGCAATCTGCGTATGGATGTTGAACAACATACAGTCTATCGTGGCGATGAAATGATTGCTCTCACTCGGCGTGAATATGACCTATTAGCTACCCTTATGGGAAGCAAAAAGGTTTTGACTCGTGAACAATTGCTAGAGAGTGTCTGGAAGTATGAAAGTGCTACAGAGACCAATATCGTAGATGTCTATATCCGATATTTACGGAGCAAGATTGATGTCAAAGGTCAAAAGAGCTATATCAAAACAGTGCGTGGTGTTGGTTATACCATGCAGGAATAGAAAGCAGTTGCAGTTGTGTAACTGCTTTTTTCAAATGGAGAAAGGGATGTCTTTTCGTTTTTTTCTTTGTATTGACAGGAACGAACAGGTGTGTTACAATTTTTTAGGAGGATAAAATTAATGAAGAAAACTTTTTATAAAAAATTGGGTATTTCAATTGTTGCTAGTACTTTGTTAGCTAGTCAGCTACCGGCAGTATCTGCTTTGACTGTTATTTCTAGTACAGGTGAAGAATATGAGGTAAGTGAAACATTACAAGAGAGTCCAGGAAATAATAATTTTTCACTTCCGAATGTTTCACCAACTTATGGTAAATATTATACAAATCAGTCAGAAGTCATTATTGGTAAAAATGATTTGATTAAGATTGAGAATACTTTACAATATCCTTATTCTACATCAGCTTACGTGGAAGCAGAATTTAATGGTATGAATGCTAGTTTTAGAGGCAGTGCTAGTTTCGTAAAAGATAATATTTTGATTACAGCAGCTCATGTTGTTTATGATCGTAATTCTAGAACAGAGGCAGATTCTGTATATGTTATCCCTGCAGCTACTCCGAACGAAAATCCTGTAGGAAAAATAAAGGTAAAAGAAGTTCGTTATCTAAAAGAATTTCAAAACACACCTTCAAACGAGCTCACTACGTATGATTTAGCAGTTTTGATTTTGGAAGAACCAATTGGCGCTCAATTAGGTACACTAGGTCTTCCGAATAATCTAGGGAATCTTGAAGGTACAGGCGCTACTATTACTGGATATCCAGCTGTAAATAGTGATAAGCAAATGTATACTGACTCTAAGGATATTGTAAAAGATACTGGAGATTTCCTAAAGTATCAAATAGATACTTTAGGAGGTGCTAGTGGAGCTGGTGTATATGATAGCAGTTTTAGACTGATAGGTGTTCATGTGTCTGGTAATTCTGCTGGACAGATGAATTATGCTGTTAAGTTAAATGAAAAGGCTTTATCATTTATCTACTCTGTTATTCAAGGACATTCTATTGATGGTTGGAAATTGATTAGTGGTACTTGGTACTATTATAAGAACAGTACTAAACAAACAGGTTGGCAAAAGATAAATGACACTTGGTACTATCTAGACGCTTCTGGTAAGATGCTCACAGATTGGCAAAAAGTATCTGGGGAATGGTATTATCTTGAATCTTCTGGCGCAATGGCAACAAGCTGGAAATATATACGTGGCAAATGGTACTATTTTGATTCCTCTGGTGAAATGGCAACGGGTTGGAAATACCTCCGAGGTAAATGGTATTACTTAGATAAGAGCAATGGAGACATGAAGACTGGTTGGTACAAAGATGGCTCAACATGGTACTATCTAGATCCTTCTAATGGAGATATGAAAACAGGTTGGATAAAAGTATCAGGTGAATGGTATTATCTCAATTCAAGTGGTGCTATGGTTACAGGTAGTCAGACGATTGATGGTAAAGTTTATAACTTTGCTTCATCTGGTAAGTGGATTTAATATTGGAGGGGATATAAGTGAAACTTTTGAAAAAAATGATGCAAGTTGCACTAACAGCATTTTTCTTTGGTTTGCTAGCTACAAATACAGTATTTGCGGATACCACGGGTGGACAGTTTGTTGATAAGGATAATAGAAAATACTATATAAAAGATGACCACAAAGCGATCTATTGGCATAAAATAGACGGTAAAACCTACTATTTTGGTGATGGAGGAGAGATGGTTGTCGGTTGGCAATACCTAGAAATTCCTGGGACAGGTTACCGAGATAATTTATTTGATAATCAACCAGTTTTTGAAATCGGCCTTCAACCGAAGTGGTACTACTTTGGACAGGATGGGGTCCTACAAGAATTTGTTGGGTGGAAACAATTAGAGGCTAAGGATTCATTAAATGTTGGTAAAAAACATGGTGAAGGCTTTGAGGGTCCTGAAGTTCTTAAATTAGCAAACTACTACTTTGACCAAGATCATTCATTAAAAACAGGTTGGCTTTATGATCAATCAAACTGGTATTACCTAGCAAAAACAGGTTCTTCAGGAAGAGACTACCTTGGTGGAGAAAGACGTGCTGGTTGGATTAACGACAATTCAACTTGGTACTATCTTGATACAACAACTGCTGCAATGCAAACTGGATGGCAGTATCTTGGTAACAAGTGGTACTATCTCCGTTCATCAGGAGCTATGGCGACCGGTTGGTATCTAGATGGTTCAACTTGGTATTATTTAGATGCTCAAAATGGTGATATGAAAACTAGCTGGATTTATGTCGGTAATACTTGGTATTATCTTCGTTCGTCAGGAGCTATGGTGACAGGCTGGCTTCAAGACGGCTCAACTTGGTACTACCTCAATGCAAGTAATGGCGATATGAAGACAGGCTGGGCTTATCTTGGTAACAAGTGGTATTATCTCCGTTCATCAGGAGCTATGGCGACCGGTTGGTTCCAAGTTAATGGCAAATGGTACTATGCCTATAGTTCTGGTGCCCTAGCTGTGAATACCACAGTAGGTGGTTACTACGTCAACTATAATGGCGAGTGGGTCCAGTAATGAAAACAAGCGATTGTGAAGGAAACAATCGCTTTTTTTGTGAAAATATAATAAAATAGAAAGGAATAAAGTTCTAAAATTTTATCTAGAAACAGACGATTTTCGTCTGATAGTAGGATTAAATGACAAAAGAAGTTGGTGTCGGTCAGGCACATAGTAAAATTATTTTAATAGGAGAGCATGCAGTCGTTTATGGCTATCCGGCCATCTCTTTGCCACTTTTAGAGGTAGAGGTGACTTGTCGGGTTGTACCGGCAGCGACACCATGGCAGCTTTTTGAAGAGGACACCTTGTCCATGGCTGTCTATGCTTCTCTCGAGTATCTAAATATCAGAGAAGCTTGCATTCGTTGTCAAATTGACTCGGCTATTCCAGAAAAACGGGGAATGGGTTCTTCGGCAGCCATTAGCATTGCAGCCATTCGCGCGGTATTTGATTATTTTGAAGCAGAACTTCCACATGATGTGCTAGAAATCCTGGTCAATCGCGCTGAGATGATCGCCCATATGAACCCTAGTGGACTGGATGCCAAGACTTGTCTGAGTGACCAGCCTATTCGTTTTATCAAGAATGTTGGTTTTGAAGAACTAGCTATGGACTTGTCGGCTTATCTGGTTATTGCAGATACAGGAGTCTATGGACATACTCGTGAAGCTATTCAAGTTGTAGAGAGCAAGGGTAAGGGAGCCTTACCTTTCTTGCATGCACTAGGAGAGTTAACCCAGCAGGCAGAAGAAGCTATAAAGACAAAAGATGCCGTGAAGCTGGGAGAGATTTTAACAAAAGCACATGGAAATCTAAAAGAGATTGGGGTTAGTAGTCCTGAAGCAGATACCTTGGTTGAAACTGCTCTTCAATATGGTGCTTTAGGTGCCAAGATGAGTGGTGGTGGTCTAGGTGGTTGCATCATTGCTTTGGTAGCTGACGATTGCCAAGCTCAAGATTTAGCAGAAAGATTAGAAGAGAAAGGAGCTGTTCAGACATGGATCGAAAGCCTGTAACAGTACGTTCCTATGCCAATATTGCCATTATCAAATATTGGGGGAAGAAAGCAGAAAAAGAGATGGTTCCTGCGACTAGCAGTATCTCTCTAACCTTAGAAAATATGTATACGGAGACGACACTTTCTCCTTTACCAGCAGATGCAAGCTCGGATGCTTTCTATATCAATGATCAGTTGCAAAATGAAGCTGAACATAAAAAGATGAGTAAAATCATTGACCGCTACCGTCCTGAAGGAGCAGGGTTTGTTCGTATCGATACTAAGAACAATATGCCAACAGCAGCAGGCCTTTCTTCAAGTTCCAGTGGTTTATCTGCCTTGGTCAAAGCTTGTAACGCATATTTCCAACTTGGGCTGAATCGCAGAGAATTGGCCTTGGAAGCTAAGTTTGCATCGGGTTCTTCATCTCGTAGTTTTTATGGCCCCTTGGCAGCCTGGGACAAGGATAGTGGAGAGATTTATCCTGTCGAAACTGACTTGAAACTAGCTATGATTATGTTGGTCTTGGAAGACCAGAAAAAACCAATTTCCAGTCGAGATGGGATGAAGCTCTGTGTCGAAACTTCTACGACTTTTGATGAGTGGATTCGTCAATCTGAACAAGATTACAAGGATATGTTAGTCTACCTCAAGGAAAATGACTTTAAAAAAGTTGGGGAATTAACAGAGAAGAATGCTCTAGCTATGCATGCGACGACAAAGACAGCAACTCCATCCTTCTCATATCTGACAGATGCGAGTTATGAGGCTATGGATTTCGTTCGTCAGCTTAGAGAACAAGGTGAATCTTGCTACTTTACCATGGATGCGGGGCCTAATGTCAAGGTTCTTTGTTTAGAAAAAGACTTGGAACATTTGTCAGAACTCTTAGGCCAACGCTACCGATTGATCGTATCAAAAACAAAGGATTTGAGCCAAGATGACGATTGTTAAAACTTGTGGGAAGCTCTATTGGGCTGGTGAGTATGCCATTTTAGAACCAGGACAGTTGGCACTAATAAAAGCCATCCCCATCTATATGACGGCTGAGATTAAAATATCTGATGCTTATCGACTCTACTCAGATATGTTTACATATAGTGTAGATATGCGACCGGATTCTTCTTATGCCTTGATTCAAGAAACAGTTGCCTTGGTGGAGGAGTATCTGACTGATCAAGGGGTTGACTTGCAGCCATTTTCCTTAGATATTCGCGGGAAAATGGAACGTGAGGGCAAGAAGTTTGGTCTGGGTTCTAGTGGTAGCGTCGTTGTATTGGTTATCAAGGCTATGCTTGCTTTCTATGAAAGACCAGCTGAAAGAGACCTCTTGTTTAAACTGGCGAGTGCAGTCCTTCTCAAACGTGGAGACAATGGTTCCATGGGTGACATTGCCTGTATCGTTTCAGAAGATCTGGTCCTCTATCAGTCTTTTGACCGGGAGAAAGTGGCACAATGGCTAGAAGAGGAAGACTTGCCAACTGTATTGGCACGTGATTGGGGCTTCTCTATTTCTAGTGTTGAACCAGCCTTGAAATTTGATTTTTTGGTGGGCTGGACCAAGGAAGTAGCTGTGTCTAGTCACATGGTCAAGCAAATCAAGGATAATATGAACGCTAGCTTTTTGCAGGCTTCAAAAGAAACTGTAACTAACTTGGTAAAGGCTTTGGAGGCAGGTCAAGAAGAAAAGATAATGGAGCTACTAGAACAAGCCAGCCAACTTTTAGAAGGCTTGAGTTCAGATATTTACACACCTTCGCTCAGACAATTAAAAGATGCCAGCCGAGACTTAAAAGCTGTTGCAAAAAGTAGTGGTGCTGGTGGTGGAGACTGTGGGATTGCTCTCAGTTTTGACCAAAATTCGACCACATTACTGAAAAAACGCTGGGCTGATCTAGGGATTGAGCTCTTGTATCAAGAAAGGATAGGACATGACGACAAATCGGAAGGATGAGCACATCCGCTATGCCCTTGAACAAAACAGTACTTATAATAGTTTTGATGAAGTTGAACTAATTCATTCTTCGCTACCCTTATATGACTTAGATGAAATTGACCTTTCGACAGAATTTGCAGGGCGAAAATGGGACTTTCCTTTTTATATCAATGCCATGACGGGTGGAAGCGATAAGGGGAGAGAAATCAATCAAAAGCTGGCTCAGGTGGCAGATGCTTGTGGGATTTTATTTGTGACGGGCTCCTACAGCGCTGCTCTCAAGGATCCTTCAGATGATTCTTTTTCAGTCAAAACTAGTTACCCTGACATCCTTCTTGGAACTAATATTGGCTTAGACAAACCTGTAGAACTAGGTCTACAAACAGTAAGAGAGATGAATCCCCTTCTCTTACAAGTTCATGTTAATGTCATGCAGGAATTGCTCATGCCAGAGGGTGAACGTCAATTTAGATTATGGCAGCATAATCTGAAAGATTATGCTGAGCAAATCTCTGTGCCTCTCGTTTTAAAAGAAGTCGGCTTTGGTATGGATGTGAAGACTATTGCTAAGGCTTACGAGATGGGAATACGAACCGTTGATTTGTCTGGTCGTGGGGGGACTAGCTTTGCTTATATTGAAAACCGTCGCGGTGGACAGCGTGATTACCTAAATGACTGGGGTCAATCAACGATGCAGGCTCTTCTGAATGCCCAAGACTGGAAAGACAAGATGGAACTTTTGGTTAGTGGAGGAGTTCGCAATCCACTAGATATCATCAAATGCTTAGTGTTTGGAGCCAAGGCAGTTGGTCTATCACGCACTATGTTAGAACTGGTTGAAAATTACTCTGTTGATGTCGTTATTTCCATTGTTGAAGGTTGGAAGGAAGACCTACGCTTGATTATGTGTGCCCTTAATTGCGCAAGGATTGAGGATTTGCAGCAGGTCGACTATCTCCTTTATGGAAAATTAAAAGAAGCAAAAGACCAAATGTGAGGAGGTCGGGATTTTAGTCCCGACCTCTTTATCATTCCTCAGACGGATGTGACTTTTGGGATTTGTGATACAATTAAATAGAGAGGACGGTTACATGCGAAAATTTCAAATTTTTCTATTTATTGAAGCTTGTTTATTGACAGGAGCTCTGATTATGATGGTATCAGAGCATTTTTCCCGTTTTCTACTTATTTTGCTCTTGTTTTTACTGCTGATTCGATACTATACTGGAAGACAGGGAAACAATTTCATTTTAGTGGCAGTGAGCATCCTATTTTTCTTTATCATCATGCTTAATCCCTTTGTCATTTTAGCCATCTTTGTGGCTTTGATTTATAGTTTCTTCCTGCTTTACCCTATGATGAATCAGGAAAGGGAAGATACCAATCTGTTTTTTGAAGAAGTAGTGACGGTAAAGAGGGAGAAAAATCGCTGGTTTGGAAATCTACACCACTTCTCAAGTTACCAGACTTGTTGTTTTGATGATATCAATCTTTTTCGTCTCATGGGGAAAGATACCATTCATCTAGAACATGTCATTTTAAGCAACCATGATAATGTTATCATCTTGAGAAAACTGGTCGGTACGACTAGAATTATTGTACCAGTGGATGTAGAAGTCAGCCTTAGCGTCAATTCTCTGTACGGAGATTTAACCTTTTTTGACCAGCCTAAACGTGCTTTACGTAATGAACAATTCCATCAAGAAACTAGAGATTATCTCAAGAGTCCTAAGAGTGTTAAGGTATTTTTGACAACCATGGTTGGAGATGTTGAGGTGGTGAGAGGATGAAAAAGCAACCCTATATTTTAATTGGACTCACCTCATTTCTCTTTGTTGCTTTTCTATTTCGAAGTATTTTTAAGGTCTTGGATTTGGAGTGGACTTCTCTTTTCCAAGATTTAGAGAAGACAGAAAAAATCCTATTTCTAGCTTTGATGTTTAGTCTTGCCCTTGCTTTTTTATTGGTCCTATTTTGGACAATGGTTGACGAGAATTCACGTAGAAAAATCCAAGCAAACCTTAAGAATCTGCTGGCTGGTAAAGATATTAAAAGTCTTGGGGATGCCGACTTAGACGCAAGTTTTAGAAACTTGTCAGGCAAGCTTTGTTTATTGACAGAAGCCATTCAAAAAGCGGACAATCAAGCCTTGGTCAAGGAAGAACAGATTATCGAAAAGGAGCGTAAGCGAATCGCGCGTGACTTGCATGATACGGTTAGCCAAGAAATTTTTGCTGCCCATATGATTTTATCAGGACTCGGTCAACAAGCTTCCAGATTAGACAAAGAGAAGATGCAGACACAACTCCAGAGTGTGACAGCTATTTTGGAGACAGCCCAGAGAGATTTGCGTATCCTACTCTTACATTTGCGTCCTATTGAACTGGAACAAAAGAGTCTGGTTGAGGGGATACAGTTGCTTCTCAAAGAATTGGAAGAAAAAAGTGAACTTAAAGTCAGTTTTAAATATCAGGTAGACGAACTGCCTAAAAAAATTGAGGAGCATGTCTTTCGTATTGTCCAAGAATTGATTAGTAATACTCTCCGTCATGCCCAAGCTTCTTGTCTAGATGTTTATCTTTATCAAACGGAAACGGAATTACAGTTGAAGGTTGCAGACAATGGTCGTGGTTTTCAGCTGGATGATGTTGATGAACTGAGCTATGGTCTGCGAAATATCAAAGAACGAGTGGAAGATATGGCTGGGACTATACAATTATTAACAGCTCCCAAGCAAGGTTTGGCAGTGGATATTCGTATTCCCTTGCTTGATTTGGATAGATAAGAGGAAGTAAGATGAAACTATTATTGGTAGATGACCACCAAATGGTGCGTCTTGGTTTGAAAAGTTATTTTGAATTACAAGATGATGTAGAGGTTGTAGGAGAAGCAACCAATGGTGCGGAAGGAATTTCCATGGCCTTGGAGCTTCGTCCAGATGTGATTGTCATGGATATTGTCATGCCTGAAGTCAATGGGATTGATGCGACACTAGCTATTCTCAAAGAATGGCCAGAGGCTAAAATCTTGATTGTGACATCTTACCTAGATAATGAAAAAATCATGCCAGTCTTGAATGCTGGAGCTAGAGGATATATGCTTAAGACTTCGAGCGCAGATGAATTGTTACACGCTGTTCGTAAGGTAGCAGCCGGTGAGTTCGCTATTGAACAAGAGGTGAGTAAAAAGGTAGAATACAACCGCAATCATATTGAATTACATGAAGAGCTGACTGCGCGTGAACGAGATGTCCTTCAACTAATCGCCAAGGGCTATGAAAATCAGCGTATCGCCGATGAATTGTTCATCTCCCTCAAAACTGTTAAAACCCATGTATCCAACATTTTAGCGAAGCTTCAGGTTAGCGACCGCACCCAGGCAGCAGTTTATGCCTTTCAGCACCACTTAGTAGGGCAGGAGGATTTCTAATACTAGCATAAGATAAAAAAATAACAATAAGGGAAAATCTATGAAATTTTCGAAATATATTATAAGCATTTTAACGATTATTCTTATACTAGGAGGGGCGATCTTTATTTGGAAAAATAGAGAAAATACGTCGTCAAGTAGTCAAGTTGAAGAAAGTATTTCATCTGCTTCTAGTCAAGAAGTGAAACGATCACCTAAAATTCAAGAGAGTCATCTAGTTCCGACAGAAGATATTGTTACCGAGGAATATACGGTTGCTTATGAAGATAAAAAACTGTATGGTCAAATCACTGCACCTAGAGATTATAAAAATGAAAAATTACCAGTAGTACTTATCTCACATGGCTTTAATAATACATTTGATATGTATAAGGATTATATTCAATTATTAGTGAAACAAGGATTCTTAGTATATGGATTTGACTATTATGGAGGAAGCCGTAATTCTAAAAGTGGTGGTCAAGATATGCTTGGTATGTCAGTTAAAACAGAGTTAATAGACTTAACGAATGTAGTAGATAAACTGACATCAGAAAGTTATGTTGATAAAGATCATCTGAGCATAATAGGTGTCAGTCAGGGTGGTGTGGTAGCTAGCCTGTATGCAGCTACTAATCCTGAACAAATCTACAAGCTCGGCCTGATTTTCCCCGCTTATGTTTTATTTGATGATGTGAAGGAAACTTATCAAAATCTTGGAAGTCCATCATTTGATCAACTCCCTGATAGTTTGACACGTCATAATGCTAGCTTGGGTAAAATTTATCTGACAGATGCACTAGATATTGATATTGAAGATGTACAGAGGAAGATTATTGGCTCCTACTCTAATTGTACATGGAACTAATGATACAACTGCTCCCTATCAATATTCAGTAGATGCAAGTCAAAGAATTCCAAATGCTAAATTGGTCACAGTTGAGGGGGGACGACATCGTATTGATGAGAATTTTGGTAAAATCGCCATACCAGCCATTCAGAACTTTTTGGCAGAGTAAAGAATTTTTAGTAGCTGACCTTAGTATCAAAGAAGTGAGCAAGTACCTCAAGCAGTCCTAAAAACTCGGTTCTAACCAGAAAAAAACATATTAGGCGGTAGCTAATAGAAGTTGTTAACAACTAGACAATAGAGAGTATCATCTCGAGAAAGATGTCTGTCAAATGAGCCTAGCGCTGTTGTTCAGACTGCAAAAAGAGACAAATGATTTAGACCAAGGATTTAGACCAAGGATTTAGTTCGGTATGCTAGAAGACTAAATCCTTTTCTACCATTTGTCAAGTATATCAAGGTATTTGATGAAAAATAGTTTGATTTCCATAGTCAAACTAAGGAAATTGTCTTTTTCTGAACTAAAGTTTAGTGAAAAAAGTGTACACTAAACCAACACCTTATCTGGTGATTTTTTTGATAAGGTGTTACAATAATATGGCATAAACAATTTTACCGATTTTGGGTAGAAGTATAATCGTAAAGTTTGTTATGCGTTATAAGGTAATACATTGTTCTAATGAGACGATGTATAGAGGCAATCGTGTGTGGTTTGGTTGAAGTCACTTGCGATTGTCTTTTCCGTTTCTCATAGAAGTCTGCGATATGACAGGGATTGGTGTGGCTAGCTGAAGCGATGTTATGAATGCACTTAAAGAGAATCTTTCTGGCATAGGGATTCCCACGTTTAGTGATATGTTCCTTGGCTAGAAAGTTTCCAGATTCATAGTGTCTGAGGTCAATGCCGATAAAAGCATTGATTTGATTGGCAGAGTGAAATCGACGAATGTCACCAAGTTCGCCAATAATACTTGTCGCTGTGGTTTCAGCTATTCCAGGAATAGAGAGAAGAATCTCGTATTCTGGCAAAGATTGAGCCAATGCTACCATCTCCTCTAAAACACCTTGTCTGTGTTCAGAAAGCCTAAGTAACTCCCCTGCATAGTATTTGACCTCTTCTATCACTGGAGAGGTTTTTTTGACCGCACAATAAGACTGATTAGCTAGTTTTGTAAGCTTATCTACTAAGTAAGTCACACGTTTTTCAGAGATGCGTTTCGCCGTAGACTGACGGATGATAGCTCTTAATGCGGCGTCATCTGACTCCAGTACAAAACTATTACATGGAAAAGTCATGACCAAGTTCCAATATTGTTCCCCAGTTGGTGCCGACAAGATGTTTTCCAATTCAGGAAAAGTGACCTGTAAAACCTTGTGCAGACGATTTTTAGCGCAGACAATATCCTCAGTTAGCGCCAAAGGACTTATCGACTTAACAAGACACCACTACTTTAACATAACGAAAAAGTAGTGAGTACTTTCTCCCGTCGTAGATTTTCTCACTACTAATCTTAGTATGTTTTTCAACTGTAGTGTTGAAAAAAGCTATAGTAGAATGAATCTAGAACAGGATACTAAGACTGCTAAAAATATTTCTAGAAATTAGTTTG